>JBKPMC010000077.1:0-4142 GCA_046731955.1 Pseudomonadota bacterium | reverse complement strand
AATAGCGGGCGCGCACCGCATTCCACATCTCGCGCATTTCGGCCTTGCCGCGGCGGTGGCCCATATGCGGCAGGATGTCGATCGGGGCGTTGGCGAGGAATTCGATGTCGTCGGTGCAGCGCTCGAGCGTGGCTTCGACGTCGCCGGAATACAGGACGTTGAGGAAATCCAGCACGTGCTGACGATTTGATCCCTCGGTCATTCGCCCACCTTGTGTTCGATTCCCGCGATTGCGGCCGGTCCCATTCTGAACGGAACCGCACAGGTATCAATCAGCAAAAGGATTTAAAGTATATGAAGGTATGTTTCTGAAGGTATTCGGACGCGGTCGCCGCGAAGAAGGTTCAACCCGCCGGTTGCGACACCTGGTCTCCGGCGACACCATTACCGGCCCGTGACCGTCACCGCTTTCGGAGATGACGGCTCTGCCAGCGGCAGACGCAGCGCCCGCGGCTGGGCGTGAGGTTGATCACCAATCTTGCCTTCTTCTCGTGGCCTGTCGGAACATAGGCCTCGGAACGATCCCGCCACGGCCGGCGTTGTTTCTCATCCGTTGATAACGGAGACCATGATGACGAAAACCGCACCGCCGATCCCGGAAGGTAACCAGAGCCACAAGGGCGCGGGCAGTGCGCCCAGCGTTCCCCTCGACACCACCAAGGGCCATCGCGACGACGAAAAGAACAACATCCGCGAACAGGCCGCGCACGGCAATCTGACGCAGAACACCAGCAACCGCCGGTCGGGGTGAGGGGGCTGCCGCGCGCGCGTGATTTCTGATTCGAATGTCAAACAGCCTGGTTCACTCTCTCCACCGTCATTGCGAGGAGCGAAGCGACGAAGCAATCCATCTATCCCCGTACTGAGAGATGGATTGCTTCGCTTCGCTCGCAATGACAGCTGGACACACCATCGCATTCTCGCGGCGCGAGGCGCCCGGAGGGATGCGATCGGCGGTGCCCTCGAAATCGAAGAGGGCGCAGGGAAAGCCGGGTGCCCTCAGCACCCGCGATCGTGCGCACAAAATGCACACGGGTGACCGCAAGGTGCGCCGGAACACCCGGCCTTCCCTGCGCAATGGTTTTAACGCGTATAGCGCGCTCTCCCCGGAGCCGAATTCCTTTGGCCTCCGTCGCTGACGGATTGGCGACCGGCCGAAGCCCGGTGGGGCCCGACAAGTCTCCATCAGCTTGACACCAGCCACGGGTGCCAGGACCACACGCCTTTGCCGTCCGCGGCTTCCTCCGCCAAAACGCTTCAACCGGCTCATGTGCTGCCGACCGAAATTCCGGCGAAGGCGTTTAAGCGCCAGTCGTCTGCGCGCCAGCCGGTCGCTCACAAGCCGAAGCTCGCCCTGCGATTCCGTCGCGCCCGACGCTGCCACGTCCATCGCATCCCGCACCCAACGTCCGTGACGATCGCGATACGCCCCTCTCATGGGCGCGGGATGGCGCGAGTTGTAGGGGTGATTTGGGGTAATCGCGAAGCGGAATATTTTTGCTGCCAGCGCTGGACCAACCCATGCGTGATTTGCCCGACAGGCAACGCGACCGGTAGTAGCTTCAGACAGCGTGATCCGCGTCACGGCGTATCCCCTCCCGATTTTTCATTCTCCCGCCCATCACCGTCCTCGCCGAGGACGTAAAGCGCAGGAACTGCCGCCATGAACGCGATCGCCGCCCCGAAATCGTCCGCGCAGAACCGGCTCGAAGGCTTTGCGCTGACCGCCATCCTGCAGGGTTTTCCGTCGTTCGCCGCCGCCGCGCTTCTCCTGAAACTCGCCCGCCACGACATCGCGGGCGGTGTGGTGCTGTTCGTCGTGCTGACCTCGGTGCTCCACGGCCTGTTCACGCCCTGGCTCGCGCCAAAATTTCCAAAATTCTTCCGGCACGGCTATGAGCCGCTGTTCTTCAACGCTGGCCTGTCGTTCGCCGAGAAGATCGCGAAGTGGCGCGAGCGGCCGACGACGTCGGTGCAACTGGTGACGAGCGAACTGATGCTGGCGCTGCTGGCGGTGGCAGTGGTGAGTATGAAGTGAGCTATCCGTCCGTGATTTCCGTAGGCTGTACTTTAGGACGACACTTGTGATAGCTACGCCGCGCGGCAATGGGCCGCGTTTCGAACCTCTGGAGGTGTGCCATGCGCAAGCATCGCGATTTCGAAAACCTCCCCTGCTTTCAGCATCTCGCGTAAGCGGCGGAAGTCCTTCCCCTCGGAAACCCATGTCAAGCGTGGACGGCGCGTCGTTCATGGCGATGTCGAGCTGACCGAAAAGCTCGGCCGCAACGATCTATGTCCATGCGGCTCCGGACGCAGGTTTCAAAGCCTGCTGCATGAAGTCCGGCGCGTATGATGGGTCGAACCGGGATTATTACTTTTAGGGAGTAGTCGCCGATTGGCGGTGATCTAACCATGCGTCGTTCCGGGATGCTGCGAAAGCGGCGTGCCCCGGCATGTATCAGGTTGACAAAATGGCATCTGTAGCGTATACGCTACAGATGCCAACGATCAAGAGAACGGATGAATTCTCGAACTGGCTCAGAGATCTGCGAGACATTCGAGCCCGAGCGAAGGTGCTGGCCAGGATCGATCGTCTCAGCCTTGGTAATCCCGGCGACATTGCCCCGGTTGGCGATGGGGTCAGCGAGATGAGAATACATTACGGACCGGGGTACCGGGTTTACTACATTCAGCGCGGTGAAGAGATCGTCGTTCTGCTTTGTGGCGGGGACAAGGGTTCACAGGCTTCGGACATCAAGACGGCCAAGAAATTGGCGAGTGAGTTGGAGGACTGAAATGGCCAAAGCAAAGCCGTTCGATGCAGCCGAATATCTCGACAGTCCCGAGATGATCGCAGCCTACATCAACGAAGCTCTCGAATCCGAAGACGCATCTGCCATCGCTGTTGCCATCGGCACGGTTGCCCGTGCGCGCGGTATGAGCGCGGTGGCAGAAAAAGCCGGGCTCTCGCGAGAGAATTTGTACCGGGCACTGGGCGGAGACGCGAAGCCGGAATTCGGCACCGTCATCAAGGTGCTTCACGCGCTCGGCATCGATCTGGTCGCCCAACCGCAGGGCTCCAGGGCGGCATAAGGAAGAACAGCTCTCGCGGGTTTCCGGGAATGACGAAGTTTGCAATCTCGCAGACCCATCCCTGATGACTCTGCCTCGCTCAGTTCAAATCCCGAGCGCGCTCTGGTAGGCGAACAGCGCCGGTGCGCCGCCGGTGTGCAGGAAGATGACATCCTCGTCCTTGCGCCAGCGTCCTTGGCGGATCAGGGCGATCAGGCCCGCGAGGCCCTTGCCCGAATAGACGGGATCGAGTGGAAGCGCCTCGAGCTGGCCGGCAAGGCGGATCGCTTCGATGGTGGCTTCGTGCGGGACACCGTAGGCAGGTCCGGCATGACCAGCGACGACTTCCACGCTTGCTTCGTCGAAGGGAATATCAAGCAGGTTGGACGCCTCTCGCGCGAACACCACGACGTCGGCGCGCACCCGCGTGGGTTCGGCGTCGATATCAATCCCGACGATCCGCGTGTCTGGCATGGCGACGGCGGCACCGGCGACGAGGCCTGCCTGCGTGCCGGCGCTGCCGGTACAGTGCACGATCGCGGTTGGCATAAAACCCAATTGCGCGGCCTGCGGTTCGATCTCGGCGATCGTCGTGGCATAGGCGACGGCGCCAAGCGCATTCGAGACGCCGTAGGGAACAAAATAGGGCTTGTGACCCTTCGCCTGGAGATCGTCGACCAGCGCGCGAATGGCGGCATTGCGGTCGCCGGTCCACGGCACATCATGGAGATGCGCGCCGAACAGCCGATTGAGAAACGCGTTGCCGGACATCTTGTATTCCGGCGTCGGCGGTTCGAGCCGGCCGTGATAGACGGCAAGATGGCAGGCGAGGCCGAGCTTGGCCGCCACCGCCGCGACCTGCCGCTGGCTGTTCGATTGCACGACACCGCCCGAGACGATCGTATCGGCGCCGCTGGAAACGGCCTCGTGCAGGACGTAGTCGAGCTTGCGCAACTTGTTGCCGCCAAAGCCGAGCCCGGTCGCATCCTCGCGCTTGACCCACAGCCGCGGTCCGCCGAGATGCGCGGTCAGCCGCTTCATCGGTTCGAGCGGGGTCGGCAGATTTGCAA
>JBKPMC010000076.1:0-5553 GCA_046731955.1 Pseudomonadota bacterium | reverse complement strand
CGGCGGACTACCGCGCGGTGATGGCCTTCGGCACCGCCTACCTCGTCGACGATCCAGCCGAGAAGGAACGCGCGCTGGTCGCCATGGTCGACCGCTTCTTCCCCGATCGTACCGCGAGCCTGCGGCAGAGCACGGCGCAGGAGATCAAGGCGACATCCGTCATCGCGATGGAGATCGAAGAGGCTTCCGCTAAAATTCGTGCCAAGGGCGTTGGCGACGACGAAGAGGACTATGCATTGCCGATCTATGCCGAGCGCATTCCGGTGCGCACCGTGCTGGGCGCGCCCGAACCGTGTCCGCGGCTTCTCGACGGTGTCGAGCGCCCGGCATCGCTAAGCTTCTATTCGGCAGGTCGCCCGCTCGAAGATGCATTGCGGGATGCGCATTTTGCGCATTACGCCGGCGGCTGAGAACGGGGTAGGGTGCGCGCTCCCGACCCCGTTGAATTCGCGACTGGAGCCGCCGCATGACGACCGATACGCAACAGAAAATCCTCGACGCCGTCGACGCCGGCTTTGATGCGCAACTGGCGACGACACGGGATTTCGTTGCAATCCCCTCGACCCGTGGCGCTGAAGGGCCGTGCCAGGACATGATCGGCGATCTCCTGCGCCAGCGCGGCTATGAGGTCGACGACTGGCATATCGACGTCGAGGATTTGAAGGATCTGCGCGGTTTCGGTCCGATCGAACATGATTTCTCCAGGGCGCGCTCGGTTGTCGGCACCTACCGGCCCGCGAACAATGCCGGCAAATCGCTGATCCTGCAGGGCCACTGCGACGTCGTTCCGGCCGGCCCCCTCGATATGTGGGAGACGCCGCCGTTCTCGCCGGTCATTAGGGATGGCAGGATGTACGGCCGCGGCGCCTGCGACATGAAGTCCGGCACCATCGGCGCGCTCTACGCGCTGGATGCGATCAAGGCCGCTGGCCTGAAGCCCACGGCGCGCATTCACTTCCAGTCGGTGATCGAGGAGGAGTCCACCGGTGTCGGCGCTCTCTCGACATTGCAGCGCGGCTACCGCGCGGACGCCTGCTTCATCCCGGAGCCGACGGGTGAGACGATGGTGCGCTCGCAGGTCGGCGTGATCTGGTTTCGCCTGAAGGTGCGCGGCTTTCCGGTGCATGTGTTCGAGGCCGGCGCCGGCGCCAACGCGATCATGGCGGCGTATCACCTGATCCATTCGTTGCAGAAGCTCGAAGAAGCGTGGAACGAGCGCGCCAAGGCGGATCGTCATTTCAAGGCGGTCGCCCATCCGCTCAACTTCAACCCCGGCATCATCAAGGGCGGCGACTGGGCGTCCAGCGTGCCGGCCTGGTGCGACGTCGATTGCCGGATTGCGGTGCTGCCGGGCTGGTCGATCGCCGAATGCCAGAAGGAGATTTTGGCCTGCGTGTCGGCGGCGGCGCGCGACCACAGATTTCTCTCCAACAACCCGCCGCAGGTGGAATGGTCGGGCTTCCTGTCGGAGGGCTATGAGCTGACGAATTCTGCCGAACCGGAAGCTGCCTTCGGCAAGGCGTTTGCCGCCGTCTACGGCGGCGTGGTGCCGGACCGCGCATTCACCGCGCTGACGGACACGCGGTTCTACGGGTTGAACTACAACATCCCGAGCCTGTGCTTCGGCGCGACGGGGGCGGCGATGCACGGCTTCAACGAATATGTCGAACTGGACTCGCTGCGGAAATCGACGAAGGCCACCGCGCTATTCATCGCGGAATGGTGCGGGGTGGAGCCGGTCTAGATCGCATGATCGACGACTTCAATTCGATGCGTGGTTCCGCCTGCGCGTGTTTGCTGTTGCGCCGAACAGTTCCGACGTCACCGACCTGAACCAGCGGTGCGCGGCATCACGATGATAGCGTTCGTGCCAATACTGCGTGATTTCGATGCGCGGCAAGGTGATCGGCGTTTCCAGAACGGCGAGCCCGAGCGGTCGGGCGAGCCGTCTAGCCAGATTGGCCGGCAACGTCGCGAGGCCGTCAGTTTCCGCCGCGACGATGGCGCCGGCAATGAAGCTCGGGACCCGCAGCATGATATTTGCCGGCGGGATCTGCGAGGCAAGCACGCGCTGGGCGGTCGCGTGCGCGGCATGTCCGGTCTCTGATGCGGTGACGAGGATATGGCGCTGGGCAAGAAAGCCGGCGCGGGACCGCGCGGCTGAAATTCGGGGATGACCGTTGCGGACGACGGTGACATAGCCGTCGAAATACAATCGCTGACGCCGCAAATGGCGCGGGGCCTTGGGAAAGGCGCCGAGCGCCAGATCGGCTTCACCCGCTTCCAGCTTGAGCTCGAACTGGCGCGAATCCAGCGGCATCGCCCGAATATTGATCCTTGGCGCGATCGCCGCCACATGCGCGATCAGGGGCGGCAGGAAGCGGATCATCCCGACATCGGTCAGCAGCAGGCTGAAGGTGCGGTCCGATTGAGCGGCATCGAACGCCGTCACTGATGCGCGCAGGCTGTCGGCCGCATGGAGCAGCGTGCGCAACTGGTCCGCGATCTCAACCGCCTTGACGGTGGGTTGCATCGCATGTCCGTTTCGGACGAACAGCGGATCGCCAAACTGCGCGCGCAGGTGCCGCAGCACCTTGCTGATGGCGGGCTGCGTCGTCGCCAGCAGCTCCGCCGTGCGGGTGATGCTGCGCTCGTGCAGCAGGGCGTTCAGGATGCGCAGCTCTCGGAGGTTCAGCTCCGTTGATGCCATTTCAGCCATATCATCTATTCCCTTTGGGACATGGCGATAGTGACGTCCATCGGGTAGGCTGCTGTCAAATAGAAATTCAAAATGACGCGCTGCACGGAGATATGCCATGAGCAAATTCGTCATCGAACCGCACTTCCGCCTGCAGGAATGGGTTGCCGAGGAGAAGGGCTATTTCCGCGCCGAAGGCCTCGACTACGAATTCCGCGAATTGATCCGCTCGACCGCCGGCCAGCATCACAACAAGGCCAACGAAGGCGCCTTTCAGAGCATCGAGAAAGGGCGCGCAGCCGATGTCAGCTGCGCCTGCCATTGGACGGTGAACGTGGCGGCGTCGAACGGCCATGCCAAGCTTTACGCCGACGTCTACTCGGTCGCGCCATCAGGGATTTTCGTGCCCGCGGATTCCCCGATACGCACCCCGCGCGATCTGGCCGGCGTGCCGATCTCGGTCGGTTTCCAATCGGGTAGCCACTACTCGACCATCCAGGCGCTCGAGCAGTTCATGCCTGCCGGCGAGATCAACCTGACATTCGAAGACGGCATGCTGTTTCATCGAATGGCGCAGTTGATCGAGGGCAAGAGCCCCGCTGCGGCGCTCTTCAATGGGCCTTATTATCTGGCAGAGCAATTGGGATTCCGCAAAGTGATCGATACCACATTCATGATTGCCGCCATGATCAAGGGCACGGTCGATGCCGAGGATGTCAGGCGATACTTCCGCGCCTTGCGGCGGGCGCAGCGCGATATCGATTTGCGGCCGGAGCTTTACACGCACTACTACAAGAACGAATTCCCCGAGCGTTTCCACGCCATGATGGAAACGCGCAGTTGGGGGCCGGGCGAGCGGATCGTGTTCGAGACCTATTCGAAGGAAGTATTTGAGCAGTCGTTCGAGTGGATCGCCGAGCACGAAATTTTTGCGGAGGGGCGAATGGGATCGGGAGAATACGATCGATCGACTATTTCGTTTGCCGCGGGGTAGTTAAGCAGAATGATGCCGGACGTTGACAACGTCTTCATTGCCACAACGCCGCGACGATCGCATCGAGCCCGTCGGTCAGCGCCGCTGGCCCGGGCTGCAGGATGATCGGCGACTTGATCTCGACGATGCGGTTGTTGCGCACCGCCGGGATGTCACTCCAGCCCGGACGCTGCCGGATGCGATCGGGCACGACCTTCTTGCCGCACCAGGACGCGAGGATCACGTCGGGGGCGGCCTCGCGCACCACGTCCGGCAATATGATCCGGTCCTTGGCGGCCTGCTGAAGCCGCAGTTTTGGCAGCGCGTCCTCGCCGCCGGCGATCTCGATCAGTTCGGATACCCAGCCGATGCCGGAGATCAGCGGATCGTCCCATTCCTCGAAATAGACTTTTGGTTTTGGCGAAGGCCGGGGTGTCGCCGCGATACGCGCGAGGCGCTGTTCGAGGTCGCTCGCGAGTTGATTGGCGCGCTCCGCCGCGCCGACGATGGCGCCAAGCGTGCGGATCATCGCGAAAATGCCCGCAATGTCGCGCTGGTTGAAGACGTGGATGGCGATGCCCGCGCGCACCAGGTCGGCAACGATGCCGGCCTGCAGGTCCGAGAAGGCGAGCACGAGATCAGGCTCGAGCGCGAGGATTTTCGGAATGTCCGCAGAGATGAAGGCGGAAACCCGCGGCTTCTCGCGGCGAACGCCTGGCGGCCGCACCGCATAGCCGGAGACCCCAACAATACGGTCCTGCTCGCCGAGCAGATACAGCGTCTCCACGGTCTCTTCGGTGAGGCAGACGATCCGGCGGGGTGGGAACTGGCGCATGGGGAAGATATGCCGAATTCCCGGCGCCATGTCACGGCAGCCACTACCTCAGAGGTCATTGCCTGGTTTACCGGCACCGTCCATTCTGTCCGAGAAATCGCTTGAAAGAAAAGCCGGAGGACTGATGACGCCGTTGGAAAAAATCCAGTCGATGAAGATGCCGTTTGCCGAACTGAAGGGCGTGACCTTCACCGAGGCCGGAATGGACCGGGTGGTGGCGAAGATGCTGGTGCGGCCGGACCTCTGCACGTTGCGGAACACAATTCACGGCGGCGCGGTGATGGCATTTGCGGATTCGGTCGGCGCTGCGGCGACCGTCATCAACCTGCCGGCGGACGCCAAGGGCACCACTACGATCGAGAGCAAGACCAACTTCATCGGCGGCGCCAAGGAAGGGTCGACGGTGATCGCGACCGCCACGCCAGTGCATCGGGGACGCCGCACCCAGGTCTGGCAGACCCGGCTGGAGACCGAGGACGGCAAGCTGGTGGCGGTCGTGACCCAGACCCAGATGGTGCTGTAGCCTCAGGCCGCATCCACCGTCTGCACGGCATTCAGCATCCCGGTTTGCGAATGACAATCCACATATTCGAAGAGCTGCTCGTCAGCGCGGGCGACGGTGACCTCGTGGTAGAGCCGCAGTTTTGCGGCCGGCCCGAGCGTCGATAGATATTTCATGGCGGCGCCGAAAATCCTGACATGGGTCGGGTGCGATTCGGCCCAGCGTTCCAGCGCGGAGAGGCTTTTCCACCAGCTCATGCCGTAGGATTTTTCGGCTCTCCCGCCGTCGGCACCGACGACCGTCATGTAACGGTTGGCGTAGCAGCCGATCGAACGTCCCTGGTCGCGCAGGAAATCCATGCCTTCGCGCAGCACCGGCTCGACATCGCCGAGGTACATCTTGCGTTCGGCGGCTTCGGTGTCGCCCCAATCCTGGCCGGACCGGATCAGGCAGAGATTGTCATGCGGGACGATGCGGATGCGCGCGCCGTCGCGGATCGCGCGGGGGACGCCTGAAGGCGCCATCTCGCTGGTTTGGGACAACGG
>JBKPMC010000075.1:0-6338 GCA_046731955.1 Pseudomonadota bacterium | reverse complement strand
GTCTATTGATGCACGCCGTCGCGGCTAACTCCGCCGGCCGATTCCTCGCGCTTGACCTCGGGAAACAACCACATCGCAAAGATCATGAAAAATCCGAGGAAGGCGACGACATACTGCAGGACATCATGTCCCAGTGCGTGCTGGAAATAGGCGGCAATCGCTGTGACCAGCACGACGAGCAGTGAAAGACCGAGTGTGATTTTGACGGGCATCGCTGCTTCCTCCGGGCAGGCTCAGGATAGGGTGGTGAGAGACGGCCCCGCGACTCTTGCCAAGGCGGCGAGCGCCAATATTTGAACGCCGACCAGGACGACCAGTCCGGTCCTTCCGTCGCGTAACGACGATGGGAAAGCCTCGAACAGCCCGGGCGTAAACAGCACCGCAAGGCCGGCCACGACGATCAACGTGCTCCACCTTAGCTCAGTGTAGCCGTAGAGAGCGGTACCCAGCGCAAGCGCGGCCAGCAGAGTGGCGTTGCCGACGACCAGCAACGTCACTCCGCCCGATCTTGCCGAATCCGGACGCGACCGAAGCGGAAACATCCCGGCCACGACGAGAAAGGCGACCGTGCAGATCGTTGCGAAGGCCGCGAACCAGAGCGAGGAAACCCAGTTTGGCTCGATCGCTTCCATGGCAGGCTCCGTTTGGTCCTATTCGGCCGGTGTGGCGAAGCCGGTCGACTGGCCTGCCACGCTCGGCCTGGGCGTGCGCGAGGTCTTGCGCATGTTGGTTTTGACGAAGCGGGTGTCGTAGCCGTTGAAGAGATGGCCAATCAGGCCGCGATCGAGGTCAGAGGTGCCGAGCAGCCAATCCATCACGGGGAATGTCAGGTTCATGTTCCGCTCCATCATGATCGATTGATTGTGATGGGCGGTGTGGTGGCGCCGGATCGTATTGACGAAGGGCGCATGGCGCACGAACCAGTTGTCATCGACATGGCAGCAGAAGTGCATGAACTCGTAGATCAGATACATCGATGTCGTCGTCGAGATCAAAAGCCAGCCGACATTAGGCGAGACCAGCCAGCCGAGGATTATCGCCGGCGGGATCGACATCATCGTAAACGTCACCAGCGCGTAGGGCGGGAAGAAGGTCACGCGCCAGTCGTGATGATCGGCAAACCGCATCTCCTGCTCGGTGAAGAACTGGTGGTGCATCAGCGTGTGCCGGTTATAGATCGCGCGAAACGCCTTGATCTGGGACGGGCGATGCATGACGAAGCGGTGAATCCACCATTCAAAGAAATTCGCGAACAGGAATGTCACCGGCACGATGGCGAACTCCCACCAGCGCAGGTTGCTGAGGTTGGCGAAATAGACCGATAACGCGGTGAAGCCGATGACATAAATGACGAAAACATGCAGCCAGCCGTTGTACCAGCCGGCAATCCGGTAGCGATAATTGGCCCGATAGTTCCGCTGACGCTCCGTCATCGGGCTCGCTGACAGTTCCATCGCGCTTCTCCGTCTCTGGCCGGGTCGAATCCACAGGGCATGCGCCTCTGATATATCACCAATCTATTAGATGAACAACGCGCTTTCATCCCATATTTCGGCGGCCTTGCATGAAAATAGCGCTTGATGGGATGTTCCTGATATATTTATGGTATGGCAAGCGCGCACGGCAGATGCGCATCACTCTGGGAGGGATTTCGAATGAGGTTGACGCGTCGCGACTTTTCCAGGCTCGCAGGCGCCGGCGCGCTCGCCGCCGCCGCTCCCTCGGTGTTTTCACCCGCCATCGCACAGGACAAGCCGCTCAAGATCGGAATTATCGCGCCGCGCTCGGGCGTCGTGGGTACCGCTGGCGAATGCGGCATTCGCGCCGTGCAATGGGCGACCGAACGCCTGAACAAGAGCGGCGGAATCGCCGGCCGCAAGATCGAGCTGGCGATTGAGGAAGAGACCAACCCCAAGGACACGATCGAACGTTTCCGACGCCTGATCCTGCAGGAAAAGGTCGAAGCCGTTCACGGGCTGCTGTCGACCGGCGTCAGCCTCGGCGTCGCGCCGGTGGCGGAAGAGGAGCAGGCGCTGCTGGTGATGTGGGATGGCACCACGCAGGATGGCGTCAAGGAAATGATGCCGAACCCGCGCTACGTGTTCCGTTCGACCGATAACGAGTGCGAAGCGGTGATGGGATCGCTCCTGGCGATCAAGCACTTCAAGGGCAAGTTCAAGAAGGTCGCCGGCATCAACCCCGACTATTCCTACGGCCGCAACAATTGGGAAGCCTTCAGGCAGATCCTGGCGCGCTACGGGGTCGAGTCCGAATTCGTCGCCGAGCAATGGCCGAAGGTCGGGACAATGGATCTGACCTCACATATCGCGGCGCTCAAGGCGTCGAAGCCGGATCTGATCTTCTCGTCGATGCTGTTTGCGGATCTCCCCGTCTTCATGAAGCAGGGCCACGCCGCGGGGCTGTTCGAGGGCGTCAAGCTCGTGCTGCCGGCAGCAGGCTGGCAGATCAACCTGTTGAAGAAGGAATTCATGCCGGAGGGCATCATCTTCGGCCACAATACGCTTTATTTCGATCACCCGCAGGCCTCGCCGCTGCAGAAGGCGTTCGTGAACGATTACATGGATCGCTACAAGGAAGCGCCGCATTGGGAGGCGGAGCGGGCCTATTTCGCGCTCGTCGCCTACAAGGCAGGCGTGGAGGCCGCGCAAAAGGCCGCGAACAAATGGCCGACCCAGGAGCAGGTGGCGGAAGCCATGCCAGGCCTGGAAGTCGAGAGCCTGGGCGGCATGGGCCGCTTCCGCAAGGACAAGATCGCGGAACAGATCTTCTACCAGGGTCCCTCGACCAACAACAATAAATACGATTTTCCGACGCTGGCATCGATCGACAGCTTCAGCGCAGCGCAGCTGCAGAAGCCGCCTGGCGTGGATTTCTGGGAGTGGATCAAAAATGGAAAGATGCCGGTCTGAGGCATGACTGAACTTGTGGACGTCGTCCTCGGCGGGACGTTCCACGCCGCGGTGCTGTTCCTGGTGGCCGCGGGTCTGCAGCTCGTGTTCGGCGTGCAGAAGATCGTCAATTTGGCTTGCGGCTCGTTCTACGCGCTCGGGGCGTATTTCGGGATCACGGCGGTCGGCATGGCGCTCAAGCTCGGCATGCCGGCGCCGCTGTTCTTCCCCGTCCTGACCCTCGCCGGGCTTGCCATCGGCTTGGTCGGGCTGCCGATCGAGCGGGTGCTGCGCACGATCTATCGCCGCGATGAAAGCTACCAGCTGCTGATTACCTTCGGCTTCCTTCTGATGTTTCAGGACGTGTTCCGTTTCCTGTGGGGTGCGACGCCGCGGAGCATGGACAACGTCTATATGGCGTACGGCACGACGCAAATCTGGGGCGTCAGGGTGCCGACCTACAATCTCCTGGTGATTGCCGCGAGCCTTGGCATTGCCGTCGCACTCGGTCTGCTCCTGGAACGGACCAGGACCGGACGCATCGTTCGCGCAACGGCCGAGAACCGCGACATGGCGGAAGGCCTCGGCGTCAACGCCTCGAAGATCTTCGCGCTGGTGTTCACGGTGGGTTGCATGCTGGGGACGGTCGGTGGCGCGCTGGTGGTGCCGTCCAGCGCCGCATCGCTCGATATGGCGGTCGAACTCGTGGTGGAAGCGTTTGCCGTGGTCGTGATTGGCGGGCTCGGCAGCATGCGCGGGGCGCTGGTCGGGGCCCTCATCGTCGGATTGATGCGGGCAGCAGCTATTTCGCTGATGCCCGAGATGGAGATGCTCTCGGTGTATCTGGTCGTCGTCGCGGCTCTCATTCTCAAACCAGCCGGCTTGTTCGGGAAGGCGACGGCGTGAGCATTCCCTCGATCGACATATCTTCCCCGGTGCGCGCCCAGCGCTCCGGGCTGCGCGTCAACGGATTGTGGGTTCTGCTTGGCCTTTTGGCGATCATGGCGCTGTTGCCGATGGTAGCATCGCCCTATGCCATCATTCTAATGCTCCCGTTCATGGGTTACGGCATTGCGCTGCTCGGTTTCAATCTGCTGTTCGGCACCACCGGCCTGCTATCGTTTGGGCATGCGCTGTTTCTCGGCACCGGCGCCTATACGGCCGCGGTGCTGACCTTCAAATTCGGCGTGCTGAGTTTTGAGCTGTTGCTGATCACGGCCGCGTTGATATCGGGCCTGATCTCGTTGGCGGTCGGTGCGCTGTGTGTCCGCTACACCCGGATTTTCTTCGGAATGCTGACGCTCGCCTTCGGCATGCTGTTTCACTCGTTCCTGTACAAATTCTACAATATCACTGGCGGCGATCAGGGCATGCGGGTGCTGCGGCCGCTGCTGCTTGGCATGGAATGGCGCGGCGGCAAGACTGCTTTCCTGACCGGGCCATTTTACTACTACGCCCTGGTCTTGTTCGCACTGCTCAGCCTCGCCATGTGGCGCATCACCGCGTCGCCGTTTGGATTGCATCTGCGCGCTATCCGCGAGAACGCGGGCAAGGCCGCCTATGTCGGCGTTCAGATTTTCCGAATGCGGCTCGCCGCCTTCGTGATCTCGGCGGTCTATGGCGGCATTGGCGGCGTGATCCTCGCGGTCACCACAGGGCTGGCTGATCCCGAACTCGCCTATTGGACCCATTCGGGCAATCTGGTCTTCATGGCGGTACTTGGCGGAAGCGGCACCTTTGCAGGGCCCGCGATCGGTGCGCTGGCTTTCGTGTTGCTGCAGGACTTTGTCATGTCCATCACGCAATATTGGCGATTTGTGATGGGCGCGGTGCTTGTGCTGCTCGTGGTCTTCATGCCGCAGGGCCTGTCGGGTGCCGCCGAATTTCTCGTCAACCGGCGCAAGGGAGGGCGTTGACATGCAGCCCGACCGCATTGCGCCACCGGTAGGCACGCCGTTGTTCGAAACCATCAGCGTTTCGAAGGCCTATGGCGCCTACATGGCGCTGAGCAACGTCTCGTTCGGCGTCAGCGACGGTGAGTTCGTTTCGATCGTCGGGCCCAACGGAGCTGGCAAAACGACCCTGGTCAACGTTGTCACCGGTCTTCTCAGGCCTACCGTCGGAGAGGTCCGGTTCCTGGGGAGGGATATCGCGGGCGTCGGTCCTGTCGAACTCGCCCGGCGCGGCATGTCTCGCGCCTTTCAACTGGTCAATATCTTTCCCGCGCTGACTGTGCGTGAAACGCTGGCAGTGGCCGTCGCGTCGCGATTGCGCCGGATCTCAAATCCATTCCGCTCATTGAAGCGCGATGATGCGCTTCAAGCCGACGTCGAACGGGTCGCGGACGTGCTGGGCCTGCGTGCGCGGCTCGACAGCATTTCCTCGACGCTGTCACAAGGCGAGAAGAAGCTGGTCGATATCGCTTCCGCCTTTGCGCTCAATCCGACGGTCATTCTGCTGGATGAGCCGACCAGCGGCGTCTCGACCGGCGACAAGCATTCGATCATGGAAGTGCTGGTGGTCGCGGCAAGAGCGGCCGGCGTGCGCGCCATTGTCCAGGTTGAGCACGATATGGATCTTGTCGAGCGCTATTCCCATCGTATCGTTGCGCTGCAGGAGGGCAGCTTGCTGGCCGATATGCCGCCCGACGCGTTTTTCGCTGATCCGGCGATGATTTCTGCCGTGGTGGGAGCCCGCCCGCAGACCCGGAGAAGGGCGCCATGATGCTGAACGTCGCGAATTTGAAAGTCGATATCGAGGGCAGCCGGATCCTCAATGGCATCAGCCTGTCGGTCGCGGCCGGTGAACTGGTTTGCCTGGTCGGGCGCAATGGCGCCGGCAAGACCACGCTGCTCAATGTCGTGACCGGCCTGTTGCGCCCGACCGAGGGCGAGGTGCGTTTTCTCGGCCGCGATATCGCCGGCGTCGGCCCGGTGGAGCTGGCGCGGCGCGGCATGTCGCGCGCCTTTCAGTTGGTGAACATTTTTCCCGCGCTGACCGTGCGCGAGACGCTGGCCGTCGCGGTCGCGTCACGGCTGCGCCGCGTCGCCAATCCTTTCCGCTCGCTGTGGCGGGACCATGTCTTGCAGGCTGATATCGAACGCGTTGCGGAGGTGCTGGGCCTGCGCGGCAAGCTCGACACGGTCGCCTCGACACTGTCGCAAGGCGAGAAGAAGCTGCTCGACATCGCCAGCGCCTTTGCGCTCAATCCGACCGTGATCCTGCTGGACGAGCCGACCAGCGGCGTCTCGACCGGCGACAAGCATTCGATCATGGAAGTGCTGGTGGTCGCGGCAAGAGCGGCCGGCGTGCGCGCCATTGTCCAGGTTGAGCACGATATGGACCTAGTCGAGCGCTATTCCCATCGTATCGTTGCGCTGCAGGAGGGCAGCTTGTTGGCCGATATGCCGCCCGACGCGTTTTTCGCCG
>JBKPMC010000074.1:0-3621 GCA_046731955.1 Pseudomonadota bacterium | reverse complement strand
GCTCACGGAAGAACGGCTGGAAGCGGCAAGCTAAGCGGCCCCGGAAGGCCGCGCCCCATAGCCGCGGCTTCTCTGTGGGGCGACGGGGCCAGTTAGAAGACGGTGGGAGACTTTCCCGATGCGCGACGCCAGATGCAGCTGCGGTGCAGTCACGCTCTCGCTTCCAGAAGAACCATCCAGGCTCGTCGTTGCTTGTCACTGCATCGACTGTCAACGCCGAACCGGCGCGCCGTTCGGCGTAGGCGCTTATTACCCCGCTGAGGTTGTGACCATCTCAGGAACCTCAAAGGAGTTCACGCACGCCGCCGCAAGCGGCGGGAAAATCCATAATTATTTTTGTCCACAGTGCGGCTCAACAGTCTACTGGAAACTCAGCAATCTGCCCGCGCTGATCGCCGTTGCAGTCGGCGCGATGGCAGAACCAAAATACCCAGCTCCCGTGATATCGGTTTTCGAACAGTCGAAACATGACTGGGTTCAAATTGATGGTGCCGTGAAGCACTTCCAGCAGAGCAGCCCACCAAGGATTTCAAACTGAGACACTACCGGATATGGGATCGCAGCCTTCCCTGCGCGCGGCGTGACACGTCTTACCACCAGCTCGGTTGCGGTGGTTGCACCGGACGATAGTACTGGCCGCCGCCCCGGCGCGTATTGCCGGGTTGGGTTTGGTAGGTCGGATTGCGCGGGAAATTGAAGAAGCCGAAGCCGAAACCGTTGTCGCCCTGGACGTCGTCGCTCGCAACGAGGACATCGGTTGTCGGCCGGCGCGTTATGAAGCCGCCCTGGGGCTGGTTGTTCAGCACCGCGACGAACTCGGTGCGATAGTTGGTCTCGCGGCTCAGCGGCTCGTCCGAGATGACGATCGAGGATCGCGGCGATGCGGTCGGCGCGATGCGGTCGAGCACCCCCTGCGGGATGGTGATGCGGTCGAGCGCGGCCTTGGCGTCGTCGCCGTTGTCGATCGTGACCGCGGTCCAGCGCAGGCCCGCCTCGTTGCGCGCCACCGCCGTGAACACATGCGTGCCGATCGGTCTTTCGGGATTGCGGATCGTGACCGGAACCTCGATTGTCGCATCGAACACGATACCGCCGCCGTCAGGTGCCGGCTTGTGCGTGGGACGGCGCACGTAAAGCTTCTGCGTCGCGCGGCTGATGTAGATTGAGACCGGCTCGAGCGCGAGCTTCGCCTCGCTCGCCGCTTTGGCGGTGTCGGCCTTCCGCGCCTGCGCCGTCTTGGCCGCTTCCTTTGCGACGGCGGCGGCGTCGAGCTTCGATTTCGCGTCGGCCCTGGCGGTGTCGAACTGGTTCCCCAGTTCCGCGGCCTTGGCGGCGGCCTTTTGCTTGAGGTCCTCGGCCCGCGCCTTGGCCTCGTCCGTCTTGGCGGCGGCGAGCACCTTGTCGGCGTAGGCGAGTTCGGCGTCGCCGCGGCGTTTGAGCCCCTCCAGCTTGCGCAACGTCGCCGACAGCAACGCCGTCTCGCGCGCCGCTGTCGCGGCGGCTTTCTTCGCCTCGTCGGCCGTCCTGGCGGCTTCGGCCGCCTCGCGGGGGAGCGCCTCGGCCCTGGCCGGCGCGGCTGCGATGGCCTCCGCCTTCGGCACCAACAGCGCCGGATGCGAGAACTCGACCGGCTCGGCGTCATCAGGCGAGATGATCACCCGCATCCCGATCCACGTCTTGTCGAACAACTTCTCGGCAAAGCCAAAGGGCATCCGAATGCAGCCGTGCGAGGCGGCATACCCTGGCAGCGGCCCGCCGTGCAGCGCGATGCCGTTCCAGGTGATGCGCTGCATGTTGGGCATCTCGGCGTCGTCATAGAGGGTCGAGCGGTGTTCCTTCTCTTTTTCGAGGACGGCGAAGATTCCGGCCGGCGTCTCGCGTCCCGTGGTGCCGGTCGACACCGGCGCGCGCAGGATCCAACCGTCAGCGTCGTAGAAAGTGACCTGCTGGCTCTTGATCGACACGATCGCCATGATCGGCTCGCCTGCATCGCGCGGCGCCGTCGCCTCGGTGGGGGGCTTGGGGCGCGTCTGTCTCGCCGCGGCGTCGGCGGTCAGCGCCGTCAGTGCGGCCATCACCGCGAGCGTCACAATGGCGGGGGAACCCCGACGCCGCATCGCCACGGTGGATCGCGCCGTCGTCAATCGCTTCACCATGCCATGCCTCGGTTGAAATGCCTGTCCGCGCTTGTATCCAGCAAAGTATCAGATCGCGATTTTGGATTAACTAACGCCGCCGCCGCCATTTCGCTCCTGAAGACTATCGGCGCGTTCCGTTGGCAATTCTCTCATATACGACAGCCCGCGAAGCAGGAAGGGAGGCTCGCGGCTGAAATTGGCGCTTTTTGGACCTGCGGCATGCGGCGAGACGACGCCTGCCCTGGAGGGAAAAGCGGACGTCCCTGTCATAATGCCCGACTTCCGAAATGACCCAAGCACCATTGCACAACGTCGATTCGCTCGATCATGCTTTTCCTCGCTGTCGCTATAGCGCCTCCGCCGCATCATGCACATAGAGCCAACCGATATTGGCGATCGAGCGGTCGCCGGACGCGGCCAGCGCCTCGTCGCGGGCGCGTTGCGCTTCGCCGTCGGGCAGATGGAAGCGGCTGCGGTTGGCGGCACTCGCCTGCTGCAGTTTCGTGGCGCGCGGCTTGCGCACCGCCTCATAGCGTGCCAGCGCGCTCGCGATGTCGTCGGGCATGGCCTTAAGAAGCGTTGCGAGCGCGGCGCCGTCCTCGATCGATTGCGCGGCGCCCTGCGCCATCATGGGCAACATGGGATGGCAGGCGTCGCCCAGGAGCGTGACACGACCGGCGCTCCAGCACGGCAGCTCGGCGCGATCGTGCAGCGCCCAAATGAAGGTCTGTGGAAAGGCGCCGATCAGGCTGCGTACCATCGGATGCCAGCCCTCATAGCGCGCGAGCACATCGGCTACCTCGCCTTTGTCTGTCCAGGACTCCCGTGTCCAGTCGCCGTGCTCGACGACGCAGACGACGTTCATCATCCGCCCGCCCGAGACCCAGTAGTGCACGACATGGCCGTCCGGTCCCAGCCAGCAATGCGAAACAATCTCAAAGCCGAGATGCCTGATGCGCTCGGCTGGAACCAACCCGCGCCAAGCGACGCAGCCGGTGAAGCGCGGCTTCTCGGGACCGAAGACGAATTCGCGCACGCGTGAATGGATGCCGTCGGCGCCGATCAGGAGGTCAGCTTCCGCAGTCGCGCCGTTTTCGAACCGCGCGATCACGCGCTCGCCCTTCTGCTCCAACCCTGTGAGCTTGTGACCGACATGCAAACGCTCTTGCGGCAGCGCTTCGGCGAGAAGATTTACAAGATCCGCGCGATGGAAGTGGTAGTACGGCGCGCCGAAGGCAGCCTCGACCTCGGGCCCGAGTGGAGCGCGCTGCAAGATGCGTCCATCGTCCCAGCGCCGCTGATGCACCGCGCGTGGCCGCGTGCCGAGGGCGTCCATCGCGGCCCGGAGGCCCAGCCGCAGCAGGATCCGAGAGGCGTTGGGGCTGATCTGGATGCCTGCGCCGATTTCGGCGATGTGCGGCGCCTGCTCATAGACGTGAACGTCGAGCCCCACCTGCAGGAGCTGCAGCGCCGCCGAAAGCCC
>JBKPMC010000073.1:0-8238 GCA_046731955.1 Pseudomonadota bacterium | reverse complement strand
CTTCGTTCGGGAGGGTACGAATGTCGTTGAATCGGAGGGAAATGCTTCGTCTGGGCGCGATGGGCGCTGCGGGCGTGATGCTGTCCTCCTCGGCAAGTTCGAACACCTTGCCGTCGATCCTCGTTCCAGCGCAGCCGCCGTTGATGCCGAATCCGGCACCGATCGTGCCGGCTCAGCCAGTCGCGCCAACCGCGCCCGGCGGAATTGACCCGCAACTGTTCGCCAAGGCGAAGGCCGCGCTGGACACCCACAAGATCTGGCCGCGCGATGCGATGGCCATCGTCGACTTCTCCAAGCCCTCAAGCGAGGAACGCTTTTACGTCGTCGACCTGATGGCCGGCACGGTCGAAGCCCATCGGGTCGCCCACGGCCGCGGCTCGGACCCCGATCATTCGGGCTTCGTCGAGCGCTTCTCGAATGAGTTTCGGTCCTATGCTACCTCGAACGGGGCGTATGTGACCGGCGATTATTATGACGGCAAGTACGGGCTTTCGATGAAGGTTCGCGGCCTCGACTGGAGCAATTACAACGCCGAGCCGCGAGCGATCGTCATCCACAATGCCTGGTATGCCGAAGACGACATGATCCCGATCCACGGCAAGCTCGGCCGCTCCGAGGGCTGCTTCGCCATGTCGCGCAAGAGCCAATATGACGTGATGCGCCGCATCGCCGGCGGCAGGATGATCTACGCCGACAAGCTGGCGTAGCGTCGACTTGTCCAATTTGAAAGGGCCGCTCGGAGCGGCCCTTTTTGTTTCCTGTGCTCGCAATGGGCGGAAAACGGACGCTAGTTGCTCCCGAACTGAGCCGCTGCCCCGGCGATCTGCTTCGCGCACGCCTTAAGATTCCAGTTCCAGCAATTACCTGTGATGACACGGGAATGGCCATTCGCCGAGTTCAAGCGGGCCTGATAGCCGATTTCTGTCCAGTCGAGCCTTCGTTGCCAACCTAGCCGAGCGGGAAGCAAGATGTTCACGGCGCGAGGCGATTCGCGGTCTGCAGGCATGAATCGGGGATCGCTCTTGAGTTCCTTGATGACCGCTGACGCCAGGCGCGCTGCCATTCGATCTTCAGGCGCGCTCGTCACGTCGACAGGAATGCGAATGCCAATGGCCGGCTGTGCCGGCGCGCCCTCGCCGGGTCTGGCGAATGCGGTCGCGGACCAGAACGGAAGTGCGACTGCAGCTATTCCAAGGGGCAGGAACATGCGTATTCCCACACTGTCCACAATGGGTCGGAAACGGATTTGGCCCTTTACCGCGTCGCGACCTGATCCGCTGCCTTCGGCTTCGCCTTGGGCTGGCCCGCCTGCTGCTCCGCCGGCTTCTTGCCCAGGCTCAGGCCGCCATCCTTCATCTGCAGCGCCGCCATCGCCTTGGAATCGCGCCCGTACAGATCATTGTAGTCGACGATCCGCCCGTCGTTCAGGGCGGCGACGCTGAAATAGACGATATAGACCGGCACCGGCTTCACGAAGTTCGCCTGGACCGTCTTCTTGGCTTGGAGCGTCGCCTGGATCTTGTCGGGCGTCCACTCGCCGCCGTCATCGCCCAGAAGCTCGGTCGCGAGGTCGAGGATATGCTGGGTGCGGACGCAGCCGTGGCTGAGCGCACGCATCCGGCTGTCGAAACGGCTGCGCGCATTGGTGTCGTGCAGGTAGATGTTCTGCGGATTGTACATCACGAACTTGAGCTGCCCGAGCGCATTGGTCGGCCCGGGCGGCTGCCGCCAACGCTCCAACTTGCCGTCCTTAATGAGCGGAACGAAGCCCTTCTTTCCGGCGACTTCCTTCGTGATGCTCGGCGGCACTTCCCACCAGGGGTTGAGCATCACGCCAACCGCCATGGCCGACAGCTGCGGCGTCGGGGTCTTGGTCGCGCCGGCGATCGCCCGGTGCTTCCAGCGGTTGACTCCGTTCTCGACCAGGGTCGCGTGGAAGCCGGGCACGTTGACGATGATATATTTCTCGCCGAGGTCACGTGGCAGCCAGCGCCAGCGGTCCATGTTCAGCCGGATCCGGTCGAGCTTGGCAGTCTCCGTCGCCGGGGTCACCGCGAGGGCCGTCTTGAGCGCTGCATATTGCGGGTGGGTCGGCAGAAGGCTGTTGAGCGCGTCGTAAATTTGATGCGTCGAGAGCGCGCTTCTAAGCAGACCGTCCTGCTTGGCGGCGTCGAGGTCATTGTCGACCATGAACCAGGCCACGCGTCCGGGTTTTTTCACATGGCCGAGCGCCAGGTCCGACGACAAGCGGTTGAAGCGGTCCGTCGACTCTTTCGAAATGATCGCGACGTTGCCCGTCTTGAGCGCAGCTGCGAGGCCATCAGGATCGTAATCGGCCGGATTGAGGCCTTCGCGGCCGACCTGCCGGATGTATCTCACTAGATCCTCGGCATTGATCACGTCCCACACGGCGGGCGGAAGCGGCGGCGGCGCCGGTTGAGCGACCTGTTGCTGCGCGACAAGTTCGGGATTGCCGGGCGCTCCGGGCTGGGCGGCGACGGGCGGCTGGACCGGAGGCTTGGCCGCTGGTTTAGCCGGCTGCTGGACAGGGGCCCGCGGCGTCTGCGTGGCGGGGGGCGCAGGCCCGACCTGTGCCGCTATCGGAGAGGCCGCTGCAACGGCCGCGGTGAACAGAAAAAGGGAGCTTACGCGCGACTTCATCGGCGACCTCAACCCATTCAATTTAAACGGATACCCCATCCCCAAGCAATCCTACACGCGATCGCTGCGGCTTGCCAGTGATGCTTGCGCCACAGTCGCGAAAAGAACGCAACAAGTCGATTATCGCAAACCAATCCTTAAGGGCAGCTGGCTAACTTTGAGCGTCAAGTGGAAGGCAATGCAAGTGGCGTCTGATTTCACGCTTGATGGCGGGATGATCCCGCGAAGCGCCCGGCGCACCATTGATGAGCGACTGGAATTGCGTCATCCCGCCGCGTCGAGCACCGCGATGATGGAATTTCGCGGCCGCAAGCATGTCGTGCGGCTCGTCAATGTGTCCAGATCCGGCGCCATGGTGATTTTCCCACACACTCCGAACATTGGTGAACGGTTGTTAATTCAACTTCTTGACCAAGGGCTCGTCTCGGGTCAGGTGATGTGGGTGAAGGATGGGAGGATCGGGGTATCCTTCGCTGCTCCGCGGGAGTGAGCGACGGATGGAGATGGGTTTTTCGATGATCAAGGCGCGCATCGCCGAGGACGAGAGCGACCGTCGTCGTTACTCGCGCGTTCCAGTTGAGCTGGACGCGAAGGTCCGCGAGCTTGGTGCGAGCGGAGTCGAGGCGCGCGTGCTCAACATCTCGGAACGCGGGTTCATGGCCTCGTCCGAAGGACGGTTCGAGGTCGGCTCGCGCGTCTGGCTGATGCTTCCCGGCCGCGAACGCGCCAATGCCGTGGTAAAATGGACCGCCGGCGACAAGATTGGCGCCGAGTTCGCCGAACCCATCTCGATGGACGGGCTCAAGCGGGGCAACGGCTGAGCCGCTGTCCGCGTCGACTTAACCCGCTCTCCACCTTCCCGGCACGCTGACCTGATTAGGGCCGTGCAACCGCGCGGGACCTCGGTCGTTTGGCCACTCGCGAAAGGAAGGAAAGCGAGATGCCGATCCCAACGGCCCAGACCCTTGGCGAACTTCGCAAGCCCTATGAGCGGGGCTATCACGCCGTTTATCGCGAGCATGAGGTCAACCACTGCCCTGGCTGCGGCCGCACGCAGTGGCTGATCGGCCGTGTTTCGGCGGAATGCGCATTCTGCGCTACGGCGCTTCCGCTCGCCGAGGCCAGCATGCGCTCCCACCCAAGCCCAGTGATCTTCCACAAGAACCGCGACGCGCACGCTTGGGCGGCGTAGCGGCCGCTTGAGGCCTAAGCCTTTCTGCGCACCGGCACGCTGACGTTGCACAGGTCGACGCCGCCCGCCGGCCGGATGTAGAAATCGTCCTTCCGGTTGGCGCGTACGCGCAGGTAGGCAGCGAAGCTCGGGCTGCCCGTGTCCAGATATTCGTAGGCCGGTCGCTCACCCGCCGGTATTTGGCTCGCGAGCCGGACGCTCGCGATCGGCACGTATTGCGCCTTGTCCTTGTAGAAGCCGAGCGCTTCAGTCCCCCGCGGAAGCGAGCTCAGCTGCTCGATGCCTTCAATCACGCGGCCGACCACGGCAATGTTACGGTCGAGGTGCCTCGGGCCGTGGCCGATAACCGCGTAAAGCTCACCGCCTGTCCCGGTGTCCGGCGACAGGTCGCGTCCGACGCCGACCGAGCCATAACAGTGGGCGAGGTTCGCCCAGACGCCTTTGGGGCTGTAGGCGACCGGCCAACCGTTAACGAAGCCTGCCGCGGGTGCGTACGGATCCGGCGAGCCGAGCGGCTTAATGATGAGGCCCTTGAGCGGGCGCGTATATTCCGCGGGCGGCTTCGGCGTGACCCCCGCCGGCCAAGGTTTGTCGCTCTCGTTCTGCCCCCACTGCGCAACGTAATTGTCCTGGACACGATAGACCGTCGCGCCGTCCCAATAGCTCGCGCGGGCGAGTGCACGGATGTTCGCGACGTGCACCGGGGCAAAGGCCGGTGCGAGTTGGACGACCACGCGGCCCCCGTTCCTGAGGTCCACGACGAGCAAATCATCAGGTGCGATGGTTCGCCACGCGCCTGCCGGCGAATTCGCGACGATGTCATTCGGTGTCAGCGGCTTTTTGGCCGGCGCGGCTCCAACCAGCAGCGCCGCAGCAGTGGTCAGCAACAACGCACGCATGACTTCCCTCCCCGGCTCGGTGCCGGTCTAGCCGAGCATAAGCCGCCCCGCTATCGCGCGAAGCCATGTACATTGCCACTTTGATGCTGCTCGGTTCGGGCGAACTCGGCCGCGAGTTCGCGATCGCCGCCAAGCGACTTGGCTGCCGGATCATCGCCTGCGACCGCTATGCCCGCGCCCCGGCGATGCAGCTTGCCGATGCGGTCGAGGTCTTCCCGATGCTGGACGGCGCCGCCCTCCGTGCAGCAGTCGAGAGACATCGGCCCGACGTGATCGTGCCGGAGATCGAAGCGATCGACACGGCAATGCTTGCGCAGCTCGAAAGCGAAGGCTGGCGCGTCGCGCCTTCGGCCAAGGCGGTGCAGCTGACCATGAACCGCGACGGAATTCGTGATCTGGCAGCGCGCGAGCTAGCGCTGGTCACGTCCAAGTACCGTTTCGCCGAGAGCCGCGAGGATGCAATCGCGGCTGCGGCCGAGGTCGGCCTGCCGTGCGTGATCAAGCCGGTGATGTCGAGTTCCGGCAAGGGCCAGAGCGTGGCCAGGTCGGAGGCGGACGTAGGCACGGCATGGGACTATGCGGTCGCCAATATGCGCGGCGATCGCCCGCGTGTGATCGTCGAGGAGTTCATCGACTTCGACAGCGAGATCACCCTCCTGACCGTCGCCACCAGGGACGGCGTGCTGTTCTGTGCCCCGATCGGCCACCGCCAGGAAGCGGGCGACTATCGCGAAAGCTGGCAACCCGCTGCTCTGTCGGAGGGCGCCCTCTTCTCCGCCCGCCACCAGGCGCGCAAGGTCGTCGAGGCGCTCGGCGGCCATGGGATCTTCGGCGTCGAATTCTTCATCCGCGGCGAGCAGGCGATATTTTCGGAGCTTTCGCCGCGCCCGCACGACACCGGCATGGTCACCCTGATTTCGCAATTCCCGAACGAGTTCGAGCTCCACCTGCGCGCGATCCTGGGACTGCCCATCCCCTCGATCGAGCTGATCGGTCCATCGGCTTCGGCGGTGATCCTCGCCGACTCCGAGAGCGAGGACTTCAGTTATGAAGGTATCGCAGATGCGCTGGCGCTCGGCGCTCCGAAACGGCCGGTGGACCTGCGCATCTTCGCCAAACCCAAGACGCTCAAGAACCGCCGCATGGGCGTGGCGCTTGCCCGCGGCGAAAGTGCTGACGAAGCCGTCGAGCGCGCGGTAGCGGCCGCCGCCCGTGTGCGGATTAAGAATGCGTCATGAAGGAAGCTTTGCAGGACGCCCGGCGTTACGCTGAAGGATAAAGCCATGCGATACATCCCACTTGCCTTGCTCCTCGCGCCGCTCGCCCTGGCCGCGTGCAATCGGCAGCCTCAGCAGGCAAAGACCAACGAGCCCACGATCAAGGTGCGGAGCCAAGAGCAGGAGGCGCTGCACAGGCTCGATGCGATGAACCTCGCTATCGGCCTCAAGCGCGCAATTTACGACGCCGGCTTCACCTGCAAGCGTATCACCGACGCCGGCTTCGTCGGGACCTACAAAAATCTCGACATGTGGATGGCGCGCTGCGTCTACGATCAGGGAGCGGCCCGCGAGTGGGCGATCTTCGCCGGTCCGGACGGAAGCGCTCAGGTCCGGGACTGTCGGGACATCCCCGGCACGGGCCTGCCTGTTTGCGCGATCAAGAAACGCCCCGCAGGCAATTTCAACGACGCGAAATAGGGCTCAGTTCGGGTTGCATTGGCGAGTTTCCTTATACTCGCCGGCCGCGGACCGCTCCTTGATGGTGACGCAATTGCCCTGCTTGACTTCCTCGCGCCAGCTGCCGTCCGCGTTGGTGACGCGGTTGCCCTTCGGCACCCGCTTGCCGTCCTTGATCTCGTAGCTCCAGCTCTTTGGTGTTTGCTGGTTCTGGGCGGAAGCTGGAATCGCAAGGGCTGCCGCGACGAACGCGACGCCAGCTAGCAACAGCGCTTTATTGGATAGACGCATCATTGCACGATCCTCATGGGCCTTGGTACCACAGGCGACGTGAACAGGCGGTAACCGTACTTCGCCGCATCCAATCGGACATTTCAACCGACCTGCACTACCCCATCTTGTATCGCGATCACCGAATCGCAATGGCCGAGTGTCGATGGCCGGTGCGCTACGACCAGAGCAGCAGGCCGCGGCTCGAGCGCGCGCAGACGGTCCAATAGCTCGGCTTCGCCCGCCGCATCTAGTGCGGCGGTGGCTTCGTCGAGAACCAGGAGCGCTGGCCGCCGCAACAACGCGCGCGCGATTGCGAGCCGCTGGCGCTCGCCGCCGGAGAGTGCGCTTCCGCGATCGCCAACTTGCGCGTCGAGGCCGTTAGGCAAGGACCGGATGCGCGCCCCAAGTCCGACAAGATCAATCACTGACCAGAGCTCGTCGTCGCCGGCTATCGCCCCTTCGGCCAGCAGATTGCCGCGCACGCTGTCGTCGAACACCGATCCTTCCTGCCCGACATAGGCGAGACCCGCACGCCAGCGGCCGAGCAGATCGCCATCGAGGTTCCGGCCGTCGACAGTGATCGACCCGCCCTGCGGAGACAGAAGGCCGACAACGAGGTCGACCAGCGTCGTCTTCCCCGCGCCCGAAGACCCGCCGATGCCAAGCCATTCGCCGCGACCAAGGCGGAGAGTCGCATCCTCGATCCCCAATCCGGACGCATGAGCGAAGCGCACGCGCTCCAGCCGCATCTCGCCCCATTCGAGAGGCTCGGCAGACCGCGATTCAACGGTCGGATCGCTCAGCTTCCCGAGCCGCTCTTCGATCGCAGCGAAGGACGGCGCGTAGGCGGCGATATTCTGCAATGCCTGCTGAAGCGATTGCGCAGGCCCGCTCATGCGCGCGAACAGCACCAGGCTGGCGATGAGGACTGGCAACGGCAGCGCGAGCAGCCGGATGCCCACGAACATCACGATGGCCGCAGCGAGAGCGCTGCCGAGGAAAGCGAGCGAGCGCGCCCGCGTAAGGTCTCGAACGAAGCGGACAACTTCGGATCGAGCGGCGGCAAGGCTCGACTGATACTCGTTCAGAAATTGCGGAACGGTTCCCTGCGCGAGCGCGGCTTTCAGCCCCGCGTGCATCCGGAAGCCGGACCCCGTGCTCTCCTGGAAGCGCTCGACCAGCGCCAGCCCGCTCCTGACCCCGCGCCGGGTCCAGCCGACCGACAGCAAGAATCCGGCGGCCAGGAGGGCAAGCACGACGGCAGTCAGCGCCGGCGACAGGATGGCTGCAAGCGTCAATTGCACGATCAGCATGATGGCCGCGATCGCGAGTTGCTCGGCGTAAGAGACTGCGGTCGCGGCCCGCGGCACATCGTTCAGCAGCAGCGACTGCATTCCCGCCTGGCCGACGCGGCTCGCGAACGTCCAGCCGCGCCGGGCAAGGGTGGACGCAGCACGGAGCCGCAACCACGCCTCATAGCCCGTCTGGAGGCGGGCGATCAGCAGGTCGCGCGCGTAAAGCAGCGCGGAACGCGCGG
>JBKPMC010000072.1:0-54032 GCA_046731955.1 Pseudomonadota bacterium | reverse complement strand
AATCCCGCGCAAGCTGATGCTGACGGGCAGGCTGTTGCCGGCCGGGTCCGTTATCGTACCAGTGATTGCCTGGGGCGATTGGCGGTTTCGGATCAGGGTCGTGAACGGCGCCTGGATGATCAATCGGATGGGGTCGGACGCCGCGAACAACGGCTTCGGCGCCTGGGCAGCGGCCGGAGCCGAAAGGAATAGTGCGTACCCGGCAGCGGCTTCTGCGATCCTCAATTTCATGTGGACCTCCCGACCGTGTGCGGAGTCACCGTGTCGCCGACTATCTCGATCCAGGTGAGTGGCCCGCCATAGTAACGCGAGATGCCGGTATCGATTCGGACCAGGCGGCCGCCATTGGTGATGGCGACCCCCGTGAGGCTTGGCGTGTGGCCAATGACGAGGCGTTTCGCTCCGTAATTGCCGAGGACGGTGTTCACTTCATCCGAGAATCCTGGAGCCGGGCGGGGAGCGGCAGCTCGCGCGGCCTCTGCATCGGCGTCGCGCCCGACAAGCCCGCGGTACCAGAGCGGGCCGAGCGGATCGTAAAGGATCGATTGGAGGCTGTTGTCGCCCGCGGCCATGGCGGCCGCGACACGGCGGTTGATCTCTTCGATCGGGATTTTCGAATATTCGGCGCTCAGGCCTCCGTGGACGAAAAGGGTGTCGCCGATCCTGACCACTGCCGGATTGCCTGTTGCCCACCGACCGAGGTTGCCGCGCGGGCCCCACGCCAGCCGATGCTCGGCCCAACCGAGCGGCGTCCGTGCGAGCCATTGTTCGCGGACCTCAGACGGCAGTGCATTCGGGTTTGTCGCCCGCGCCGCGGCTTCGAGCTGTTTCCGGATCGATACGTAGAGACGTTCGCGGCGGGCGACAGACCGATCGTCCACGAATGCGGCATATTCTCCCGCCGTCGTGTAGCGATAATCGCCTGTCAGGTTCATTGCTTCGTGATTGCCGAGGATAACGACGACCCTGCCGCCGGCACGCGGAGCCTCTTTCTGGAGCTGCTGCAGACTCCGGACGATCTTGAGCGAGTCCGGGCCGCGATCGGTCACGTCTCCGAGTTGGACGAAGATGGTCTGCCCAGCCGCCCAATGCCCGCCCGCATCGATCAATCCGGCCGCGCGCGCGATATCGAGCCACGCTTGGTAGTCACCATGGAGGTCGCCGACCGCAACGATACGTTGCGGCTGTGCTGCGGGAGCGGCTGTCGCGGCACACAGGATCGCGAGCGCAGCGACCACCGCAAGCGCCGCCTGGACGATCCGCCGAACCCAACCCCATGCAAAGCCTCCACGCATGTCTCGCACTGTCGCACTGGCACGCTCGAACGGCAATGGCAGCGACGATGCGCTGTCGACGCTGTTCCTGAACGGCTGTTCAGTAATCAGCGCTCTGTCCGGTTTCGCTTGAAGTCCCTCTGCGCATCCACGATATATCCGCGGTAGCGATCGGGCCCTTCGCCCGCGCAAAGGAGAGAAAATGGCCAATTGGCAAGACCCGCGCACCACGACCGACAGGAGTGGCGGCGTGAATGCGGCGACGGTAGGCGTCCCGCGCGCCGCCCGCGATGCGGGCCTTCGGTCGTATATGCTTTCTGTCTACAATTACATGGCTTCGGGCGTGCTTTTGACCGGCATCATCGCGATGCTATTCGCGCCTTATGCCCAGGACGTGCTGATCGCTCCGAGCGGGCGGGGCTTGAGTGGCCTCGGCTGGATCGTGACTCTGTCGCCACTCGCCTTCGTGTTCGCGATGAGCTTCGGCGTCAATCGCATGAAGACGAGTACGCTGCAGCTGCTCTTCTGGGCGTTCGCGGCAGTGATGGGCCTGTCGATGTCGACGCTCTTCATCGTCTACACCGGCGTTTCGATCGCGCAGGCCTTCTTCGCGACGGCGGCCGCCTTCGCCGGGCTCAGCCTCTACGGCTACACGACCAAGCGCGACCTCAGTGCCCTCGGCACGTTCCTGATCATGGGCGTCGTCGGACTGCTGGTCGCGATGCTGATCAACCTGTTCCTGCAGTCGAGCGCCATGGCGCTGGCGATCAGCGCGATTGGCGTGCTGCTGTTCGCGGGCCTGACCGCTTACGACACGCAGCGGATCAAGAGCATGTACCAATATGTTCAGGGCACCGACATGGTCGGCAAGACCGTCATCATGGGCGCGCTGAGCCTGTACCTGGACTTCATCAACATGTTCCAGTTCCTGCTGAGCTTTATGGGCGACCGCCGCTAAAGCTTTAAGCAGCACTGAAATGGGAAGGGCCGGCGGAAGCGCCGGCCCTTTTCTTTTGTTTAATTTGCGTTCAATCTGCGCGCCGCTCGAACAGGAGAGCGGAAGATGGCGTGTCGTTCTTTCGGCAGAGCGATGTGCGCGGCCACGCTGATTGCGGGTGTCGCAGCGTGCGCATCTGACACGGATGAGCCGTCCATCGATGAAGTGAGGACCATCGCCGAAAAGTACCGCGACGTGAATGTCGCCAAGGCGGAAGGCTATACCACCGACAACAAATGCACGACGGCCGCGGTGCTCGGCTTCCCGACCGAGATGGGAGACATGGGGCTGCACTATGTCCGCCGCGACCTGCTCGGCCTTCCGCCGAAGCCCGCGCCGCCGGGCAGCGGGCGGGTTCATGGCACCGGCACCTACACGGATTTCCGCAAGCCGGCGATGCTTGTCTACGAGCCGCAGCCGGACGGCTCCCTTCAGCTGGTTGCGGTCGAGAATCTCGTGTTCGCGTCGGCCTGGCAAGCGGCCGGGAAGAAGGGGCCGCCCACCTTCCGCGGCGAACCCTATGTTCTGCTCGCGGACAAGCCCGAGACCAAGGTCGACGAGGCGCACGGTTGGGAGCCGCATTACGAGCTTCACCTGTGGGTGATCCGGGACAACCCGAACGGAATGTATTCGGAGTTCAATCCGCGCGTGACCTGCCGGTACAACAAGCCGCCGCAGCCGGCGGCGGCAATGCATTGAGAGCGCCTTCAAGTTGCTGATTTCAATAACAGTTGAAGCGCGAGCCCGTTCGTCGCAGTGTTGAACCCTTCCAACGGAGTGTTGGATGGCGTCGGTATTCCTAAGCTATTCGCGCGAGGACCTGGAGCGGATCTGCCCGCTGGCCGCCGCCCTTGAGCGTGCCGGCCACGACGTCTGGTGGGACCGCCACATCGCCGGTGGCGAGGAATTTTCCGGAGTGATTGAGGAGGCCCTGGAATCGGCGCAAGTGGTCGTCGTCGCCTGGACGGCCGCCTCGGTCCGATCGGCCTGGGTGCGTGACGAGGCCGCCGCCGGCCGCGACAGCAACCGGCTCGTGCCCGTCACGCTCGATGGTTGTCTGTCGCCACTCGGCTTCCGCCAGTTCCAGACGATCGACCTCTCCTCCTGGCGCGGGCGCACCGGCTCGAAGGCGATCAATCCACTGTTGGCTGCGATCGACAAAGCGGCCAAACGAGCAATCGGCGAGAAGCCCGTCGTGCCGCCCAAGCCGTCTCGTCCGCATCGTTCCGTCTTCTCGCCGCGGGCCGCGGTCGCCGCCGGCGTTGCCCTCCTCCTGCTGCTCGGAAGCGGCCTTATCTATTCGCGGGTGACAACAAGCGGCGGGATCTTGCCCAAGGTCGAGATCGGCCGATTTGAGCTCGTGTCGGGAGGTCTCCCGGCCGAGCTTCCCAACCTAATCGGTCAGGAGACGCTGGCCGCGTTCGGCGCCGAAAACGCTGTGGCGGTTGTTGCCGCAGGCCCGGGCTCCGCCGGTTCCGCGCCGTTCGTGATGGACGGGAGCATCAGCAAGGCGGGGCCGGCGGTCCGCTATACGATGAGCCTCAAGAACCGGCGCTCCGGAGTACTGATCTGGTCCAAGGCCTATGATCGCGATGCTGCCGACGTCCTGGCGCCGCGGCAGGCCGCGGTCCAGGCCAGCCAGATCGTGCGCTGCGGCCTCTGGGGTGCGGCCGCCTACAAGAAGCGGATGTCGGACCAGGCGCTGTCGCTGTACCTTAAGTGGTGCGATGAGCATTGGAGCGGATCTTCGAATGAGACCGCCGAGCTCGACGCGGCTCGCGCGGTCACCGTGGCAGTGCCCGATTTTTCCTTCGGCTGGTCGGCGCGCGCCCTGGCGGCGGTGCCTCTCGCGCAGGAGGCGATGTCCGCGGATTCAAAGCAGCTAACCAAGGAAGCCGAGGACGCCGCTCGCAAGTCGATCAAGCTCGATGACCAAAATCCCGAAGGCTATATGGCGCTTGCCGGACTTCTGCCGCTTAACCGGTACGCTGAGCGCGAAGCACTTCTCCAGAAAGCGATAAGCGTTCGGCGGCTCGAGTGCGGCTGCGAGCGGCTGAGCTATGGCGATTTCCTAGCCTCGGTCGGGCGGGTCGAAGAGGCCGCCGAGCAATATGGGCGTGGGCAGGCGAAAATGCCGCTCGCGCCGTTCAGCAATGTGCGCCTGGCGCATGCGCTCTATACGGTTGGCCGGAACGAGGAAGCAGACAGGATTCTGTCGCAGACGCTAGAATTATGGCCGGATGCGTCGGACGTGCAGCTGCTGAAGGTAAAGGCCGCGTTCTGGACCAAACGCTACGATGAGGCGCTCTCGGCGCTGCAGTCGCCGGAACTGCACCTTGCGCGCCCTCAGCGGGATGCGCTGATCGCAACCTTCGAAGCGCTGAAGAGCGGCGGCGCCGGGGCGCGTGAGCAAGCGCTGATCCTTCTCGGTCATTGCACCAGCGACCCCAAGCGAACGGACCGTCTGATCGTCGGAGCGCTCGCGGCACTTCACCAGGACGACGTCGCACTTGATGCGGCACGGCGGCTCATCGCGGCTCGCGGGCACCGTTACGCCGATGTGCTGTTCGAGCCGAATCTCACGGCCGCGCGCCAGTCGGCGGCCTATGAATCTCTTGTCAGTCAGCTCGGCCTACCCGGCTACTGGCGGGCTGACGGACATGCCCCGGACATCTGCCGCGATGCCGGCCGGCCCAGCTTTTGCGGCGTCGCATGAAAGGGGTGCAAGAATGAGACGATTGGCAGTCCTGCTTCTCCTCGGCCTTGGCGCCTGCGGAAGGGAGGCAGACGAGGCGGAACGGCCGCCGGCGCCCACAGTCGCAACAGCCGCTCCTATGGCGCCGCAGTCAACGGTCGCTGGAAAGCCGGCGGCGACAAAGGCCGCCATGCTCGAGGTCCCGAAGGACAAGCAGCATTTGGAACGTTTGTTGGCCATGGGGTACACAGTTCACGATGATCACTTGCATGCCCCTGGCGTGAAGGAATGCCCCTTCAACATGGGTGGTAGCGTCGTTCAATAGTCGTCGCCACGCTCTCGATTTGGGTGTGCCGCAGCCACGGTGGACCGTGAGTCCGAACTGGAGATGGCCGCAACGCCGGAAGCCTCGGCAGCGCCGAAATGCGAAGGGCCAGCGAAAACGCCGGCCCCTTTTTATGGCCCGGTGGCGCGCTCGGGCCGCATTGAGACACCGTTCAAGCGCATGAATTTAATAGGAGTTGAAGCGACGGCCTGTTCGTCGCACAATCCAACGTCCAAAGTGGGGAGCCGGTGGCGCGCGTCTTTCTCAGTTATGCCCGTGACGATGCTCCGGCAGCCAAGCAACTGGCCGGGGGGCTCGAACGCGCCGGTCATGTCGTCTGGTGGGATCACCACATCCAGGGCGGCTCCCGTTTCGCCACCGAGATCGACCGCGAACTGAAGAACAGCGATGCGGTGGTGGTGCTGTGGTCGAAAACCTCGGTGGATTCGCCGTGGGTGCAGGACGAAGCTGCTGAAGGCCGCGATTCCGGCAGGCTGGTGCCCCTGCTGATGGGAAACGTGAAGCCGCCGCTCGGCTTCCGCCAGTTCCAGTCGATCGACTTCGGCGACTGGGACGGAAGCGACGATCCTGCGGCGCTGGGCGACCTGCTCGCAGCAATCGCGCAGAAGACGGGTGAGGCTGAGGCCAAGGACTCGGCCGGAAAGCAACCGGCGAAGCCTAAACCCCGCCGAGCTTCGGTCTGCGTCCTGCCCTTTGCGAACATGAGCGGCGATCCCGAGCAGGAATATTTCAGCGACGGAATCACCGAGGACATCATCACCGACCTGTCGAAGGTCTCGGCGCTGTCCGTCATCGCGCGGAACACTGCTTTCACATTCAAGGGCCAGTCCGTCGATGTGAAGGACGTCGCCAAAACGCTTGGCGTCGATCATGTGCTCGAAGGCAGCGTTCGCAAGGTGGGGAACCGGGTGCGGATCACCGCGCAGCTGATTGACGGCAAAGCGGGCGACCATCACTGGGCCGACCGGTACGACCGCGACCTCAACGACATTTTCGCCATCCAGGACGAGATTTCGAAAGAGATCGTTCGCGCGCTCCGGCTCAAGCTGCTCCCGGAGGAAGAACAGGCGATCGAGAGCCGCGGGACCGAAAGCGCCGAAGCTTACAATCTCTATCTAATGGCACGGCAACAGTGGATTAGCGGGACTTGGGGCAACATTCGGCGCGACGAAGCCATCATTCGGTTCTGCAAGCAGGCCGTCAAGCTCGACCCGAACTATGCGCAGGCCTGGGCGCTGATGGCGTTGGCGCAGGCGGAGCTGCGTTTCTGGCACGGCAGGGACGAGGACCCAATCCCGGCTGCCGAGCGGGCTCTGGAGATTGATCCGCGGCTTGCTGAGCCGCATTGCGTCAAGGTGCGGCACCTCGAGCAGGAAGGCCGCAAAGAGGAAGCCGACAAAGAACTGGAAGAGGCGCTCCAGCGCGGTCCGGACTCTTGGGAGGTGAACCGCGAAGCAGCCCGACTCATGTTCAGGCGCGAGCGTATGGGTGACGCCATCCGCTATTTCGAGAAAGCGTCACAGCTGATGGACGGCGACTTCCACAGCTGCTCGATGCTGATCACCTGTTACGTCGGCATAGGAGATGATGCGGCGGCGTTAGACGCTGCGAGGCGAACGCTGGAGCGCTCAGAGGTGGCCGTCGCTAAGGACGCCACGAACGGTGCTGCACTGGCTGCGGGCGCTTCCTCACTATTCATGTTGGGCGAAACCGAGCGGGGGAAGGACTGGGTCCAGCGTGCTGTGCTGCTTGACCCTGACAACATGTCGGTTCTCTACAATGCCGCCTGCGGATTGACCTTCAGGAATTCCGACCTCGACGGGGCGCTAGATCTGCTCGAGCAATATTTCGACCGACTCCAAAGCGCGGCCTACATTCGGCATGCCGAAATCGATCCGGATATGGATCCGCTGCGCGACCATCCACGGTTCAAGGCGATGATAGGCGAGGCGCGAGATCGGCTCGGAATGGCCGAGCCGGTCTCTGCGTAGCCTGAAGCGCCTTTAGGGCGCTACGTCGGCAGCGATCCTCAATCCAGCATGCTTGCCGGCACCTTCCCGCCGTGGGTGGCGAGTTGGCGCATCACTGCCTTGTGCAGCCAGATATTCATTTCGGTGCTGCCGTCCTTCGGACCCGTATAGCCGAGCTCGGTCGCCAGTTCCTTGCGGTTCTCGAGGCTGGAATCGATGTCGAGCAGCTTCAACAGATCGACGATCGAGGTCTTGTAGTTGAGGTCCGGATTGCCCTTCGAGGCCGCGATGTTCGTCAGGACGAGCTCGACGTCGACTTCCTTCGGTTGCTCCAGGGTCGGAGCCGGAGCGGTGCCGGTAGTCCCCTGAGCTATTCCGCCTCCGGCTGGGGCTTGCTGGGTGCTGCCCGTCGGCGCCGCCGCGGTCTTGTGGCCGAAGATCGCGTCCTTGATTCGACTGAAAATGCTCATGGCAGTCTCCTTGTTGAAAACGCGCCCCGTCCGCTCAGCGGGCCAGGAATTTTCCCGCCGCTCCAATCAAGCTCCCCAGGATGTCCGGCTGAGTTTGTGGCGCGGACTGGGGGCTGCCCGCGGTCTCCGACGCTTTCGTAATCCCGCCCCGGATCGCCGCTTCGATGCTCTCGGTCGAGCTCGAAATGATTTCGATGGTTTTAGCGACAGCCATAGGCAGCTCCCGTCGCTGGTGCCCGGCGCTTTTTCCTGACTTGTGTCAATGGCGCTTAGGCGTCCGGTTCACCGAACAAGCCAGGCCGAGAGCGGCTCTGCTATGCGAGATACTGCTTGAAGAACGCCAAGGTGCGCTTCCACGCTAGGTCGGCAGCCGCTTTGTTGTACCGGTCGGCTGCTGTGTCGTTGTTGAAGGCGTGGTTGACGCCGGGATAGTCGAAATATGTCACGCGCTTGCCGGCGGTTCGAAGCGCCTTGATCCAGGGGTAGGCGGTTTGCGCCACTCGCTCGTCGAGGCCAGCGAGGTGTATCAGCAAAGGCGCCTGGACTTTCGCAGCTTCAGACGGGTCGGGCGCAGGACCGTAATAAACGACAGCCGCGTTGAGCTTGTCGCCGGCCGCGACCGCCAGCCGGTTGACGAAAGCGCCACCCCAGCAGAAGCCGACCGCGCCGAGCTTGCCGCCCCGGCTCGACCTCTTCAGTTCGGACACGATGGCGACCGCGTCGGAGACGGTCTTGCCGATGTCGAGCTTGCCGATGGCGTCGCGCGCCGCATCCTCGTTTGTTGGCGTTCCGCCAGAAAGGGAAAGGAAGTCGGGCGCAACGGCGCGGTAGCCGGCAAGGCCGATACGTCGCGCGACGTCGCGAATATGATCATTGAGCCCGCGGTTTTCGTGGACGACGAGGACCGTTGCCTTGAGCGAACGTGTGCGCGGCTCGGCGACATAGGCCTTGTAGCCGCCGGCCAGCTCCTGCGTGCGGGTGGTGAGGCGCTTGTCGTCCTCCGGGACGATGGCCGCCGCGGCGGGCGAAGCGGCGATTCCGGCGATCAGCAATTCGGCCGCGGTGACACTTCCGGCGAGCTTGACCATCTCGGCCATGAAGGCGCGGCGGTCGCCCACTTCGTGGGTAAAGCGGTCGTAGAGGAAAATCGCGCGTTGGCGGATCGTGTCGTCCATGTCTCCGCTCCATTCTCCCCTCCCTCCAAGGGAGGGCAGGGGTGGTGACATATGAGCGGGCTCAATGCCCGCGATAATGCTCCTTTACCGGCATCGAGCCGGTTCAGTCGCAACCCACCCCCTAACCCCTCCCTGCGAGGGAGGGGAAGAGCTACGCCGGCTGCGGAGCGTGCTGCGCTTGCAGTTCGGCGACAAGCCGAGAATCAATTTCCTTGGCGCGATGATAGGCAGGGCGGTCGGTCATCCGACGGCCATAGTCCACGAATACCGGCCGCGGTTCGAGCAGGTTGAACGCCAGCATGAAATTGACGTTCGCGCCGACGAATAGATCGGCGGCGGTGAAGTGGTCGGCAGCGAGATATTCTCGGCCGGTGAGGGCCTTCTCAAGCGTGTTGATGGTGAGATCGTAGTTGCCGTAGCCGAACATGCGCTGGCGTTCCGGCGTCGGCTCCCAGCCCGCGGCCTTGTTGCTGAACGCGGCTTCTACGGGTCCCGAAGTGAAGAAGATCCAGCGGTAGTAGTCGGCGCGTTCATCCGTTGGCGGCGCCAGCTTCGACTCGGGAAAGGCATCGGCGAGGTAGCAGCAGATCGCCGCGACTTCAGTCACGATCTTGCCCTTGTGGACGATCGCCGGAACTTTCCCCATCGGATTGATCGACAGATAGGGCTCGGCCTTCATCGTCGATGCGTAATCGAGGACCTCGGTCTCGTACGGCGCGCCAACCTCCTCGAGCATCCAGCGGACAGTCTGTCCGCGTGACTGGGGATGAGTGTAGAAGATTAGGTCGGCCATTTGCGCTCTCCTTTAGAACAAAAGGCGAACTACTCTTTCCCGAGCGCCTGCTCAAGCATGTCGAGCATGGCCTTTAAGGATTTCACCCTGATGGAGCCTCGACCGACCGCTCCAAAATGTTCCTCGCGGTGAGATGTCGCGCCGCCTCGCCGTGCGAGTGCGACATGGACCAGGCCTTCCTCCTGGCCGTCTCCTGCAGGGCCGGCAAAGCCGGTCACGGCGATCGCGAGGTCGGCCTTCGAGCGCCTGAGCGCGCCTTCCGCCATGGCGCGGGCGACCCGCTCAGAAACCGCGTCATTATGGTCCAGCAACTCCGGGTCGATACCGAGCAGCTGGCACTTCGCATTCTTGGAATAGGTGACGAAGCCGCGGTCGAAGCCGTGGCCGCACCCTTCGATATCGGTCAACAGTGCAGCCAACATTCCGCCGGTACAGCTCTCGGCCGTGGCGATCTTTAGCTCCTGGTCGCAGATTTCGTGCATGAGCCGCTCGGCCTGCTCGTCCAGATGGTCTGGAAGAGCAGGTTCGAGCGTCTCGCTCATCCGCGCTCTCCCTTCTTCGGCGGCGGCGCGCTCTCAGGTGCGGCTGCGGGAGCGGCGGCCGCGCCGGTCCGTTCGGCCGCCGACCGGTCGCGAGCGGCGCGGAATTCGCTGTCCTGGCTCCAGTTGGGCCAATCGCGCGAATTGGCGAGCCGCTCGCCCACGAGGTGCAGGAGCTGGGCGTCCTCGGCCATGCCGCGGAAGTTCCACTGCGGATTATATTCGTCGTCGGGCTGGTGGTAGCGCTTCTCCGTGTAGTCCTTGCCGAGCGCTTCCCCTCGCGCCGTACCGCCGTTCACGAGGTCGTTGCCCGGTTTGAAACTGATTGCCGGGACACCCGCCTTGGCGAAGGAGAAATGGTCCGAGCGATAGAAGCCGCCGCTTTCGGGATGCGGGTCGGCGGTGAAGTAGCGGCCCTCGCGCTTACCTTCGGCGACAAGCAGATCGAGCAGATCGAGCTTGGCCGTTCCGGAGATGCTGAAGTTCTTCTCCGGCCCCCACACGCCCATCGAATCCGTGTTGAGCACGCCGACCGTCTTGGCGAGCGGATAGAGCGGGTGCGCGGCGTAATATTCCGAGCCGAGCAGTCCCTTTTCCTCCGCGGTGACGGCCAGGAAGACGACCGAGCGATCGGGGCGGGGGCCGCGGGCGAAGGCGCGGGCTTGCTCGATCAGCTGACTGATGCCCGTCGCGTTGTCGACAGCGCCATTATAGATGTTGTCGCCGTTCGCGTCGGGCTTGCCGACGCCGAGATGGTCCCAGTGCGCCGTGTAGATCACCGTCTCGTCGGAATGTTTCTTGCCCGGCAGAAGCCCGACGACGTTGCTCGAGTTGATCGTCGCGGTCTTTGCCTGGACAGTGGCGCTGAGCGTCGCCTTGAGCGGGATCGGCTGGAACGCGCGTGTCCTGGCCTGGGCTTTCGCCTGGTCGAAGTTGAGGCCCGAAGCGGCGAAGATCTGCTCGGCGAGCGGACGCTGGATCCAGCTTTCGATGGCAGGGTGCTCTGCAGCCGGATTCTGGCGGACGATGTCGAACATGGTGTTCGTGTTGGAGTTCTTGACCGTGTTCCAGCCGTAAGAAGCGGGCTCGGTCTCGTGGACGATTAGGACGCCCGCTGCGCCGCGACGGGCGGCTTCCTCGAATTTATAGGTCCAGCGGCCGTAGTAGGTCATCGCCTTGCCGCCGAAATCGCCTTCGCCGCCCTCGAAATCGGGGTCGTTGACGAGAACGACCAGAAGCTTGCCTTTGACGTCCTGGCCCTTGAAATCGTCCCAATTGCGCTCGGGCGCGGAGACTCCGTAGCCGACGAACAGAAGCGGCGCGTTGGCGAGGGTGACGCTGGCCTGGCCGTTGGTGGGCGCGCGGACGGCGATCTGGTCGCCCTGAGTCAGCTGCAGTGTCTGGCCGTTGCCGAGATTCAGCGCCAGCTGCGGAGTCCCGACGATGTCGGACTGGAGCAGCGGCACGGCCTGGGTCCAGGTCCGCTTGCCGTCAACGACGTCGCCGCCGGGCTCGAGGCCGGCCGAGCGGAACTGGTCAATGATGTAATTGACGGTTTTGGTTTCAGCCGGCGTGTTGACCCCGCGGCCCTGGTAAGCGTCGGAGCCGAGGGTCTGGACGTGCTGCGACAGACGCGCCGGATCGAACCCGCCGGTCGAAGCGGCGGCGACGGGAACGGCGGTGAGAATGATTGCACTCGCCGCAAGCCAATGGAATTTCGTCACTTCTTTTCCTCTCCCCAGAGTGGTGCTCGAAGGTGCGGGCCAGCGCGGAAGGCGAGCCGCGAAACGAGTTGCAATGCCGATACTTAGCGCGCCCCGAGAGGGAAAGCCCTTATTCGCGTCTTCGGCTCTCCGAATCCCAAGATGCAAACAGCCGTGACCGGGACGCCCCGAAAATGATAGAGGGCTGATTGCCGAGCCGCGCGGCGGTGAGTTGCTGCCGCCCTCCCGACTACGGAACAGGAAAGGCATCCCAATGGCGAAGATTCTCTGCGTCCTCTACGACGATCCGGTTGACGGCTATCCGACGAGCTACCCGCGCGACGATCTGCCGAAGATTGAGCGCTATCCCGACGGCCAGACGCTGCCGACGCCCAAGGCGATCGACTTCCAGCCGGGGCAATTGCTCGGCAGCGTTTCGGGCGAGCTTGGGCTTCGGAAGTTCCTGGAAGCCGGTGGGCACCAACTGGTCGTCACCGAAGACAAGGACGGGCCGTACTCTGAGTTCGAGCGCGAACTGGTCGACGCCGACGTGGTGATTTCGCAGCCTTTCTGGCCGGCCTATCTGACCGCCGAGCGGATCGCCAAGGCAAAGAACCTCAAGCTCGCGATCACGGCGGGCATCGGCTCGGATCATGTCGATCTGCAGGCCGCCATCGAGCGCGGGATCACCGTCGCGGAGGTGACCTACTGCAACTCGATCAGCGTCTCCGAGCATGTCGTAATGATGATCCTCTCGTTGGCCCGGAATTATCTCCAGTCGTGGGACATCGTGAAGGCCGGAGGATGGAACATCGCCGATTGCGCCGCGCGCTCCTACGACATCGAGGGCATGCATGTCGGAACGGTTGCGGCCGGCCGCATCGGCTCGGCAGTCTTGCGCAGGCTGAAGCCGTTCGACGTTCATCTCCACTATACCGACCGCTACCGGCTTCCGGCCGAGGTTGAGCAGGAGCTGGGCGCCACCTGGCATGAGTCCGCAGCGGAAATGGTGCCGCACTGCGACGTGGTGACCATCAACGCCCCGCTTCATCCTGAAACGGAAAACCTGTTCGACGAGGCGATGATCGCGAGGATGAAGCGCGGCGCGTACCTCGTGAACACGGCGCGCGGCAAGATCGTCAATCGCGATGCGGTCGTGAATGCCCTAGAGAGCGGGCAGCTGGCCGGATATGCGGGCGACGTGTGGTTCCCGCAGCCCGCGCCCCGCAACCATCCGTGGCGGACCATGCCGAACCACGGAATGACTCCGCATATCTCGGGCAGCTCGCTGTCCGCCCAGACGCGCTACGCGGCCGGTACTCGCGAGATCCTCGAATGCTTCCTTGAAGGCCGGCCCATCCGCGAGGAATATCTAATCGTCGACGGCGGTAAGCTCGCCGGGGCGGGTGCGCACAGCTACAGCGAAGGCGATGCGACCAAGGGGTCCGAGGAAGCGGAGAAATTCAAGGAGCAGATGCCGCCTATCCCGGCCCAATGAGCTGCGACGCGGGAAGATTATTCAACTAATCGGTTGACAATCGCGAATCGCCATCGCATATTCAACCATATGGTTGAACGTGATTCGCCTCGTCTGGACACGATCTTTCACGCGCTTGGAGACCCGACGCGGCGTGGAATGCTTGCCAGCCTGGCGCTTGGCGAAAAGTCGGTCGGCGAGCTCGCCCAGCCGTTTGCCATGAGCTTCGCCGGCGCATCCAAGCATGTGAAGGTGCTCGAAGACGCTGGCCTCATCTCGCGCCGCATCGCCGGGCGCACGCACCTCTGCACCCTCCGCGCCGAGCCATTGGCCGAGGCGGAGCGCTGGCTGCGGCAGTGGGAGCGGTTCTGGACGGTTCGCCTTGATCGCCTCCAGGCGCTGGTCGAAACCGAAGCGAAGACGACGAAAAGGACAAAGGAGAATCCAAATGCATGAGTCAGCGGCAGCTATCCGGCTTCCGGTCGAGAAGACGGCGCCCGACACGATCCGCATCGAACGGACGCTCGCCGCGCCAGTGGATATCGTGTGGCGCTATCTCACCGAGGGCGAGCTTCGTGGCCAGTGGTTTGCCGGCGGCAGCGACGCCAAGGCGGACGGCGAACTCGAGCTCGTGTTCGACCACGACAATCTGTCGGCCGACGCGGTTCCGTATCCGCCAGATTACGCCAAGTACAAAGGCGCGGTGAACCACGAGAAAGTGGTTCGCTTCGAGCCGAAGCGGGTGCTCGCTTACACATTCGGCGAGGGACGGAACGGCGTCGCGACATTCGAGTTGTTTCCCGAGGGCGACAAGACGCGGCTGGTGCTGACCCACAGCGGAATCCAGAGCCCGACCGGTTTCCTGGATTTCGGCAGCGGTTGGAATTCGCACCTCACCGTTCTCGAGGAGAAGCTCGCCGGTCGCACGGTTCGCGACTTCTGGGCGCTCCACGCGCAGTCTCGCGAGGTCGTGGCGAAGGCGCTCGGCGGACAGGACTGACGAGCGATGTGCCCGCTCTGTCTGTCAACGTTGGGCTGGATCGCAGTGGGTGGCGGAACAGGCACCGGCGCGCTCGCAGCGCTGATCATGGCCGTGCGGCGCCGCAAACCAGAGGAAGAGGACAATGACCGATCAACTGACCGCGATCCGTGAGGAATTGCCGAAATCCCATCCGCCGGTCGTATCCCAGGAGGACTGGGAGAAGGCGTGGCAGCAGATGCTGCTGAAGGAGAAGGCCTTTACCCGCGCCCGCGACGCCCTGGCCGCCGAGCGACGGCGGATGCCGTGGATGGCCGTCGAAAAGGACTATGAGTTCGAAGGACCCAACGGCAAAGTCAGCCTGCTCGACCTGTTCGAGGGCCGGCGGCAGCTCATCGTCTACCGCGCCTTCTTCGAGCCGGGCGTGTTCGGCTGGCCCGAGCACGCCTGCCGCGGCTGCTCCCTCGGCGCCGATCAGGTCAGCCACCTGGCGCACCTGAACGCTCGCGACACGACTCTCGTCTACGCCTCGCGGGCGCCGCAGGCGGACATTACGCGCCTGAAGGCCCAGATGGGCTGGGAGATGCCCTGGTACACCATCACCGACAGCTTCGACGCGGACTTCGGGGTCGACGAATGGCACGGCCACAACGTCTTCATCCGCGATGGTGATCGCGTGTTCCGCACCTACTTCATCAACAACCGCGGCGACGAAGCGATGGGGAGCGTCTGGAGCTACCTCGATGTCACTCCGCTCGGCCGCCAGGAGGAGGGGGAGGATTCGCCCGAAGGTTACCCCCAGACCCCGCGGTACAAGTGGTGGAACTGGCACGACAATTACGACGCCGAGGCCGAGCCCGACAAGAAGTGGGTCGAGGTGTCGGATGCCGGAGAGGCGGCATTCCGGAACCGCGAGGACGTCTAGCCGCGACGAGCGGACGCACGCAGACGGTGTGCACAGCTCATGCCCTTACCGGGCGAGCGGACGAGTTCCATATGAATGTTCCTGAATCGAGGAACAGCCATGACCGACATCAGCAAAGCAGGAACCTTCCGGCTCGGCGAGCGCGAGGTGAATCGCGTGGGCTATGGAGCGATGCGGCTTTCAGGACCGGGAATTTTCGGGCCCCCACGAGATCGCGAGCAGGCGATCGCCGTGCTGCGCGAAGCGGTGGCGAGCGGCGTCAATCACATCGACACCAGCGACTATTACGGTCCGCACGTCGTAAATGAGATCATCCGCGAGGCGCTTTCGCCGTACCCGGACAATCTCGTGCTGGTGACCAAGCTGGGGGCGAGGCGCGGCGACGATGCGTCGTGGATTGCGTGGAACAAGCCGGACGAGCTGGCGCAGGGGCTGCGCGACAATCTCGGCCGCCTTGGGCTCGCGGCAATGGAAGTCGCAAACCTGCGCATCATGGGTGACGGCCAGGGCCCGTCAGAAGGTTCCATCGCGGACCAGGTCGAAGCGATGGCGGAGCTCCAGCATCAGGGCCTGGTCCGCCACATTGGAGTCAGCAACGTGACCCGCCGCCAGGTCGAGGAAGCGCGGTCAATCGTGCCCGTCGTCTGCGTGCAGAACCATTACAACCTCGTCCATCGCGACGACGACGAGCTGATCGACTGGCTCGCGGAAGACGGCATTGCCTACGTGCCCTTCTTCCCCCTCGGCGGCTTTTCGCCGCTGCAGTCAAACGAGCTTTCGGCCATCGCCTCGGAGATCGGCGCGACACCGATGCAGGTCGCGCTTGCGTGGCTCCTGCAGCGCTCGCCCAACATCCTGCTGATCCCGGGCACCTCGTCACTCGCGCACCTTCGCGAGAACCTCGCGGTCGCCGAGCTGGAGCTGTCGGAAGAAGTGCTCGAATGGCTGGACGCGATCGGACAACGCGTACCCGCGTAAGCAGCAGTTGTAATTAGACACGGAGTCGGCTGGGTGCTTAACCGCGCGCGGCCCCCGCGTCGCCGAGTGATTGGCGACGCGTCCGCAAGTCGCTGGCTTATTCAACGGATCCGGAGGCGATATGACAATCACGATGTCTAATCGCATCACGATCGAAGGTCGGGATGGATCGTTTGGCGCCTACATCGCGCGGCCCGAAACCTTGCCGGCTCCGGCCGTCGTCGTTCTCCACGAAGTGTTCGGAGTGAATGCCGACATTCGCGAGCATTGCGACGAGCTCGCCAAGCAAGGATATCTTGCGGTGGCGCCCGACCTGTTCTGGCGCATGGAGCCGGGGGTCGACCTCAGCGTCAGTTCCGATGACGACTGGCAGCACGGCCTTCGACTCTACCAAGCCTTTGACCGGGATGCCGGCGCTCGGGACGCGAAGGACGCCGTGGACGCCGTGGCCAAACTGCCGGAATGCAACGGCAAGGTTGCCATCCTCGGCTATTGTCTCGGCGGGCTGATGGTTTTCCTCACAGCCGCGCGATCCGGCGGGCTCGCCGCCGCGGTCGCCTTTCACGGTGGTGAAACCGAGAAATATCTGGACGAGGCCGACGGTATCAGCGCGCCGCTCCTGATGCATCTGGCCGAGGAAGACGAGTACATGCCGAAGGATGTGCAAGCCGACATCAAGTCCGCGCTTGCCGGCAAGCCCAACGTCACGATCTACAGCTACCCGGGCCAGTTTCACGCCTTCTCACGGCATGGCGGCGAGCACTACAATGCCGAGGCGGCAGCGCTCGCCAACCAACGGACCAGCGAATTTCTACATCAACATTTGCAGTGATGCTGTCACCGCCGGCAGCGCGGGCTCCGACCGAAGTAAGAAAAAGGGCCGGGATTTGCCTCCAGCCCCTTATGACCCTCCACTCTAATTTTATTGGCCTGACGCACGGCGCATCGGTTCATTCGCCCATCCAAATTTGACGAGTCAGTTCAGGAAGCCGCGGTGCCCGCCGACTTCTAACCGCGGCCCATGCCTGAATTGATCCTGGAGGGCGCTCGATGAAGTTGGTGCTGCCGGTCATTGCGGCCGTGGTTGCCTGTTTACTGCCATTGCCGGCGCACGCGGCGCAAACGCCTGATACCGAATCCGCGGAGGTCGAACGCTTGCGGACGGCAATGAAGTCCGCCCGCTGGACCGGGCCATTGCTCGCGTCGAACGCCGAGACACTGCCCAAGGGCCATTTCTATACGGAGCCCTATTTGTTTGACGTGATTTCCGGGGGTGAGCACAGCCCCGGCTCGAGCGGCTTCTACCAATACGGGCTCTTCGATTCATTGACCGTCGGTGTGCAGCCCAACTTTGCGTTCGGCACCCACGGGGCCAATCGCAGCGCGTCGCTTGGCGACTTCAAGCTCTTGTCGCAGCTGCGCCTCACGCGTTTCACTCCGGAGCATCGAGTTCCTACGATCGCGGTCGTACTCAACGCGGTGCTTCCGACGGGCAAGCACGATCATCTCGGCGCGTTTAAGCACGGCCATGGCTCAGGCTCGTTCGCGCCGGAGGTCGGGATCAACGTACAGCATTATTTCCTGCTCAAGAACGACCGGCTGCTGCGCGCGCGTGTCAATGTGCTCAAGAGTTTTCCACTCCGCGTCGACGTCGCGGGCCGAAGCGTTTACGGGACGGGGCCCGGCTTTCGCGGCCATGCCAAACCGGGATCGAAGACGACGCTGATTGCGGCGGCCGAATATAGCCTGACTAGGGAATGGGTACTGGCGTTCGACGTCGAGGCCGACTTGTGGGGCAAAACGAGGGTCGTGGGCCGCGAAGCGGGTGGCGGGCCGTTGGTAAAGCAGACGTTCCCCAAGAGCTGGAACGTCGGCTTTGCGCCGGCGGTCGAGTATAATTGGAGCGATCGGTCGGGAGTCATATTCGGCGTCTGGATCGTCCCCAAGGGGCACAACACGCGCGCATCTGTCACTCCGGCGATCGCCTACAGTCGATTCTGGTAGGGTGACCTCGACTCAGGATCCCATCTTCGAGACGCCTGCTCCGAACGTGTAGACCAGCCTTCCGCCAAGGAAGCCGCCAACCGACAGGACCATTGCACTAACCAGACTAATCATCACGGTTGCCGTGCCGATTATCGTCGCGCCGGCCAGTACGTCTCGCCGCAAATAAAGCGCGACTGCGTAACCGAGCCAGGCGAGCCCAACCATCGACATATGGCGCAATGCGTGCGGCACCACGGCAGCGTCGAGTTTGGCGAAATCCAGCAGCCCCGCGCCCATCGCCACGAGGCCCATCACGAGCCCGCCCGCCATCAAGACCGCGCCAATGTGAACGTCGCGGGTCAGACCTGCCAGCCAGGCCAGATCAGCCGCCGACGCAGACAACAGCAGGGCGATTGGGAAATGAACAATCGCGGGGTGCAGCGGGTGGCCGAACAGCTTCACAGCAGACTGAAGGCGCCGCCCGCCAGCAATAGGAATCCGATCACCGCCACTCCGGCATGAATGAAGACCACCGCACGCGGTGGCAGTTGCTTGCGCGCATGGAACGAGGCGAGAAAGAACCCGCCGAGCGCGGCCACAATCAGGATCAGGAGCGCGATGGGGACTATGCTCGACACGTCGGCGGATTTTCCCAGGACGACGATCGCAGCCAGAACCAGGCCAGTCGCGCCCAGTGCAGCGTGGAGCAACGAAAGCGCCCATGGAGCGAAGCTTCCGCGCAGGACCCGACTTGCCATGATCAAACCGCCGATCGCCCCAATGGCGAAAATCAGAACTGCGAGCTTCAGCATTTCCATCCTCCCTTTCGCAGACTTTTCGGCGAGAAACTTCACTTTGTCAACTTGAACAATTACAAAGTTGCAAAAGTTGTAATTTGGATTAGATTCGAGTGCGATGAACGAAACGATGGTCAGCGAGCCGGCACGGAGCCGCGATCGCATCCTTGGGCTTTTGCTCAGGTCTGAGGAGCCGCTGACCGTTCAGTCGCTGTCGGCGGCACTGAGCATCTCGCGCAACGCCGCACACCAGCACGTCATGGCCATGGAGCGGGAGGGGCTGATCGAACGGGCCTCCCCAATCCGAACCAAGGGCCGCCCATCGCAGGGATATCGGCTCAGCGCCGCGGGGAAGGCGACCTTCCCGCATCAATATGCGCTGCTCGCCCGGCAGTTGCTCGAGGAGCTGTCGCGTCATCTCGGGCCACAGCAATTGCGGGTGGCAATGGGCCGGATTGGTGCGTCGCTCGCCGACAGTCTTCGAAGCGACATGGCTTCCGATCCCAACGACAGAATTCGGCTGATCGCGGGCCTGATGCGCGAGCTCGGATACGAATCCCGACCTGTCAAAGGTCCGGACGGACCCGAAATCGAAGCGCACAATTGCGTATTCCACGATCTCGCCATGGCCGATCCATCAATCTGTGAGGTCGATCTTGCCATTCTCAGATCGTTGTCCGGCCAAGCCGTAGAGCACCGCCGTTGCATGGCACGCGGCGAACACTCCTGCCGCTTCGCGTTTAAGCCGGCGAAGTCGGACGCCTAAGACTTTCTCCGGAGCGGGCGCTTCCTCGCCGCCGTGTATCAGCGCCTCCGTCTTCCAGATCGCTTTTGTACGGCAGGAACGTAGAGGAAATCGGCAGTCCGCTGCCAAGCGCGGCCTTCGAGTGACCTATATTGCGTATAGTGAAGACCTTCGTCCTCCAGATTGAAGGTTGTCTGCACGCGCGCCGTGCCATCGGGCTCCAGCCGCTCGTCCGCGTACACAATGCCATAGGTGCCAGACGGAAAGCCGAGCTGATAGACACTCCGGCCTCGTGAATCGAAGCGGTAGTAGGTGAAGCGCCTCTGGATCTCGGAATAGCCGAATATGGTCTGGCCAGCAGTTCCGTCGCGTTGATCCTGAAATGTGCAGACCACGAACGCGCGGCCGCTGGACCAGGCGCATTTCTGACGAAATACCTTGTTCGACAGCCCCTGGATTATCCAGTCGCCAGTCAGATAATTGAGCCTTGCGTCGACATTGGGCGCATGGGCGCGGGGCGTCGCGCTCGGGGGCGCGGCGGCCAATCCTAAAAAAAGCAGGGCAGGTGAAAGCATTATCACGCTCCCTTTAGGACAAAGCGAGCTTGCTTTAGCTGGACTATGCACCGTGACGTAGCACGGGCGTCCCGATCGCACCAGTACGGCCGATTTGCCCGATTGGGGGGCGCCATTGAGCATCGTGAATCGTGTTCGGCACGTCTGGAAGTCAAAGCCAGTATGAGGCAGATTGAAGGACGGGGTCCAAAACGCGCGTGAGGAGGGCGACGTGCTGGGCGGAGCGGATGCGCTGAAGATCATCAAGTTCGTAGCCTTCGGTGAGGGCTGGCCGAACGAAGGTAGGGGCGAGCTGCTGGCATGGGCGCTGACTGCCACGCTGGTGGTCGCTGGTTCATCCTATTGGGTCGGCATGCAGAGCGTGAGAGGAAAGCCTGCGAAGGATCAGAGCGTGACAGCGATCGGCCCAGCGTCCTCGCAGGTATCGCAGTCGAGCCGAGCCCAGTCATCTCATTCTGAGACCTTCGCAACCATGCGCTCCGCTCCAGTGCAGACATCTGCAGTAGATATTTCCTCGGCGACGCCGCCGGCGCGAGATCCGATAAGAGAGCCGGCTTCGAATGAGCGAGAAAACACAGAAGCGGCCAAACCCGAGGAAGTCGAAGGCCAAGTGCCACAGAAATCAAGCGAAGTGGCGACAAGCTCCAGTCGGACGGCGTCGGCCCAGGCAGTCAGGGAGACCTCAGGGCAACAGGTGCGCATCGGCCGTTTTGCGACCCCAAGCGATGCGCAGAAGGGATGGGCGACGGTAGTTCATCAGTGGCCCGGGATGCAGCAGTTGCGGGCGGTTCCGGTACCAATCAAATCGCTAAGGGACGGACGCAGCTATTACCGGCTGGAAGTCGGAACCACCTCACGCGCGCATTCCGAAGTCGTGTGTGAGCGAGTGCACGAGATGGACCAGAGCTGCACGATCATTGGCGCCGACGAAGGCAGCGGAGAGAGCTCCATCTGACACTTCGCGCACTCGACACAAAAAGGGCCGGGGATTTGTCCCGGCCCTTCGTCCAAGTTTGAGTTTCTTACTCTGCCGCGGGAGCTTCGCCACCGGCCTTGCGCTTCGCTGCGGGCTTGTCCTCCTTCGGCTTCGCCGCAGCCTTGGCCTTGCTCGCCTTGGGCGGAGCGGGGACGATCTCGAACGAGGGCGCATTGTCCTTGATCCGTACCCTGACCTCGCCACCATTGACCAGCTTGCCGAACAGAAGCTCCTCGGCGAGCGGCTGCTTGATCTTCTCCTGGACGAGACGGCCCATCGGGCGTGCTCCGTAGAGCTTGTCGTAACCCCGCTCGACGATCCACTGCCGAGCCTCGTCGTCTAGCTCGATGTGGACGTTGCGATCGGCAAGCTGCAGCTCGAGCTGCAGGATGAACTTGTCGACGACACGGGCGACAACCGCCGGAGGCAGATAAGAGAAGGGCACGATTGCGTCGAGCCGGTTGCGGAACTCGGGGGAGAACATTTTCTTGACCGCATCCTCCTGCGCGTCCTCGCGGGAGGATGCGCCGAAGCCGATGCTCTCACGGGCCATGTCCATGGCGCCGGCATTCGTGGTCATGATGAGGATGGTGTTGCGGAAATCGACCGTCTTGCCGTGGTGGTCGGTGAGCTTGCCGTTGTCCATCACCTGCAGGAGGATGTTGAACAGGTCGGGGTGCGCCTTCTCGATCTCGTCGAGCAGGAGCACGCTGTGCGGGTGCTGGTCGACTGCGTCGGTCAGAAGCCCGCCCTGGTCGTAGCCGACATAGCCCGGAGGAGCGCCGATCAGCCGGCTGACCGAATGGCGCTCCATATATTCCGACATGTCGAACCGCTGCAGCGGAATGCCCATGATCGAGGCGAGCTGGCGCGCGACCTCGGTCTTGCCGACTCCGGTGGGGCCCGAGAACAAATAGTTGCCGATCGGCTTGTCAGGATCGCGCAGGCCCGCGCGGCTGAGCTTGATCGCCGAAGCGAGCTTCTCGATCGCCAAATCCTGACCGAAGACGACGCGCTTGAGGTCGGCTTCGAGATGCTCGAGCACCTGCTTGTCGTCGGCCGAAACCGACTTGGGCGGGATCCGCGCCATGGTGGCGACCACCGCCTCGATCTCCTTGGTCGTGATGACTTTCTTGCGGCGCGACGGGGGAACCAGCATCTGCATCGCCCCAACCTCGTCGATCACGTCGATCGCCTTGTCGGGCAGCTTGCGGTCGTGGATGTAGCGCGCCGAAAGCTCGACCGCGCTCTTCACCGCGTCCGGCGTGTAGCGGACGTTGTGGTGCTGCTCGAACGACGAGCGCAGCCCCGCGATGATTTTGATCGTGTCCTCGACTGTTGGCTCATTGACGTCGATCTTCTGGAACCGGCGCAGCAACGCGCGGTCCTTCTCGAAGTGATTGCGGAATTCCTTGTAGGTCGTCGAGCCGATGCAGCGGATCGCTCCGGATGACAGCGCGGGCTTCAAAAGGTTCGACGCGTCCATCGCTCCGCCCGACGTGGCGCCGGCGCCGATCACGGTGTGAATCTCGTCGATGAACAGGATGGCGTTCGGCAGTTTTTCCAGCTCGGAGACGACCGACTTCAGGCGCTCCTCGAAGTCGCCGCGGTAGCGGGTTCCAGCGAGTAGCGCCCCCATGTCGAGCGCGTAGATGGTTGCGCCCTTGAGGACGTCGGGGACGTCTCCTTCGATGATCTTTCGGGCGAGGCCCTCGGCGATGGCAGTCTTACCGACGCCCGGATCGCCGACGTAAAGCGGGTTGTTCTTCGACCGGCGGCAGAGGATTTGCACCGTGCGGTCGACCTCGGGCATGCGGCCGATAAGCGGGTCGACCTTGCCAGCCCGCGCCTTCTCATTGAGGTCGACGGTGAACTGCTTGAGGGCCGACTCCTTCTTACCGCTTTCCTTCTCGCCTTTGTCTTCGGCGCCTTCGGGCGTCCGAGGCTCGGCCGCGGTCTCGCCCTTGCCGACGCCGTGGCTAATGTAGGTGACGGCATCGAGGCGGCTCATGTCCTGCTGCTGCAGGAAATAGACGGCATAGCTTTCGCGCTCGGAGAAGAGGGCGACGAGAACATTGGCGCCGGTCACTTCGTCGCGGCCCGACGACTGGACGTGCAGAATCGCGCGCTGGACCACTCGCTGGAAACCGCTCGTCGGCGTCGGGTCGGTCGCGCTGTCGGCGACGAGGGCGCCGAGCTCATTGTCGAGATATTGCTTCACGCTGGCGCGCAGCTCGTCGCGGCTGACGCCGCAGGCGGTCATCACCTTCGACGCATGCTCATCGTCAATCAGCGCGATCAGCAGATGTTCAAGGGTCGCATACTCGTGCCGGCGGCGGCTGGCCTCTCCCAGCGCATTGTGGAGGGTTTGTTCGAGTTCGCGAGCGAAACTGGGCATTACACTAAGACTCCGCGCCCGGCATTGGGCCGGGCTTCAGGGTTAATGTCATACGCTTGAGCCGTCCAATCAAGGGCGCGACTCACTCCGATCATGGTTTATGGCTGAAAAGGGTTTTCACCGTCTGAACGGGACGGGTCAGCTCTTCTTGAACAGCTCTTCCGCGGCGGAGCGGTGGCTTTGGGCGCGCTGCATGTGCGCCTTGACGCGGGCAATTTCCGTTTGGAGCGCCTCGATCCTGGCCTGCAGCTCCTCGATCGACATGGGATCGAGGTCCTGCTTCGCAAGCGCGACGAGCGGATCGTCGGGTTTGCTCGGAAAGAGGTCGTCGAGGTCCATGGGGCGAATCGTTGACCCGCAACGCACGCGTGTCAATAAGCGCGGCCGTGACCAACCGGATCCCGTCGTCGATGATGGCCATCGTTGCGCCGCAGCCGGACGGAGCGGAGGAGCTGGCGCTTCTCGAGCGGCCGGTCCCCCGGCCGGGTCCGGACGAGGTGCTGGTCAGGGTCGCGGCGGCGGGCATCAACCGGCCCGACATCCTCCAACGCCGGGGCCTCTACCCGCCACCGCCGGGCGCGCCCGATATTCTTGGGCTCGAGATTGCAGGGGAAGTGATCGAGACGGGCAAGGGCGCGCAGCAGCTTCTGGGGCAGCAGGTTTGCGCGCTGGTCGCCGGCGGCGGCTATGCGGAATATTGCGCCGCCCCGATGGGCACCTGCCTGCCGATCCCCGTATCGCTCTCGCCGATCGAGGCCGCGGCCATGCCCGAGACCCTGTTCACCGTTTGGGTGAACGTCTTCGAGCGCGGATTTGCCGCCGATGGCGACTGGGTCCTGGTCCACGGCGGGACGAGTGGGATCGGGACCATGGCCATCGCCCTTGGCCGGCTGTTCGGGCTCAAGGTGATCGTTACTTGCGGCACGGACGAGAAATGCGCCCATGCGCTCGATCTCGGGGCCGAAGCGGCGATCAATTATCGCACAGCCGACTTCGTCGCCGCCACCGAGCAGCTGACGGAGGGCAGGGGCGTTTCGGTTGTGCTCGACATGGTCGGGGGCGACTACCTGCCGCGCAATCTGAAGGCGCTGGCCGAGGAGGGGCGGCACGTGTCGATTGCCCACCAGCGCGGCGCCAAGGCCGAGATCGTCATAACAGAGGTGATGCGGCGGCGGCTGACTCTGACCGGCTCGACACTCCGCCCCCGCTCGGTCGAATTCAAGACAATGGTCGCGGACGAAATCGCCAAGACTGTCTGGCCCTATGTCGAGGGCGGGCGCCTGCGGCCGGTAATCGACAGCGTCTTTCCGCTGAGCGAAGCTGCCGCGGCGCACGCCCGGATGGAAGCGGGCGAGCATGTTGGGAAGATTGTGCTCGAGGTGCTCGCGTAGCCTCCCTTGGCCATTCGCGCCTTGCCCCAAAGGCGGCGCAGGGTTACATCGCTGGCCAAGCCGGCCGCTCCGAGAGGGGCGGCCCTATTTGTTTCATGCTGCCGCTGTTTTTCCGGAGTAATGCCCGTGACCCAACCCCTCATGCCCCATGCGACTGCCGCCTGGCTGGTCGAAAATACGTCGCTCACCTTCGAGCAGATCGCCGAATTCTGCGGTCTCCACATCCTCGAGGTGCAGGCTATCGCCGACGATACTGCCGCGACCAAGCTCACGGGCCGCGATCCGATCCGTGCCGGCGAGCTCACTCATGGCGAGATCGAGAAGGGCCAGAACGATCCCGATTATCACCTCCAGATGCACAAGGCGCCTGAAGCCGTACGGCGCACGCGCGGGCCGCGCTACACGCCGGTTTCAAAGCGGCAGGACAAGCCCGACGGAATCGCCTGGATCATCAAGAACCATCCCGAGGTCAGCGACGGGCAGATCAGCAAGCTGATCGGGACGACCCGCACGACGATCGCCGCGATCCGCGATCGCACCCACTGGAACATGGCGAATATCACGCCCAAGGATCCGGTGACCCTCGGTTTGACGACGCAGCGGGAGCTCGATGCCGCGGTCGCGAAGGCGGCGAAAGCAGCGGGCACGCAGGCGCCGACCGATACCCGTCTCGACAGCGACCGCGAGGCGTTGATCGAGCAGCTCCGCAAAGAGCGCGAGCAGCATGTCCGCGATGCAGAGGCGGCGCTCGCTGCAGCGGGGGACGAGGTAGTGCGCGACGAAGTCGTGCCGGGCATCCGCGACCCGTTCAAGAACACGCCTGTCGAGTAAGCCCCGCTGCTTGATTCGCGGTCAGGTGAGGGCCAGAAGCTGCCCATGGCCACTGCTGAGACCGATGTCAGCCAACTAAGCTTCGAGGCGGCGCTCGCGCGGCTCGAAGAAATCGTGCGCGCGCTCGAGAAGGGGGAGGCGCCGCTCGACCAGTCGATCGAGCTCTACCAGGAAGGCGACCGATTGAAGCGCCACTGTGAAGCTCGGCTCAAGGACGCCCAGGCGCGGATCGATCAGATTGCGTTCGGCAGCGACGGCAAGCCAGCCGGCCTCAAGCCGTTCGATGCCGGTTGAGACCATCGACCGGCTGGGACACGAGCTCCAGGCCGAAGCGGCGCGGGTTCGTGCCGACGTCGACGGCTTTTTCGAGCGGCTCCTGACACCTCCCGGCGACGGTCGCGACCGGCTTTACGAGGCGATGCGCCACGCTGCGATCGGCGGCGGGAAGCGGCTAAGACCCCTGCTGACCATTGCCGCTTCGCGACTGTTCCGGATCGATCCGCAGCGGGCGCTGCGCGTCGGTTGCGCCATCGAGGCAATCCACGTCTATTCGCTGATCCACGACGACTTGCCCTGCATGGATGACGCCGACCTGAGGCGCGGCCGGGCGACGGTGCACAAGGCTTTCGGTGAGGCGGAAGCGGTCCTGGCCGGCGATAGCCTGCACGCTCTGGCGTTCGAGATCCTCGCCGACCCGGCGACGCATGAGGACCCGTGGGTGCGCTCAGACCTGGTGCAGGAACTGGCGCGCGCTGTCGGCCCAGGCGGGATGGCCGGCGGGCAGATGCTCGACCTCGTCGCGGAGGGGCAACAGCTGGATCTTCCCGCGATCACGCGGTTGCAGCAACTCAAGACTGGCGCCCTCATCGAATATGCGGTCGAGACCGCGTGCATCATGGCCAAGCTGCCGGCGGATGCGCGGACACCCTACCGCGGCTACGCCCGCAATATCGGGCTCGCGTTCCAGATCGCCGATGACCTCATCGACCATAGCGGCGACGAGGCCGCGGCGGGCAAACGGACGGGCAAGGACGCGAACGCCGGCAAAGCGACCTTCGTCTCGCTGGTCGGCGAAGTGCGGGCGCGGCGACAGGCGGACTTCCTCGTCAACCAGGCGATCGAGCATCTGTCGGGACACGGAAACGAGGCCGACCTGCTGCGGGCGATCGCCCGCTTTGCTATCGAGCGGGATCATTGATGATGAAGATCGCGGTCTACCCCGGAACGTTCGACCCGATTACGCTCGGGCATCTCGACATCATCCGGCGCGGCGTGCATCTCGTCGACAAGCTGGTGATCGGGGTGACGACCAACCCGTCCAAGGAACCGATGTTTACGGTCGCCGAGCGGCTGGAGATGGTCAGGCGCGAGGTCGACGGCATTCCGGGCAACATCGAGGTGGTCGAATTCGATTCTCTGCTCATGGATTTCGCCGAGGCACAGGGCGCGTCGATGATCCTGCGCGGGCTGCGCGCGGTCGCGGACTTCGAATATGAGTTCCAGATGGCCGGCATGAACCAGCAATTGAACGACGAGATCGAAACCGTCTTCCTGATGGCTGACGTGTCGTTGCAGCCGATTGCGTCCAAGCTGGTCAAGGAGATCGCTCGCTACGGCGGAGCGATCGACAACTTCGTGACTTCGGCCGTCGCGGAAGACGTTCGCCGCCACCTCAATGGCGGTTCATGAAAGTGTCATTGGTGCGCGGGCAATAGCTGCCGCACTTTCGGGGAGGACCATGTACAGCAAAGCTCTGTTCGCGTTGCCGTTTGCGGCGCTCATGCTCGTGGCTGCGACGCCGGCGCCTCAAATCGCGGCACCTGCAATGCCGAGCGTTGTCGCGCCAGCCGACGTGGTTGCCAATCCGGCGAACCGGCTGACGCTAGAGCTATCGAACGGCGGCACCGTGGTGATCCAACTCCGCCCGGACCTTGCGCCGCACCATATCGAGCGCATTCAGACCCTGGTTCGCCGCGGATTCTACAATGGACTCATTTTCCATCGAGTGATCCCAGGCTTCATGGCGCAGGGTGGCGACCCCAAGGGCACCGGCGAAGGCGGTTCGGAGCTGCCCGACCTCAAGGCGGAATTCACGCCCATTCCCTTCCTTCGCGGAACCGTTGGCGCGGCGCGGGCGCAGGGCGAGGATACGGCTAACAGCCAGTTCTTCATCATGTTCGTGCCCAACTCGAGCCTCGATAACAACTATACCGTCCTGGGCCGGGTGATCTCGGGCATGGACGCGGTGGACCGGATCGCACCCGGAGAGCCTCCGCCAGAGCCGACGAAGATCGTCAAGGCGACGCTCGGCGGCTAATCAGGCGCGCAATGCGCGTCGCCGATTTCGACTTCGACCTTCCCGCGGAGCGGATTGCACTCAGGCCCGCCCGGCCGCGCGACAGCGCCCGACTGCTGGTCGTGCGCGGATCGGAGATCGGCGATCACCAGGTGCTCGAGCTCCCGGAGCTTCTGAGCCCCGGCGACGTCCTCGTGTTCAACGATACCAAGGTGATTCCCGCCCAGCTCGAGGGCCGCAGAGGCGAGGCAAGCATAGGAGCGACGTTGCACAAGCGCGAGGGCCCGCGCGAGTGGTGGGCGTTCTTGCGCAATGCCAAGCGGGCGCATGCGGGCGATACGATCGACTTTGGCGAAGCAGTCCATGCGTCGGTCGTGAAGAAGGCCGAGGACGGATCGGCGCTGCTGCACTTTCACGGTGAACAGCCGGTCGAGCTGCTCATCGAGCGCGCAGGGCGGATGCCGCTGCCGCCCTATATCGCTTCGCGTCGCGCCGTGGATGAGGCGGACCGCGCCGACTACCAGACCATGTTCGCGCGAAAAGAGGGGGCGGTCGCAGCGCCGACAGCCGCGCTCCACTTCACGCCACGCTTGCTGGAGGCGCTCGACGCCCGCGAAATCGGGCGCGAGACGCTGACGCTTCACGTCGGTGCAGCGACCTTCCTGCCAGTCAAGTCGGAGCGCATCGAAGACCACCGGATGCACGCTGAATGGGGACGGATCGATGCGGCGACAGCCGAGCGCCTGAACAAGGTCCGTGCGTCAGGCGGACGGCTCATCCCGGTCGGCACGACCAGTCTGCGCCTCCTCGAAAGCGCTGCGGGTGGCGACGGAATCATCCGTCCGTTCGAAGGCGATACTGCGATCTTCATCACGCCCGGCTATCGCTTCAAGGCCATCGATGGGCTGATCACCAATTTCCACCTCCCGCGGTCGACCCTGTTCATGCTGGTCAGCGCGCTGATGGGTCTCGACGTCATGAAGTCAGCTTATGGCCACGCGGTCGAAGCGGACTATCGTTTCTACTCCTATGGCGACGCGTCCCTGCTAGTCCCGCCACGCGGCTGAAGCCAGTGGCTGAGGTCGCGACCGATCAGCAAGCCCAGCCGATCGACTTCGTCCTGCAGGTAAAGGCGAATCTCGTCTTGGACGTGCAGCGGTACCGGGTCGGTGGGCGCCTGCACCCGGTTCCATCTGAGCAGACGCTTGCGGATCGACAGAACCTTGTCCATCGCACGGCTGGAGTCGTTGTCTTCGCCATTGAGCCTCAGCCGGTAATGCCTCGATGCGAGGTGGTGCAGAGGCCGCGGAGGGCGCTTCAGGAGCCGGTGCAGCCAGACATACCTCGGGCGCCGGCTATCCCGTGCCACCGGCACGTCGATAGGCTCTGACTCATCAATCCCGATGAAATCCAGGATGCGCGCGAACTCGCGCCGTGCGTCCGCTACAAGGTCGTCGAAGACCACGACGAGGCAGCGCTCTTGGCCGACGGTTGCGAAAAGGCGCTCGACATAGGTCGCGAGCCGCCCGGCCTCGTCGTATCTTAGCCAGCGGGGATCCAGACAGCTCTTTGGAATGCGCCGGCCGGCCGCGCGATCGGGAACGGCGGCCCATGCGTCCTCGAAACGGGTTAGCGTCTCGTCACCGATGTAGATCAGACGCTGGTGCAGGGAGGGTAGGAGAGACATTGGATCCCTGACGCAGATGATGAATCGGGCATCGGGCCAGACCTTGAGGACCGGCTCCATTTGCTCGGGCGTGTAGAGATAGGAGACGGAGCCTTCGGCCCCGATCCTCGCACCGTCCATAGGCGCGAAGAAACGGGTGAGATAATCCTCTTCGACCCGTTTCCGTAGATCGCCGTCGGAGAGGCCCCGCAGATCATGCTCGGAAAAGAAGTGCGGCTCCTTGATCAGCGAGAAGGATACATCCGGCCGCCGGAGCACACGCGAGATCGTCGTCGTTCCGCAGCGCGGGGCGCCGACGATGAAGGCGAACCTGTCATAGTCAGTGATCCTCGGCATCGCCTGTCCAAAGCTCCCCTGCGCGCTGCACAGCTTCAACGACCGCAGGCAGTTGCAGCGGAAGAAGGCGCTAGGCAGTCAGAAAAGTGACGGGATTCGAGCCGTGTTTTCCATGATTTTACCGAAAGCCTCATCTCCCATACTCGGGATAACACTCGGGGCGTTCGTTCGGATGCTGCTGAAGGAACAGTTTGCGGGCCTCCAAATCCCGCATCTGGTGCTTGGTGCCGGTGATGATGAAATATCGCTTGAACCAGCCTTCGATGGGCTGCCCGTCTTTCAAAATTGGCTTGGTGTACCAGTTTTTTTGGAAAGACATGCAGATGATCCCGCGCCTGTCCTTGTCGCGGATATTTCCTTCGCCGATGCGACAGTCGGTTGCGCGGCCACGCTTATCAATCAAAAGGTAGACCCAAACCCATTGGTCGCCGGGAAGTATCTCACGTGATTCCCATGGATAGGGATTGCCAGGCGTGAAGGAGGGACACGGCTGCCGTTCCGTGCTCGGCACCTGCTGCGCGATGGTTGCTGCACCGAGCAATCCTATGAGTAAGTTCATGAAATCGACCTCAGGATAAGAGGACCGGGCTGGGTTGAAGGCTGATCACGCCTATTCCGGATAGCAATCCCATCGTTCTTCCGGATGTTCCTTGAACCAGCGTTTGCGCGCTGAGGCGTTTGCCTGCTGGCGCCGCATCCCTTCCATGACCATTTTGGTCTTGATCGTTCCAGGTACCGCAACGCCGTCCTTCATGACGGGATCGTATTGGCCCTGCACCTGCATCGCGCCGCAGACCCAGAAATTGTCTTCACGAGACATGTTGCTCTTGAGGATCCGACAGGCCGTCGCTTTCCCTTTGGCGTCCAAATCGAGCTCGACGTCGGCCCACTTATCGCCGGAAAAGTGGCCTTCAACCGACCACGGATATGGCGCGCCGGGCTGATGCGCCGGGCACGGAGCCCCAGCCATCGCAGGCGAACAGGTTCCCACGGCCGCAAATGCCAACGCCTTCACACACGTCTTCATAATCCCCCCGTTGCAACCAAGATTCGGCGCGACATGAAACAACAGTGGCAAGTTGCTGGACGCAAGTGAATCTTTCGAAGCCTCACGACAGTTGCGGGACTGCGCCAAGCCGCTAAGCGCACCGCGTGACCCGGTTCTCCTTCACAACTTCCTCAACCGATGGCGCTGCTCGCACCGGCGTGATCGCAATGCAGCGCGGCGAGACCCGCACGCCCGCTTTCATGCCGGTCGGGACCGCGGCAACGGTCAAGGCGACGCGACCGGAAGAGGTGCGGGAGTCCGGCGCCGACATCATCCTGGGCAACACTTATCATCTGATGCTCCGCCCGGGCGCGGAACGCATCGCGAAGCTTGGCGGGCTGCATCGGTTCATGGGCTGGGAGCGGCCGGTCCTCACCGACAGCGGCGGCTATCAGGTGATGAGCCTCAGCGAGCTCACCAAAGTTACCGAGGAGGGGGTGGCGTTTGCGAGTCACCTCGACGGCAGCCGACATATGCTCTCGCCGGAACGCTCGATCGAGGTGCAGCGGCTGCTTGGCTCGGACATCGTCATGGCCTTCGACCAGCTGGTGCCGACGACCTCCAGCACCGAGCAGCAACGCGAAGCCATGGAGCGCTCGATGCGCTGGGCCAAGCGCTCGCGCGACGAGTTCGATCGTGGCGGCGAGCATGCGGCAGGCGCGGCGCTGTTCGGGATCCAGCAAGGCGCACTCGACGAGCGGCTGCGCAAGTTCTCTGCAGATGTGCTGATCGAGATCGGCTTCGACGGCTATGCCGTAGGCGGGCTCGCCGTGGGCGAAGGGCAGCAGGCGATGCTCGGATGCCTCGACTTCGCCGTCGACATGCTGCCCGCCGAGAAGCCGCGCTATCTGATGGGGGTCGGCAAGCCCGACGACGTCGTCGAGGCGGTGGTGCGCGGGATCGACATGTTCGATTGCGTGCTTCCGACGCGTTCGGGGCGGACTGGCCAGGCGTTTACCGCCAACGGGCCGATCAACATGCGCAACGCCCGCTTCGCCGAGGACACTGACCCGATCGAGCCCGATTGCCCATGCCCGGCGTGCACGCGCTTCGAACGCGCCTATGTCCATCACCTCGTCAAATCGGGCGAAATCCTCGGCGCGATGCTGATGACCCAGCACAATTTGTGGTTCTACCAGCGGACGATGCAGGGCCTTCGAGATGCCATCGCGGCACAGCGGCTCGCCAGTCATGCGCGCCAGTTCCTCGACCGCTACAGACAAGGTCGTTAACGCCTACTCAACCTTGTTTTGCGAGCCACTACACCGTGGCGACCGCAGTTCTTCCGGAACCCTGGACCGGCGCGCCGGTCTGGCGACATTGGCCGACGCTTGCCGTGGCGGTCCTCGCGCTCGCTTGCGTCGCGATCAATCCGGTCGGTTTCATTGGCGGCGGCGGCGATGACAGCCACTATCTCGACGCTGCGCGCTGCTGGGTCGCGCAGGGCGCGCCTTGCTTGCCGACCAGCCATTGGTGGACGCGGTGGCCGATCATCGCGCCGATGGCGGGTGCAATCGCGCTGTTCGGCGAGAGCCGGGCAAGCGTAGGCATCGGGGCCATCCTCTATTGGGGGGTATCCATCGCCCTTGTCGGCTGGATCGGCGCTCAATGGTTCGGTCGCAGGGCAGGCTTTGTCGCTGCCGCCTTGTTCGCTTTGACCCCGTCCGTCACCGCTCCCGCGCTTCAACCCTCTGCAGACATTCCGGAGCTGGCCTTTCAGCTGGCCTCGCTGGCAGCCGCGACGTTGGCCTTCAGGCTTCAGATTCGCAACTGGGCGCTTGTCGCAGGCCTGCTGGCCGGGATCGCCATGCAGACGCGTGATACAAGCGCTCTCTTTGCTATTTCCGCGGCGCTAGGTTGGCTGGTTTTGCCGAAAAACCGGCGCGCAGTGCTGCTGTGGCTAATTCCAGGGGTTCTTGCAGCAATGATCGGTGAGGCGATCATTTATGCGATCGCGACGGGCGATCCGCTGTTCCGATACGAGCTCGCCATGCGGCATGCGTCGATCCCGTCGGACGAGCTCGCAGCCAATGTCGACACCAGCGTGAGGCCTTTCTTCAACTCGGCTTTCATCGCAGGCTGGAAACGCGAAATGGGCATCCAGGTCGCCTGGCAGATCGATCCCTGGCTCAACCTTATCGCCAGCCCCAAGGTGATCCAGACGTTCCTCGCGACCGCTCTCCTCGGCGGTCTATATTGCAAGTACGTCTCACGCGGCGATCGCCGGCACCTTGTCGTGATCGGTGGGTGTGCGCTCTTGATCGCGCTGCTCCTGGTCTATGGGCTGGCCGTTGATCCGAAGCCGCGCATGTTCATGGCGCTCGTTGTTGCCTGCGCCCTGGCGTCGGGCGTGCTCTTGGATGCGGCATTCAGGAATGGGCAAAAGCTGTTCCCGCTCTTCGTTCTCGGCGGCTGCACGCTGTTGGGCTTGCGCATCCTGTCGATCTACCCGGCCACGTACCAGGCGGAGGCCCGGGCGCGAGAATGGATCGCGGCCCACCCAAGTTCGACAGAGATCGACGATCGCGCGCGCGCGTTCCTCACGCTGCTACCGGAGGCGCGGGCGCTTCCCGCCAAGGGAACCGGTGGGGCGCTGTTGATCACAACCGCGGTCCAGGACTGCTCTGGTCTCGAGCGGCCGCGGACAGGGCCGCTTGCGCATGTAAGGCTAATCGATTCCTACGGCGGGCCGAACCCGGCGCAGTCCCGCCTTTGCCTTTGGGCCTATCCGAAACCGCAGACTTAGGCGGCGCCGACGGAGAGGAACGACGGCACCGGTCCGTTCCAATCCGATTTCATATCCTCAACGACCGGCGACGACTCGGGAATGTGTGGCTTGCGTGGCGCTTCGGCCGGTTTTTTTGCCTCGGATTTGGACATCTCGCGCCGCGCCTCGGTCGGCTCTTTAGCTTCGGCTTTGGGCGACTCGCTCGAGCCCTTTGCGCGCGTGATCTTGAGGCCGGTGAGCTTCTCGATGCCCGCGACCGCATCAGCGTCTTCGCGCGTTGCCAGCGTGATGGCGATGCCCTTCATCCCCGCGCGGCCGGTGCGGCCGATGCGATGGATGTAATCGTCCGGCTGCCAGGGGACGTCGAAATTGATCACATGGCTGACGCCTTTGACGTCCAGGCCGCGCGCCGCGACGTCAGACGCGACGAGGACATTGATCTCGTCCTTCTTGAAGCGGTCGAACTCGGCGATCCGGTCCGCCTGGTCCATATCGCCCTGGATCTGGCCGACTGCGAAGCCGGAGCGCTTCAGGCTTGAGGCCAGTTCACGCACGGTGGTCTTGCGATTGCAGAAGACGATCGCGTTCCTGAATTCCTCGTGCCGCAGGATGTCGCGCAGCACGTCGCGCTTCTTGTCGGAGCGCACTTCGACCAGCCGCTGCTCGATATTGATGTTCGCGGTGGCAGGGCGTGCGACCTCGACTCGCTTCGGGTCGTTCAGGAATTTGGCCGCCAGTTTCTGGATGGGCGGCGGCATGGTCGCGGAAAAAAGCAGGGTCTGACGGCTCTTCGGAAGCTTCGAGCAGATTTCCTCAATGTCTGGGATGAAGCCCATGTCGAGCATCCGGTCGGCTTCATCGATGACGAGCAGGTTGCAATCGTTGAGCATGATCTTGCCGCGGCTGAACAGGTCCATCAGCCGTCCGGGCGTCGCGATCAGGACGTCGACGCCTTTTTCGAGCGCCTTAACCTGGTCACCCATCTGCACGCCGCCCATCAGCAACGCCATCGAGAGCGGGTGGTATTTGCCGTATTTCTCGAAATTGTCGGCTACCTGCATCGCCAGTTCACGCGTCGGCTCGAGAATGAGTGAACGCGGCATGCGCGCGCGGCTTCGGCCGTGGTGCAGGATATCGAGCATCGGCAGGACGAAGCCCGCGGTCTTGCCGGTGCCGGTCTGCGCGATTCCGATCAGGTCCTTGCCCATCAGGACAGACGGGATCACCGCGCGCTGGATCGGGGTCGGCTCGCCATAGCCGCTGTCGTCCACGGCGCGGAGCAATTCGTCGGAAAGGCCGAGATCGGCAAAAGTCATTCAATATCCGGAAGAAAGGGTGGGGCCGCGGCTTCTCTCGGCCGGTGCGGCTAGCGACACGCGGCTATGCTCACGGCTTTTCAATTGTCAAGGAATGTGGTCTCACTACCCCCAGATTCCAAGGCCTAGCGGCCACGTTCAATCGGATCGATATCATTACAGAACTTTCATTAAATATCCTGAGGTCCGACAAGCTTCCGGACTTCACAATACGACCATGAATGAAGCGGGGACACGAGCGCAGAAATGGCGCGGCTGGGCGGCAATCGCCCTCGGCATCATCGCCACAGTCCTGGCATTCCTCGTCATCGGCCGGGGTCTCGACGGGGCGAGCAGGCGTGCGAACCACGTCCTTGCGACCGACCTCGCGCTGGGCGCAACTTTGGAACCGCTGGATCCCGCGACCGCCAAAGCGCTGGGCGATGGCAACAGCCCGCGCGACATGGTCGTGACGAGCGTCGCCTCAGGCGGTCCCGCCGACAAGGCCGGAGTCCGCGTGGGCGACGTGATCGAGGCGATAGACGGTGCGCCTCCGGGTTTGATGACCGAGGTCCCTTCGACACTCGGTAAATCGCCCATTAGTATGGTTGTAAACCGGCACGGCAAACGTGCTAAAATCCGCCTCCTGATCCGCTCTCCCGAGGTCAGGGAGTGATTTGCAGCCAAGGAGACCGCCGATGACCAAGAAGATTCTGGTCGTCGAGGACGACCCGACCACGGTGGACTATGTCGCCAAGGGCCTCGAGGAGCATGGCTATGTGGTGGATCGTGCCAGCGACGGCCGTGACGGCCTGTTCCACGCCACTGACGCGAGCTACGCGGCGATCGTTCTCGACCGGATGTTGCCGGGCATGGACGGTCTCTCGGTTCTCAGCGCCATTCGCGCGGCGGGAGTCGAGACCCCGGTAATCATCCTGTCGGCCCTCGGCTCGACCGACGATCGAGTGAAAGGCCTTAAGGGCGGGTCCGATGATTATCTCGTCAAACCTTTCGCGTTTTCAGAGCTCCTCGCCCGCGTTGAAGCGCTGCAAAGGCGCGGAGGAAGCGCGTCGGAACCTGTGGTGACGAACCTGGCCTGCGCTGATCTCACGATGGATCTCCTCGCCCGCCGAGTCGAGCGAGGTGGAACCAAGATCGACCTGCAGCCCCGCGAATTCCGGCTGCTCGAGCTGCTCCTCAGGAATCAGGGACAGGTCGTGACCCGAACGATGATGCTCGAAGAAGTCTGGGACTATCATTTCGACCCAGGCACCAATGTCATCGACGTGCACATCAGCCGGCTCCGCAAGAAGATCGACGAGGGGACTGACGTGCCATTGCTGCATACGGTGCGCGGCGTGGGGTACATGTTGAGCGACGCCGCTTGACCTCCCGAACGGGGTCGAGGGTCCGCTTCTCGGCGCCGGTCCGGGCTGCGCTGTTGAGCGTTGCATTCAGCCTGATCATCTCGATTCCGGTCTTGCTGTTCGTCTATCAGCAGACTGACAGGTTGACCGAGGCGCGGATCGCCAACCGGATCGATGACCGGGAGCGCAATCTGTTTCTCGGTTACCGCACCGGTGGAATTCTCGGGCTGCAGAGATCCATCAACGATGAGGTTGCCAGCGGTGTTGCGCGCGGCGGCGCGCTGCTTCTCGTCGATCCAACCGGCCGCAAGCTGGCTGGAAACCTTGTTGACTGGCCGCCGACGCTGCGCGAGCCGACTCGCTGGACTGAGATGCGTCTGTACGCCGAGGGAGAAATTCGCGCGCAACTCTATGCGCTCAGAGTGATGCATCTTCCGAGTGGTCACCGGCTCATCGTCGGAACCAATCTCGAGGACCGCGAACGGACACGGGAGGCGCTAATAGAAGCGCTTCTCGGCGCGATGCTCCTCGCAATTCCCCTGGGCATGCTCTTCGGCTTGCTGGTGGTTCGGATCACGGAACGGCGTGCCAGGAAAATAGGGAATGTCGCAACGCGGATCGCTTCCGGGGATTTCCACCATCGCCTGGACGACGAATCCGAAGGCGAGCCGTTCGCAAAGGTCGCGGCTGCGATCAACGCGATGCTGGCGCGCATCGAAGAGCTCGTCGAGCAGCTTCGAACCGTCACCGATGCATTGGCGCACGACCTTCGTTCGCCGCTTACCCGCATTCGCGCCAATATTGAAAAGGCTGCCGTTCACGCGAGAGAAGAGGAGCAGCAGCAGGCGCTCGAGTCGGTTTCGACAGATATCGATCGAATGTTACGGCTGATCTCGGCAACGCTCGAGATCAGCCGGGCCGAAGCCGGAATGGGCCGACAGCAATTCGCAGAGTTCGACCTTGGCGAGCTCCTGCGCGATATTTGCGAAATCTATCATCCGCTGGCCGAGGAGCGCGGCGTCTCACTCGAAGTCGAGGAACCTCAGAGGATCGCCTACCTGGGGAATCGCCAGCTAATCGGGAGGGCCGTCGCCAATTTGATCGATAACGCACTCAAATACGCCGGCGAAGGCGAGATCTGCATTGGGGCGAGCGACGATAACCAAGCGCTTGAGCTATGGGTCTCCGACGATGGCCCCGGGGTTCCGCCCGAGCTGCGCGATGACGCGGTGCGCAAATACCGGCGGCTCGAGGAGGCTCGAACGACCGAAGGTAGCGGACTCGGCCTTGCATTCGTCCGCGCCATCGCCAGGCTTCACGACGGTGATATCAGGCTTGAGGACAATGATCCCGGCCTGCGTGTCGTGATGACGCTGAGGCGGAGCGATCGCGCTGCCGGCTGATTTGCCGGCTTACGAAAGCGTCATGTCCTGCCCAGCCTGAGGTGAGGAGCCGTGTGGCAATTTGCCCGATGAAAGGGTGAAGACCATGTCGACTCAGGCAAAGCTTTCGAAGGGCGTCACCATGTTCGGCGAGATCCAGGAGTTCGGCTCCTTCGGGCTCGAAACGCAGCGTTACCTTTGCCGTTCGTTTCATGTCGCGTATGCCCGTGAATTCACGCCCTCGGAGTGGGCGCGCGGCGACGCCGAAGCGGAGAACATCCGCGCCCAGATCCGCGTCTACAAGATGCTCCCCGTCGTCCGCTCCTTTATTCCGGAGGGCGAGCGGGCAGTGGATGCCGAAGCGTTCCTCTCTCCCTTGATCGCAACGACCATTTTCGACCTCAGCAGCGGATGCATCACATCCTTCGCCGAGTATCGCTTTCTCTACGAGCGGCTCCTGGGAGCGACGATCCGCCCATGGCTGCCGAGCGCGTTCGCCGCCGCCGCAGCTCTGCCGTATTTGCGCGAGGAAGATCGGCGCAGGCTCCTTGCGAGCCTCGACGGTGCTCTTACCGATCAATGGTCCGCGGACGAGCCGGCTTTCTTCCCCGAATTCCTCGAAGCCTAAGCATCTTCAAGACCCTGAGCGCGCGGGTGGTCCAACGGGCTGCCCGCGCGCTTGGCGTCGCGCGTCTGATGCGAACTCAACATTGCGGAATTGTAACCGCCCGAACGGTGAAACGTCAGGTAGGTGACACTATCTGCTTGTTCGTCGGCTGCGAGGATCGTTTCGGTATTCCCCCCGCTCCCCGCCCCCACCGGGCGATCCCCGCATCCGACGACCTCCCCAAATGGAAATCATCCTAGCGCTGGGCTTCCCTGACTCGCGGGATCAGCTGCTTGAACCGCTCGATGGTGCAGCTTCCGCCCATTCGCGAGTGGATTGCATCGCGGCCTGCGCACAGCCGCGCATCCTGCGGCTGGAGATAAAAGCCCGCGTAAAAGTCGAGTGCGAGGCAGTCCTCATCGAATTCTGCGCGGACTCTCGCGCGATTTGCCAGGACGAAATCAACCTGCTCGGGCCCCGAGAGGAGCGCCCGGCGTATCGCGCCGGCAGGGATACATCTTGGTCCCTTACGTTCGACCCACTGGAATTGCTGGACGAGTGGGCGCGGCTGAACGGGCACTCGGAGAATGACCTCGTCCTGGACGACGAGCCGGGTCACCGATTGCTGCACGACCGTGGACTGCCCGGCGAAGAAGCCGAGCAGCATTGGCAACAAACTGATAAAGTTGGTCGATGACACTGATAGGCCCGCTCTATTGGCGGCTTCGCAGCGGACCGTTGAATAATCAATGAACTTCAAGGCGTACGGGCGATTCGGCTTTGCCCCGAGAGGCGCTTGCCTAATCGCAGGAACGCCAATAGAGGCCACGCGCATAGATTTCTGGCTGGGGTCGCGAAGCCGACGCCGTAAGCCCGGGACCCCAGGAGATTATCGCAATGGCGACCGCCGCGCCGACCCAGAACCTGCCTCTCTTCTACAACGCCATCGAGCCGCTCAACGTCACGCAGCACGGCAAGATGAAGGTCCGTCCCGTCCTGAAGATGAACCAGGTCGGGCAGACCCATGCGATCCCGGTCACGGTCGATGAGTTTGGTCTGGTGCAGCGCCACTATCCGATCGTCTTCTCGATTGGGGAAAATCCGATTCCGATCGCGCTGATGGGCCTCAACGAGGGCGTGAACGTGTTCCTCGACGAGAACGGGCGCCCCCACGACACGACGCTCTACGTTCCGGCCTACGTCCGTCGCTATCCCTTCCTTCTGGCCCGCCTTCGACCGGACACCGACGAGCTGTCGCTCTGTTTCGACCCGACAGCGAACGCCATCGGGGAGTTCGACGAGGGCGAGCCATTGTTCGACGGCGACCAGCCGAGCGAGGCGACCAAGGCGATCCTTCAGTTCTGCGAGCAGTTCGAGACCGCGGGTCAGCGTACGGGCGCGTTCATGGAAGAGATGAAGAATTCGGGCCTGCTGATGGACGGCGAAGTCGCGATCCAGCCGGAAGGCTACCAGCAGCCATTCATCTATCGCGGCTTCCGAATGGTCGACGAGGAGAAGGTTCGCGAGCTGCGCGGGGACGAGCTGCGCAAGCTCAACCAGAACGGAATTCTACCGCTGATCTTCGCGCATCTCTTCTCGCTGTCACAGATGCGCGACGTGTTCGGCCGCCAGCTCCAGCAGGGCAAGGCTCCCGAACAGGTCCCGCAGCCGGCGCCGGCTGCCGTCTGATTATTCAGCGGCGGTCGCAAACTGCCGGCCGAGCAGGGCGTTGCCGAGGTCCAGCGCGAGCGCCTCAATCAGCGAGGCTGTCTCATCGAAGCCGTCGCCGGGATTCCTGAGGGCCGAGTCGAGATAGCGGCGGCGGTCGATTTCCAGCTGCAGCGCATGGACGCCCGCGCCCGGTCGTGCGTGTCGCTCGATTACATGACCGCCCGCGAAGGGTTCGTTGAGGCCGGCTTCGAAGCCGTGGCGATGCGCAACGTCGATCGCTTCCCGGCTGATCCACGCATCGGCTGTCCGGCCGCGGCAGTCGCCGAATACGATCGGCGGAATGCCTTCAGGGGGCGGGGGCATGGAATGACAGTCGAGCAGAAGGGCGCAGCCGAAGCGCTCCAATAGCAGCCCGAGCTGTTCGTCGACCGCCTCGTGATAGGGCCGGTGCGCCTGGTCGAGCCGCTCCTCCAGCTGCTTCGAGCTGATCGCCCGCCGCCAGAGATAGCCGTGCTGCTGGGTCCTTGCGGGGACGATTCCGAGCCCGCCGCGGGCCCTGGCCGTCACACGGCCGCGGCGGGCGCCGTCGACGACCGAGGGGTCGACCTCGTCTTCGGCTCGGTTGCAGTCGATGGCGGCGCGCGGCGCCCGAGCGACAACCGCGCCGACCCCGTGCTTTATCGCGCGCCACACGAGACGGTCGACGAACGGGTCCTCGAGGCTCGCGAGCGCGTCGCGCCCGCCCGAGGCCATCGCCACCAGCCAGTCGGGATAGTCGCGGCCCGAATGGGGGACCGACAGAAGCACGGGAAGCTCCGCCCGGGGCGGGTGAATGATCGGATCGGAAAGCGGCGGTACGTGCACGATTTCGTCCCAGTTTAGGACTGACATTGAGGCGCTGCAACGCTCGAGATCGTTATTCGCTTCTGGCAAAACGCATCCGATCAGAGCATAGATAGCCGATGGCGAGAATCCTTCTGGCCGAAGACGACACGTCGATGCGCGAGTATCTGCAGCGGGCGCTTCAGCGTGTCGGCTACGAGGTCGCAGCGGTCGGCTGCGGCACCGAAGCCATGCCGTTGCTCGAGACCGAGCGGTTCGACCTGCTCCTGACCGACATTGTGATGCCCGAGATGGACGGGATCGAGCTGGCCCAGAAGGCGAGCGCGATCGATCCCGCGATCCGCGTGATGTTCATCACCGGCTTCGCGGCCGTGGCGCTGCAGGGCGGCCGGACGGCTCCGGAGGCGAAGCTCCTATCCAAGCCGTTCCACCTCAAGGACCTCGTCATGGAGGTCGACCGGATCTTCCAGACCGAGGACCAGCACGGGCGGCTCTAGCCGCGCAAAGCCTGTTGCGCCCTGCGATTCTCCTCCCTAAATGCCGCTTCTTCCGGCTCCGTGAGCCGGCCCGGGTGGGCGTGTAGCTCAGTGGTAGAGCACTGTGTTGACATCGCAGGGGTCGCAAGTTCAATCCTTGCCACGCCCACCATTTTTTCCGTTTAAAATCAGCGATATAGTAGCGCCTTACTCCGATGACTTCGCAGCGGGGGTGAAGAGCAGGTCCTGATAGTCGAAGCTGAAGTCGGCGCGCGGGGAGACCGGTTTCATGGTCACGCGGTCGACCTTTCCGTCGGCGTCGAGGGAGAAGGTCACGTAGGCCGGCTCGATCCATTTGAGCGACGGGTTCGTCCGGAACGTGTCGTATTGATGGTGGAACAGCGCCCCGTCCATTCCGGTCGAGTGCGGGAACTGGATTGTGAGGCCCTGGCCCGAGCGGCGTACCTTGATCGTCCCGTACCAGGGATCGGTATAGTCGCCGGTGTAACGGTCGAGCGGTAGCGAAGGACCCACGCGGGCACGCGTCACCGCTGCGGACTGTACCTGCTTCGCCGCCGCGTCCAGGCGCTTCACCTTGAATTCGTGGAATTTCTCAGGCCACTGGCCCTGCGGCAGGCCGAGATAGTGATCGAGCAGCTCATAGAGGAAGCCGCGGACCAGTTCGCCTTCCTCGCTATTCACCGCGACGAAGATGCCGACGTTCTTCTCGGGCAGCAGTGCGACGGCGGCGAGTGAACCGAACACCGCGCCGCCGTGCCAGATGAGCTTGGCTCCGCGATAATCTTGGACGTCCCAGCCGAGCCCGTAGAGATAGAAGTTGGGCTCCGTGACATCGAACTGGGCCGGATAATCGTCGATCGGCTGCGGCGTGACCGGCGACCACATCTCCTTGGACTGATCTTCGGAGAAGAGACGCTTGTCGCTTCCCGGGATCTTGCCGTGCGCGAGCTGCGTCTGGAGCCAGCGGGTCATGTCATTGGCGCTGATCGCGAGGCCACCGGCCGGCGCGGCATTGGCGGCGATTGTGGCATCCTCGTCGAGCGGCTTCTGGTCGCCGAGGCCGACGATGGCTCCACCGGAACGGCTGTGCGGGCGGGCGCGGTCGGCCTTCGCCTGGAACTCTTGGTCTGAGACTGTCGAGTTCCGCATGCCGAGCGGCGCGAAGACATGGCGCCGCACATATTGCTCCCACGGCTCGCCGCTGACCTCCTCGATCAGCTGGCCCGCCGCCATGTAGAGGATGTTGTCATAGGCATAGGCGCTTCGGAAGCTCGTCGCCGGCTTGATGTAGCGAATGCGCCGCACCGTCTCCTTGCGCGACAAATTGCTGTTGGGGACGAACAGCAGGTCGCCGGCCCCGAGCCCAAGCCCGCTCCGGTGGACGAGCAGGTCGCGGATCGTCATCTCGCGCGTGACCCAGGGATCCCACATGCGGAAGTCCGGCATGTGGTCGATCACCTTGTCATCCCATTTGATTTTGCCTTGGTCGACGAGCGTAGCGAGCGCGGCGACGGTGAAGGCCTTGCCCGTCGAGCCCGTGAAGAAGATCGTGTCCGCGCCAACCGGGACCTTCGTGCCGATTTCCCGAACACCCCAGCCGCGCGCGAGCGTCGGCTGGCCGCTCTCGACGATCGCGATGGAAACGCCCGGAGCGTCATAAGCCTGGCGCAGTTGTTCGACTCGTTGCTCGAAGCCGGCTGGAGGCGCAGCTTGGGCCGGAACGGCGAACGCTACCGTAACTGCGACAAACATGCGTACGCCTCGCTTCAGCATGAACTTACTCCTGAACCTGGATGGGATGGGCGGGTGCGACGTCGCTGTGCGGGCCCCGCCACAGCTTCCACACGCCGACGGTGATGAGCGGCAGGATGTAGGTGGCGAGCAGGATGTAGGCGAGCGCGCGGTAGCCGTTGGCGATCAGCGCGACGAGGCCGAAGCGGCTGGCGAGGAACATGCAGCCGACAAGGACGACGAGCGCAATGGTGAGCCGCGCGCGGTGCGTCAGGTTCTGCCCACGACGAGCCTGCCACGCGTGGTCAATGCGCTCGTTGATCGCGTGCACCGAGCTCGTCCCGCTTTCGAGCAGAGCCGAGAAGATCATCGCCTGGAAGAGCAGGTGGAAGGCTGGGATGCCGATCCGCTGCAGCAGGAAATCGGAGGGCAGCGTGGCGCTTTGGATCTCCGGGTAGAAAGCGACCATCGGGATGAAGAAGAGCACGGCCGGGAGCATGGTCAGCGGACCGGAAATCACCCCGGCGACGACTGCGTCGCGGTCGCTCATCAGGTGACGTAGCACTGGCAAGATCACCACCGCGCCGATGATGTTGTAGCCGAAATAGGTGATGCCGCTCAGCGCCCAGCCTGAGGTTTGCGGGTAGGCTTCGAATCCGCCGGGTACCCGGTCGCCGAAGCGCCACAACGCGAGGACGATGACCAGAGCGTAGACGCCGTAGAGCAGATAAGAGACGTCGCGGAACAGCCGCTCCACCGCCTTGTTACCGAACGCGACGACGCCGGCGATGCCGACCGCGAGCGCGACGGTTCCGGCCCAGACTGGAGCGCCGAACACGGCATTTCCGATCGCGCCCGCTGCGGCTCCGTAAACGGCGAGGATCAGCACCACGAAAAGCACGTAGGAGAATTCGAACAGCGGCCAGGCGGGTCCGAGCAGGCGCTTGAAAAAGCTCTTGTAGTCGTAGGTCTGGAAACGCCGCGCCGCGAGGAAGGTCAGCGAACAGAAGATGCTGAACAGCAACGTCGCGAACAGAATCGCATAGAGCCCGCCCCATGGCCCCCGCGACAGGAAGAATTCAGCAAGCTCGCGGCCGGTCGCATAGCCGCCGCCGATCACCACCGCCTTGACCCCGAGCCCCGGCAGCAGCCAGCGCGTGAACCGACTTGGAGCGGGCTCGGTCATTTTGGAGCCTCAAAGAGATAGTAATCGTACAGCGCGCGGCCGATGTCGGCGATCACGCGCTCGCGATCCTCGAACGGTTTTTTGCTCTGCTTGACGAAAATGGCGACGATCAGTTTGCCACCGTTGCCAGGCAATGTGATTAACCCGACATCGTTCAGCGAGCCGCCGATCGTGCCGGTCTTCTCGGCCACGACAGTTGCGTCGGGAAGCCGGCCGCGGATGCGCGCCTTGCCGGTCGTGTTGCGCTCCATGATTTCGGTCAGCAGCTGCGTGCTCGCGGGGCTGAGCGCCTTCCCGCCGTAGATGCGCTCGAGCAGGCTCGCCATCGCCGTCGGAGTCGCGGTGTCGCGCGGATCGGCGTCGAACTTCGGATCGGGCTTATCGCCTTTCTCTTCGAGCTTGGGGTCGGCCTTGAGCCCGGCGGCAAGCGAGTCCGGAAACGACGGACCGGGCGGAAGATCATAAAAGTCGCGGATAAGGCCGGCGGTGTCGCGGTCGACGCGCAATCCCTCAATGCCTTGGCTGCGGACCCATGCGGTCACCACGGCCGGGCCGCCAGCCAGCTTCACCAGAGTATCGGTCGCGGTATTGTCGCTGACGGTGAGCATCAGCTCCAGAAGGTTCTTGACTGAGACACTGACGCCCGGGTGGCGGAAGGTCTGCGCGAGCCCTTCGGATTCGACCATCATGTTCGGATCGACCGCAACCAACTGGTCGAGCGAGAGCTGGCGCTTGTCGACCTTTGACAGGATCGTTCCGGCGACCGCGACCTTGAACGTGCTGGCCATCGGGAAGGGCTGATCGGCATTGACGAGCACTCGCGGGCCGCGGCCGTCGAGCCGCCAGGCGGCGACTCCGACCGTGCCGTCAACCGGCTCGGCGATGCGCACGATCTCCGCCTGAAGTTGTGCAGTACCGGCTGCGGCAGCCGACGAAACAGCGATCAGCGCCAGCGCTGCGAACGCAATCAGACGAGGCATGAATCCACCAGCCTTTCGAACTCCTCGCCGCCGCGCATCGGGTCAGCGACCGGCAACCCAAGGCGCGCGCTTTCCTGCTCCATGAGCTGCCGGGCCTCGACGTCGCCAAGCGCGGCGGTATTGAAGCTGACCCCACCAACGCGAATCGCGGCATTCGTGCGTGAGCCGAGCCGGATGGTGAGGTCGACGATCTCCTCGACGCTCGGAACGTCGAAATCCTCGTCGCCGAGCAGGCATTTGCGCGTGGGATCGTGGCAGACGAGGAAGACGTCGGGCTGGCTGCCGTGCAGCAGCGCGAGCGTCACGCCGGCATAAGCAGGATGAAGCAGCGAGCCCTGGCCCTCGATCACATCCCAGTGATCGCTCGCCGCGGCCGGGCTCAGGATTTCCGCGGCGCCGGCAGCGAAATCGGCCACAACCGCGTCCATCGGAATGCCGCGGCCGGCGATCATGATTCCCGTCTGTCCGGTCGCGCGGAAGTCCGCGTCGATCCCGCGCGCCTGCATGGTGCGAGCGATGCTGAGCGCCGTATATTTCTTGCCGAGCGCGCAGTCGGTGCCGACAGTGAGGAGTCGTTTTCCGCTGCGCTTGAGGCCGGTCGCGATCGGGATTCCTGCCGGCGGCTGGCGCACATCGATCAACCGCTGACCGAGCCGCTCGGATGCCTCCTTCAGCTCCGGCACGTCGGCAAGTCGCGCGTGCATACCGCTGACAATGTGCAGGCCCTCCTCGAGCGCCTCGACAAGTGCCGGCACCCAGCTGTCGGCGATGAACCCACCCGAGTTGGCGACGCCGATGACGAGCGACCGCGCACCTTTTACACGCGCTTCTTTCGGAGAAAGTTGGGAAAGCCCCGTCGACACCGTCGCGCTCGGCAGCACGAATTCGCCGACACATTTCTCGCGCGCCCAATCGCGCAGGCCGAACGCCGTCTTTGCGTAGCCAGGCTCGACCGTGTCGCCGAGGAACAGGAGGTAGGGCTGCGGCAGCCTCAGCGACAGCGGGTCGTCCGCTGCGGACGTCGACGCCTGGTTGCTCCCAAGTCCCACCCCCTTCTTCCCCCCGCTCAGTATCGTGCCGTCACAACGAGACCGATCGTCCGCGGACGGATGATGGCCACGCCGGCAGCGCCATTCGGAAATGTGTCGGGATTAGGGGGATCCGGGAACCCGAACGCGTCCGTGATTCCGCGCTTGTTAAACAGGTTGCGGGCAAAAGCCTCGATGGTGAAGCGGTCGAGGTTCACGCCAGCGCGAACGTCGACCTCGGTGTAGCCAGGAATGCGGATGGGCTTGTTGTTTGCGTTGCGCTCGTCGAGGTTGGCGACGCGTTTGCCGACATAGCCCACCGTCCCGCCGACGAATCCTTCCATGCTGCCCAGCGGGAATTCATAGTCGGCGTGGATCGCGCCGCTCCATTTCGGAATCCAGGGAAGCGGATCGCCGCGAAGGCCCCCCGTAGCGGGAGGAGTGTCGTCCTTGAGCTCGGCCTGCGTGTAAGCGCCGTTCGCGGTCAGGGTGAGACCGGGGACGGGACGGAGCGATCCGGAGACTTCGATGCCATTGACCCCGGCATCGCCCCCGTTGGCGTTGATTCCGGTATCGTTCACGACGGCGAAAAGCTGAATGTCTTTCCAGTCGATGTGATAGGCCGTGGCTTCAAACGCCCACAAGCGGCTGTCGGGCGCTTCCGCCTTCAGCCCGAGCTCCCAGCTGGTAAGCCGGTCCGCATCGTAACTTGGCGGAACCCCGGGCGGTGAACCTGCCGGAATCACGTTTGGCCCGCCTGGACGGTAGCCGCTGGCAACGCGTCCATAGAGCGAGATGTGATCGGTCACTTCGAAGCGCGGTGCGACCGAGTAGGTGAAGACTGTCTCCGATGACTTGAGGTTCGATCCTTGGGCATTGCCCAGGACATCAGAGTTGATGAGCAAGTCCGCCCTTTGCTTGTTGTGAGCGAGGCGCCCGCCAACCGTCAGATCGAAGCGCGGTACAATGTGCCAGGTCGCATTCGCGAATGCGGCATATTCATCATATTTTGAATCGAGGAAGATCTCGGCAATTTGGTTGACGTCAGGAGCGGGGACGTCAGTTCCGAACTCTGTTGCGAAGATGTCCTGCGGGTTAATCCCCGATTTCTCGTGCGTATAAAAACCACCGACCAGCCATTCGAGAGTCTCGTTGTTCGGCGAGGACAGGCGCACCTCCTGCGTGAACTTGTCGGTGCTCGTCGTCTGGAAAAGCTGGACCCCGAGCGGTCGTGTGACCGCCGGATCGGCAATAATGAAGGACGGTGGCAAGCCGAGCAGATCGACGTCCGGCCCGAGGTTTGCAAGCAGGTTGATCAACCCTCCGAGCGCAAAGGTGAAGTCAGTCTGAAACTTCTCGGAAAATGTCGAATAAGCCGTCGACGACAGGAGGTTGGCGAAGCCGAGATCCCAGTCGACTGTGCCGCTGTAGACGCGATACTTAATCTTGGTGGGCTCGCGTTGATACACCGACTGGACCAGCCCGCCATAAAGCGGCTTCAGCGTATCAGGATCGACGTCGATGATACTGCTACCGCCCGAGTTCAGGTTTTGCGCGAAGGCCGTGAGCCGCACAGACAGCTGGTCGGTAGGCTCGAACAACAGCGAGGCGCGCCCGCCGTAGGTCTTCCGGTCGTTGATGTCATCGGCGATGAGCGTGCGGCCGATTTCCTCGCCCGTGAGCGGGTTCAAAATCGGGTTGTTGCCGATTGAGTTGATGTACCCGGGATCCTTTCGCCAGAATCCACTGACGCGGAGCGCCACCTTATCGCCAAACGGCGCATTGAGGACCGCAGCAGCATTGTAGCCGAGGCCGCCGCCCTTGGTGTCCTCGATGCCCGCCTGCGCACGCACTTCGAAACGATCGAGCCTGGGCGGATTGGTAATGTATCTAATGACGCCGCCAAACGAATTGGCCCCGTAAAGCGTGCCTTGTGGACCGCGCAGGACCTCGAGGCGCGCGAGATCGAACGGGTCGAAATCGCTCGACAGAATCGAGCCGTTCGCCAAGCCCGTGCTCGATCCGAACGGTACCTCGTCCATGAAGATCGCCACGGTCGAGGCGACGCCACCGGTATTCGTGCCGCGCAAGGTGATGCGGTTCTCTCCGGGAGTGTCGCCGGTGATGCTGAACCCGGGGATGAGCGAGAGATAATCCTGGAAGTTCGTGGCCTGCTGGCGTTCCAGCGTTTCGCCGCCGATGACGGTGACGGATTGCGGAACGTCTAGCAGGACCTGCGCGCGCTTTTGCGCAGTGACGATAATCGCCTCGCTGTCTTCGTCGCTGACGCTCTGATTTTGCGGCGGCGCGGGCGGCTGCTGCGCCTGCGCCGAAGCAGGCGCGGCGATGGCGAACGCCAGCAAAGCCGTCGTCGAAAACAGAGCCGTGCGCCCTGAGTAACGCATCCTGTTCATCATCATTCCCCTCCGAAAGTTCGTCCGAGCCGTCACACCCAAGTGGCGCCGAGCAGCCGGCGGAAATTGCCTCCCAAAATCAGGCGAATGTTCGCGTCCGAGTAGCCGCGCCTGATCAGCTCCTCGGTCAGGTCGAAGATTTTTTGCGGGTGATCGAAGCCGTCGATGTCGATCTTGTCGCGGAACGCGTAGCTCGCCTTGTACCCGGCCTTCAGCTCCTTGTACTGGTCGGGCGGCATGTCGTCGTAGCCGTTCAAATCGGAGTCCGAGCCGATCCCGACATGCTCGATCCCGACGAGCTTGACGACATGGTCGATATGGTCGGCCATGTCGGCGACGGTCGTCGGATCCGTGGCCTTGATGAACATGCGCACGCCGGTAATCCCCATCACGCCGCCTTTGGCAGCGAGCTTCTTGATCACCTCGTCGCTCTTGTTGCGCGGATGCGGATTGAGCGCCTTGCAGTTGGAATGCGTAACCGCGATCGGTTTGGTCGACAGCGCAATTGCGTCGAGCGTCGTGCGCTCACCCGAATGCGATGTGTCGACCAGCATGCCGGTCTTGTTCATCGCCTTGATGATCTCTTCGCCGAAATCGCTGACTCCGCCGTCGATGCGATCGGTCGATCCGGAGCCGATCCAGTTCTGGCTGTTGTAGGTGAGCTGCGCGCAGCGAAGGCCGAGGCGATAGAAATATTTGACGTCTTCGGCCGTCTCGAACTGGTCGGCGTTCTGTAGCCCCATGATGATCGCCGCCTTGCCTTCGGCCTTGGCATGATCGAGGTCGGCCGCGGTTCCGACGAGCGTGAAATAGTCCGCCTGGCGGCCGACCCAGCCTTGGTAGGACGCGAGGAAGTCGAGCGCCTCCGTTTTCGCGTGGGGACCGCCGATGCCGATGCTGTGATGGAAGCCGGTGATCCCGGACACCTTGAAGTCGGCGATATCCTTCGGCCCGAACGGCCCGTCGAAGAACTTTGGATCGAAATCGAGCTTCAGCGGCGCGAGCATGTCGATGACGAGGGACTCGCGCACGACCTTGATCGTGCGGGCGGAATATTTTCGCCTCGGCGTTGCGGCGAACGCGAAGCTGCCGCGGTTGATCATCGGAAAGGCGACCGCGCCGACAGCGATCGCGCCTTGCACAACGCTGCGCCTGGTCAGTTTCACGTCATGCATGGCTGGGCCTCGCCAATCCCTCGGGGACCGCCGCCGGGGTTTGCTCGGCCTCGCGCTCGACGATGCGCGCCGCCTCGACCGCGCGCGCGCGTCGATCGAGCGAGAGGAGCATGCCCGCGGCGACGGTCGCTACTGCGGTCAGGGTGATGAAGAAGAGGGTCGGCTGCAGCTGGCTGTACCAGGAGCCGATGAGGCCAGCGGTCATGCTCCCGGTGAAGATCGCGAGATACCAGGCAGCGACCGTCGTTGCGCCGAGCTTCGGCGGTGCAAGCCGGGCGAAGAGGCCGAGCCCTGTCGGCAGGATGTAGAGCTCGCCGAGCGTCAGGATGACGAAGAATGCGGCGATCCACCACCAGTGCGCGCCATTCGGATACAGCGCAGAAGCGGCGGCGAGCAGCGCGTAGGATCCGGCGACGATCAGAGCCCCGGACGCCATCTTCTGCATCGGCGATTGCTCGCGCCCTGCGGCCGCTTTTCGCTTCCATCGCATCAAAAGGAAAGGAGTCATGACGATGACGAGAAGCGGGTTCAGCGACTGGAACCAGGTCATCGGAATCTCGACACTGCCGATGTGCCGGTCGGCGCCTTCGATCCACAAAGCGACGGTATTGCCGACTTGCTCGTAAGCGCCGCGGAACACAGTCACGGCCAGTCCCACGGCAAGGAGCAGGAGGAACGTGTCACGTGCAGTGCCGCCGGTTGCTCGCGTGGGGGCGGATGCAATATTCGGGGAGGTGCGTTCGGAAGGTAGATAACGCGCACCTGCGAGATAGATGACAAGCCCGGTCACCATGCCAATGCCCGCAGCCGCGAAGCCGTAGTGCCACCCGTAGACTTCGCCGAGAGTCCCGCACACCAGTGGCGCAAGGAATCCGCCGACGTTGATGCCGACGTAATAGACGTTGTACGCCCACCCGCGGCGCGGGTCGTCAGGCCCGTAGAGGTCATTGATCTGACTCGGCAGGCTGGGAAGGAATAATCCGTTGCCGATCGCGATCGTCGCGAGCGCGACGTAGAACAAAGGCTCGAACGCCATCATGAAATGGCCAGCGGCCATCGTCGAGGCGCCGATGATCACGGCGCGCTTCTTGCCGAGATAACGATCCGCGATGGTCCCGCCGATGATCGGCGTGAAATAGGCAAGCGCCGTATACGTGCCGTAGATGAAGGAAGAATTCTGCTGGGAGATCAGCAACTGCTTGGTCATGTAATAGACCAGCAGCGCGCGCATTCCGAAGTAGGAGAATTGCTCCCACATGTTGGTGAGGAACAGAATGGTCAGGCCGCGCGGCTGACCGAACCAGTTCGGCTGCGCGGCCGCTTGCGTCATGCGGCCACCCTCGATCCCCAGACTTCGTCCGGGCACCAGATCGTGCCGTCGCGATATTCGCACGACGGCGTGCGGTCCTCGCGAAGAAACGTCGGTCCGTCTAGGTCGACGACGTCGCATTGCTGGCCAACAATGAACGCGGGCGCCATGGCGAGGCTGGTGCCGACCATGTTGCCGACCATCACGCCGAGGCCATGTCGGCGCGCTTCTTCGGCGATCAGCAGCGCCTCCGTGAGGCCGCCGCACTTGTCGAGCTTGATATTGACGACGTCGAACCGGCCGACGAGCGATGGGACATCGTCGAGGCCGAGTGCGCTTTCGTCGGCCGCAATGGGAATAGGACAGCGATAACCGTCGAGATCGTCTTCGCGACCGCGAGCGAGCGGCTGCTCGAGCAGGGACACGCGATGTGTGGTCAGGGCGTCAACGAGCGGGTCGAGCTGGTCGCGCGTGAAGCCCTGGTTCGCATCGACCCCGAGCCAGACGTCGGGCCTGGCGGAGCGGACCGATCGGACTCGCTCGATGTCGACATCTAGGTCACCAATCAGCTTGAGCTTGATCGCCCGTGCGTCGGAGTAGCGCCTCGCGCCTTCCGCCATGACCTCGGGCTCGTCGGCGCCCAGCGTGAACGTCGTGATCAGCGGGGTTGGCTCGTCGACGCCCGCAAGGTGACGCGCTTCGGTTCCCTGGCGTTTCGCCTCCAGTTCCCACATCGCGCAATCGACTGCGTTGCGGGCACCGCCGCGCGGCATACGCTCGCGAAGCTGGTCACGGCTGGTGCATGCCTCGATGACTTCCCGATGTGCCTCGAGCTGGGCGACAATGTGGTCGGCGTCGTCGTCCAGATAATAGACTCCGGCCGCCTCACCGCGTCCCGTCTGTTGACCGTTGGTCAACTCGACGACGACGACGTCCGAACTCTCGAACACGAAGCCCGAGATTCGAAACGGCGCCGCGAGCGCGTGAGTCTCCACGCGGTAAGCTAGCCGGAGCGCCCCCATCAGTAGTTGGTCGCCAGGCCGATGAGCTTGAAGACCAGGCCGACGTAAACGACCATTCCGGCAGCGATGACCAGCAGGACGCTCCACACCTTGCCGGGCCAGCGCCAGCCGGAGCGCCACGCGGTGTAGGCGTACCAGGCCATCACCCCGAAGCCGCCGATCAGCACGACGATGGTGAGCAGCTGAAGCGGAATTAGAAATGCATCGAGGGTCTTGGCGTTGGCCAGATCGCCGAACAACATCGATATGAGGACGGCCCAGCCGACCAGCACGGCGAGGATCGCCCATGACGCGATGCGGCTCGAGCGGTACGCCCAGAGCTGCCGTCCCTGAAGGCCGAGTTCGCCTTTATATTTGCGCCGGACGAGCGCGCGCGTCGGCCACAGCAGCCCGGTCAGAAGCAGGACTCCGAGCGACGCGTAGAGTAGCGGGAGGATCCAGGCCGACGAGCGGTATCCCGCCGTGCGGTCGAAATCGATGATCGGCGCAAGCTCGCCGTAGCTGAACCGGACGGCTTTGCCGTCGACGACATTGGCGCCGAGCTTGTCATGACCGTTCGCGTCGCGCCACAGCATCGGCCCGATGTGCACCCACTTGCGGGGCTGGCCGTTCAGGCCTTCGGAACCGCCAACGACGGGATTGCCGTCCTCGTCGACCGTAACCTTGGTCTGCCCGATGAGGTCGGCGACGGCGAGATAGTTCGACCGTGAACCGCGCGTCGTCGAATAGACGCCGGCAAGCTTCTCAGCGTCTGCCTTGGCGCCGTTGGGATCGGATTTCTGGACGGCGCTCGCGGGTTCGGGGAAGTAGCGGTCCGCGAAATTCTCGAACAGCGCATTGCGCAGCGGACCGGCCGCGCCTTCCTTGCCAGCGCTGTTCATGGACACGAAGATGCCGACGTTCTTGTCGAGGAACAGGTGAAGATCGCTGTGGAAGGCGACGGTATCGCCTCCGTGCGCAATCACATGCAGTCCGTTGATGCTGGTTTCGTAGAAACCATGCGCCATTCCGTCGAGGCCCCGGAAGGGCAGGTTGGCGCGTGAATGCATCAGTTGCGCGGTGCCGGGCTGGAGGATGCGCTTGCCCTCATATTCGCCATTCTGAAGATGGGCGATCATGAAGCGAGCCATGTCGTCGCCCGTCGCGGCGAGGCTACCCGCGGGCGCAGCGCTGACGAACTCGAATCCGTAGGGCTTGTCTTTGCCGGAGACATAGCCTTCGGCCATCAGCGGCTTGAGATTTGCCGGGAGCGGCTGGCTGAACGTCGCATGCTGCATGCCGAGCGGCGCGAAGATGTGCCGCTGAACATAGGCGTCGAACGGCTCACCCGACGTACGCTGGACGATGTAGCCGGCAAGGCTCGCCCCGTAGTTCGAATATGCGGGCGTGGTTCCGGGCGCGTAGATTCGC
>JBKPMC010000071.1:0-3304 GCA_046731955.1 Pseudomonadota bacterium | reverse complement strand
GCCGCCGCCGCGACCGGCTACCTGGTCGGATTGATCGCGCTGCGCCGCACCGGCATCTACTTCGCCATGATCACGGTCGCGATCGCCGAAGTGTTCTTCTTCGTTGAGTTCAATCCGCTGTCGGACTTCACCGGCGGCGAGAACGGCCTGCCGGGCGTCCCCACGCCGAGCTTCAATCTTGGCTTTACGACCATCCATTTCACCAATGGCTGGTCACTCTATCAGTTCATCGCGCTGTGCTACCTGATCGGCGTCGTGATCGCGCTCAGGATCGTTCGCTCGCCGGTCGGCGCCATCTTCAATGCGATCCGCGATAATCCGCTGCGTGCCACCGCGGTCGGTCACAATATCCATGGATACAAGCTGACCGCCTTCGTAATAGCCGCCGCCTATGCCGGATTCGCCGGAGGCCTGCTCGGTGTGCTGCAGGCCTTCATGCCGCCGGATGCATTCACCTTCGAAACGTCAGGCCAACTCGTGATGCAGACGGCGATTGGCGGCCGGGGCACGCTGTTCGGGCCCCTGGTCGGCGCCGCGGTCTGGCTCTTTCTCCAGGACTTCCTGCAAGCGGCAATGGGGCTCGGCGCGGCCTGGAAGCTCGTGCTCGGAGTGGTCTTCGTATTGCTGGTTTGTTTCCTGCGCGGCGGCATCATCGGCGGCATTGTCGACCTCGCCGCTTTTCTCATGGGCAAGCGCACGAAGGAGCCGGCAGAGGACGTGCTTTCCGGCTCGACCGCCGAGGCCGGACACGAAACCACGGACGTCGGGAAGCAAGCCTCCCTCGCCCCGATGACCGCGGTGGGCGTCAAGCGCGACGACCATTCGACTCCAATCCTGCTGGCCCGCGGCCTCACCAAGCGGTACGGCGGGCTCGTCGCCAACAGCGATATCGATTTCAGCGTCTCCCACGGCGAGCTGCGCGGCATTATCGGCCCCAATGGGGCCGGCAAATCGACCTTCTTCAAGATGCTGACGTGCGAGGTCGCACCGACCTCGGGTCAAATCGTGTTCGAAGGTCGCGACATCACGGGGATGCGCGTCACCGACGTTTGTCAGCTCGGGCTCACGAAGAGCTACCAGGTCAATCAGCTCTTCGCCGGGTTGACGGTGCGTGAAAATCTGACGATCGCCGCACTCGCCAAATTGCGCGGCAAGTTTCGACTCGACCTGTTCCGCAAGCTCGACAGCGTCAGGGGATTGTCCGAGCAGGTGGAACAGACGCTTGCCCTCGTCAACCTTACCAAGCGAGCCGACACGCCGGTGTCCGAGCTGGCCTATGGCGAGAAGCGCCGACTTGAGATCGGACTGGCGCTCGCGACCTCGCCGCGTCTGCTGCTGCTGGACGAGCCACTCGCCGGCATGAGCCCGCGTGAGCGGATCGAAACCGTCAAGCTCCTGAAATCGATCGCGCGCGACCGCACCATGATCATCATCGACCACGATATGGATTCGCTGTTCGAACTGGTCGAGCGTGTGACGGTGCTGCAGGAGGGCCGCGTGCTGCTTGACGGCACCCCCGAGGAAATCAAGACCAACGCCGCGGTGCAGGAAGCCTATCTTGGCGGGGTTCACGGAGAGATCGCCGCATGAGCCTGATCGAGGTCAACGGCCTGAACAGCTACTACGGGGACTCGCACATCCTGTTCGACGTCGCCCTGCGCGTGGAGCGGCATGAGGTGGTTGCCCTGCTCGGCCGCAACGGGGCCGGCAAGAGCACGACGCTGAAGAGTCTGATGGGTGTAGTGACGCCGCGCAGCGGCACCATAATGTTCAACGGTACCGATATCGCCGGGCGCCGGAGCCACAGGATTGCACGGGCCGGCATGCAACTCGTGCACGAAGAACGCCGCATTTTCGGCAGTCTGAGCGTCGAGGAGAACATCGTCATTGCCGGGATCACGGCCGAGAACCGCTGGCCGCTTGAACGCATCTATGAAATGTTCCCGCGACTGAAGGAGCGGCGTGGCAACCGCGGTACCGAGCTTTCCGGCGGCGAACAGCAGATGCTGGCGATCGCACGGGCGCTCGTGCGCGATCCCAAGATCATCCTGCTGGATGAGCCCTTCGAGGGGCTCGCTCCGGTAATCGTCCACGATCTTGTGAAAGCCTGTCGTGATCTGGCCGCTGCCGGCCAGACCATCGTGCTGGTCGAGCAGAACCTCGCAGCGACGCTGGCGCTGGCGCAGCGCATCTACATTATCAACAACGGGCATGTCGTCCACGAGGGTCCGTCCCAGGAACTCAAGGCACAGCCGCAATTGCTGCAGCGTTACCTGGGGGTCTAGTTCGCCAGCGCGCGATCAGCCGCCGAGCGCTGCGATCATCCGCCTGGCGTGATCCGAGAGGACGGCGGGATCTTCCTTGCGCGTCTGCGGCGGCAGCAATTCAATGCCCGCCTTCACCGGCATGACATGCATGTGCAGGTGAAACACCACCTGACCGCTGGCGGGTTCGCTGAATTGCTGGATGACGATCCCGTCCGCGTCGAACGCCTTCATCGCCGCAATCGCGATCCGCTTCGCCGACCGGACAACTTCGGCAAGGTCATCCTCGGCAATGTCCAGGATGCCGCGCGCCGGCGCCTTGGGGATGACCAGCGTATGGCCGGGTGAGCGCGGCATGATGTCGAGAAAAGCGAAGGCACGTTCGCTCTCGTGGACCTTGAAGCACGGGATCTCGCCGCGCAGGATTTTTGCAAAAACGTTCTGGTCGTCATAAGCCGTCATGGCTTTGCCTTTCGAAACGGGTCGATCAAACGCGACCAGGTCCGTTGACGCAAGCATGTGCGGCAGCCTATCCACGATGGCAGGCAAGATGGGCACATCAGTGACAGATCCCGGACCAAGCATTGAAAACGCGCGCCGGACGCTGGCGGCGCAATTGAAGTCGGCCGGCGACGATGAAGCCGAACTCGACGCACGCATTCTTCTGGGAGCCGCGCTCAATCTCGACCTCACCGGCATGATCGCGCAGGCGAGCCGGAAACTTACCTCCGTCGAGACTGCGCTTCTGGCGCAAAATGCGCAGCGGCGCATCGCGGGCGAGCCGATCGCACGCATACTCGGGCAAAAGGAATTCTGGGGACTGCCGCTGCAACTTTCGCCCGCGACGCTGGTGCCGCGGCCGGACACCGAGACGGTGGTCGAACTGGCGCTGCAGTTGCTGCGCGCCGGCGGCGAGCTCGATCGTTCGTTGCGTATCGCCGATCTCGGCACCGGTTCGGGCGCAATCCTGTTGGCGCTGTTGTCCGAATTACCTGCAGCGAAGGGATTCGGAACCGACATTTCGGAGGAAGCCTTGCAAA
>JBKPMC010000070.1:0-38403 GCA_046731955.1 Pseudomonadota bacterium | reverse complement strand
GAGATTAATCGGTACGTCTCGTGGGCTCGGAGATGTGTATAAGAGACAGTCCGTACCGAGGACGAGCCGAAGCCGGTGTTGATGACCGAATTCTCGCTTTCCGACCGCCAGGCCGAAGCGATCCTCAACATGCGCCTGCGTTCGTTGCGTAAGCTCGAGGAAATGGAGATCGGCCGCGAGCGGGCGGCGCTCGCCAAGGAGAAGGAACAGCTCGAACGGCTGGTGGGAAGCACGAAAAAGCAGTGGCAGCGGCTCCAGAAGGAGCTCGAGCAACTCAAGGTGAAATTTGGCGACGAGCGCCGCACGCGGATCGAGGAAGTTGCGCCAGCCCGCGAGATCGACTGGTCCGCCATGATCGAGAAAGAACCGGTGACCGTCATGCTCTCGCAGCGCGCCTGGATCCGGGCGATGAAGGGCCATCTCGCGCTGGAGCAGGTGGCCGACCTCAAATGGCGCGAAGGCGACGGTCCCTTCATCCATTTCCACGCCCAGACGACCGATCGCCTCGCGCTCTTCGCCTCGAATGGGCGAGTTTACACGCTCGCCGGCGACAAATTACCCAGCGCGCGCGGCTTCGGCGAACCGGTCCGGCTGTTCATCGACCTCGACGCCGAGGTCGAGATCGTCCAACTCCTTGTGATCAGGCCGGATACGAGACTGCTCATCGCATCGTCCGACGGGAAGGGGTTCGTGACCATCGGCGAGGCGACCCTCGCAGAAACCCGCAAGGGCAAGCAGCTTGTCAACGTGCGCCCCGGGGCAAAGGTCGCGGTCGTGCGGCCGATCCCGGAGGCAGCTGACGCCATCGCAGTCGTTGGCGAGAACCGTAAGATGCTCGTTTTCCCGCTCGCAGAACTGCCTGAGCTGGCACGCGGGCAGGGCGTCACCCTGCAGCGCTACCGCGACGGCGGCCTGTCCGACGCGGTGGCGTTCCGCCTCAGCGAGGGCTTGAGCTGGGCGCTCGGCGGCGAGAGCGGCCGAGTGAGGACAGAGAACGACCTGACGTCGTGGCGCGCAGCGCGGGGTGCCGCCGGCCGCATGCCTCCAATCGGTTTCCCGAGGAATAACCGTTTCGGTTGAGCGTTAACCATCCGTGATTAACAATGCCGGGCAGAGCAAAAAAGTCACTCCGAATTAACCCCTCTGCGCCATAGGCACTGGTCATGCAGGCTGCAGCAGACCGCCTGCCGCGCGAGCAAAGGCGGCGGCGGGCGGACAATTCTGACTCGAAACCGCACATTGCGACGGCGGATGACACCGGTCTGCTCGACGCCCTTCCGATCGCCGCGGCCATTATCGAGCGCCGCGAGGATCTTTGCCTCAAAGTCGCGGCCTACAACAGCCGCTTCTTCGACACCGTAAAGGAGTCGAGTTGCACGGCGCTCGACTGGAACGAAGCCGATTGCTTGAAATCGGGCGCGATCGCCGAGCTGCTTCAGAAATTCTTCGACGGGGTCGACGTTTCCGGCGAGTTGGATTTCAAAGACGGAGAGGGCGTCTCGGGACGATATTTTCGGGTGAAGCTCGCGCCGTTGCCCAAGAAGAAAGGCAAGTCGGAGCGCTGCTTGCTGAGCGTCGTCGACCGGACTGTCGAGGTTCAGGCCGAGCGGACGCTGCGCGCCGAGATGCTGCGCGACAGCCTGACCGGTCTTCCCAACCGACTGGCCTTTTCCGAAGCGATCGAGAAAACCGGCGAAAAGGTGGCCCGCGACGTCGAACATGCCGTGCTGGTCGTCGACATGCTCCGATTCTCGCGAATCAACGAGTCGATGGGCAGCCTTGCCGGCGACGAGTTGCTGATCACCTTCGCTCGGCGGTTGATCCTCGCGCTGCGGGCAGGCGACGTGCTGGCCAGGACCGGTGGGAACGAGTTCGGCGTGCTGGTGTCGCTTCGCCGAGGCATCGAGGATGCGCTGAAAGCCGCAGACCGCATCCAGCAGGTGATGGCTGCGCCGTTCAAGCTCTCAGACCTCGAGATCCGCGTCGAGTGCGCCATCGGCGTCGCGCTCATGAATTCTGCCCAGGATCCGGAAGAGCTGTTCCGCAATGCCCAATTCGCAGTGAAGCAGGCGAAGCTCGCCGGTCGGCCGCAGGTTTATGAACCCAAGCAGGCAACCGAGGCCCGTCGCCGCTTCTCGATCGAGACCGAGCTTCGCCGCGCGCTCGACAAGGACCAGCTCAAACTATTTTACCAGCCGTTGATCAACCTGAAGTCCGGGGACGTCGCCGGTTTCGAGGCACTCGCGCGCTGGACCCACGAGGACCGCGGCGAGATCAGCCCGACCGAGTTCATTCCGGTAGCCGAGGAATCGGGACTGATCCTGCAGCTCGGTCGCTGGGCGATGGACAAGGCCGCCAAGACGCTAGCCGACTGGGACCGGCAGACCGGCGAGCCGCTTCCGCTCTACGTCGGCATCAATCTCTCAGCGATCCAGGTGGCGCGCGACAATATCGCCGACGTCGTCGAAGGTGCGCTTCGCGCGAGCGGGCTAACGGGTGATCGACTGACGCTCGAACTCACCGAAAGCTCGATCGTGCAGGACCCGGCCCGTGCGACGCGCGTGTTCGATGCCCTGAAGGCCCTCGACGCGACGGTCGCCATGGACGATTTCGGAACCGGCTATTCGAGCCTCGCTTATCTGCAGCGGCTGCCGATAGACGTCCTGAAGATCGATCGTAGCTTCGTTTCCGGAATGATGGTCGACCCCGACAGCGTGGCGATCGTCCGTGCGGTTCTGAGCCTCGCCGACGCCCTGGGGATGTCGACGACGGCCGAGGGGATCGAAACGGTCGAACTGGCGACGACGCTGGCGACGCTCGGCTGCGCTTCCGGTCAAGGCTATTATTTCGCCAGGCCGCTGGAGGCCGATGCCGCCCTCGAATATTGGAAGTCGCGGCGCCGTTAACGCCTGCTCGCGGCTGTCCCGCGTCGGGTCACGAATAAAGTCTCTGGAACTCGCCTTCCGAACTGTGGTTAAGTCTCCCTGAACTGGGGAGTCGCAGGGCCATGAGGGAGTGGCTCGCCTTCGCGGCCGTTCTGCCGCTGCTCGCGGCAACGGGCGCAGAGGCGCAGATGAGGGGACTGACGTCCGGCGTCGTCGGCGAAATGGCGACGAGCCGCGCACTCGATATTAGGCTATCGCAAGAGATAGGTAGCGAGCGACCGCTTCCCCTGATCCGCCAAATGATCATCGGCCACGACGTGGCTCCGAACGCGTTGGTGGGTCTTGGGCTCGCCAGCATGTATGCGAGGAAGAAGCTCGGCTCAGAAGCGCGCGGCGAAGACCGTCCAACCCGCTCGCGTAAGCCGGCGGTCACCTTCGTCCTGAAATTCTGATTTATCCTGCGAGCAGCTCCGAGTAGCGCGCCGGCCGGCGGTTTTGTGCCGCCACTCTAAGGGTCGTCACGATGCTCCGCAGCAACACCGGATGGTGGAGGTCCGGCGGATGCACGCCGACCCGCATCACGCGCAGCGGCGCGCGGCGGAGCGCTGAAGCCGCGGCGAGCGAGGACACGAGACGCAGCGGCGTACGGCTTGCCCAGGTGATCACCGGTCCGCGCGCGAGCTGCCGGCCCGACGCGGGTGACCAGATGCGCACATGGTCCTCGGCAATCGGCATCTCGCAGTCGGCGAGCGCATCGAGTGCGCCCGGGCTGTAGAGCCAGGCAGGTGCAACGAACCCAGTGATTGGTCGGCCGATCACGTCTTCGAGCAATGCGCGTCCTTGGGAGATTCGCTTTGACGCCTGGGCCCGTGTGAGCCCAAGGAACTCGCCCTCACCGGCCGTCATGAAGCGGGCTCGCATCTGATCCGACTTACGCGCGTGCGTCGTTTCATCGCGGTGAAAGAAGCCGTGAAGAAATATCTCGAACCCGGCATTCGCCCACGAACGCAGCCTTGCCGCAAAGGGCGAGCCGGGCACGATCGGTGCATCTCCCCAGTGATTTGGAACGACAAGCATCGCGAGCCGGTCATCGACATGCATTCGAAACACCTCGACGAGGAGATCTACCTCGCGCTCGAAGCGCGGTGAAACGTCGTGGATTGAAGCGAGGAGAAGACGGTCGGACACACGTGCGATTTGGGCTGGTTCGTCCCCTTCCGCCAGCGGGCCGCGGCTGGATGAACGAAGCTTCACTTGAAGTTCATTGGCATCTCGCGGCCTCAGCGAGCCATGCGAATTGTCGACGTTTCCGCTTTCTACACACCCGCCGGCGGCGGTGTGCGAACCTATGTGGAAGCGAAGTTCAAGGCGGCGGCGTGCTTCGGCCACGAGATGATCGTTATCGCTCCGGGCGATCACGAGGAAATCATACAGCGCGGTCCGGGCTCATTTCTCGTGACGATCCCGTCGCCAAGGCTCCCGGTCGATCGGCGGTACCACTACTTCAACGATGAGCGGGCGCTCCACCGACGGCTCGACGCGTGGCAGCCCGACCATGTCGAAGCTTCGTCTCCCTGGTCGAGCGCGACCATGGTCGGCCGCTGGCAGGGTCACGCCACGCGTTCCCTGGTGATGCACGCCGATCCGCTAGCGGCTTATGCCTATCGGTGGCTCGGGTGCGTCGCGCCCATCCCGACCATCGACCGCTGGTTCGGGTGGTTCTGGAGGCATTTGCGGGGACTCAGCCGCATGTTCGACGCGGTGGTCTGCGCGAGCGGCCAGCTGGCTGACCGGCTGAGCGCCGGCGGGCTGACAAACACGGAAACCATCCGAATGGGTGTCGAACCGGGTCTTTTTTCACCGGCGCTGCGTTCGCAAGACTTACGGGAGACGGCACTAGCGGCGCTTGGCCTCCCTCCGCAAGCGGTACTTCTGTTGGCTGTTGGGCGTTTCTCCGCGGAAAAACGGTGGGACCTCGTGATCCGCGCCGCGGGCGAATGCGGGCGCAAGCTTCCGGTCGGACTGCTTCTGATCGGCGACGGATCGAAGCGGCAAATGCTGGAAATGATGGCGGCGCAATATCGCAACGTAGCGGTGCTGCCGCGGATCACCGATCGCTCCGACCTTGCGCGCCTGCTCGCAAGCGGCGATGCGCTGGTCCACGGCTGCGAGGCCGAGACTTTCTGCCTGGTCGCGGCGGAAGCGCGCGCCAGCGGGATCCCGCTGATCGTCCCGGACCGCGGAGCAGCCGTTGACCAGCTCGTACCCGGAGCGGGCATGACCTATCGGGCCGGCCGTGAGCGCTCGCTCGAGCAGGCAATCTCGAGCTTTCTTGCCCGCGGGCCGGAACTTCAGAGAGCCACCGCGGCCCGAGTCAGCCACGCGCGGAGCATGGACGAGCACTTTGCAGAGCTTTTCGAGCGTTATGAATCGCTCATTCCTGCACCCGCGCTTCGGTCGGTCCCAGCGCTCCGCGAATTCGGTGCGGCCGGGCCGGAGCCACTTGCAGAGTTCGCTCTGGCACGATCCGCAGTGCGCACGCGCTGATTAGTTGAGCCAAGTCACGGAAATTGCAGCAAGTTATATCCCAGCTGTCACATTCTCGGGATATTCAGCCCGAATTTCGACAAGTCCCCATGTTCGAGGGTAGGTGAATGTTCGATCAGGAATCCCAGGATTATTTGCGCCGGCGCGAACTCGCCGAGCGCGCGGCCGCCAAATATGCGGCAACACAGGCGGCGCGGCGGGTCCATCAGGAACTCGCGCAGGAATACGCGCAGCTGCTGCGCAGGATTTAGCCGCCAGAGGCTGCTTCCAGAGCCTGGCTGACGATCTTCTCGAATTCCGTGCCGGCTGGAAATCCGGCATCCACCCATCGGTCCTCGATCTGTCGGAGCGTCCGCGCGACAATCGGTCCCTCCGGTAATCCGCGCTCGATTAGCGCGCCGCCGCCGATCGGGAGCCGTGGCGCTTGCCATTTCGCGATCGCCCTTGCTTCCTCGGCTTTTCCCCCGAGCAAGAGCCGGTCGACCGCGCAGTCGGTTCCGACGCGATAGGCGAGTGCTTCCGGTGAGGCGAACTCATGGGTCGCCGCCACACAGACCAGACGCTTCCTCGCCTTGTTCGAGAGCCTGAGCCGCACCGCGACGTCCTCCGCAACTTCAGGCTCATGCGGAAGCAAGGCGGCGAGTCGGCGCAGCGGGTCGGCCCCGATGCCCGCACGTTTTTCCTTCTGGATCAGAGCTTTTAGCTCGCCCAACCGCTCCGGTTCGATCTCTGGAAGCACGGGCTTCAGGATATTCCGCTGGACCATGACGCCGACAGTCGGCGAGGGATCGGGCACAGCTAGCAGCTTCAGCAGCTCGTCGGCGACCCGTTCGCGGGACAAAGCCATGAGATCGTTAGCGCGGTGCGTGCAGGCGTCCAGCGCCGCCGCATCGGGCTCTCCCGAGCCAAAGCGCGCATGGAACCGAAAGAAACGCAGAATGCGCAGATGGTCCTCGGCAATGCGCTGCAGCGGATCACCGATGAAGCGGATGTGGCGGGTCCGAAGGTCGTCGAGGCCGCCGAAATAATCGAAGATCTCGCCCGTGACCGGGTCAGCCGAAAGTGCGTTGATTGTGAAGTCGCGGCGCGCCGCGTCTTCCCTCCAGTCATCGGTGAACGCGACGGTCGCGCGACGGCCATCGGTGGCAACGTCGCGGCGCAGGGTTGTGATCTCGAACGGGTGACCGTCGCTGACTGCTGTAACGGTGCCGTGGTCGATGCCGGTCGGAACGGCCTTGATCTTCGCAGTTTCGAGGCGATTCATAACGTCTTCGGGCGGCAAGCGTGTCGCAAGATCAACATCGCTAACCGGCAGTCCCAGCAGCTCGTCGCGCACCGCGCCGCCGACATAGCGCGTCAGGCCCTCGTTTGCGCTGAGCGCGTCAAGGACGCGTGCCATGCCGCGGATCCGCCTCCACTTCGCTGGGTCGAGTATCAACTCCACACCTCGCGTCGCAGGCGACGAGACAGATTGACGATCATCGCCGCGGTCGCCCCCCAGATCCTTCGGCCGTCCCATTCGATCTCGTAATAGTGGCGGTGCTCGCCGCGGAACAGCGCGCTTCGAATGTGCTGGTTGGCCGGGTCGAGCAGGTGTGTGAGCGGGGCCTCGAACCAGTCGGCGACCTCATTTTCATGGGGCTCGAGCGGAAGATCAGGCGCAATCACGCCGAGCACAGGGGTGACAATATAGCCGGTGACAGTGCGGTACATCTCAAGGGTTCCCACGACGTCTACTGCTTCAATGTCCATCAGCAGCTCTTCGTGCGCTTCTCGAAGCGCCGCATCGACCGGACTCTCGCCCGGATCGACGCGCCCGCCCGGAAAGGCAATCTGGCCGGCATGGGTGCGCATATCCTCGCGCCGGACCGTCAGGATAACGCCAGGCTGCGGCCGGTCGGTGATCGCGATAAGAACTGCCGCCGGGATTGAGGCCTCGGCCCGGATCTCCGGCAAGTCTCCCGGCAAGGCGGGCTCGGCTGGCTCGGACAGCACGGCGGCACGCAGCCGCTCGGAAAGCCTCATCTCGATCCATCCAATGCAAAAAAGGCGCCGTTGCTCCACACACCCGGCGGCTGATGGCCTTCGGCGAGCGCAATTCCGGCAAGCTCATAATAGACCGGCCGACTGAGCTCGGCCTCAAGGCCGTGGCGCACCAAAGCCCGGGGCGAGGGCCCATGCTCGGTCTCGACGATGCGCAGGGGGTGATCCGCTCCGCACATGACGGCGTCGCCACTGTCCAGCTTGAAGGCGATCCAGCGCTCCCGGCCTTCGCCCTCGCTTCGCATTTCAATTACGCGGAGCGCGGTCGATTCAACGTCGACCTCTAGCTTTTCGACCGGGGTAACCAGCACGTGCCGGCCATCTGGCTCGCGCCGCAGGACGGTCGAGAACAGGCGGACCATCGCCGGCCGTCGGATCGGCGCGCCTTCGTGATACCAGGTGCCGTCGCGGGCGATGCGCATTCCCGAATGGCCGCAGCGCTTGGGATTCCACTTCTTGACCGGTGGCAGTCGCCTGTCGTCAATCAGCTTCTGGAGCTCGGCGAGGCTCAGTCCTTGCAGCTCGATCGGTGGGCGGGCTTCGGGCATTGTGTCGTCATTGGATTGCTTCGTCCTCGCGCTCAAGGCAGGACTCCTCACGATGGCGACAGTTGAGCCCCGCACCGCGATCGTGACCGGCGCCGGCAAGCGCGTCGGCGCGGCAATCGCGCGGGCGCTGGTCGGGGACGGCTGGACGGTCGTCGCCCACATCCATCGGGAATCGGACGAGGTTCCCGCGGGCACGAAGAAGGTCGTCGTCGACCTCGCCGAACCAACAAGCGCCGAGGTCATTTTCTCGGCCGCAGCCGGGCTCCCGCCGGTGAGGCTGCTTGTCAACAATGCGGCGCGCTTCGCCTGGGACGGCTTCGATGCGTTCAGTCCGGCCGAGTTCGGCGCGCACATGGCGGTGAATGTGCAGGCTCCCACGCTGCTGATTGAGCGGCTGGCGCGGGACCATGACGGTTCGGCGGATGTTCTTGTCGTCAACCTGCTCGACGCGAAGATCGCCGCGCCCAACCCGGACTTTCTGAGCTATACGTTGTCGAAGCAGGCGCTCGCTGGCTTGACCGAGCTCGCGGCGCGCGCGCTTGCGACCAGGCGCATCCGAGTGAATGGGATCGCGCCGGCGCTGATGCTGCGCTCGAACGGACAGAGCGAGGAGAATTTCGAAGCGGTGCACGCCAACAATCCGCTCGGCCGAGGCGCAACACCCGACGATGTGATCGCTGCACTTCGTTATTTGATCGCGGCGCCGTGCGTGACCGGTCAGGTGATGGTGATCGATTCCGGGCAACGCTTCATGGAACTCGAGCGCGATGTCCAGTTCTTAGGGAACTCATGAGCACCGAATCTGAACTTGCCGGGTTGGTGCCCGATGGGCTTAAAGTCCGCTCCGCGCGCATCCTGCTCGAATCGCTCGAAGTTCAGACCGATATCGGCTTCCACGATTTCGAGGTCGGTAATCCCCAACGGCTGCTCGTTTCAGTGGAGATCTGGCTCGATGATCCGTCTCCGCCGGCCGATGACGATCCCGCGCGCGCGTGGAATTACGACTTCCTTCGCGCGGAGGTGGAGGAGATCGCGTCGGCGCGGCGGTACAATCTTCAGGAAACGCTGGCTCATGCGATCTTCGAGCGCATTGCCGCCTTTCGCGGAGTGAGGGACCTTCGCGTCCGGACGTCGAAGCCCGATGTCTATCCGGAAGCCCATGGGGTGGGAGTCGAAATCGCCTCTTTTTCCGGTCTTTGGCCGGCGTTCTGAACAATCGGTCGCTACAACGGCAGTTTCGGGCCTTCCGGCTGTGGAACAAAATGCATTGCACGGTCTTTGAGCCGGATATAAGGAGGCGCGCTTATCGCCGGTTACACCTTGATATATCGGCGATCCCATCCGAGGAGCGGGCGCGCGTCCGAACGCCCGGTCTGGCCGTGGGTTTCCCACGGCGTGTCGAGGAGAATTGCGAGTTAGATGTCCTACGCCCAACGCAAAGAAATCAGCGGCAACCGGACCCTGGCGATCATCATGGTCGTCATTCTACAGTTCGCTCTGGGCTATGCGATCGTCACCGGCCTTGCCTACAATGTGATCAAGAAGGCCGCCCAGGATCTCAAGACGTTCGACGTCGAGGAAGAGCCGCCTCCCCCGGAGGAGCCGCCACCCCCGCCGAAGGACATGCCGAAGGTTCCACCACCGCCGGTGACTCCGCCGCCACTGGTGCGGATGGAGGCTCCGCCGCCGCCGATCCAGACGGTCACTGCGCCGCCGCCGGTTACGATTCCGCCGGTCGCGCCTGCACCGCCGGCACCGCCGCCGCCGCCACGCAAGATGCAGTCGGCGCAGAGCGCCAAGGGCGACCTGCGGTCGCTGTTCAGCGCCGACGATTATCCTGCTTCGGCGCAGTCCGCAGGTGCCGAGGGCACTACACGAGCATCGCTTACCATCGGCGCTGACGGGCGTGTGGTGGGCTGCAACATCATCCAGTCGTCCGGCAACGGCGCTCTGGATTCTGCCACGTGCAACATTCTTCGCCGCCGCGCCAAGTTCGTGCCCGCGCGCGACAGCAACGGCAACGCGACGACCGATACAATAACCACGCCGTCCATCGTCTGGCGGCTGGAAGGCTAATTAGATCCACATTTTCGCACTGAATTTCAGAAGGAAGTACAGTTATGCAAGCAGCACCCGCCGCAGCCGCCAATCCATACGGCCTGGTCCCCGCACTCCAGCAGGGCGGCATCATCGCCATCTCGGTGTTCATCATCCTCGTCATCATGTCGATCGGCACGTTCTACATCCTGTTCACGAAGTTGATGCAGCAGCAGAAGATTATCGCGCAGGGCCGAAAGGTTCGCTCGAGCTTCTGGAATGCGCCGAATCTTCGTGAAGCGGCGACCAAGCTCGAGACGCGCAGCGCCTATCGCGCGATCGTCGACGATGCGCTTCTCGCGCAGGAGCAGCACGGCAAGCTCACCGACCCGATCGACCAGCACGACTGGATGGCCAACAGCCTGGCGCGCAGCCAGGGCGCGATCGGCGCGCGGCTCGGCGAAGGCCTCGCGTTCCTTGCGACCGTCGGCTCGACCGCTCCGTTCATCGGTCTGTTCGGCACCGTCGTCGGCATCTACCGAGCGCTGATCAAGATCGGTGCGGCGGGCCAGGCGTCGATCGATGCGGTCGCCGGCCCGGTCGGAGAAGCGCTCATCATGACCGCGCTCGGCCTGGTGGTCGCGGTTCCGGCGGTGCTCGCCTACAACTGGCTGATCCGCCGCAACAAGTCGATCATGGAGGACCTCGCGGCCTTCACCAACGACCTTCACGGCTATCTGATGTCCGCGGGCTCGGTGAAGCCGCGCATGGCGGGCGCGACCGGCCCGGCGGTCAAGGGTACGGCTCAGACACGGAGCGGCGCGGCGCCGACCCAGCCAGGCAGCGAGCCGCTGCGGACCGGCCAGACCGCGACCGGCGCTCAGGCGACTCCGACGACCGCGAAGTAAGTCAAGGGTCGGGCCGACACGCCGTCGGCCCGTTTCCTGAATTTCGAATTGGAAAGAAAGTACTAGCCGATGGCAGTTAGTGTAGGCCCAGCCGAAGGCGAAGAAGACGTCCCGATGTCCGACATCAATGTCGTACCCTTCACGGACGTGATGCTGGTGCTCGTGATCATCTTCCTGATTGCGGTTCCTGTCGTGATCCAGTCAGTCCCGATCGCCCTGCCGAAGGTGCGTTACGAGGCCACGACCACGAAGCCAGACAACGTCTCCCTCACGGTCCGCAGCGGTCCGGGCGGCACCTGCGAGGTCTATTGGCTCCTGAAGAAGGTCACGCAGAAGGAACTGCTCGACATGGCCGTCAAGAAGCTCGAGGACCAGATCAAGAAGGTCGGCGGAGTCCAGAACATCACCGAAGAGAATATGCCCGAAGCGCACATCCGCGGAGACATCAATACGCAGTACAAGTGCATCGGCGCTGCCATCATCACCATGCAGCAAGCCGGGTTCCAGCGGGTCGGTTTCATTTCAGAGCCGCCGCCCCTGGCCGGCGTGCGCGTCGAGTAGGAGTTAGCCGCAATGGCAATGCAGACCACGAGCGATAATGCTCAGGCTGAGCCGATGATGGACATCAACACGACGCCGCTTATCGACGTCATGCTGGTGCTTCTGATCATGCTTATCATCACCATTCCGATCCAGACTCACGCGGTGAAGCTCGATCTGCCGGTAAACACGGACAATCCACCACCTCAAATCATTGAGCCGGTGAAGAACCAGGTCGTGGTCACTGCCCAGGGGCAGATCCTGTGGAACGGCTCGCCCGTCACCCAGCAGCAGCTGCGCCAATATCTCGACATCACTCAGCAGATGAACCCGATTCCGGAGCTTCACCTGCAACCGGACGCGACGGCGCGCTATGAGCTGGTGGACGAAGTGCTGGCGATCACCAAGCAGGCCCACGTCCAGAAGATGGGCTTCGTCGGCAACGAATATTATACGCAGGTCTTCTAGGCGTTCGAACGTCTGACGTGCCTGAAGGGCGGTTCCCCCGGGAGCCGCCCTTTTCGTTTCAAAGGACACTGGTGCAGACCGTGCCGCCGTGCCATTTCAGCCGACAATGAGCGACCAACGCCGCTTCGCCGTCGTCATCCTTGCCGCAGGGCAGGGGACGCGTATGCGCTCGGACACGCATAAAGTGCTGCATCCGATCGCGAGCCGGCCCTTGTTGCTTCACCTGCTCGACCGTGTCGATGCACTGGGCGCCGACGAGCGAGTCGTCGTGGTGGGCAAGGGGCGTGACCAGGTCGAGGTCGCGCTCGGGGGACGCGATGTGATCGTCGCTCATCAGGCCGAGCAAAAGGGCACCGGCCACGCGGTCCAGCAAGCCGCGGCGACGCTCGGCAACTATGACGGTGCGGTGCTCGTGCTCTACGGCGACACGCCGTTCGTCGAGGTCGAGACGCTGAGGCAAATGCTCGATCGGCTGGACGGGGACGGCGGGCCGGGCGTGGTCGTGCTAGCTTCGTGCCCGGCTGACCCAGCCAAATACGGCCGCATCATCCTCGGCGAAGGCGACCGGATCGCGAAGATGGTCGAATTCCGCGACGCGACCGAGGAAGAGCGCGCGGTCAGACTGTGCAACTCAGGCATGATGGCCGTCCGCGCGAAGGACCTCTTCCGCTGGCTCTGCCAGGTCGGCAACGATAATGCCGCGAAGGAATATTATCTGCCCGATATCGTCAACATCGCCGCCGCCGAGGGCCGTGAGGCGGTGGTCATCGAGGGCGACCCTTATGAGACGGCGGGCGTCAACAGCCGCGCCGAGCTCGCCCACCTGGAGCTCGAATGGCAGCGGCGGAGGCGCGAGCAGGTACTCCACGAGGGCGCGACCCTCATCGATCCTGAGAGCGTCTGGTTCGCCTATGACACCAGGCTCGGCCGCGACGTGACGGTCGAGCCGCACGTCGTGTTTGGCCCGGGGGTCGAGGTCGCGGACGGCGCGACCATACACGCTTTCAGCCACATCGAAGGAGCCATCATCGGGGTGAAGGCCAGTATCGGGCCATTCGCCCGGATCAGGCCGGGGACGCGGCTCGCTGACCGCACGAAGGTCGGCAATTTCGTCGAATTGAAGAACGCAACGGTCGGCGAGGGCGCCAAGGTCAACCACCTGTCCTACGTCGGCGATGCGGAGATCGGCGCGAAGTCTAACATCGGCGCCGGCACGATCACCTGCAATTATGACGGCTTCGGCAAGTACCGGACGGTGATCGGCGCTGGGGCGTTTATCGGCTCCAACACCGCATTGGTCGCTCCAGTGACCATTGGCGACGGAGCGGTGGTCGGCGCCGGATCGGTGATTACCGAGGATGTCGAACCGGACAGCCTCGCCGTCGAGCGCAGCGAGCAAAAGGGCATCGCCGGCTGGGCCAAACGCTTCCGCGAACGGATGACGCGCAAGGCAGCGGAGTAATGTGCGGAATTGTTGGAATCGTCGGGAATACCGACGTCGCGCAGCGGCTGTTCGACGGCCTGAAACGCCTCGAGTATCGCGGCTATGATTCCGCTGGCATCTGCACGATCAACGACGGATCGCTGAAGCGCCGTCGGGCGGAGGGCAAGCTCGACAATCTTGCGCACGACCTCGACGCAGAGCCGCTCCATGGCGTCACCGGCATCGCCCATACACGCTGGGCCACGCACGGCGCGCCGACTGTCGGCAATGCACACCCGCACATCGTCGGCCCCGTCGCGCTGGTCCACAACGGGATCATCGAAAATTTCAAGCCGCTTCGGGACGAGCTCATCGCTGAGGGACGGACATTCGAGAGCGAGACGGACACCGAAGTGGTTGGCCACCTCGTCGCACGCGAGATCGAGCGGGCAGTCTCACCGCAGGACGCTGTCGCCGCGGTGCTTCCGCGGCTGCACGGCGCCTTCGCGATCGCCTTGCTGTTCCGCGACCATCCCGACCTCATCATCGGCGCGCGCATGGGCGCTCCGCTCACGGTCGGCTACGGCGAAGGCGAGAACTACCTCGGATCCGATGCCCTTGCGGTCGCCCCCTGGACGCAGCGTATATCCTATCTCGAAGAGGGCGACTGGGCGGTCGTCCATCGCGACCGCATCGAGATTTTCGACCGCAACAATCAGCCGGTCGAGCGCGAGATCGTGGAGTCCGGCGCGTCCTCGGCGCCTGTCGAGAAGGGCAATTATCGCCATTACATGCAGAAGGAGATTTTTGAGCAGCCGATCGTGGTTGCGCAGACTCTCCAGAGCTACGTGCGGCCGTTCGAAGGCGAGGTCGCGCTTCCGGTCGCGGAAGCCGACCTCGAATCCGTCAATCGCCTCACGATCGTCGCCTGCGGCACCAGTTATTATGCCGGGCTGGTCGCCAAATATTGGGTCGAGCAGTTCGCGCGCGTACCCGTCGACATCGATGTGGCATCCGAGTTCCGCTACCGCGCGCCCGTGCTCGAGCCGGGCGGGCTTGCGCTGTTCGTCAGCCAGTCGGGCGAGACCGCCGACACGCTCGCGGCGCTGCGCCACGCGCGCTCCGAGCAGCAGCGGATCGCAGTGGTCGTCAACGTGCCGACCAGCTCGATGGCGCGAGAGGCGGACCTACTCCTGCCGACCCATGCCGGGCCTGAGATCGGTGTCGCGTCGACCAAGGCATTTACCTGCCAGCTCGCCGTGCTGGCCGCGCTCGCCGCAAACCTCGCGCGGGCCAAGGGCCGCCTCAGCCGAGATGAGGAAAAGGAGATCGTCGCCCATCTCCAGGAAGCGCCGGCCGCGCTCAACGCGGCGCTCGGCCACGACGACGACATTGCGGCGATGGCTCACCTCATCGTGCCTGCGCGCGACGTGCTCTATCTTGGCCGCGGTCCCGACTTTCCCATGGCGCTCGAAGGCGCTCTGAAGCTCAAGGAAATCAGCTACATCCACGCCGAAGGCTATGCGGCAGGCGAGATGAAGCACGGGCCGATCGCGCTCATCGACGACGCCGTCCCGGTGATCGTGCTCGCGCCGTCGGGGCCTTTGTTCGAAAAGACCGTCAGCAACATGCAGGAAGTGCGCGCTCGCGGCGGCAAGATCGTGCTTATCAGCGACGCCAGGGGCGTCTCCGAGGCGGGGGAGGGCTGCATCGCGACGATCGAAATGCCCGAAGTGCATCCGCTGATCGCGCCCTTGGTCTACGCGGTGCCGGTGCAGCTGCTCGCCTATCACACGGCCGTTCTCAAGGGCACGGACGTCGACCAGCCGCGCAATCTCGCGAAGAGCGTGACTGTCGAGTGAGCCGGATCCGCGGCCTCGTCATCGTCGGCGGGGGCGCGGCCGGAGTCGGCGCGGCGCGGGAGGCACATGCCCGAGGGATCGACGCGCTCATTGTCGAAGCCTCGAATCGTCTCGGCGGCCGGGCGCATACGATCGACTGGCAGGGCCACAAGCTCGATCTCGGCTGCGGCTGGCTCCATTCCGCCGAGCGCAACAGCCTGAAGGCGGAAGCGGAAAGGATCGGCGCCGAGATAGATCGGAGCATGGTCAGCTGGTTCGAACAATATCGCCATCGGGGCCTGTCCGCTGAGGAACAGGCTCAAATGATCGCGGCCTTTTACGCGCTCGAGGAGAGGATCCGCGATAATCCGCCGCCGAGCGACCGCGCATCGGATGCGCTGAAGCCGGACAATCCGTGGAATCCGTGGTTGAACGCGATCAGCGGGTACATCAACGGCGCGCCGCTCGACGAGGTCTCTATCGCGGATTGGCTCGCTTACGACAATTCGTCGAGCAGGATGAACTGGCGGCTGCGCGGCGGTTACGGCTGTCTCGTGGCTTCGCTTGGGGCGGAGTTCGAGCACCAATTGGGAACGTCAGTGACGGCGGTGAGCCGCCTCGCGAAATCCGTTCAACTCGCGACCCCGCGCGGTGCGATCGAGGCCGAGCGGGTCATTGTCACGGTCTCGACGGCGGTGTTGTCGCAGATCCGTTTCGACCCGCCCCTGGATGTAGCGCTCGATGCAGCTGGCCAGCTCCCGCTCGGGCTTGCCGACAAGCTGTTCCTGGCGCTCGATCGGGCGGAAGAATTCCCGGACAATGCGCATCTCATCGGGGACCCGCATTCGTCCGAGACGGGAAGCTACATGCTGCGCCCGATGGGAATGCCGGTGATCGAGGTCTATTTCGGCGGAGATGGAGCCCGCGCGGTCGAGCGGCTCGGGCTCGGCGGCGCGACGGCGCTCGCGACCGACCAGCTCGCGGGCCTGCTGGGAAGCGGAATCCGGAAGCGCCTGAGCCCGATCACGCTGACGTGCTGGTCGCGTGAGCCGTGGATCGGCGGTAGCTACAGCCACGCCTTGCCGCGCCAGGCAAGCGCTCGGGACGTCCTTTCGGAGGCCGGCGACGATCGCCTCGCGTTTGCCGGCGAGGCAGTTGCCGGAGGGGACTATTCCACTGCGCATGGCGCACACGACAGCGGCGTCGCCGCGGTACGCAGGCTCTTCCCGTTGAGCCGTCCTTGAACCTAGACTGCCGGGCGATGAAGCACATCGGCATTCTCTCCCACAGCTTCGAGGGCGCGACGCTTTGCTATCGCACCATGTGCCTGGAAGGCGTCGCGCGCCTCGGGCCGCACTTGCATCCGGAGATCACGCTCACCGGCGCCGCCATGCACCATATGCTGGACGCCTGGGATCGAAACGATCTGCCGGTGCTGCGTTCCATGTTTGTCGAGGACATGGAGAAGCTAGCCGCGGCAGGCGCCGATTTCTTCGTCTGTCCGGACAACACCGCGCACATCGCGATGGAGAGCGAGGGCGGGCCTTTCCCGCTCCCGGGTCTTCACATCGGCGAAATCGTGGCCGATCAGGCGCAGCGAGACAGCAAAGCCAAGGTCGGTATTCTCGGGACCAACTGGACGATGACCGGTCCCGTCTACCCAGGAGCGCTCGGGCGGCGCGGCATCGGCTGGGAGGTTCCCGACGAAGCCGACCGCAAGACCGTCCACGACATCATCATGGATGAACTGTGCCTTGGGGTGATCCGCGACGAAGCTCGAGAGGCCTATGTCGCAATCATCGAGAAGCTAGCGGATCGGGGCTGCGACGCGGTCGCCCTGGTGTGCACCGAGATCCCGCTGTTGATCACGCCCGAGGTTTCGCCTCTGCCAACCCTTGATTCCACGCGCCTGCTCGCCCGAGCGGCAGTCGAGGTGGCGATCGGCGAACGCCCGATGCCGAAGTGGCGCGGGGGACCGGTCGCCTAGGCGGCTGCCGCGGCTCGCTGCGCTTCCAACCTACGAATGTGCCGCGCGAGCCGTTCGTAGAGGAAGTCGATCACGGTACGGACCCGGGGCGTGCGGCGCACACGCTCATGAGTGACCAGCCACATCACCCGGCCGTGGCCGGGCTTCGGTGGAACGCATTGGATGAGGTCGGGGTCGGTATCGGCGACGATGCAGGGAAGCACCGCAATGCCAAGTCCCGAGCGGATCGCCGACATCATGCCCATGGCCGAGGCGTGGTGCATGATGACCCGGTCATCGAGGCCGAGGTCGTGCAGCCAGGCGGAATAGGCTCGCCAAAGCTTGGTCCCGCCACCGCCGATGAACGCATGCTTCTTGAGCTGGGCGCGGGTCGTTGGCACGCCATGTGCCGAGGCATAATCGCGGCTGCAGTAGAGCGTCCAATCGTCATCGCACAGGCGGCGGCCGACGGTACCGGCGCCGAGATCGCCGTGAGCGCTCCTTAGACCAATATCGGCTTCCCCTTCGCCCAGGTCGCGGAAGTCCTGGCTATCGTCGAGCTCGATGAGGATCTCGGGATGGCGCTCATGCAATTGACGAAGAATGGGTGCCAGCAGGGTGACGGCAAAAATCTCCTGCGTAGTGATTCTGACTGTGCCGCTGGTGTCGCGGGACTCCGCAGCGGCAGCTTCCGCGAAACTGTGGGCGGCGTGCTCAACCTGGCCCGCCTTGGCAACAAGCTCGTCGCCGGCCGGCGTGAGCGCATAACCGGCTTGCCGTTTCTCGAAGAGCGGCAGGCCGAGCGCCTGTTCGAGCGCGGCGATGCGCCGGGCGACGGTTGTCTGGCTCGTCCCCAGCGTCCGGGCGGCGGCCAGAGTGCTGCCGTCCCGCGCCACGGCGAGAAAATATTTGAGGTCGTTCCAGTCGAGCACCGCCACCAGGTCTAACTCCTGCCGGTCCCGTACACGTTCTGCAATTTTGCAGAATGATAGCACGACATCGTTGCTCACGTAAGTTGCAATTTGGGACTAAATAGACGGTCGCACTCAAACAGGGAGTACGACCCATGTCAGCCATTCGGATCATTCTTCTCTCGGCGCTCATAACCGGTGCCGCAATCAAGGCGGTTCCCGCCTTCGCCGAGCCCGCTGTCGGCAACGTCAACATCAGCGTCGTCAACACCGGGGATCTCGATCTTTCGACGAGCGCTGGTAAGCGGGCCCTCGACCAGCGGTTGGTGATTGGCGCCCGCGAAGTCTGTGGAACTGCGTCGGACGTCGACCTCGAAGGCAAGAACGAAGTGCGCGCATGCCGCGCCGAGGCGTTGGCGAAGGCCCGCGCAGAGAGCGAGCAGCTTGCCAGCCGGGGCAGCGGCACGATCCTCGTCGCCGCCCGCCGTTAGTCCAGACTCGCGCCGAAGGCCGCCGTGCTCCCCGCGGCGGCCTTCAGATCGTTCGTGGGGGAGATTCATGGAAATGTCAGGGACTTGATGTATCCTCATGTCCGGCGGGGAGGTTACATATGCGTGGCTTGCAGCCACACAGGGTCGCTGACCGGGTCAGCGAGGATGACCACGTCCGGCATTATTGGACCCGGGGATACGCAATCGTCCGCGGGCTGTTTACGCCTGGCGAAGTCCGGCAAATCGCCGCTGCGGCAGATCAGGTCTATGCCGAAGGCGCCGCGCATGGCCGCAGTTTCCGCCACGGCAATCTGTTCTACGATGTCGCGGCGCCAGCGGACGGCGAGCCGTTCGTGCGCATGGCGCAGTGGCCGTCATACCATCAGCCAATCCTGAACCGGGTCCGGCTCGACACGCGCATTGCGCGCCTGCTCGAGCCGCTGATCGGTGGCGACCTCAAGCAGATCATCAACCAGATCCACTGGAAGGCACCGGGTTCGCTCGGCGACTTCGCGTGGCACCAGGATAGTCGTTCGCGGCGGCCGGCCCTGGCGTACCGCAATCTCGCCACCGCCTATGTGCAGACCGGTTTGGCGATCGATCCGAATACGCCAGAGTCGGGATGCATGCGTTTCATTCCGGCTAGCCACTTGCATGGCGATCTCGAAATGGATTGTTCGAAGAAGGCGCTGGGAACGGCGATGACCGCCGATGCGCTCCGCACGGTAGGCTTGTCCGAATCCGATGCGATCGACCTGCTGCTTGAGCCCGGTGACCTCGCGCTGTGGAGCCCTCATCTGGTGCACGGGTCGGGGACCAACCGCTCCGACCATAGGCGGCGCCTGTACATCAACGGCTACGTCCGTGCCGGTGATTGCGACCGCGGCGAATGGGCCTTTCGCCAAGGCAAGCCGGTACCGTTCGGGCCGAGGCCGGTACTGGTGCATTACGAGGAGCTTCACGAGCGGCCCGGTCCTCACTACGTCGACTGAATGAAGGTTACAGGTGGTTGCCATTGCGGAGCGGTGCGGTTCGAGGCGGAGATGGCCGAGCCGCCGGTGTCCGCGCTCGACTGCAATTGCTCAGTCTGCCGCATGACGGGCTTTCTCCACGTCGTGGTGCCTCATGAGCAGTTTGAGCTGGTTACGGGCCGCGACGCGCTGACGAGCTATCGCTTCGGGACGGGAGCGGCCGACCACCTCTTCTGCCGTCATTGCGGGGTAAAGAGCTTCTACCAGCCGCGCTCCCATCCCGACGCCTGGAGCGTCAATGCCAACTGCCTCGATCAGTCGATCGAGCTGGCGATCGAGCAGTTCGATGGTCGCAACTGGGAGGCCGCGAAGGCCAATCTCGACGGGCAGGAGTAGCGCCGTTACGGCGAGCGCAATGCACCGCCCGCTGCGCCTCAGGATCGACAAGTCCGCAATCCAGCAGAACTGGCGCTGGCTTGCCGATCGCGCCGGAGTTCCGGCGGGCGCCGCGGTCAAAGCAGACGGCTACGGGCTCGGAGCGCGCGAAACGACGATGGCTTTGCTCGATGCCGGATGCCGCGACTTCTTCGTCTCAATCTGGGCGGAGGCGAAGGCGCTGGGACCGCTCCCCGATGGCACCGATCTGGTCGTGTTGCACGGTGTTGGGCCGGACGATGTCGAAGCTGCGCTCGCATCGCCGGCACGGCCTGTGCTCAACACTCCTGAGCAAATCGCGCGCTGGAAAGAGATCGCGCCCGACCGTCCGTGCGATGTGATGATCGACACGGGCATGAACCGGCTGGGGATTCGGCCGGCCGACAGCGCGCTCCTTGACGGCCTCAGAATCGATACGCTTCACAGCCACCTCGCCTGTGCGGACGAAGATTGCCCTCTGAACGCCATGCAACTCGAGCGCTTCCGGAGCATTGCCGGGACGGTTCCGGCCCGCCGCTACAGCCTCGCCAATTCCGCCGGCATCTGCCTGGGGCGCGAGTACAGCTTCGATCTTGTCCGTCCGGGCTTGTCCCTTTACGGCGGCATTCAACGCGCCGAAGCCGAGGGCAACATCCGCCAGGTGGGGCGAGTCGAGGCGCAGATCGTTCAGCGCCGGACCATCCGGCCGGGCGAAAGCTGCGGCTATGGCGCAACATTCGTTGCCGAGGCTGAGACCGAAGCAGCGATCCTCAACATCGGCTATGCCGATGGCTATCTGCGCGGTTTCTCCTCGCATGGTTCCGCATTCGTCGGAGAATATGCGCTGCCCGTGCTCGGCCGCGTTTCCATGGATTTGACGGCCGTCGGCGTCGACGCCGCGCCGGACCTCAAGGAAGGCGACTGGGTCGAGATCGACTACGACCTGCCGAGCGCGTCGAAGCAGTCCGGACTCTCGCAGTACGAGCTGCTGACGACCCTCGGCTCGCGGTTCGAGCGGCGGTGGATCTAGCGCGCTCCTCCGGGCGCGGAGTCTTCGGTTTGTAGCGGCACAGGTCGATCACCGGGCAGCGCCAGCATTCGGGGAGGCGCGCTTTGCAGGTGTACCGACCGTGCAAGATCAGCCAATGATGGGTGTCGCGGCGAAACGGCTGCGGCACGATCCTGTCTAGCTTCGTTTCGACCTCGTCCGGCGTCTTGCCCGGCGCGAGTCCCGTGCGGTTGCAGACCCTGAAGACATGTGTGTCGACCGCGAACGTTTCCTCACCGAAGGCGGTGTTGAGGACGACATTCGCCGTCTTGCGCCCAACACCCGGCAGGCTTTGAAGCTCTTCGCGCGTGCGGGGCACCTCGCCGCCGTAACGGTGGATCAGCGCCTGGCTCAGCGCAATCACGTTCTTGGCCTTGGTGTTGAACAGGCCGATGGTCTTGATTGCCGCGCGTAGCCGGTCCTCGCCGAAATCGACCATCTCCTTCGGCGTTTTGATCCGCTCGAAGAGCGGCCGAGTTGCGATGTTGACGCTCGCATCCGTCGCCTGTGCCGACAGCACCACCGCCACGAGCAACGTGTAAGGATTGATGTAGTCGAGTTCAGTCGTGGGCGAGGGGTTTGTCTCCGCGAGCCGCCGGAAGAATTCGAAAACCTCTTCGCGTTTCACAGGGAGCCGATCACGTCCTGCATCGAATAAAGCCCAGCCGGCTTGCCGACGAGGAACCGTGCGCCGGCGAGTGCCCCGCGCGCGAAGATCATGCGGTTCTCGGCGCGGTGCGACAGGATCAGCCGCTCGTCGGGGCCGAGGAACAGCACGTCATGGTCACCGGCAACGGTGCCGCCACGCAGCGACGCGAAGCCGATCGCGCCTGGCTCGCGCTTGAGCCCGGTGCCGTCGCGGACGCGCTCCGCCTTTAGTTGGTTGCCGCGCCCCAGTGCGGCGGCTTCGCCCAGCATCAGCGCGGTGCCCGATGGGGCATCTACTTTCATGCGATGATGGGTCTCGGCGATTTCGATATCCCACTCGGGCCCGAGTAAGCGCGCCGCGCGCTCGACGAGATCGGCGAGCAGCGCGACACCGAGCGAGGTGTTGGCAGCGCGGAGGACTGCGACGTCTTTCGCCGCCTCGGCAATGCGCCGGCCGGCAAGCTCGTCGAGACCGGTCGTGCCGATCAGGATTGGAATGGCGGCGGACACTGCGCGGTCGAGGCTCGCCCGAAGCGCAGCCGGTGCCGAGAAATCGACCAACACATCGCTGTGATCCTGGTCGATCTGAAAGTGAGGATCGTCGGAGGCCGCAGCCGCGATCGCCCGGCCCATTCGCCCGTTGGGCGCGAACAGGCTGATGCGGATCGGCTGGTCGGCGGCGCGCATGCGCGCCTATTGGCGCAGGGCCGGGCGCCGCGCAACGGCAGCCCGGCCCGCTTCATTCATTTCCGGTAGACCAGCTCCTGGAGCAGGAAGCTGCCTCCGAGCTTCCGGTAGCTGGCGCGCTCGCCGCTTTGCTTGTCTCCCTGCCGAGCACTGGACTGCAGATAGGCGTTGATCTCCTTCGCGCGCGCCTCATCCTCTGCAGGCGTGCTCAGGCGATCGGTGATCGTAACGAGGTAGAGGTCAGGCTCATCCGCCCGCTTGTTGACGTTCTGGAGGATGTACGAGGCTTTGATCCACCCCTTTGACTTTTGGAACTCAATCGTTTTCCGATAGAGGCCGGCGAGATGGTCTGCATAGTCGCCGAAATGTCCGTCATCGACGGTGACCTCCGCGACATTCCAATAGTCGCCGCCCTTTACCGGGAAATCCTGTGCCGCGGCCGGAACCGCGAACATCATCGTCGCCGCGCCGAGCGCGGTGAGCATCAGCTTTCGCATGTGACTTGCCTTCCCCACTGCGCGGAAGCCCCCCGGCTCCCGCTTCGAAGGAACGGCGTCGCCCGATGTCGGCGATCGCCGGCACATGCGGCGTCGTTCCGCTGCGCTTGAAGCAGCTTTCTAGAGTTAACGCAAATTAAATGCCTAACCGCTCCCGGAGCGCGAGCGCGGCGGCCGGTGCGCGGACCTTCGCCCCGTTGATCATGAAGATGTAGGTGTCGCGGCCGCCATCCTGCCACTTGCGTGCGCGCTCGGCGAACGCATCTAGTGCGTCGTCCTGATAGCCGGTCGGGACTTCCTCGCGCATGCGTTGCAACCGGGCGTAGGTGAAGTCGGCCGAATCCGCCTCGATGCACGGATAGTCGTCGGAATCCTCGAACACGACGGCTGCATTGTGCTCGCGGCAGAGGTCGAAGAACTTGTCGTCGCGAAAGCTCTCATGCCGCGGTTCGATCGCGTGGCGAAGCGGGATTCCGTCGATCTCGTGCGGCAGTAGCTGGAGAAAGGCGGCGATGTCTTCACGGTCGAATTTTCGTCGGGAGGCGAACTGCCAGAGGATTGGGCCGAGCTTGGGCCCGAGCGCCGCCATGCCCTGCGCGAAATAACCCTCGAGCCCTTCCCTTGTCTCGGCGAGCTTGGGCCGCATCACGCAATAGCGGGAGCCCTTCACGGCAAACTGGAAGCCCTCAGGAACGACCTTTTCCCAGGCCGCCCAGCTCTTGGGGCTCTGACGGCCGTAGAATGTCGCGTTGATCTCGATCGCCGAGAGCGCTTGCGATGCGTATTCAAGCTCCTTCGCTTGGGCGAGCTTCTCCGGATAGAAGACCCCGCGCCACGGCGGATAGGTCCAGCCGCCGATGCCGATGCGAATGCGCCCCTCGCTCATGTCCGCCCTCAACGTTCGATTTTCCACTTGGCTGCAGTGGGTGGCGTCTATCTCAGGTCCGGAATCACCAACCGGTGCATCGTGCCCTTGTCCGACGAAACGACCTCGTGATGCGCTCCCAGCTGGCGCGCGAAGCTTTCGACCAGCTTGGTTCCCAGACCCACATGGCCGTCGCGCATCGACGCTTCGATTCCACGGCCGTCATCGGAGACAATCAGCTCGAATCCATGACTCGACCTACCCGTAATCCGAACATGGCCTGATGCGTTGCCATTGAATGCATGTTTGATCGCGTTGGTCACAAGCTCGTTGACGATGATCGAGATCGACGTCGCCTTGTCCGCGCTCGCCGGCACGTCGTCGACATTGCATTCAACATGGATTTCCTTGCGCGAAAGGCCGCGCTCGATCTGCTGCACGAGGCCGCAAAGATGATCGTCGAGCCGAACCACGCCCAGGTTGGCGCTATGCGCAGCAAGCTGCTTCGATGCATTGGCGATCGCCTGAATTCGGTCTGAGACCTGAAGGAGCGCAGCGCGCACATCCTCGTCGGCCGAGCGCTTGGCCTGCAGCTCGATCATCGCGAGAACCGTCTGATAATTGTTGCGCGTGCGATGATCGATTTCGCGCAGAGCTTCGTCAAGGAGTGCCAATCGCTGCTCGCCCGCGGCTACGCCTTTGTCGACCTCGCGTTGGTAGAGGATTATGACGCAAAGGGTCAGAAACTCGGCGACGGTCGAGATCCCGAGCCCGCCGACCAGCTCCGAAAATCCGGCGCCGCCGGTCCATTGCGGCTCGACGACAATGAACCAGGTCGCCGCCTGACCAACCGCCAGCGCGAGGAGTCCGCTTCTCCAGCCGGCCAGTACCGCAGCGCTGACGACCGCGAGGAAGTTGAATGCGTAAGGCGCCCGGTCGCCGAGCAGCGGCACCAGAGCGGCGCGAATGCCGACGAAGATCAGCGGGATGACGATACCGACCGTAAGCTCGACCAGCGCCGGCGGAATGCGATGGGCTAGCCGCTCTGGAAGTCTCGATCTCAGGATTTTTTTGATTTCGCACCCCCCACAGGGAAGGAGCCGGCGCCTTCCAGATGACTGATTATACCGGCGTTTTGGCGAAATCGAGATAAACCAAGGTTACCTTGAGCGCTGATTGGACTAGGCGGCCCGAATGGCTTTCCCTGACATCCGTAACATCGTGATTCTGACCGGCGCCGGAGTGTCCGCGGAGAGCGGCCTCGCGACCTTCCGCGGCCCTGACGGCCTGTGGGAGGGGCACCGCGTCGAGGATGTCGCGACCCCCGAAGCCTTCCGTCGCGATCCCGCGCTAGTCCACGCCTTCTACGATGCGCGGCGGGCAAGACTAGGGACGGTCGACCCCAACGCCGCGCACAAGGCCTTGGCCCGGCTCGACGCCGAATGGCCGGGTGAGCTGCTACTGGTCACGCAGAATGTCGACGACCTCCATGAGCGTGCCGGATCGAAGCGGCTGATCCACATGCACGGCGAGGTGAGAAAAGGCTGGTGCCTTGTTTGCGACAACCGGTTCCCGTGGGATGGGCCAATGGGGGATGTCCTTCGAGACGCCGGTTCGACAGGCTCACCGGCTCCTCAGGACGAGCGGATCCCCAAAACCGCTCATGCTGAGGAGGCATTGAGCGAAGTCGAAATGCCGTCTCGAAGCACGTGTGTGAACCTCTGCCCCATGTGCGGTGCCACCGGGCAGGTCCGGCCTGACATCGTCTGGTTCGGGGAAATGCCGTACGAAATGGAGCGGATCGACTATGCGATCCAGCGCTGTGACTTATTCGTATCGATTGGTACCTCGGGCGCGGTCTATCCGGCTGCCGGTTTCGTGCAGACTGCGCGCTACTGCGGCGCGCGAACGATCGAGATCAATCTCGAGCCTTCGATCGGCAGCATTTACTTCGACGAAAGCCGGACAGGCAAAGCGGGAGAGTTGGTGCCACAGTGGGTCGAGGAGGTGCTAGCCTCAGGCTAGTCAGCCCATTCAAGTCCGATATCGCGATACAGTCCCCGGTCATCGTCCCAGCGCGGGTTGACCTTCACGTGCAGGAATAGGTGCACGGGACGGCCGAGATGGTGGCTAATCTCCTCGCGTGCAGCGGCGCCGATGCTCTTGAGTCTCCGCCCGCCCTTGCCGATCACGATCGCCTTCTGGCTGTCTCGCTCGACCAGGATCTGCTGCCGAATTGCGGTCGAGCCATCCTGCCGGTCCTCCCACGTCTCGGTCTCGACCGCGGTCGCGTAGGGTAGCTCCTGGTGCAGCTGGTTGACGATTTGCTCGCGCGTCAACTCGGCGGCGATCATGCGGTCCGTGGCGTCGGACACCTCGTCTTCGGGATAGAGCCACGGTCCCACGGACATCGTCTCCGCGAGTGCGTCCTTGAGGTCCATCACACCGTCGCCCTGCGTCGCGCTGATCATGAAGACCCTGTCGGGATCGAGCTGCGTGGTGAGATCGGCGGACAAGCCGAGCAGATCCGGCTTCTTGACCAGGTCGATCTTGTTGAGCGCGACGAAGAGCGGGTGCGCGCGCTTGTCCAGCGAGGCGTTGATTCGCCCGACGTCCGACGTCACGCCAGCGGCGGCGTCGATCACCAGAAGGATGACGTCCGCATCCTGGGCGCCCGTCCAGGCTGCTGCGACCATCGCCCGATCGAGCCGCCGCCGCGGTTCGAAGATGCCAGGCGTGTCGACCAGCAGGATTTGCGCCGCCCCGCGGATCGCAATGCCCATCAGCCGGGCGCGCGTCGTCTGCGCCTTGGGGCTGACGATCGCGACCTTCTGACCGACCAGCGCATTGACGAGCGTGGATTTGCCGGCGTTGGGCGCGCCAATCACAGCGACGAAGCCGGCGCGGGTCTGCGCGTCACTCATCCCAGCTGCTTCAACAACGTCGCCGCAGCCGCAGTTTCCGCCTCCTGCTTGCTCGAACCTTCGGCGCTCGCCTCGCCGAGTCGTGCGACCTTCACGCGCACCGTGAAGCGCGGCGCGTGGTGCGCTCCGGTCCGTGTCACGACCTCATATTCAGGAGCTCTGCACCCACGTGCCGCGGCGAGCTCCTGGAGCGCGGACTTCGGATGGTGCGGCGCACGGCCCTGGCCCGCGAGATAGGGCTCCCAGGAGCCCAGGATGAATCGCTCAGCCACGTTGAGGTCTCCGTCGATCAGCAAGGCTCCGATCAGGGCCTCAACCACGTCGCCGACAACATTGTCGCTGAGGTTCGCGCCGTCCTCGCGCGCCTGTTTGCCCAGGTGGATCAGTGGGGGAATACCGAGCTCGCGCCCGATCTCCGCGCAGGTCTCGCGCGCGACGAGGGCATTGTAGCGGCGCGAAAGCTGGCCCTCAGGCTCGTTGGGATAGCGCTCGTAAAGGGCGCGTGCGATCACCAGTCCGAGCACCCGGTCGCCGAGGAATTCGAGCCGCTCATAGCTCTCGGGCCCAGCACTCGAATGGCTGAAGGCACGTTCGAACAGAGCCGCGTCTTTTGGCTTGTGGCCAAGGGTTTCGCGGACAAATCCTGCGACGTCTCCATTCATCCGGCATCGCCCGTATAGCCGTTGCCGATGCGGTTGCCGCGAAGCGCGGTGAACCAGGTCCACGGCTTCCAATAAGAGGCGCTTCCGTCAGTCGACCAGAAGGTTATGGCCGCTCGGCCGATGAGGTTCTCGACCGGCACCATGCCTATCCCCCCTTCGGCCGCGGGGAAGCGGCTGTCGAGGCTGTCGTCGCGATTGTCGCCGAGCAGAAAGACATGGCCGTCCGGTACGCGTGTCGGCCCGAAGTTGTCAGCCGGCGCCTCAACCTGGTCGAGCACCGTGTAGCTAGGACCGCCGGGCAGGGTTTCGCGATAGGCCGGGTACATACAGGAAGCGCCGCCGCTCGTTGCGTCGATCATCGGTGTAGCCGGCGGGACGACCTTGCACGGGCTATTGGCGCTGATCGGCATCCCATAGGGCGAAAGCTCTTCCCGCGGCAGCGGGCGGCCGTTCAGAACGAGCATGCCGTCCTGCATCGCGACCGTGTCGTCGGGCAGGCCGATCACGCGCTTGATGAGGTCCTCATTCTCGCTCGGGTGGCGGAACACGACCACGTCGCCGCGGCTCGGCAGATGGCGGAAGATGCGCCCGCGGAAAGACGGGAAGTCGAACGGGAAGCTGTAGCGGGAATAGCCGTACGGCCATTTGGCGACGACGAGATAATCGCCGATGTAGAGCGTCGGCAGCATCGATCCCGACGGGATGCTGAACGGCGCAAAGAGAAGGCTCCGGATCGCCCAGGCCAGGACGACGAGAGTCAGGATGAATCGAGCCGTGCTCCACGTGCTCTCTTTCTCGTCCGCGTCCCGATTTTCGGCGGCCGGATCCGGACCGCGGCTGAGGAATGGCCAGCGCATCGCCGCCGCTTGTTTCCGTCCACCGTGCCGAGGTCAAGCCGGGGTGGCTTTTGGCGGTGCCGCCACTATGTGCCTCGCCATGGCCGAGCAGCAGCAGTCCGGGATCACGCGGCTCGATCAACTGTTCTCCACCGAGCCGGACCGGCTGAGCCGGTTGAGCTTCGAACTCGCCGGCCTCTATTTCGACTGGTCTAAAACGCATCTCGATCGGGGAATCATCGACCGATTCCTCACGCGCGCCGAGGTCATGGACTTCGCGAGCGCCCGAGACGCGCTGTTTTCCGGCGAGATCGTCAATCCGAGCGAAGGCCGTCCGGCGACCCACGTTGCCGAGCGCGGCAGCGGCGCTCCCGAGGATGTCGACCTTGCTGCCCCCCGGCGTCAGCGTATGCGGGCTCTGATCGACGCAATCGAGGCCGGTGCGTTCGGGGACATCACCGGCGTGCTGCACATCGGCATCGGCGGGTCGGTGCTGGGCCCGGCGCTCCTGGTCGACGCGCTCGGTCGGCGCTCCTCGATGCTCAATGTGCGCTTCCTGTCGAACATCGACGGCGCGGCCTTCGACGAGGCCGTGAAGCCGCTTGATCCGGCAACGACGCTAGTCGTGGTCGCTTCGAAGACATTCACCACCCTGGAAACTCTGGCCAACATGGAAGCCGCGCGGGAGTGGCTTCAGGCGGGAAACGTCAACGATGCCGATGGCCGATTCATCGCCGTGACTGCTCGCCCCGAAGCGGCTGTCGAAGCCGGGATCGACGAGAGCCGCATCCTCCAGTTCGGAGAGGGAGTCGGCGGGCGCTATTCGCTGTGGAGCTCGGTGGGGCTGACGGCCGCGCTGGCGCTCGGCTGGGACGCGTGCGAAGAGCTGCTCGAAGGCGCCGCGGAGATGGACCGGCATTTCCGCTTCGCTGAGCCAATTGAGAATCTTCCGCTCATCGCGGCCTTTGCCGACCGCCTTTATGTCGAGGAGCTGGGCTGCCAGACGCGCGGCGTTTTCGCATACGACGAGCGGCTGCGACTTCTTCCCTTCTATCTCCAGCAGCTCGAGATGGAGTCCAACGGCAAGTCGGTCACAAAGGACGGGAAGCCAGTCGCACATCCGACCGCGCCGGTGACGTGGGGCGGGACCGGTACCGACGCCCAGCACGCCGTATTCCAGCTGCTCCATCAGGGAACGGTGCTGACGCCCGTCGAATTCCTGGCTGTTCGAGAGGCGGAGGGTGATCAAGACCCCGAGCACCATCGGCTGCTCTTGCTCAACGCCTTTGCGCAAGGTGCGGCACTGATGCAGGGTCGGGCAAGCGACGATCCGCAGCGCAGCTATCCGGGCAATCGCCCGAGCACGACCATCCTGCTCGAACGGCTCGACGCGCGCTCGCTCGGCGCGCTGATCGCTTTTTACGAGCACCGGACCTTCGCCAATGCCGTACTACTCGGAATCAACCCGTTCGATCAGTTCGGGGTCGAGCTCGGCAAGCAGATCGCTCGGCAGCTCGCGGAGGGCGCCGACGAAGAGAGCCTCGATCCGTCCACGCGCGCACTGATCGAAAGGGCAGGGGTGTGAGGGGCGGGCTGATTGCAAGCGCTGTGCTTATTGCCGCGAGTTCGGCCGCAGCCGAGCCACTGGAATTCTACAACGGACGGCTCTTCATTTCGGCACGAATAAACGGTGTTGCGACCGAAGCCCTGCTCGACAGTGCTGCCGAAGCGACGCTCGTCGATCCGGCCCTGGCGGATAAAGCAAAGCTTCCCGAAGGTACGCCGCAGATCATGAAGGGATCCGGCGGCAGCGCGCCTGCTCGTGTCGTCGAGGGCACTACGATCGAGGCGCTCGGCGTCACGCTGCATCCTGAAGTAGTGGTCGTCCTCGATATGGCGGACCTGTCCAACCGGCTTATTAAGCGACAAACACAGGCGGTCGTGGGACGGGAGCTGTTCGACGCAGCGCGTCTCCGGATCGATATCTCCAGACGCCAGATCACCGTCGTCGCCGGGGAGTCCGAACCGCGTGGCAAGCGCCTCCCTCTGACTGGGCACGCCGGGATCGAAGCTGTTCCCGTACTTGTTAACGGCCTTCCGGCGCAGGCGGAGTTCGACTTGGGTAACGGCAACGATCCGATGATTTCCCGAGCTCTTGCGCAGAAGCTGAAGCTCAAAACTGTCGGTCGCAAGAAGGGGGGCGGAATCGGGGGTGAAGTTGAGCGCGATGTTGTGAAGTTGGAATCTCTCGAGGTGGGCGGAGCGCGTTTCACCAACGTCGAGGCCGCCGTTGACGACCAGCCCAGCGCGAACGATCTCAACATCGGCACGCCGATCCTCAAACATTTCCTGATCACGACGGACTTCAAGCAACGTGCCGTGTGGCTGGAGCCGGTCGGCAAGATCAACTGAGCACGAGGAATGAATGGCTGACTTTGACCTGTTCGTAATTGGCGCGGGTTCGGGCGGGGTGCGCGCGGCCCGCGTGGCGGCGGCTTACGGCGCCCGAGTGGCGATCGCAGAGGAGTACAAGGTCGGCGGCACCTGCGTGATCCGCGGCTGCGTTCCGAAGAAGTTGCTCGTCTATGGTGCGCATTTCGCCGAGGACCTCGAGGACGCAGCCATGTTCGGCTGGGACGTGCCCGAAAAGCGCTTCGACTGGCCGGTGCTTCGGGACAATGTGCTGGCGGAGGTCGGCCGGCTCGAAGTCGCGTACACGGAAACGCTCACCAATCACAATGTGACGATCTTCCACGAGCGCGCCGAGATCACCGGCCCCAATTCGCTGAAACTCGCGGGCGGCAAGGTGATCACTGCAGACAAGATCCTGATCGCGACCGGCGCTCGCCCGGTGATGCCTCCGATCGAAGGCATCGAGCATGCTATTAGCTCGAACGAGACCTTTCATCTGGACAAGATTCCCGGCCGAATTGTGATTGCCGGCGGCGGGTACATCGCCAATGAATTCGCTGGAATCTTCCATCAGTTCGGAAGCCGCGTGACGCTGGTCAATCGAACCGACGTCCTCCTGCGGGGCTACGATCAGCAGATTGTCGATCGGCTGATCCAGATCTCGCTGCGCAAGGGCATCGACTTCAAGTTCAACGCGACGATCGACGCCATCGAGCGCAGGGACGATGGCTCGCTCCATATCGCCATGACGGGATGCGATGACATCGAGGCGGACGAGCTCCTGTTCGCGCTCGGCCGCAAGCCGAATACCGAGAACCTCGGCCTCGAGGCGGTTGGCGTCGAGGTCGGCGAGACGGGGCAGGTCAAGGTCGATGCCGACAATCGTTCGTCAGTACCCTCGATCTTCGCCGTGGGCGACGTGACCGATCGGATCCAGCTGACACCGGTCGCGATCCGAGAAGGGCAAGTGTTTGCCGACACCTTCTTCGGCAATAAGCCGCGCCAGGTCGACTACAGCTGCGTCCCCTCGGCGGTGTTCAGCCACCCGCCGCTCGCAGGCGTCGGCCTCACCGAGGGCGAGGCGCGCAACAGGCTTGGCAGCGTCAAGACCTTCACGTCGGACTTCCGCCCGATGAAGAACGTTCTTGCCGGCCGGAACGAGCGGTCACTCTACAAGCTGGTGCTGGATGGATCGACCGATCAGGTCGTGGGAGCGCACATGATCGGGCCCGATGCGCCGGAACTGCTCCAGGTGGCCGCTATCGCGGTCAAGGCCAAGCTCAAGAAAGCGGATTTCGATGCCACGATCGCGCTGCATCCGACGATGGCCGAAGAACTCGTGCTCATGCGCTGAGCCGGCGCTTAAGGAGTCCGTTGAGCCTCGACCTTCGAACCGTCTCCGCGGATCAGCTCCAGCGCTGTCACACCACTTCCGGCGACCGAGAAGCGGACTAGCGACATAGGGTCGTCATCAAATGAAAATTCGTTGGCGCCGACCGCAATCATCGGATGCTTGGGCCCGCCCTGCCGCTGATAGTGCAGGGCGCCGGCCTCGATGGTCACGAAACGCTCGCCGTAGGTGCCGGCGTAACGCTCGAGAGGCAGCGCGGTCGCGACTGGGTTCGCTTTTGCGGCAATCACCGCGGCTTGCGCCTCGAGCACGCGCTTGTCGTTGCCCGATGCGGCTGAGGCCAGGCGCTGCAACGCCTGGGCTTGCGCGACGTCCAGCGCCTTGTCCGGAGCGATCTTGGTGGTTGGCGCAATGCCGACGCCTTCCCAATCCTTGCCGGTCGAGGCGAGCACTGCACGGCCGACGGAAACGCTGATCACATAACCGCCGACGACCGGGAAGAACTCGTTGCGGAAGCCGGCACCCGCCGTGGTATCGCCGATCACTTCGCCGAGCCTGAAGCCCGCGATGTGCCCTGTGAACTCCTCGGCGGCGCTTGCCGTGTGATCACTCGTCAGCACATACAGCGGCTTCCCGATCATGCGGCCCGCCGGAAGCGAGGTGAGGCTGGACAGCCGGTCGACCTTGTTCGCGCCCATGTAGAAGGTGACGATGGGCCGGTTCGGCTCGAGGAAGTGGCTGACGAGATACTGCACGGCGTCCGGGCTGCCGCCGCCGTTGTAACGCAGGTCGATGATTGTGGCGTCGCCGTCCTTCAGGAACTGGATCGCATTGTCATAGGCTTTCTCGGTCGGTTTGCCGCCCCAGAAAAAGCCGACCAGGTTCATGTAGCGGATGTTCCCGGAGAGCACCTTCAGCTCGGTGATGCCGTGGTTGAGACGAGCGGCCTGCCGGATTTCCTCTGCGCTTGGAGGAGCGTCGTCGGCCCCCGCGCCGACCGGTCGAGCAGCCAGCTCGGTGGACTGCGTCGGGTTGTATTGGATGCCGAGATGCTTGTCGTGAGCGACGGCGCTGAGATCTGCGTTGATTCGCTCGGCGAGGACGTTCGGATCGCTGACATAGTAGCGGCCCGCTGCCAGGCCTTGCGCGAGTGCGGCGTCAAGTTTCGGTCGGACGTCGGCAAGCACGTAATTCGTAGCAAGGACGCGCCTGACGTCGGCGATCGTCTTTTGCGCATCCACCTGAGCCACCGTTGCAGGCGGTGCGGATGCCGTTTGCGCCGCTCCGTAGGCCGGAACCAAAGCCAGCACCGCAGCAGCCGTAATCAACCCTATCCTCGTCATTTCCGTCACCCCGACTGTCATCGACCGTATTAGTAGTGCAACACGCCTTCCAAGTTTGCGCAAATGTGTCGAGCGCCATGCCAAAAATCGGCACGAGGGCGCGGCTCTGGACGCCACCGGACCGTGCCTCTAGGCGAAAAGCTCTGCAGCCTTTGGGGGTTTGATGGAATTCGATGCAGTCGTGATCGGCGCGGGCCACAATGGCCTGACCTGCGCTTACTATCTGGCAAAGAAAGGCCTCAAGGTCGCCGTGCTCGAGGCGGCCGGGACCGTCGGCGGCGCGGCCGTTACCGATGAATTCCTGCCCGGCTTCAGGAATTCGGCGGCCAGCTACACCGTAAGCCTGCTGCAGCCGAAGGTGATCCGCGACATGCAGCTCGAGCGCCACGGCCTCAAGGTCGTGCTGCGCAAGACCGACAACTTCCTGCCGGGGGACGGCGATTATCTGCTCGCCGGACGCGGCGGCCTGACCCGCAAGGAGATCGGTCGGCACGTCAAGGCCGATGCGGAGGCTTACGATCGCTACGTCGCCGAGCTCGAAACGGTCGTCCGTCTGCTCAAGAAGTGGCTGCTGCGTGCACCGCCGAACGTGGGATCGCGGGTGAGCGCCATCCCGAAGCTTCTCAGCCTGGGCCGCGATATGGCGGGACTGTCGCTGGCCGAAACCCGCATCGTCCATGATTTCGCCGTGCGCAGCGCGTCCGACATTCTCGACCGCCATTTCCAAGGCGAGCTGACCAAGGCGCTGTTCGGCTTCGACGGCGTGGTCGGCAATTTCGCATCGCCGCAGTCGCCGGGCACGGCCTACGTACTTCTCCACCATTTGTTCGGCGAGGCTGCGGGGGTCCCGGGCGCCTGGGGGCATGCGGTCGGCGGCATGGGCTCAATCACCCAGGCGATGGCGCGCGCTTGCCGCGAGGCGGGCGTCGACATCCTCCTCGAGCACCCCGTCGAGGAAGTAATCGTCAACAACAGGCGCGCGACGGGCGTTGTTGCTGGCGGCAAAGCTTGGCACGCTGCAACTGTTGTTGCGGGCGTCAACCCGAAGCTGCTGTTCGATCGCCTGGTGCCTCAGGGCGCCGTCGATGCCGACGTCGCCAGCCGAATGCATGGATGGAAGTGCGAAAGCGCGACCTTCCGAATGAATGTCGCCCTGTCGGAGCTGCCCAAGTTCACGGTGTTGCCCAAGAAAGGCAATCACCTGACGGCTGGCATCATCATGGCGCCGAGCCTCGATTACATGCACCGGGCCTATCTGGACGCGGCGGTGGACGGCTGGGCCAGGCAGCCGATCATCGAGATGCTGATCCCGTCGACGCTGGACCCAGGCCTCGCGCCCAAGGGGCAGCATGTGGCGTCGCTCTTCTGTCAGCATTTCCGCTACGACCTAGGTCCCGGCCGGAGCTGGGACGACGAGCGGGAGAAGGCGGCGGACACGATTGTCGCGACGGTGGATGCTCATGCGCCGGGCTTCGCCAAGTCGGTGGTCGGCAGGCAGATCCATTCGCCGCTCGACCTCGAGCGCCGCTTCGGCCTGATCGGGGGCGACATCTTCCACGGCAAGATGGGCCTCGATCAGCTGTTCAGCGCCCGGCCCATGATCGGCGCGGCCGATTACCGGATGCCGCTCAAGGGTCTTTACCTGTGCGGTTCAGGCGCTCACCCGGGCGGCGGTGTGACCGGTGCACCCGGCCACAATGCAGCGCATGCGGTTCTCGCGGACCGCCGGTTCTGGAAACGGCGGAAGTGAGGCCGCTGGAAGGCGTCAAAGTCCTCGACCTGAGCCGGGTTCTTGCCGGTCCCTGGTGCACGCAATTGCTCGCCGATCTCGGCGCCGAGGTGACCAAGATCGAGCGCCCCGGAAGTGGCGACGACACGCGGCATTGGGGCCCGCCCTGGCTTGGCGAGGGCGAGCAGCGCGTCGCCGCATATTTCCTGAGTTGCAACCGGGGTAAGAAGTCGGCAGCGATCGATTTCGCCCGGCCCGAAGGCGCAGCACTGGTCCGAAGCCTCGCCCAACAAGCCGATGTTGTTGTCGAAAATTTCAAGGTTGGCGGGCTCGAGAAGTTCGGGCTCGACGCCAAAACCCTGCGTGCGGGCAATCCGCGGCTGATCTACGCGTCGATCACCGGGTTCGGACAGGACGGGCCTTATGCCGACCGGGCGGGCTACGACTACATCATCCAGGGCATGGGCGGCCTGATGAGCATTACCGGCTTGCCCGATGGTGAGCCGGGCGGCGGGCCGATGCGCGTCGGCGTGGCGGTCGTGGACCTCTTCACCGGTCTCTACACCTGCGCCGCGATCCTCTCCGCGCTCTACCGGCGCGAGAAGACAGGGGAGGGCGTTCACATCGACATGGCTCTGTTCGACACGCAGCTAGCGATGCTTGCCAACCAGGCGTCGAACGCGCTCATTTCGGGCAAGGACCCGCCGCGACAGGGGAACACCCATCCCAATATCGTTCCCTATCAACCGTTCGATGCCTTGGATCAGCCGATCATCATCGCGGTCGGGAACGATCGCCAGTTTGCGCGGCTGGCCGAGATGTGCGGCCATCCCGAATGGGTGAGCGACGAGCGTTTCGCATCCAATGGCCTGCGTGTCGCCAACCGCGCCGCGATAATCGAGCTGGTGAGCGAATGCATTCGACGGAAACCCGCCGCCGAATGGCTCGACCAGCTCGAAGCGGCCGGAATTCCCGCCGGCCCCATCAACCGCATCAGTCAGGCCCTGGCGGACGTCCAGGCGCAGCACCGCGGAATGATCAGGACCATCGCCGGGATTCCGCTGGTTGGCTCGCCGGTACGGCTCGATAGCCATCGCACGGATTCCGACCTGCCTCCGCCGCGACTCGGCGAGCATACCGATGAGGTGCTTGCGCCGCTCGGGCTCGAGCCGCGGGAGCTTGACCGGCTCAAGTCCGAAGGCGTCGCCGGCTAGCTAATTTGCATTCTTGCTCGCGCTTTCGACCAGCAGATCGAGCTGGTTCTGGCAGCCGTTCTCGATCAGCAGCTGGGCCGCCCCGACGAGGTCAGCCGGCGACCGCTGCACCGTCACGAACGTGATCTTGCTCTGCTCGCCCGTGCCGGCCCACTCGATCTGATATTCGACCGAATTCTTGATCGGTAGCTTGCTCGGCCAGGCTGTCGTCGCCTTGCCCGCGGCCCAATCGACTTCCTGTGTTTGCCCGCCCGCAGAGCGGATGTTGACCTTGGCCGCACTCTCGGCGTCAGGACGCCAGAGCTTGAGGGCGGTAGGCTGGGCTACGCACACTTTGCCGCTCTGGGTCGCGTCCACGTCCCAGATGCTCGGGTTCTTAGCCACTTCCGCGGTGCGCAGGGCACCGAACCTGCCGCGTTTCGCCGCCGCCGAGGCGAGAGTCACTTGACCGGCGTCGAAATTGCCCGGACCGCGGAGTGTCTGCGCGGCGTTCGGCCCGAGGACGGTCACCACGTCGCCGCCCTGCAGGGTGATCTTGGCGCTTTCGGGCAAGGTCTTGCCCGGAGGATAGGCCTTGGACGAGGGTCCGAGGGACCGAACGACAACGACGCTTGCAACGGCCGCTGTCGAACTCAGGGCGACCGCCGCCACGGCGCCCCACAGCATAAGCTTCGTTCGCATCACTCCTGCTCCCTCACTGTGCATTCGCCACATTGTACTTGATGGTTTCCGCTGCGGTCAGGCAGCGCCGGGTCGATTTGTCGCCCGCATCCGTAGCGACCGCTTTTTGCTGATACATGACTTCGGTCAGCAGCTTGCGGGACACTCCCATCTTGATCAGGAAGTCATTGTCCTCGCTCGCCAGCAGTGCCGAGTCCTGCTCCACATCGCCGATGAGGCCGATGGCCTTGTCGTGGCCCTTCGCGATTTCCGTTCGAACCGCGTCCTTGTCCGCAAGGTGCGTGAACATGTGGACGATGAACAGCCCGTTCGGGTCCACGAAGCGCACGGCGCCGCCCATGAACATGAAGTTGCACGCCGAGAAGCAGGCCCAACCGCCGGGGATGCGCGTCGGGATCCCGCTCTTGCGGATTATCTTGCCCGCCTCGTTACCGGCGCGCGCGATGCCGCCGGGCGACCGAACCCAAATTTCGTCGATCGGGCTATTGGACAGCATCGCGTCCTGAAGGCGCAGCGGCACGTCTTCGTCGATCAGGCCTTCCGCTCGAAGGATACGCTGACCATTCGATGCATCCAGCGTGAAGCGCATCTGGCGGTAGGTCGACCAGTTAAGCTCTTTGGGGCAGGTCGGGTTCACCGGGTCCGTTGCGGCGGGCGCCGCGGCGCTCACCAGCGCCAGACATGCTCCGGCCGCGAATCTGATCCGGCGGGCGAGCATCTCAAACCTTCGCAAACCCGCTCGCGCCCTTCGCGCGGCACATGCGCTTAGGCACCGTCGTCTCCTCGCCGTCGACGATGACCACATCGGTTACCGTCAGGCACTGGCCGCCGTCGGCCAGCTTCTCCTCGCCGGTCACCTTCGACTTGCCCGCAACGTTCGGGCGGGTGTCGCTCTTCCAGCTGACCTCGGTCCCGAGCCCGCCGCGAAGCGCGTCTTCGGTCGCCTTGGCGGCCTGCCGCTGCTCCTTACAGTCGAGCATCTTGATCAGTTCGTCGGAAAGGTAAGACCCGACCGGCAAGGCCAGGGCGATCACATCGCCTCCGACACCGGCGTTCCCAAGGATCGATCCGCCGATGCTTCCCAGCAAGCCGCCGAACATCGACCGCTTCGCCTTCTTCTCGGCGGTATCTGCGCATTTCTGTGGAGGCTGAGTCTGAGCCCCCGCGAAGCTGCTGCTGACAATCGCTACCGGCGCAACCGCCAGCAGCCCGGACCACACCAAGGCGCGTACCATCGAATGCCCCCTTTTTCGATTTGACGGCAAATTATGCTTGGATTTGAACGAGGTCAATTAAGGCCGAGGTTAATTCGACCTCTCAGGCGGTTCGCGGCCTGCGTTTCTGGTTGGTGGCAGGCCCGGCACCCAGCATCGTCTCCAATGCCTCGATCCGGCGAGCATTGGCGGAGATCAGCTCAGCCACTTCACGCTCCTTGTCTTCGCGCTTGATCACCGTGCGGATCGCGCGCGCGACAGCCTCCGAGACACCGGCGAGCGCCTTTTGTTCGTCGCGG
>JBKPMC010000069.1:0-2936 GCA_046731955.1 Pseudomonadota bacterium | reverse complement strand
GGCTCGTCGCCGGGAATGGCATCGACCAGCTCGACCTTGAAGGCCTCGCCCTTGTCGCGGAACACCTGCTTGGTCTTCTCGCGGTCCCACACCTGCTTGGTGAAGGGCTTGTCGCGCGCGATGATCTCGCGCATCCGCTTTTCGATCGCCGCAAAATCTTCCGGCGTGAACGGCTCGTTGCGGAAGAAGTCGTAGTAGAAGCCGTTCTCGATAACAGGCCCGATGGTGACCTGCGTGCCCGGCCACAGCGACTGCACCGCTTCGGCGAGCACATGTGCGCAGTCATGCCGGATCAGTTCCAGCGCGCGCGCGTCGTCGCGGTTGATGAGTTCGATCCTCGCATCGCCCGAGATCGGGTCGTTGAGGTCGGCGACCACGCCATCCAGCTCCATTGCCACCGTGCGCTTGGCCAGCGACGGCGAGATGCCCTTGGCGAGGTCGAGTCCGGTGATGTCCTTGGGATATTCGCGCTTCGCGCCGTCCGGGAAGGTGAGGGTGATCTTTTCCAGGGGCTCGGCCGGTTTCAAATTAGCAAGGCCGAACTGGAATCCGGATGCGGGCGGGTTCTGGTCAGACATGTCATTCTCCTGAAGCTCACTCCTGCGAACGAGCGCAGGTAAGCGGGAAGCAGCGGTATAGCAGGGGATTCGGCTCCTGCAATCGGGCAATATCGAGAAATTCAGGTCAAATCCTGCTTACAATGAATGGCCTCAGTCCGATCGTTCGAGCACCGCGTGAGAGGCGCCCCGACCAAGGGTTGCGGCCTCGGCAGGCATTGTCTAGCTTTGGCCGGCGCCACTGCTTCCATACTTGGCTGATCACGCTGGTCATGATGCTTCGCCTTCTCCTTCTCGCAGCCCTGCTGCTGGCTCACGGCGAGGTGCGTGCCGAAACTCCGGCCGAAAAGGCCGGATTTCCGCCCAAGCTGATCATTTACAATGCCAGGGGCCCGGCCAATTCGTGCGGTCCGGGTTGCGATCACTGGATCGCGGTCGAAGGCCAGGTCGACGAGGGCGCGGCCGCGCGCGTTGACCGCTTCCTGCGCGACGTCAAGGACAGCAAGTGGCCGATCTATTTTCATTCGCCGGGCGGCTCGGTCAGGCCATCCTATGTCATTGCCCGCCTGCTGCGCAGCAGGAAGGCCATTGCCCGGATTGGACGCACCCTTGCTACCGCCTGCGCCGGAGGAACCCAGGTCGACGCGGCCTGTCTCAAGATCAAGACGGCGGGCGGGGAGGTCGAGGCCGAGCTCACGACCCGTAACGCCATGTGCAATTCGGCCTGCAGCTATCTGTTTCTCGGCGCCACGACCCGCGAAGTCGCGCCCGATGCCGCGATCGCCGTACATAACTCCCAGCTCACGCTGCTCGTGCGCGGGTCATTCTCGGCGCAGCAGATTGCCGATTTCAAGCAGCGCGGCATGGCGAGGGCCGACCGCGAGCGCGCCGCCTTTGTCGTTTCCATGGGCATCAGCCGTGAGCTGGACGATCTCATCAAGACGGTGAAATTCGAGAACTTGCATGTCCTCACGCGAGCCGAACTCTATCGCTTCGGCATCGATACACGCCCCTTGCCCGAAACGGCGTGGACGCTCGAAGCCGCGTCGCGCCCGTATGTCCGCAAGATCGCCGCGGCAAAACAGAGCGACGGCGCCTCGTTCCGAACGATGGAGTGGCGGCTGTTCTGCGAGAACAAGGATCGCGCCCGGTTGATGTTCGTGCGGGAATCCGACCAGGGCGATGGCGGCCTCAAGACGATGATGTTGACGGCGGGATCGGACAAGTCCGTCGCCTTTGGAAGATATCCAGCTCGTGTCGGCAAATTCGAGGTGTGGAGCGATATCGTCGCGCCCGATGCCATGCAGGCAATGCTCACTGCTTCCAGCCTGCAGATGGGCGAGGGTACGCGCGACGCGGAAGGCAAGACCAAGCTCGCGACGTTCGACATCGATACGCTTGGGCTCGGGAAGTCATGGACGCAGCTCCTGTCGTCATGCCCGGCAAACACCACCCGGCCAGCGGCGACGTCTTCCGGTCTCAACGCAGCTCCCGCAATTCCGCCGGTTTCCGCTGTTCCCGCGACTCCGGCGAAGTGAGCGCAAGATGCGCTATCGACAGCCGGGCATGCGCCTGACCAGGCCGAAGAAAGCCCAGGGCATGCGATGACAAGCCGCGAATGTCGGCCGGTCACTTCGCGAGATCGCCGACGAACTGCCTGATGCTGTCGAGCACCGCTTGCCGGTCACCGGCGAAGACCCAGTGATCGGCGCCGTCGAGCTCGATGAAGCGCGCCTGCGGGATGTGGTCGGCGAGATGTCTTCCGGCGCCGATGCGGACGGCGCGGTCGCCGCGGCGGTGCAGCACCAGTGTCGGAACGGCAACCCGCTTGAGAAGATGCCGCACATCCGTATCGCGCAGGGCCTCGAGCACGCCCTTGATGGCGCCCGGGCTCGAGGCCGCACGAAGCAGGCCGGCCCACCAGGCTCTCGCCTTGGCATCGCCGGCGAGACTCGGCGCGAACGTCTCTATGCCGGCAGGTCCGCCCCAGGCCAACACCAGCTGCTGCAGCCACGCCGCATACTGATCGGCGCCCAACGCATGCGGATAGTCGGGTGCGGAACTTCCCTTTGCGAGCGAGGCGAACAGGATCAGCCCCGCGACGCGGTCGGGATGATCAGCAGCAAACCTGATGCAGGCCGGTCCGCCTTCGGAGGCGCCGAACAACACGACCCGACGCGAGCCTGCGGCATCAAGCACGGTGCGGATGTCCTGTGCCGTTGCCTCTACGCTGGGGCTGGATCCGACCCGGTCGGACAGGCCCACGCCGCGGCGATCGAACAGAACGAGACGGCCCATCTCCGCAAGCGAGGAAAGGAAGGCCCGGCATCTCGCGTCCTCCCAGACCCGTTCGACATGGGACACGAAGCCGGGCAGCAT
>JBKPMC010000068.1:0-41673 GCA_046731955.1 Pseudomonadota bacterium | reverse complement strand
CTCGGACTCCAGCGGAGCGGCCGGTGACCAGCGCGAACGGACGGCTGCTCCAGCTGAGCCAGCCGATCCCGGTCGGGGATGGCCGCGCTCTGCTCGCCCGGCGACCGGACGTGCGCGAAGCTGAGCGGCGCCTTGCAGCCGCGACTGCGCGGATCGGTGTCGCGACGGCCGACCTTTATCCGCAAATCACGCTGGGCGGATCGATCGGGTCGTCGGCGTCGAGCATAGCCAACCTCTTCACCGGAGGTGCTATCGGCTTCCTGCTCGGCCCGCTGATCAACTGGTCGTTCCCGAATCAGGAAGCGGCGCGATCAAGGATCGCAGGCGCCGAAGCGAGGAGCCAGGCAGAACTGGCGCGCTTCGATAAGACGGTGCTGACCGCACTCGAGGAAACCGAAACGGCGTTGTCTCGCTACGCCAATGAGATCGAGCGGCGCGCGGCCTTGCAATCGGCTCGCGACGAAGCCGAAAAAGCGGCGCGCATCACTCGTGCGCAGCTCCGTGAAGGACGCGCCAACAGCCTCGACGTGCTGGACGCCGAACGGACTCTGGCAATAGCGGAAGCTGACCTTGCCGAAGCCGATGCACGCATCGCCGACTCTCAGGTCGATCTGTTCCGGGCGCTCGGCGGCGGTTGGCAGACGGCCTGACCCCGCGCGCCCAAGGATTCGTTTACCCAGCGTGAGGCATCGCGCGGTTAGTCCGTGACGAATCATTTCGTCGCACGTCTCATTCGACTCGTCGCGAGTCCGAGCGTGGATGTTCGTATCTCTACAATACCCGGGTAACCAATGGGGCGGGGACGAATGAGGGGGGATCCTTGCAAGGGTCAGTCGCGGGGGCGATTCTGCGCATACGGGCGTGGTTTCCCGAGCGTGAATTCATCATGCGCACCGAAGGCCACGTTCGGTACGTTCGGATATCGTCACGCCTGCAAATGACCGGCGCCGCGATTGTTGCGGGCCTGCTGCTTGCCTGGGTGCTGACGATGGCCGCCGTGGCCTTCAGCTCTTTCCTGGAGCGACGCGACGCGTTGTCGCTGCTTAACCGCGAGGCCAAGGTGGCGAGCGCAGAAGACCGCATCGCCGCCTATCGCAAGGATGTCGATTCCGTCGCTGACGACCTCGATCAGCGCCAGGCCTTCATCGAAAAAATGGTCAAGAGCTATGTTGGCAATCTCCCCGCCGACGCAAAGGCGGGCGAGACCGTATCCGACAGCAGCAAGGAGGCGTCCAAGACCGTCGACAAGGTCAGCGCCATGGTTCCAGAGGCCGCACCGCTCGCCGAAGTCGAGGCGCGCCAGCTCGCCTTCGCCGAACGTCTGACCCGGTTCGCTGACCGGAAATCCGCCGTTGCGGCGGCGGCAATGCGCAAGCTCGGGGTTAATCCTGAGCGCGTGTTAGCTTCGATTGACGACCGCAGCGCCATGGGCGGTCCGCTGATCAAGCTTTTGCCCGGTGCCAATGGTTCGTTCGATTCGCGCTTTCGGCGCCTCGGTCTGAGCCTCGCTCGGATGGATGCGTTGCAGCGTGGGCTCGAGGGGATACCCCGGGTCATCCCCGCCGCGGCCCAATATATTTCCTCGGGCTTCGGTTATCGAAGCGACCCATTCGACGGCAGCGCAGCTTTCCATGCCGGACTAGACTTCAAGGCTCCGATGGGCGCTCCAATCTATTCCGCCGCCAGGGGCAAGGTTTCCTTCGTTGGCCAGCGCGGGGGCTACGGGAATTGCGTCGAGATCGACCATGGGAATGGCCTCAGGACACGCTACGCTCATATGTCCGCGTTCCGCGCACATGCCGGTGACTTAGTCAGGCCCGGGCAGCTGATCGGTGCTGTCGGCAGCACCGGCCGTTCCACTGGTCCGCACCTGCATTTCGAGGTGCGGCTCAACGGCCAACCCGTCAATCCGCGTCCGTTTCTGGAGGTAGCGCCCAATGTTTTCGAAAAAGCCCGAATCAATCGACCGGCCCTTGGGTAATGGTACGATGACAGGATCGACCTTTTCCGTCCTGGGTCCGGACATCGCGGTCAACGGCGACCTGACGGCAAAAATGGATCTGCATCTGGACGGACGGATCAACGGCGACATCAGCTGCGCCGCGCTGATCCAGGGCGAATCCGGCGAAGTCACCGGCGCGGTCGCAGCTGAAAGCGCGCGTGTGGCCGGGAGGATCAAGGGCTCGATCACCGCGGGAGTTCTGGTGATCCTGAAGACGGCCCGGATCGAGGGGGATGTCAGCTATGGCGCCCTGACCATCGAGGAAGGCGCACAGGTGGACGGAAAGTTCACGCACCGTGCAGCGGAAGTGGAGCCCAAGCTGATGCTTGCGGGCGGCACCGAGGCGAATTCATCAAAAGGTAGCGCGATCATTTCACAGCAGTCCCTCTGACTGCCGGATTGGTGACCCCTACGGGACTCGAACCCGTGTTTTCGCCGTGAGAGGGCGACGTCCTGGACCGCTAGACGAAGGGGCCACTGTTGCAAGCGAGCGGGCCATATGTGGGCTGATTGGCCGCTAGTCAATCAGTCGAACCGGCGGCCGACGACCAGTGGATGTGGATGATCTTCCAGGCTCGCCCGACGCGGCGAAGAAGCATCGTCTCCGTCGTCGCGCTGTCGACCGCTTTGCCCTTGTAGGTGCCGGTCGAGCGGCCTTCGGTCGCGATCCACGCCACCATGCCGCTGGTACCGCCAGCGCGGCGGGTGACCACCGAAGAGACGGCCTTGGAGAATTCGGCATCCGCAGACAGGTGATGCGCCAAATACTCGGCTTTGGAGCGTTCCGCGCCACCGGCTTCGAAGATCAGTGCGTCGTCAGCGAGGAGGGCGACAACGGAGCGCGTGTCGCCGCGCCTGAGCGCCGCATGGAAGGCATCGACCGTCGCGGCCGCGCCGAGCGCTGATGCCGGCAGCGTCGCCGCCTGCGCCGTTTTGGCGGTGGCCTCGTGGGCCGAAACCGGAAATGCCAGAGCGATCAGCGCCGCGAGGCCGGCTCCGCTAAGTCCTGCTAAACGCATCGACATCTTCCCCCTTCTCAATCCAACTTCAACCGGACAAAGCCCATCGCTCCGACTGGATTATGCCCACCGTAGAGTGGCGCCAGTCCGTCAGGCACGAAGTTCACCGCAAACAGGCCGCCCAGGCCGAGCGTGAAGTGCTCGGCCACGCGGAAATCGCGAACCGCGCCAAGCGACATCTTGCCGACGCGGAAGGCAGGCCCGTGTTCCTCATCCTCCAGCTCGAGCAGCTCCCGGTTTTCGGTCATTTCGCCCCGGCCGAAGATGGTCCATTCGCGATGCTTGAGCGACGCCTCGGCCACATAGGCATCGTCGTTCAACCAATCGCCATGATGATCCTTGATCGATTTGCGGCCCCAGGCGAGCGTTCCCGCGAACTTCCACCCGGGCGCGATCTCGCGCGCAAAGAGCGCGCTCGCCGACCAACGCTTCTGATCGACGCCCGGCTCGAGCTGCTCGGGATCCTTGAACTTGCCCCAGCTGCCCTGGAGCGCGAGCTCCGCCGTCGGATTCCACGAGACGCGGATCGCCGTTGAGTCGAGGGGTCCCGTCTCAATATTCCAGCGATGTTGATCAGGCTCGCGGGCGTTAAAGCGGCTGACCTCGAGCTTGACCCGGTCGAGCACGATCCCGCCCGTCACCACGCCAAAGGTGATGTGGGTCGAATCGAGCCAGTGGTGGCTGATCGGCGCCTCGGGAGAATCGAGGATCGCTTCGCGATGCATGAAGGCCGGCGGACCGAAAGCCGGCTCGCCAGGCAGGCCTCCGTAGAGGAACAGGCTGTTCTTCGGCCCGATGGTCTGCGAAACTGACGCCGACAGCTCCATGAAAAAGTCGTGCGGATGCTGGCGGTCGATCAGTCGGTCGCGGCCGTTTGCCGTCTCGCCGCTGGCGAGAAGCAGTGGGTAGCCTCTCTTGCCCATCAAAGGATCGGGGCTCACCATCGCCTTGAACTGCAGCGTGCCGTTGCCGAGCGGCCGCCGCGCCATGCCCATCAGCATGCCGCTGGCGAACGCCTTGTCCTCACCGCGCGGGCCCGACTGATGGTCGTAGACAAGGTTGAGCACGCCGTGCGCCATCAAGGTCCAGTCGCCGGACATGCTCATCCAGCCCTGATGTTCGGACGTGTCGGGCTGCCATGCGGCACCGGAAGATTCGCGGGTCATCGGGTACGGCCCGAACGCGCCGGTCATCGCCTCATGGCCGGCATGCTCGCCATGCTGCATCGCGCCATGCTCCATTGGCATTCGCCCCATTTGGCTATGGTCCATTTGCGTGTGGTCCATCGGCTGCTTTGCGGGCTGGGTGCCCTGTTCGGGCATCGGCATGGCGCCGTGCTGCCCATGCCCTTGCTGCGGAGTCGATTGCGGCGCGGACATGGGCATGGTCCCATGCTCCATCGGCATGGAAGTGCTGCCGGGCGAAGTCGGCGCGTGCCCCGCATGCGCGTCGTGGGCGGCGGTCGGCTTGTTGGTCCCGGCCTTTTTCCTGGTCGCCTTCTTCTTGGCGACCGTTTTCTTCGTCTTCTTCTTTGCCGCCGGTTTTTTCTCCGGCGCGGGCATCTGCATGCCCGGCATGTGGTGGTGCTGCGCGGCGGCGGACACCGACAGGGACGCGAGCGCCAGGGCGCTCACCGTCGCGGTGAGAATTGTTTTCACGAATTTTCTCCACTGGAATGGGGCGCCCGACGCTCAGGCGCCCCACCCGTTCAGTTACTGGGCCGCGTCGCCGCGCTCAGTGCCATGGCCGCTGTGTTTGTCGACCATGTCCTTGCAGCATTCCTTGCAGCAATCCTTCTTCATGCCATCATGCTGCTCATGCGTCATCTGCGCATGGCCAGGGTGAGGCTGCGTCACCGGAGCGGTCTGCGCGGCAAGAGCGGCCGCGGCAATCAACGTCATCATGTCAAATCTCCTGAGTTCGAATGTAAAAAGTCCGAAGCTCAGGAGTACTTTGGAGGCGGAGTCGCGGTGTCCGGGTGGAGTCCGAGGAGCATCTGCGTAGCTGCAGGCTCGATCGGCGAATATGCGACCGGCATCGGCTTCATCGGCGACAGGTCCGCCGCCGGAAGCGCCGCCGAGCAGGCCATCGTACATTCGACGAAGCCGCCCTTCGAGTCCTGCCTCGGCGCCTGCTCCGGGCAATGCTCCATCGGCATCGTTGCCGCACTCATGTCGTGATGCGTTGCGGCGGCCGCCGATTGCATGCCGAGCGGCATGATTAGCACGGCGAGAATCGCCAACAGCTTGCCAATCAGTCGGACCACGCCCCGCCCAATAAGGGTGCTGCGCGCGTCGAGCAATGCCGGTCGCGTCAATGGCACGCCGCTTTGATCTCGCGCTTAAGCAGCCAGTAGTTCACGGGCCAGGCCGCGAGGAAGCCGGCTGGAACGGCGAAGACGAGGCCGCGCCAAAACATCCACGAAGCGATCGACGGCGCTGTCATACCGCCCATCTTATAATCGACGAAGTTCATCACGACCTCCATCACGCCGATCGAAATCACTTCCCCGACCCAAATGATGCGCAATGCGCCAAGCAGCCCCAAGCGTTGGCTGCGCATCACGGGGACCAATCCGAGTGTGATGCCGGAGATGTACGAGAGGACAGTCGCCAGGATGATCGTGGGCCACGGCGACAGACCGAGGCTGACGCCGATCATGAGGCCGGCCACTTCGCCGATGACGCAGCCGGTCAAACAGTGGAGAGTCGCTTGAGCTGACGTGCGCAGCGGTTGTCCTCCGCCGTGCCCGTGGTGGGCGTGGGCGGAAGCCCTGTGCTCGGCCTTCGAATGCTGATGAGAGTGAGGGTGTTCATTCATGTCGAACAAACGCTTTTTAGATTGGTCGCGGCCGCCAGTTAGCCCGCAGCACCGATAGAAAGGCCAGCGCGAAGCCCAGGTGGATCACGAGGAAGTATCTCGCCACCTCCCGCGCTTCGCCGGTCGTAACCCCGCAGATGTCGTTCGCCGCAACGGCGCCAAATCCGACGAGGTTCGCGAGCAGGATGGGCCGGATCGTTGATGGCTCCGCATGGCGCGACAGCCAGTTCAGCACCGCAATGCCCAGGAATGGTCCCCCGAGAAGTCGTAGAAGGGCGGTGAGCTCGGGCGACGCATTCTCCGGCACCGCACCGACCCCGAATTGGAGTGGAAAGAACATCAGCCCCAATCCAACCGATGCGAGGTAGAGAACCGACAATGTGAGCGTCCATTTGATCATCGCGTGACCCCAAGTTCTGAGACATTCGCCGTAACGTTTCGAAAGTGCGCCCCCACGAGAAATTGCGGGGGCCCACTCGTCACAGGTGGCCGCCTACCGTCAGCAGTTGCAGGGCTTGCAGCTGCACGGATTGCACCGGCAGTCATTCTTGCAAGTACCGGCGGTGCCGCAGCCAGAGGTCTTCGTTAGGTGTTTTCCCATTGCGATTCTCCTTGTTGCTCGAAGCGAGCGAATCGCCATATAGCCTCCGTACCATGGTACAGAGTCAATCCCAGCCGCAGATGCTGACAATTGCGGGATTGGCGACCGCAGCAAGCGTCGGCGTTGAGACAGTTAGATACTATCAACGACGCGGCTTGATGTTTGAGCCGCCCAAACTCGGTTCAACGCGCCGATATGGCCCGGAAGACGTCCGGCGATTGCAATTCATTCGTCACGCCCAGGCCGCAGGTTTCACCCTCGAAGTGATCAAGGAACTGCTGGCGCTGGACGCGACAGATGACCGCGCAAGGGCTCAAGCTCTGGCGACGGAGCGCGTGAGGGCGCTCGATGAGCAGATCAAGAAGCTGAAGCTCGCACGCGATGCGCTCAGGAGGCTGGCAGCGGAGTGCGCTGGCGGCGAGACCGGGCCGTGTCCGATTTTGTCGGCGTTTGACGCTTGATGCCCTGTGGCTCTCAATCCTCCCGGTCGCGTTCGCTCAGAAACCGCATCAGCTCGGCAAGCGTGGATTCCATCTGGTCCTGCATCTGGCTGACCAGCTCGTTCTCACGCATTCCGACATGATCTAGCGGCTTGGAATAGCTATCCGAAAAGGCCTGCAGGTCGGCGCGATCGAACACGCCCTTGGCGACCAGCTTGGCGAGAATGACCAGAAGCCCGTTCGTGTTGGCGATCGTTCCTGCGACCAGCGCCTCGTCCACCATCGACAGGCGCTTGTCGCTGTCGGCCTCTGCTTCGTCGGTGGGAATCATTGTTTCATAGTCTGGGCGGTGGCGCAGAATTGAGCAAGCCTTGACCACGTCTTCGCTTTCTCTCCGAACGGTTGCGTATTGGCCGCGCTAGAGGACGGCAGGTCGATCAGCGTGAGGGGCGGCGGAGGCTCGCCGATGAGCTTTCGGCCGACCGCCGCAGCGGTGGTTCCGTTGAATGCGATCGCTCGCAGATCGCGGAAGTCGCGCAGAAGGTGCTCGATCTGATTGTGCTCCGCCTCGCGAATGGCTTGATCGAGGCTGCCGTGGCGGCTCGCCGATCCGATTACGTCCCACAGGCCGATGCGGCGATTGGCTAGCCGGACGAGCCGCTCGTCATAAGGCAAGGATTGCAGTCCCTCTCCGATCGCGCCTCCAAGCAGCCGCCAGAATTGGTTGGTTGGATGAGCGTAATAGCGGCGCTCAGCGAGCGACGCATCGCCGGGCAGGCTGCCGAGGATGAACAGGGTTGCGTCGGGCCGGGCAATCGCCGGCAATCCTAATTTGACGGCCAAAATGAATCCCCTACAGCCCGGGCCGTGCAGCCGACCGATCTCCGCGTCGCCCTCTTCTCGGGCAATTACAATTATGTGCGGGACGGGGCCAATCAGGCGCTGAACCGGCTCGTCGACTATCTGCTTCGCCAGGGGGTCCGCGTGCGCGTCTATTCGCCGACGGTGAAGAACCCCGCCTTTCCGGCAACCGGCGATCTCGTCAGCATTCCGGCGATCCCGATTCCGGGCCGGTCGGAATACCGCATGCCGATTGCGGTGCCGGCCCGGGTTCGACGCGACCTCCGCGAGTTCAATCCAAACGTGCTCCACGTTTCGAGCCCGGACATTGTCGCGCACCGTGCCGTGAGCTGGGCGCGGCGCAACAAGGTAGCAACTGTTGCCTCGGTTCACACCCGCTTCGACACCTACCTCGCTTATTATCACCTGCAGGCGCTGGAACCGCTTGCCCGCGGGATCATGCGTCGTTTCTATCATCGCTGCGAAGTGGTGATGGCACCGGCGCCTTCGACCGCCTTAATCCTGCGGGCGCAGCGGATGAATCGCGACATCGCCATCTGGACCCGCGGAATCGATCGCAACCAGTTCAACCCCGAGCGACGCGACATGGAATGGCGCCGCTCGATTGGAATTGCCGACGACGAACTGGTTGTCGCCTTCCTCGGCCGCGTCGTCATGGAAAAGGGCCTCGACGTCTTTTCCGACGCAATTCACGGGCTGGAAGAGCGCGGCGTCAAGCACCACGTCCTGGTAGTAGGCGATGGACCGGCACTGCCCTGGTTCGAGCAGCAGTTGCCCGACGCCACGTTCCTGGGCCAGCAAACCGGGGCGGACCTCGCACGCGCGCTCGCGAGTGCCGACGTCCTTCTCAATCCCTCAATCACCGAGGCGTTCGGCAACGTGACATTGGAGGCCATGGCCTGCGCGCTTCCAGTCGTTGCGGCCCAAGCGAGCGGCACGACCAACGTCGTCCGTGATGGAGTGACCGGAACTCTGGTCGACGGCACGGAACCCGACGAGTTCGCCGACGCGCTCGCCGCCTACGCGGCGGACCCCGCGCTTCGCCGACGCCATGGAGAGGCCGGCCTCGCGGACGCCAAGACCATGGACTGGGACACGATCAATTCGGCCGTCGTGCGGGTCTATATGCACGCGATCGTCAAGCGGCAGCGCCTGGCCCGAATGATCGGGCGCTGACCCGCTTTATTTCACCCGCTCGATTTTCTGCGCCGCCTCGTCGAGGATCGCCGCAATCTCAAGGAACAGATCCTCGTCAAAGCCTTCGCGCTTCAGGCGGTGACCGAGCGCAGTCATCAGATTCTTGACCGCGCGTCCGATTGCCGGGCCCGCCGCGTTCTCGCCGCTCGGGGCGAGGCCGCGAAGCCGCTCAAGCAGCGCCTCGACCTCTTCCTGGCGTTCCTCGAGATGCTTCTTGCCCTCCTCGGTCACCTGGAACGGCTTGCGCGGGCCCTCGCCCGGCGCTTCCTCGATCAGGCCCATGTCCTGGAGCAGGGTTAGCGTCGGATAGACGACGCCCGGGCTCGGCGCATATTCGCCGCCGGTCAGGTCTTCGATCGCCCGGATGAGGTCGTACCCATGACGAGGCTCGTCAGCGATCAGCTTCAGCAACACCAGGCGGAGTTCGCCGGATTCGAACATCCGCCGGCTCCTGCGCCCGCGGCGTCCGCCCCAGCCTTCGCCCTCAATATCGAATTGGAACGGGCCCCAGCTGCCGTGCCAGCCGCGGCCCCCGCGCATTGCGAGCAGCCCTTCCGGAACGCAAATCTCGACGCTGCCGCGCGGTCCGCAACCATAACGATGACGTGACATCGATATCTCCTTTCTAGATGTGTCTCAGATATATCTTAGCTGCATCGTAAGCAAGCCCGCACGTGCAATTTTCCGCGTTCGCCTTATGTTTCTTCGAACAATGGCTGACCTGTTTGCCGACCAGGAAATCCCGACGCGCGTGCCGGAGACTCCGGCGGCGAACGCGCCGCTTGCCGACCGGCTGCGCCCGAAGTCGCTCGACGAGGTCGTCGGTCAGGAGCATCTGACCGGATCCGACGGCGCGATCGGGCGGATGGTCGCCGCCGGCAAGCTCGCCTCCATGATCCTGTGGGGGCCGCCGGGTACGGGTAAGACCAGCATCGCGCGGCTGCTCGCCGACGCGGTCGGCCTGCGCTTCGTTGCAATTTCGGCGGTCTTCTCCGGGGTCGCCGACCTCAAGAAGATCTTCGCCGAAGCACGGCAAATGGCGAAGGCTGGTCAGCAGACTTTGCTGTTCGTCGACGAGGTCCATCGCTTCAATCGCTCGCAGCAGGACGGCTTCCTGCCCTACGTCGAGGACGGCACGGTCACGCTTGTGGGCGCGACGACCGAGAACCCCAGCTTCGAGCTCAATGCAGCGCTCCTATCGCGCTGCCAGGTGCTGATCCTGCGGCGCCTCGACCATGACGCGCTCGGCGAACTGATCCGCCGCGCCGAGGTCCTCGAGGGCCGAGCGCTTCCTGTGACAACGGACGCGCGCGAGGCACTTATCGCTAGCGCGGATGGAGATGGCCGGTTCGTCCTCAACCAGGTCGAGACGTTGTTCTCGGTCGAAATCGAGCAGCCGCTCGGCCCCGCTGAGCTCAGCGACCTGCTCCACCGCCGCGTGCCGGTTTACGACAAGGACCGCGAGGGCCATTACAACCTGATCTCGGCGTTGCACAAAAGCCTGCGCGGATCGGATCCGCAGGCGGCGCTCTACTATCTCGCGCGCATGCTGGTGGCCGGTGAGGAGCCGCTTTACATAATCCGCCGCCTGACTCGCTTCGCATCGGAAGACATCGGGCTCGCCGACCCGCAGGCTTTGGTCCAGTGCCTCGCGGCCAAGGACGCCTTTGATTTCCTCGGCTCGCCCGAAGGCGAACTCGCGATCGTTCAGGCCTGCCTCTATTTGGCGACAGCGCCCAAATCGAACGCGGCCTACATCGCGCAGAAAATGGCATGGCGAAGCGCCGAGGAGACCGGCTCGCTGATGCCGCCGATGCACATCCTGAATGCGCCTACGCGGCTGATGAAGAATGTCGGCTACGGCAAGGGCTACGCCTACGACCACGACGCGGACGAGGCCTTTTCCGGCCAGGACTATTGGCCCGAGGAGATGGAGCGGCAGACCTTCTACGAGCCATCGGACCGCGGCTTCGAAGCGCGGGTGCGCGAGCGGCTCGACTATTGGGAGCAGCGCCGCGGAGAGTTGCAGGCGGAAGGTTGAGGGGCGGCTTTTTGCCGCCCCTCGCAGTAATCAGATCAGCAGGTCAGCCGGCTGCTCATGGTCGAGGTGCATCATGCTGCGTATGTCGTCGACAGTCACATGCCCCTCGCGAATGGCTGCCGCCGGCGCGGCCGCCGAGCTCGGAGCCGAGCCTGCCGCCACATAAGCAAAGTAGATTGTTCCATCGATCACGACGGTGCCGGCGCTCTTGAGCGCGGTCACGTCGTTGTTGCCGTTGTTGATGTCGACCGAGCTGTCGGAGAACAGCGCCAGGCTGTCGCCGACGGCGATGACTCCGTCTCCATCGGCGTCCTCCAGCGCCACGATCGTCAGCAGTTTGTCGCCCTTGGCGAAATCGCTGATCGTGTCGTTGCCGGTCGCCGCACGATTGTCGAAGATGAGCAGGTCGGCGCCCTGACCGCCGGTCAGATTGTCGTCGCCCGCACCGCCGACCAGCACGTCGTCGCCGCGCTCGCCGAGGAGATTGTCGTTGCCGGCATGGCCGACCAGCGTGTCGTTGCCGTTGCCGCCAAAAGCCGTGTCGTCGCCTGAACCCGCTAGCGCAACGTCATTGCCGTTATTGCCGCGAAGCTCCTCATCGGCAGCGCTGCCAAACAGATTGTCGTTCGCGTTGCCGCCAACGAGGAACGGGTCGTCGACATACATGACCATCAGCTGGCCCTGTTCGACCGCGCCGGGGACCGGCGATCCCGTGTGGACCTGCGCATCGAGCAGGTATGCGTTCGTATCGGAGTCGCCGAGCAGGTCGGTGACGTCGATAACGCCTGAGCTTTCCTCGTCCTGCGTAATGAACTGGCTTCCGCCTGGCGCGAACTGGTCGGGGTTGAAGCCCGCAAGCTCGTGGAAGCTTCCGCTCGCAATGTCATATTCCCAGACACGCGCGACATAGGCGTTGTTGCCTGGGTCTTCGTTCACGATGACCTTGCCGTTCGCGACGGTGAGATTGTCGAACATGTGTGCGCCGTAATCGTCGCTCTCGACCACGGCCTGGATCGTACCGCCAAGCTCCGGATGCGCTATGTCGGTGAAGGTCAGCTGGTAGATGCGCGAGACGCCGTCGAAGCTGTTGGTCGTTGTGAAATAGGCGACGTTCGGGTTCTGCGGATCCCAGGCGAAGTCCTCGGGGCGCAGGAAGCTCGTCACCTGCTCGGCTTCGCTTTCGGCGTCTATCTGCGCGCCCGTCATGTTGCTGACGTCGCCGCCCGCGCCGATCTCCTGCAGCGTGAAATTGCCGCTGATTGGAGTACCATTCGCCTCGTCGACGAAGCCGTCGACTTTGATTCCGAAGAAATCGCCGCCGCTGAGGCCCGCTTTCTCGATATCGGTGCCGGTCGACTGCTTGTCGCCGATGTAGATATAGACCTGGCCGTTGGTGCCGTCGTCAGTGACTGCGACGATGGTCTTGTCCTGCTCGAAGGGGTTCGCGGCGACATTCTCGAACGCCAGATTTCCAAGCGAAGGCAGCTCGTAGAGATGCTGCGCGCCGTCGCCCGTGACGATCGTCGCCGTGGCGCGGCCCTCGGTGCCCTGCTCTTCGCCCGTCAGGTAAATACGTGCGGTCGTGCCGAGACCGGTTTGACTGTTGTACAGGGCGGAGGTGGCCGGAAGGTCGCCCGAGCAGAAACGGCTGAACGACGCGGTGCCCGTTACATAGGTATCGTTGAGGTCATCCCAGTTGTGAACCGTCTGGATGAGGTCGTTCGAAGCAGTGATTTGCAGAGTCGCCTTGTCGATCGTCAGGAGGTCGATGTAGGCGCCGGTCGAGCCATGGTCCTGGACCGGGCCGGATGCCGACGGAAACTCGTGATTGACGAGGACGGTGATCGTGCCGTCGCCATTGTCGAATGCACCGATTCCGTCCGGAATGCCGCCGAAAACGCCGCCCCCGGGCAGCGGATCGCCGCTGGTCACGACGGAAACGAAGCGAACGTTCGGCTCACTCGCAAGCAGGTACGGGTCTGTCGTAGGCATGGTGCGCGACTCCTTTGTGTGGTTGCGCGCTTCGCCTAATCGGTGGAATGACAGCCCCGACTACGGAAGGGTTACGGTTCCAAGACTCAGGACAAGAACTATTGTGTTTAATGTCCGTTAATTGCTGATCCGGAACAGGGAGCACGCGAATGTACCAGGTCGACCAGGGCGCCTACTGGCAGGCACAGCTGATGTTCTGGGGCCCGAAGATCCTCATTGCCCTGCTCATCATCATCGCGACCTGGCTGGTCGCGCGCGCAGTCAAATGGGTGCTGCAGCGCGCGATCGACCGGTCTCCGGCGCTCAAGAAGCACGTCACCGGCACGCCCGAAGAGACCGTCGGTCATCAGCTCGGAGTGATCGCCAAGCTGATCATCTGGCTGGTCGGAATCATGGCCGCGCTCCGTTTCCTCGGGATCGGCCAGATCCTCGAGCCGATCAATCGCCTCACGGACGACATTTTTTCCTACATCGACAATATCCTCGGCGCCGGCCTGATCTTCTTCATCGGCCTCGTCGTCGCGCGCATCGTGCGGCGGCTGGTCGAGACCGTGCTGATCGCTTCGAACATCGACGGGCTGATGGCCCGCATCGGCATCGGATCGACCGAAGGGACGGTCCGCACCGACCCGTCGGCGGTTCCCCCAGGCACAACGCCAGGCGCCACACGCGTCAGCCTCGCGCGGGCAGCCGGCGTGCTTGTCTATGCGCTGATCATCATCCCGGTCGCCATCGCCGCGCTGCAGGTGCTCGAAATCGAATCGATCTCCGGCCCAGCGACCGACATGCTCAACCAGATCCTCGCGGCCATTCCCCGCGTGCTCGCTGCCGCACTGTGGATCGGCATCGCATTCGTCGCAGCCCGATTCCTGAAGACGATCATCGAGGCGATCCTACCGCCGACGGGCTTCGACGATGCGATCCGCTCGACCGGCGTCCTCCCGGGGGCAGCGAGCCCATCGCGGATCGTCGCCAATATCGCGATGATCGCGATCATCCTCGCCGCCTCGATCGAGGCCGCGAAGCAGCTCGGCGGCGGGACCATCGCCATCTTCCTCGCGCAGGTAACCGAGCTTGGCGGCAAGGTGATCTTCGGTACGCTCATCATCGTCGTCGGAATCTTCCTCGCGCGGATCATCGCAAACCTCGTCGGAAGCGGAACGGGCGAAGGCGGATATGCACAGACGATGGTGCGCTACGCGATCATCGCCCTGTTCACGGCGATCGGCCTCACCTTCATGGGTCTCGCGGACCAGATCGTAATGCTTGCCTTCGGGCTGATCCTAGGCTCGGCTGCGGTCGCGACAGCGCTAGCCTTCGGTCTCGGCGGCCGCGACGCTGCGGCCCACATCCTCGAGCGCTGGGCCGATCGTGCGCCCCCCTCTCCGCCTCCGCCGCCGCGGCGTATCAAGAGCAACCCGGCGCCCGGCGAGCCCGAGAGCGACAGCCAGCCACCTTTGGTCTGATCGGACGATGACCTGGGACGAAGCGGTCGCCTTCGCGCTCAGCCTGCCGGATACGGTGATGTCGACGAGCTACGGGAAACCGGCCGTAAAGGTCGCGTCCAACGGCCGCGCGTTCCTCTATCCAAGCCACGAGTCCGGCACCTCGTTCGGCGTCGGCATCGATCTCGACACGATCGAGATACTCAAGGAGACAGAGCCGGAGACCTATTGGCAAACGCCGCACTATGAAGGCTGGCCCGCCGTCCTGGTGCGATACAATTGCGAGGACGAGGAGCGCGTTCGTGACGTGATCCGCCGCTCCCGCGACTGGTCTGCCGCCTTGCCCAAGGCCCGCCCCCGCAAACGGAAGTGAGGCATTTCGCTTCGTTTGTCGGGATCGACTGGTCGGGCGCGAAGGGGCGGCGGCACAAGGGGATCGCGATCGCCGAAGCACGCGGAGATGCGGCGCCTCGCCTGATCCGTCCCGGCCACGTCTGGTCGCGCGAGGAGGTGCTCGCCTGGCTCCTCCAGCGCGCCGCGAAGGAGCCGACCCTGTTCGGCTTCGACTTCAGCGCCGCTCCACCGATCCTCGAACGCGGCGAATATTTGCCGGGCGAAGCCAACGTGCCGCGAACCGCGCGCGAATTCTGGGCCTATGTCGATCGCGTCAGCACCGACGAGGATCTCGGCGCCGCAAGCTTTCTCGAGCACGCGCACCGCCAGCATTTCTATTTCGGCATCGCCGACGGGGTGAAGGCCACGTTCATGCATTTCCGCCAGTGCGATGCTCGACTCAACGCCCAGGGCGGCCGCAAGATCGCGTCGGCCTATGATGCGATCGGCGCCGCGCAGGTGGCCAAGGCGAGCTTCTCGGGCATGCGCCTGCTCCACCGCTTGGATGGCAAGGTCGCGATCTGGCCGATGGACCCGCTGCCGGAGCGCGGCAGCGTGGTGGTCGAGATCTATACCCGCATCTACCTCCGCCGTGCCGGCCTGACCGGCGTCAAGCTCCGCAACCGCGCCGATTTGAACCGCGCGCTCAGGGGCCTCGGAAGTCAGCCCGCTCGCCTTCGCTTCGAGCCCAACGACCACCAGACCGACGCGCTCGTGACGGCAGCGGGAATGCGTGCTCTCGCCCGCGAGGAGCCGCGGGCGTTTGACCCCGTAGGTCTCACGCCCCACATCGCCCGAACCGAAGGCTGGACGTTCGGCGTCCTTTGACGCAAACGCCGGGCGTCAGCGCTCTGGCCGGATTAGCTCAGTTGGTAGAGCAGCGGTTTTGTAAACCGAAGGTCGCGGGTTCGAATCCTGCATCCGGCACCGCCGCATTATGACCAAAGCTTAAGGCTGGTTTCACGCAACATCCGCGGACCGCTGCCGTTAGCGGGGCTCATCAAAAGGAGACCCCAAATGATCAAGACTGCCCTTTCCGCATTCGCTTTGTCCGCTGCGCTCGCAGCCGCCCCAGCAATCGCTACTCCGCTGCCGCCGGGCGGAGTCCAGGTGCCCTCGGCCAGATTGGTGCATATCCGCAATTTCTATGCTCCCAGTGACAGCACTCTTTACGTGCGTGCCCAGGGCCAGAACTGGTATAAGGCCGAGCTGGCCAAGCCCTGCTTCGGGCTGCCGACCGCTGAGCGGATAAAGGTCAACATGAAGGACGGCTACACGCTCGACAGCAATGCGATCGTCCAGGCGCATGGCGAGCGCTGCCAGGTCGCGTCGGTCTATCGTGTCGACGGCCCGGACCGCCACCTGCTGGACAAGCCCATTTGATGAGGTGCGAATGAAGCTCAGCAACTCCTTTGCCATCGGGGCTGTCGTTCTCGGCAGCCTCGCGGCTACGCCGGCATTCGCCCAGTCCAAAAAGGCAGGAGACGTGTCCATCCCCTTCGTCAATCACGGTGGAATTCGGGACTGGCGCGCGACCGACGATCATACGCTCTACATCCAAGCGCAAAATCAGCAGTGGTATAAGGCCACGACGGTGGGCGATTGCATCGGCCTCGACTTCGAGGACCGCATCGGCTTTGACGCCGGCGCCACCGACACCTTCGACAAATTCTCGAGGCTCATCGTGCGCGGCCAGCCCTGCCCGATCCAGTCGCTGGAAAAGATCGCCGGCAAGCCGCCTTCGAGTAAACCGAAGAAAAAGACCCAGTAACGCCCCCAATTTGGTGTCGGAACTGAGACCTTCGGCTCCGCCCACGTCGAAGCATTCAAAAACGGACAAGAGTGAGACCAAACTCGATTAGGTTTCAATCACTGGCGTTTCCATTGTTCGGTAGGGTCATGGCATGCGGTATCAGCGTGCCGAACACCCGCTGAGGCTAGACGGTCTGGCAGCGGCGAGGAGATTCTTCGCCGGCTGCCTCGCGGATTCCGACCCCAGTCGCGAGAGCCTGTGGGTCGCGCACGTGGATGATCAGGCACGCTGCCTTCATCTGTCGTGCCATCCCGGCGATGAGACAGGGGCGGATTTTCCGCTGCGCGAAATCATCAGCGACGCCGTGCATCATGGCAGCGCCGGGCTCGTGCTTGCGCACAACCATCCGAGCGGCGATCCGACCCCAAGCGAGTCCGATTGCCGGGCGACGCGCCGTCTTGCCGCCGCCGCCGAAGCGCTCGATTGCGCCATCCTCGACCATCTGGTGTTCGCGGGCAAAGAATGCACGAGCTTCCGCCGCATGGGCCTCCTGTAAACCACACAGACTTCTTACGCTGCGGCTGTTAGAAGTGTCCCCGGCTCGCATATCCGGGGACTGTGATGACAGTTGTGGCGGCTCACCTCTACCGCGGCGGGGCGCGGGTTCGCAGCGTCGCGCTCGACGAAGAATGCGACCAATCCGACGACAAGTCCGAGTACGTCTGGATCGGCATCGTCGATCCCACGCCCGAAGAGATGCGCGCCCTCCAGGACTGTTACGATCTCCACCCGCTGGCGGTCGAGGATGCGATTTCGGCTGACCAGCTGCCCAAGGTCGATGTCTATGGGGACCAGCTGTTCGTCGTCGCGCGAACTGCTCGTCTGGAAGGCGAGCATATCGAATATGGTGAGACGGCCATTTTTGTTGGCCCAAGCCACATCATCACCGTGCGCCATGGCTCTGAACGTGCGCATACCGCTCTTCGGGAGCAGCTCGAGAAGGCTCCCAGGCTGCTCATGCACGGCACCGACTATGTGCTGCACGCCGTGCTCGATTACATCGTCGACGGCTACGGCCCGCTGGTGGACGATATCGAAGAGGAGGTGTTGGAGATGGAGGCCCAGGCGGCCGACAATTTCCTCGACCGCGATCAAGTCAATCACATTTTCGCGCTCCGCCGTGAACTCAGCCGTCTGAAGCGCATTCTCGAGCCGATGGGCGAAGTCGCGGTGAAGCTAGGGCGTCACGACCTGCCGTGCATCGACGCCAACGCCCGCGCCTATTTTCGTGACGTGCAGGACCATGTGAACCGCGTTCGCGTGCGCGTCGATGGCCTTCGCGACGCGCTCACTTCCGTGTTCGAGTTCAGCACGCTCCTGGAGCAGCAGAGGGTCGGGACGATCACCCGCCAGCTCGCCGCCTGGGCCGCCATCCTTGCGGTGCCGACCGCGGTTGCCGGAATCTATGGGATGAATTTCGAAAACATGCCCGAACTGCATGAAAGATATGGCTATTTCATCGTCCTGTCGGTCATCGCAGTGGTGTGCGCCTGGCTTTATAACCGCTTCAAACGGGCAGGCTGGATCTAGCTCGCCTTCTGGCGGCAGGGCTGAATCTGCTCCGGCGCCGGTTTCGGACGGGCGATCCGGAACGCCATCAGATAATCCTCGCCGCCGGTCAGCATGCTGAACTGGACCGGATCCATGCCGAGCGCGGCGAACTCGCACTTGACCTGCCCAGGCGGGATGCCGTGGCGATTGATCGGCCGGTTAGAGTCGACGACCACGACGAGCCCGTCCGGTTTCGCACCATCGCGGAGGTGCCACAGGAAGGCGTAGGGCGCCTGCACCTCGTGATACATGTGGACGAGGAACAACCGGTCGAACGATTGAGCGGGCAGCATCGGATTGTCGGGCGTGCCGAGCTTCACCGAGACGTTGTCGAGGCGCTCGCGCTGGACGCGGTCGCTGAGCTCGTCGCGAACGTCGGCAACGATATCTTCCGCAAGTACACGGCCCCTGGGACCGACAACCCGCGCGAGCCGTACCGTATAATAGCCCTCGCCCGCGCCGATGTCGGCCACCGACATGCCGGGCTTCACGCCGGCCAGCTCGATGACCTCGCGGGCTTCACCCAGCCTGTCGCGGGCGTCTTCGGTCGAAAAAGCGTCCCCGACGATCGGCGCGACGTCCCGATGAGCCTTGGGAAATTGGGGCTCGGTAGGCGTTGCGCGGCAGGACGCGAGTGCAACCAGCCCCGCGAGCGCAAGCCTACTCCACATCTTCGACTTCGACCGTCTCACCGGTGACCCGCTGCGACAGGGCCGCCGCCATGAACCGGTCCAGGTCGCCATCGAGCACATCGGCGGGAGAAGTCGAGGTCACGCCCGTTCGAAGATCTTTGACCAGCTGGTAGGGCTGTAGCACGTAGGAGCGGATCTGGTGGCCCCAGCCAATGTCGGTCTTGGCGGCATTGGCGGCGCTGGTCTCGGCCTCCCGCTTCTGGAGCTCGGCCTCGTAGAGGCGGGCCTTCAGCTGTTTCATCGCCTGCGCGCGATTCTTGTGCTGCGAGCGGTCGTTTTGTGAGGCGACGACGATGCCGGTGGGCAAATGGGTGATCCGAACCGCGCTATCGGTCGTGTTCACGTGCTGCCCGCCCGCGCCCGATGAGCGATAGGTGTCGATCCTGAGCTCCGCCTCATTGACCTGAACCTCGATGTCGTCGTCGATCTCGGGGTAGACCCAGACGCTCGAGAAGCTGGTGTGGCGGCGAGCGTTCGCGTCGTACGGGCTGATCCGCACCAAGCGGTGGACGCCGCTCTCGGTCTTCAGGTTGCCGTAGGCGTTCTCACCTTTGACCAGCAGCGTCGCGGACTTGATCCCGGCCTGCTCTCCGGAATGATGGTCAATCAGCTCGACTTTGAACCCGTGGCGCTCGGCCCAGCGCGTGTACATGCGCTGAAGCATTTCGGCCCAGTCCTGGCTCTCGGTGCCGCCAGCGCCGGCGTTGATCTCGACGTAGGCATTATTGGCGTCCGCCTCGCCCGCGAGCAGCGCCGCGACCTTGTCGCGCTCAGCGCGCTCTGCAAGCTCGGCGAGGCTGCGGACACCGTCCTCCACTAAGGCATCATCGCCCTCGCTTTCGGCAAGCTCGATCAGCTCCGACGTGTCGGCAAGCTCGCGCTCGAGCATGCGGGTCGCGCCGATGGCTTCCTCGAGCCGCCGACGCTCGCGCATCACCTCCTGCGCTGCCTTAGGATCGTCCCACAGCGTCGAATCCTCGACTCTTGCGTTGAGCTCGTCCAGCCGCTTGAGCGCGCGGTCCCAGTCGAGGAACCGGCGCAGCAGAACGGTCGCGGCATTGATCTGGTCGATGTGGGCCTGCGCTTCGGCGCGCATTGTCAGGGAACCTTCGCAATCTCGAGTTGGCGCAGTGCCTATTAAAAGCTGTTTTGTGTCGGCACGCTACTGGGCGGCTGCACGACCCTAGGAGCTTGCCGGGATGCAGCCGGCGCCCCCCTCCTCTGCTGCGCTGCCAGTTGGCGCTGGCGCAGCAGCGCCTGCAGCTGGGCTTGCTGCTGTTGCACATTATACGGATCGCCCATGGTGCTGCGATAGGTGCGGCGCGGCTCCGTCTGCGGCTGGAACGCCTCCCAGATAACCTGAGACTTGGGATCTTCCGTGACCGGGAAAATTCCGTAGACCCGCTTTCCACTCCCCCGGTCGATCCGAACCCAGCGGATCCCGGCCGGCGCAACAAACGGCACCTTGGATTGGTCCTTCAGCGCCGCCTGGGCCCATTGCTTGAAGATCGGCGCGGCGATCCGGCCGCCCTGCGCACCGTGACCCATCGGCCGCGGGTGGTCATAGCCCATGTAGACGCCGGCGACGATGTCGGGCGTGCCGCCGACGAACCAGACGTTGGTCGGGCCCGATGTCGTCCCGGTCTTGCCGAACATCGGGCGATCAAGGTCGCGAAGCACCGTCGCCGTGCCGCGCTCGATAACGCCCTCCATGATATGCACCATCTGGAAGGCGGCCATCGGCTCGATCAGCTGTCGGGTCCGGCTCGGGGGACGCGGCATTCCCTTGCCGTCCCAGTCGGACGCGTTGCAATTCTCCATCAGAGCGCAGCGGTTATCCGAACGGAAGATCACCTTGCCGTTGCGGTCCTCGACATAATCGATCGTGGTCGGCTTTACGGAGCGACCCTGGTTCGCAAGAACGGCGTAAGCGTTCACGAGCCTGAGCACGGTCGTGTCGCCCGCACCGAGAGCGATCGACAAATAGTTCGGATAGTCGCCAACACCGAGCTTCTTCGCCGTGTCGATGACTTTCGACATACCGGTTTGGGAGGCCGTACGCACAGTCATCAGGTTGCGGGACTGCTCGACGCCCCAGCGCATCGTCTTCGGACCTGCATAGCGCCGGTCGAAGTTGACGAAGCATTTGTTGCCGAGGCCCGCGCCCTGCCAGACACAGAAGGGCGCGTCGACGATGATCGTCGCCGGGGTCATGCCATTTTCCAGGGCCGTGACATAGACAAGCGGCTTGAAGGCGGAGCCCGGCTGGCGGAGCGCCTGAGTCGCGCGGTTATAGCTCGAACCGACGACGTCGAAGCCGCCCTGTAGGGCCAGCACGCGGCCAGTGTGCACCTCCTGTGCGACCATGCCACCACCGATTTCCGGCACCGAGCGCAGCGCGTAGGAGTCCGCCCCCATTTGCTTGACGATGATTACCATCCCGGGCGTCAGGAAATTGAAGGCCGCACCGCCGACGCCACGCTTCGGCATGGAAGCTGCCGAGGCTGCCAAAATTCCCGTCGAGCCGTTGGAGAAGCCGATGGTCGCCTGGCCACCGCCCTTCGACAGCACCACTGCCTTGCGCCAGTCGGGGAAGCCCACGCCGACCGGCGCGCGGTCGAGCTGGCCCGCCCAGTCGCTGGACAGGTCGACGCTCATGCCCAGGTCGCGCCAGCCGCGAGCGCCGTCGAACCTGGCGAGGCCCTCGCGAAGCGCCTGCGCGGCTGCATCCTGCATCACCGGGTTCATCGAGCTGCGGACCCACAGGCCGCCGGCGTAGAGGCTGTTCGAGCTGTCGCCCGCATTCTCGCCAAACTTTTTGATCAACTCACGGCGGACCTCTTCCATGAAATAGCCGCCTTGCTGGCGGAACTTCTCATTACTGCCGTAGCGGATCGTGCCGAGGGGCTGCGCTGCTGCCGAACGCCATTGGTCTTCCGAAATGTAGCCGTTCCGGTACATCTCCCGAAGCACGTAATTGCGCCGGTCGAGCGCCTTCTGCGTCGCGCGGGTCGGATCGTAATTCGCCGGCGCCTTCGGCAGCACCGCAAGATAGGCCGCTTCAGGCAGAGTCAGCTCATTGACGTCCTTGTCGAAATAAGCTCGCGCGGCGGCCTGCACGCCATAAGCATTGCGGCCGAGGAAAATGGAATTGAGGTAGATTTCGAGGATCTGCTGCTTGGTGAGCGTGGATTCGAGGCGAAAGGCGAGGATCGCTTCGCGAATCTTGCGCCCGACGTTGTAACTGCTGTCCTTCAGCAGATATTTGGCCACTTGCTGGGTGATCGTCGAGCCGCCCTTGGCCCTCCCGCCGGTCACGCTCTTGCGCGTATAGTCGAACACCGCGCCGACCAGGCCGGGCACGTCGATCCCGTGATGCTCGAAAAAGCTCTTGTCCTCGGCCGAAATGAACGCGTGGATGACGAGCGGTGGATATTCGTCGTAGGACAGCTCCACGCGGCGCTCGCGGGCGAAGGTTTGGACAGGCGTTCCATCGTAGCCGCGCACATTCGAAGGCAACGGCGGCTGATAGGCGAGCAAGGTCTGCGACGATGGCAGGCCGCTCGCGAAATAGATCCAAACCGCAGCGAAAAAGGTGAACAGCCCCAGCCCCGCCCAGGTGGTGCGGCGCACCCATCGGCGGCGCCACCAAGGGTCGATCCGCTCGTGCACCTTGCGATTGAAGGCGACGAGGTCGGGGAGCTGCCACGCGGGGACGGTCAGACGCTCAAACTTCATTCGGGCTGCGTCTAGCCTTTTCGACCAAGTGCGGAAAGCTGGTTAATGTCGCGACCGAGCGGCGACGTCAGCCTCGATGGCCTGGGCCAGGGCAAGCACGATCGCGGACCGGTGCTCGGGCGAGCGCAGAAGCGCCTCGTCGTCCGTGTTGCTGATGTAGCCGGCCTCAAACAGCACTGCCGGGGCGCCCGAGCGCCTGAGCACGTGAAAAGCGGCAAAACGGTGCGGGTTTGGCCGAAGCTCGAACCGGCCGGCCGATTTGTGGACCAGCCTCGCAGCGAGGTCGGCCGAGGAACTCATCTGCGCGCGCATGGTGAGGTCGGAGAGGATCGCCTCGACCGAGCCATTCCTTTCCACCATTGCAGTTCCACCTCGGTTCTCGACGGCAGCGAAGCGCGCGGCTTCGGCGTCGGACGCGACGTCCGACAGCGAATAGACGCTCGCTCCCCGCGCCAGCGGGTTGGGCGCGCTGTCGACGTGCACTGAGACAAACATTGCTGCGTTGAGACGTCGGGGCACGCCCGCGCGCTCCTCAAGCGTCAGATAGCTGTCATCCTCGCGGGTCATCGCGACGCGCACCCGGCGTCGCTCGACGAGGGCGTCGCGAAGCTGCCGAGCCAATGCCAACGACAGATCTTTTTCCAGAAGATCCCCGGAAACGCTCCTCGCGCCTGGGTCCCGTCCACCATGGCCGGCATCAATGACGACGATCGGCCGCCCACGAGCCGCCGGCGCACCATAGATGCGGTCGTTGAACGCAGCTGGCAGGTCGACTGTAAGGCTGGCCTGTCGCGCTTCCCCAAGACCGGCCGCCCCCTCGCTGACCGCTGCAGCGCCGCTTCGGCCGGCGCTGAAGGACAAAACGACGGCGCCCACGGCGGCGGCAATCAGCGCCGCTCCGGCCATCGTCCTCCCGCCTGGCAGCCTGTCCCTCACCAAGAATGCCCAACCCATTGAACCTGAAGCAGCTTATCACGCCAAAATGGTAAAGGGTAAATTATCCACCATTGAGATGCGCCTGAGACGGCCCTGCGGTTGCGGCGGCGACTCGGCAATGCTACTTCCGAAATTGATCCTCGGCAGCCGCCGGGGAATTCGTGCCGCGGCCAGTGCGATGGACCGCGGCTTCACGAGGTTGACGCTTGCATGACGCCACAGAACGCCCTTCGCCCGCTCATCGATGAGCCGGCGGGCGTGGTTCCCGCTCCGAGGCGCGGGATGGCCAGTGCAGCAGAGGCACTTATTCGACATCCTGCCGCCGCCGGCCGTTCGTTCGCAGCCGGCGAGGCCCCAATCATCGCGCGCCCCAGCTCCATCCAGCTGAATCCGCGCGCCCGGAGAAATTTCAATGTCCATGCGCATGCTGATCGACGCGCGCCACCCGGAGGAAACCCGGGTCGCAGTCGTCAAGGGAAACCGAATCGAAGAGTTTGACTTCGAATCCGCTGAGCACAAGCAGCTCAAAGGCAATATCTATCTCGCCAAGGTCACCAGGGTAGAACCGTCTCTCCAGGCGGCGTTCGTCGATTATGGCGGCAACCGCCACGGATTCCTGGCCTTCAGCGAAATCCACCCCGACTACTATCAGATCCCCAAGGCCGATCGAGAAGCGCTGCTGCGTGAGGAGGCGGAACATGCCGCCGAGGAAGAACGGCTGCGCGCCGCCGAGTTCGAGACTGGCGATGACGGCCAGTCTGCGGAGGCAGAGGTCGAAGAGAGCGACGTTGTCGATGCCGCTTCGACGACGACTGAGGCCGGGACCGGATCGGACCGCTCGCCGGTCGACGAGTCTGCCGCTGACGAGCTGCGGCGGAAGCGCCAGAACCTCCGCCGGCGCTACAAGATCCAGGACGTGATTCAGCGTCGGCAGGTGCTGCTCGTCCAGGTCGTGAAGGAAGAACGCGGCAACAAGGGCGCGGCGCTGACCACCTATCTGTCGCTCGCCGGCCGCTATTGCGTGCTCATGCCCAATACCAGCCACGGCGGCGGCATCTCGCGCAAGATCTCCAACGGCGCCGACCGCAAGCGGCTGAAGTCGATCATGTCGGACCTGAAGCTCCCCTCCACCATGGGGCTGATCGTGCGCACTGCCGGACTTCAGCGGACCAAGACCGAGATCAAGCGCGACTTCGACTATCTCGCGCGGCTGTGGGACGAGATTCGCGAGCGTACGCTGGGGAGCACCGCGCCGGCGCTCATCTATCGCGACAGCGACCTGATCAAGCGCGCGATCCGCGACCTCTATCACCGCGACGTCGAGGAAGTGATTGTCGAGGGCGACGAGGGCTATAAGCAGGCCCGCGGCTTCATGAAGCTCTTGATGCCGAGTCACGTGCGCCGGGTGAAGCTGCACACGGAGACCACGCCGCTGTTTCAGCGCCACGGGGTCGAGGACCAGCTGAGCGCGATGTATCAGCCGATCGTCCAGCTGAAATCGGGCGGCTATCTGGTCATCAATCCGACCGAGGCCCTGGTCTCGATCGACATCAACTCGGGCCGCTCGACGCGCGAGCACAATATCGAGCAGACCGCCTACAACACCAACATCGAGGCGGCGGCCGAAATCGCGCGCCAGCTGAGGCTGCGCGACATGGCCGGCCTCATCGTCATCGACTTCATCGACATGGAGCAGCAAGGCCATGTTCGAAAAGTCGAGAAGGCGATGAAAGAGGCGCTGAAGAACGATCGCGCCCGAATCCAGGTCGGCCGTATTTCGAGCTTCGGACTAATGGAGATGAGCCGCCAGCGGCTGCGGACCGGCGTGCTGGAAGCGTCGACCAAGCCGTGCCCGCACTGCGAAGGCACCGGCCTGATGCGCACTGCCGCGTCGGCCGGCCTGTCGGCGCTGCGCATCATCGAGGATGAGGCAACGCGCGGCCGCGGCGACAAGATCCTGCTTCGCGCGGGCAGGGAAGCTGCGGTGTTCGTACTCAACAAGAAGCGCTCCGAGCTTGCCGACATCGAGCAGCGCTACGGCGTCTCGATCGAGATCGCGATCGACGAGAGCTTCGAAGGCGCGCGGATGACCGTCGAAAGCTCAGGCCCTCGACCGACCGTCGTGCCGCGGATTGAAGCCCCCGCAATCGAAGAGCCGGAAGAGGAAGACGAGACCGTCGAAATCTCGCTTGAGGAGGAAGAGGAAGCCGAAGCAGACGAGACCGCGCCCGAAGAGGAACGCCCGGGCCGCCGTCGCCGCCGTCGCCGCCGTGGTGGGCGCGGACGCGCGCGTCGCGAGGGCGAAGCTTCGCCCGTCGTGCAAGAGGAAGTCTCGACCGAAATAGAGGCCGGAGCTCAGCCCGTCGAAGAGCCCGAGAAACCCGCCGAAGGGGCTGCCGTCGAGCCGAGCCGTCGCCGCCGGCGCCGCGGCCGCAAGGGTGCGCGGAGCGAAGGCGCCGAAGTCGTCGAGGAAGTAGTTGCCCCGGGCAGCTCGCCGATGGTCGAGCGGCCGATCGACGAAGAACCGGCAATTGCCGAGACCCAACCGCTCGAGGAATATGAACCCGAGCCGGCGCCGGAACCCAAGGCGAAGCGAAGCCGGAGCAGGAAGGCTGCCGCCAAACCCGAGGCACGAGAGCCCGAACCCGCTGCTTCTACCGAGGCTCAGCCGGCCGAGACCGCCGAGCAGGTCGAGCAGCCTGCAAAGCCAGCGCGCAAGCGGCGGTCCAAGGCGGCGCCCGAGCCGGTCGGTGCCGAGGCGGAAGCGCCCCCGTCCGAGCCCGTACCGCTACCCGCTGCGAACAACGACACAGCCGAGGCCGCCGATTCCGACGAACCGAGGAGAGGATGGTGGCAGCGCACCTTCGGCTAACCGCTGAGGAAGCCTTTTTCATCGCGGGTTCAGGCGCAAAAATGGTAAGCGGCGGTCGATGAACTCGCCGGGTTCCCGCTTCGCGCGGCTGCTGATGCTCGCGCTGATGCTGGTCGTTGCCAGCTGGCAGCCTGCGGTGGCCCAGGACGATTCCGGCCCGTCGATCCTCCGCGACAGCGAGACCGAGTTGTTGTTCAAGGATGTGTCGCGGCCGCTGATCCAGGCGGCCGGGCTCGACCCGAGCAGCGTGAATGTCGTGTTGCTCAACGATCCCGAGATCAACGCTTTCGTTGCGACCGGGCAGACGGTCTACATCCAATCGGGGCTCCTCGAGGCCGCGGACAATGTGAACGAGCTCCAGGGCGTCATTGCCCACGAGCTCGGCCACGTCTCCGGCGGTCATTCGATCCGGCTGCAGCAGGGCGCCAAGGAAGCGACGGGCATCACCATCGCAACCATGGTGCTTGGCGCGCTCGCCATCGCGGCAGGGGCCGGAGAGGCCGGCATGGGTATCATGGCGGCGGGGCAGCAGGCCGCGATGGGCCAGTTCCTCGCCTTCACCCGCACGCAGGAGTCCTCGGCCGACCAGGCTGCTGTGAAATATCTCCATGCGGCCGGGATCAGCGGCAAGGGGATGCTCCAATTCTTCTCCAAGCTTCAGAATCAGGAATACCGGCTCGCGATCTACGCGAAGGACAGCTACGACCGGACTCACCCCTTGTCGTCGGAACGCATCCAGGCGCTCCAGCAGACCTTTCAGGCCGATCCGGCGTGGAACAAGCCGGTCGACCCCGACCTCGAGGCACGTTTCGAGCGCGTGAAGGCCAAGCTCTACGGCTTCGTCGATCCGCGGCAGGCGGTGATCAAATATCCCGAGAGCGACCAGAGTGTGCCGGCACACTACGCTCGGGCCTATGCCTATCACCTCGGCGGCTACCCCGATAAGGCGCTGACAGAGGCGGATGCCCTGCTCGCGGCAAGCCCGTACGATCCCTTCTTCCTCGAATTGAAGGGTCAGATCCTGCTTGAGGGGGGCAATCCCAAGGATGCGCTCGTGCCGCTTCGCGAGGCCACACGCCGTTCGGGCGACTCGCCGCTGATCGCCGGAATGCTCGGTCACGCCCTGGTCGCGACCGAGGACCCGAAGAATTTCGCCGAGGCCAAGCAGGTCCTGAAGGCCGCGGTCGGGCGCGACAACCAGAACCCCTTCGCCTGGTACCAGCTCGGTATCATCTACGATCGCGAGGGCGACCAGGCCCGGGCCGCGCTTGCGACGGCCGAGCGCAGCAACCTCGAAGCCAATCCCACGCTCGCATATTCAAGTGCGCGAGTAGCGATGCAGGGCATTCCGCCGGGAACGCCGGACTATCTTCGAGCCCAGGATATCGCCATGGTGTCGCGCGCCGAACTGGCGAAAAAAGACAAACGATACAGAGAAGAGAAGCCAGACCAGTGAGCGAAGCTAGGAGATCGTCGCCGTTCGGGGCGGCGGTCGCGGGGGGATTGATCGGGGCGCTACTGACCGCGGCTCTGCTTTTCTTCGCGATGCCGACCATGCTGAGCAGCCGCATCGTTCGGCAGGGCATGCTCGCCGATCCCAAGATTCTGTCCGATGCGGCCGACGCCCTGCGCGACGCACAGTATGAGCCGGTACTTGCGGCGAACCGCGCTGCGATCGAGGTGCCGTTCGGGAGCTCGTGGAAGGGAGCAGCGAAACCCGAGGTAACGCTCGTCGAATTCTTCGATTACGCCTGCCCTTATTGCAAGGCCAGCAACCCGGTGATCGACCGGCTGGTGAAGGAGGACAAGGGGCTTCGCATCGTCTATCGCGAACTGCCGATCCTCGGGCCGGACAGCCTGATGGCTGCCCGCCTATCGCTCCAAGCGTCGAAGGTCGGTCGCTTCGCGCAATTCCACGACACCTTGTGGGAAGCAGGCCGACCGGCTCCGCAAACGATCGCAACCGCTTCTCAAGCGGCGGGTATCACTCCCCAGCCCCAGGATGACCCGGCGATCGAGGGCGAGCTCAAGCGCAACTTCCAACTCGCCGGCCAGCTCGGCGCGACCGGCACGCCTCTGTTCGTGATCGGCAACCGCGTGATGAACGGCGCGGTCGGCTACGAAGCCCTCAAGGACGCGATTGCGGAAGCGCGTGCGAAGAAGGGCTGACGGGGCCAGCATCCATTTTCGAACCTTTGCGGGCGTTAGCTAGGGGCCGCAGCATCGTTCCGAACCGCCAGCCTCCCGCGCCTCCTGAATGGGCGAGCAAGAGACGTCCGCGTATGAGCAAAAGACACAGCAGTCGCCAGCGAGCGGACGCAGGACGGCGCCGCAATGCTTGCAGTCGTAGAAGAACTGGCACGCATCCGTAGGCATCAACTCCGTCGAGACGCCGCCGCATTGCGGGCAAGTGATGGTCGAGGACCGCTCGATCGTCATTTGGGGCGACCTTGGCGGAGCGCTACCGAAACCGATTGGTGAGGCGCTTTCCAACCTCTACTTGCGCGAGGAAATCCTCCATCATCTCTGAAACCTTTTTCTGCGATCCCAGGCGTACGGGCGGGCCATGCCCGGACCAGCTTGCCCAGACCTGGTCTTCCTCCAGGCTGAAAATAATTCCGGCCGAAGATTCATCGGCGCCGCGACTTTGAATGGCTGCAACTACGCGTCTAACCAGAATTACAGTGCCTATCATCATCGCGGACGCAGCGAGGAAGGTCCCAGCGCTGGTTATGAAGCATGTCGATGCGAGAAATTCATTCGGCGGACCTACGAACAACCCACCAAGGGTCACGGCGGAAACAAGCGCGATGAGGCCGGCCTGCCACCATCTCAAAAGGATCGCGGAGAGCAGAACGAATGGAAGATAAGGAGTGAACTCGCACCCCGTCACGATACCGTCGATGGCCGCACGAATGGATGTCGGAAGAGCGACGGCAACGATTCCGCAGAGAAGCGCTAGCCGGCCTGTTAAAGGCGGTGCGAGGAGCCAATTCTTCAAGCAGCCAATGAGGGTCAGCGCTCTGCCTCCCCGTATTGCCATTTTTCCACCTACGCGGCGCCGCACGGGTAGCAAGAGCGACCACGCTCCGTCCATTGCGGACATTGCTGAGGGGCGGGCGCGCCAAATCCTGACCCCTATCTGCGGCCTGCTACCCACCAAAGCGGGCATCAGCCACGTTTGAAGCCTTGGGCGACCACGTACCACTCGCTCGAATCCTTGCGGCTGGCGGGGGGCTTGGCGTGCTTGACGGTCGCGAAGTTGCGTTTCAGTTCGGCCACCAGGTCGTGGTCCGCGCCGCCGGCGAGCACCTTGGCGACATAAGCGCCACCGGGACGAAGCACACCTAAAGCAAACTCAAGCCCCGCCTCGACCAGCGCCATGGTGCGCAGATGGTCAGTCTGCTGGTGTCCGACGGTGTTCGCGGCCATGTCCGACAGGACGAGATCGGCTGGGCCGCCGAGCGCCTCCTTCAGGCGCTCAGGCGCGAAATCGTCCATGAAATTCATTTGCAGGATGGTGACGCCTTCGATCGGGTCTGTCGGAAGGAGGTCGATGCCGACAATGCTCGCCTGCGGCGCCTTGCGGCGCACGACCTGGCTCCAGCCTCCGGGCGCGATGCCGAGGTCGACCACCGTCTTCGCCCCCCTGAGAAAGCCGAAGCGCTCGTCGAGCTCGAGCAATTTGTAGGCGGCGCGGCTACGGTAGTTCTCGACCTTGGCGCGCTTGACGTAGGGGTCGTTGAGCTGCCGCTCCAGCCAGCGCGTCGACGAGACTTTGCGACCCTTGGCGGTGCGGAGACGTTTCACGATCCTCCCCGCTCGCGGGGAGGTGGCAGCGCGGAGCGCTGGCGGAGGGGGGGTGGACACCTGCACCACGCCCCCTCCACCATCCTTCGGATGGTCCCCCTCCCCGTTCCGGGGAGGATCAAAGCCTCCACCCGTCCCTTGCCATCAACGAGCGCAGAATGCCCTCGCGGATGCCGCGGTCAGCGACGCCGAGGTTCTTCGCCGGCCAGATCTCCATGATCGCCTCGAGGATCGCGCAGCCGGCGACGACAAGGTCGGCGCGGTCGCTGCCGATACATGGCAGGCTCGAGCGCTCGTCATAGTCCATGCTCGCGATCATTCCGCTGATCTTCTGCATCGCCTCGATCGGCACGTGCAGACCGTCGACGGCACGCCGGTCGTAGGCAGGAAGGGCAAGATGAACGCTGGCCAAGGTCGTCACCGTCCCGCTGGTCCCAAGCAGGCGGACGCCTTCTTTTTTCTCTGGCAGCATCGCCGCGAAATTGGAGAAGGAGCGCCGCGCGCGCTCGCGCATGCGTTTGTAGGCGGAAATGCGGTCAGGCCCCTCGAGCGCCTCGCGACCCTCGCTTTCGGTCAGCGACACCACCCCCCAGGGCGCGCTCCACCAGGCGCGGATTCTCGGCGTCCCTTCCTCCTGGTCGACCAGCACCAGCTCGGTCGAGCCGCCGCCGATGTCGAATATCAGCGCGGGGCCGTCGCCGGGCTCGAGCAACTTGTGGCAGCCGAGCACGGCCAGCCGCGCTTCCTCCTGCGGCTCGATGATGTCGAGCACGATCCCCGTCTCGGCGCGGACTCGCTCGATGAAATCGCGGCCGTTCGCCGCACGCCTGCAGGCTTCGGTCGCGACCGAGCGCGAGAGCGAAACGTTGCGACGCCGCAGCTTGTCGGCGCAGATCCCGAGCGCTCCGACCGCCCGGTCCATGGCGTCGTCCGACAGCCTTCCCGATTGCGACAGCCCCTCGCCCAGCCTCACGATACGCGAGAAGGCGTCGATAACGGTGAACCCGGTCTCGCTGGGGCGCGCGACCAGGAGCCTGCAATTATTGGTGCCGAGGTCGATTGCGCCATAGGTGTGGCGGTGCCCATCCCGCCTCGGCGGTCTTGGTTCCGACGGCCTGCTCTGCTCGGAGGGCCCGTACTGCAGAGCCGGCGTACTGGCGACATGCTGCGCCATGACACACGCCCGTTTCTGTCCTTCACCGCGCGGCTACGCGGCTGACTTGAACCGGTTTTAATCACATCTGCAGGGGGTTGGGCAAGGCCGGTGAGCCGGCGTTGACAGTGGCAAGGGCTGACTTGGCCCTCGCCGTTGACACCGGGAGGGCCAAGTCACTATCTCCCGCGCCTTCGGCGTTGCCCCGTCGTCTAATGGTAAGACTACGGACTCTGACTCCGTCAATCGTGGTTCGAATCCACGCGGGGCATCCAGTCCTTCCAGTTGTTAACGGTTCGCCGAATCCGTCAGGGTTTTCGCGACCGCAACCTTCCAGCCATCGATCAGCCGTTGCCTGTAGTCATTCGCCATTTTCGGCTCGAAGCTGTCGCGCCGCTTCCAGGTTGCGGCCAACGCATCTAGGTCAGCCCAAACTCCCGTTGCGAGCCCGGCCAGGAAGGCTGCGCCGAGCGCCGTCGTTTCGAGGTTCTGCGGCCGCTCGACCGGTACCTGCAGCATGTCGGCCAGGAATTGGCAAAGCCACGCGTTGGCGGCCATTCCGCCATCCACGCGGACTGCCCCGGATAATGCTGCGCTATCTTTCGCCATTGCCTCGGCAAGGTCGAGAGTCTGATAGGCGACCGCTTCGAGCGCCGCCCGTGCGAGATGCGCTCGCGCGGCGTCGAGCGTCAGGCCGAAAATCGCGCCGCGTGCGTCCGGGTCCCAGTAGGGCGCGCCAAGGCCAACGAAGGCCGGGACCATGTAGACTCCATGACTGTCGGGAACCTGCGTCGCCATGCCGTCGGTCTCCGAGGCGTGGGCGATCACTCCGAGGCCGTCGCGCAGCCATTTGACCGCCGCCCCCGCGACGAAGATCGAACCTTCGACCGCGTAGGTTGTCCGCCCGGCCAGGCGGTAGGCCGGCGTGGTCAGAAGCCGATGTTGCGAGATCACTGCCTCGGCGCCGCTGTTGACCAGCATGAAGCAGCCGGTGCCATAGGTCGATTTGGCCATTCCGGGGGCGAAGCAGGCCTGGCCGAACAGGGCGGCCTGCTGGTCGCCTGCCATCCCCGCGATCGGCAATTGTTCGTCGAAGAGACCGGGCGCGGTGAGGCCAAAGATGTGGCTGTTGTCGTGCACTTCCGAAAGTAAAGGCTCGGGGACGCGGAACAGCCGGCACAATTCGGGATCCCAGCGCTGCTCGTGAATGTCGAACAGCGATGTCCGGCCCGCGTTGGTGGCGTCGGTCGCGTGGACGGCGCCACCGGTCAGCCGCCAGAGCAGGAAGGAATCAATCGTGCCGCAGGCGAGCTCGCCGCGCTCCGCCCGCGCTCGCGCGCCTGGGACACGGTCGAGTATCCAGGCGATCTTCGTCGCAGAGAAATAGGGGTCGAGCAGAAGCCCCGTGCGATCGCGGACCATCGGCTCCGCTCCGTCTGCTTTCAGCTGCGCGCATTCCTCTGCCGTGCGCCGGTCCTGCCAGACGATCGCACGATGGATCGGCTCACCGGTCGCGCGATCCCAGACGACGATCGTCTCGCGCTGGTTGGTGATCCCAATTCCGGCGACGCGACCCGGCTCAATCGAACCGAGCGCCTCGCGAGCGACGGCGAGCGTTTCCCGCCAGATTTCTTCGGGATCGTGCTCGACCCAGCCGCGGGCCGGATAGTGCTGCTGAAGCTCGCGCTGGGCGACGGCAACCGCTTGGGCATCGGAGCTAAACAAAATGGCGCGGGTCGAGGTGGTGCCCTGATCGATCGCCAAGACATGATCCGCTTGCCCCACAAGCGAACCATAAGGTCGCTGGCGGCGTCCCGGAAGGGGTTCTCACACCCTCTGTACGCTTCTATCCGCGCTCAGCATGAGCATGGTTTTGGCGCCGCGGTTCGAGGTCGACCCGGTACAGGTGGGCGACGGCTTCAACATCGCGGTCCGCAGTTCCAGCGGCGAAGCACGTGAGTATCACGTCGCTGACGGCACGCAGCAGACGTTCACCGATTTCTACCGCGAGCTGTCCCGCGACTTCGGCACTCGCCTGCCGCATGTCCTCTCCGACCCGGTCGAATATCCGGCTCCGACCATTCGCTGGCGCCCACTGCTCACCGAGAACATCAGCCCGCAAATCCTTGTCGGATACGGCGATCCCGCCGTGCTCAAGACCCACGACGGTTATTATCTGGTCGCTACGTCGAACGACGCGCCGGACGCCTTTCCCATCCTCCACTCGGACGATCTTCAACATTGGGAGCACAGAGGTTTCGTTTTTCCTCAGGGGCAGGAACCCAGCTGGTGCGCCAAGGGACGCAAGGTTGCGGATTTCTGGGCGCCGGAAATGGCGCGAGTAGGGGATGAGTATTGGCTCTCCTATACCGCGCGCCAGGGATCGAATGCGCTCGCGATCGGACTTGCGAGGAGCGCGAGCCTGACAGGCCCGTGGGTGGACAATGGCCGGCCGCTCATCACCGGCAAGCCGGTCAACACGACCGGCCTCGGCTATGACCCTTCGCAGCCGCAGATGAGCGGCGGAGTCATCGACTCCCACATTTTCATTGATTTGAACGGTGACAAATATCTGTTCTGGAAGGACGACCAGAACAGCATCTGGCCGCGGCCGCTTGCAATGCTGCTCCACGCCCATCCTGAGCTGGTCCCGCGCCTCTTCGAGCGCGAGGAAGACCGCCGCACGGCGGCCTTTTCGGCGGCAGTCGTCGGTTGGGCCAACCTGCAGCGGCCAATGGTGCGGTTCTTCCTGATGCACCCGTTCATAGAGGCAGCCCTCGCCAATTGGGAGCAGGTCCGGCGAGCACTGATCGAATTCGGTCTGGCCGTGACTATCCTGGAAGCGATGACGACGCCGATCCGGGCGCAGCGGATCGCCGAGAACGGCCGTTCCCTCATCGGCGAGGATCAGATCGTGCTGTGCAACGACCTGGATTGGGAGGGCCATCTGATCGAGGGGCCGTTCCTCACCTGCCAACAAGGACGCTACTGGCTGTTCTACGCCGGCAACGACTTCTCGACGCCATCATATGGGATCGGCGTCGCGGTCGCCGACCACCCGCTCGGTCCATACAAGAAGCAGGGAGAGCCGCTGCTCAAGTCGACCAGGGAATGGACGGCACCCGGCCATGCGTCGGTCGCGCGCGGACTGACCGGTGAGCCACAGCTGTTCTTCCACGCGTTCCATCCCGGCACCGGCGGCTACAATGCGTTTCGCGCGCTGCTCACGGTTGGCCTGAAGTTCAGCCGGAGCAATGTCGAGGTGGTGGAACTTCCCCCAACAGCTTAGAAAGTCGCGATGAAGATTATCGGCAGCTTCGTCAGCCCTTATGTGCGCAAGGTTCTCGCGGCCATGAACCTCAAAGGGCTCGCTTATGAGGTCGATCCGATCACACCTTTCTTCGGCAATGACGAATTCCGCCAGTTGAGCCCCCTGTGCCGAATCCCCGTCCTGATCGACGGCGATTTTCACGTCAGCGATTCCTCGGTGATCTGCGCCTATCTCGATGAGGCCTATGGGGGGTACCCACTCTACCCCTCAAACCCGAAGGATCGCGCTCGCGCACGCTGGCTTGAAGAGTTCGCCGACACTCGGCTTGGCGACCTGTTCATCTGGAGCCTCTTCTACCAGAAGGTGGTACGCCCAATCGTATGGGATGAGCCCGGGGACGAGGCGCGCGTCCAGAAATCGCTCGATGAGGATATTCCGACGGCGCTCGACTATCTCGAGGACGTGCTCCCCCTCTACGGCTACGTGTTCGGCGAGATCGGCGTTGCCGACATCGCAATCGCTAGCTTCTTCCGAAACGGCTCCTACGCCGGGTTCGAGACGGATCCGGACCGCTGGCCGAAGACGGCGGCATTCGTAAGGCGGACGCTCGACCATCCGGCAATCGCCGCGCTCCTACCGTTCGAGGACGTCCAGCGCAGTGCCGAAATCAAGCAGCGGCGTCAGGCCTTGCTGGATGCGGGCGCCCCGCTCACCACGGAGACATGGGGGATTCGTGAGGCGCGCCGGGGAATGATGCCGCTCTAGCCCTCGACTGGTGCCAGGCAGGATTGACTAGCTTGCGAGCCTCGGGTGCCCCGAGATCCAGTGCTCGAAGCGGGTCCTGAGCGACGGCCGCGACGGAATGTAACCGGGCTCGGGAATCGTCGGGAAGAGGTCGGGTTCCGGCACTTCCTGCTCGTCTGCCTGGTAGATGGTGAGATTGTCAGGCAATTTCGGCCGAAGGGTCTCGCGCCCGCGCAGAAGATCCTCGGCCATCCCGAGCGAACGGTGCACGTCCTCGGCCGTGAACGGTTTCATCAGGCACCCAAGCGCCAGATCCGGCATTGGGAAGCGCGGCGCTTTTCCGCTGACGAACAGGCATGCGACTCCAAGATCGTTGAGCCGCACGGCGACGGAGAAGCCGGTTGAGCCGTGTGCGAGGTGCAGGTCGAGGAGGACCAAGTCCGGATCATGCTGCTCAGCCGCAGCAATTGCGGTATCGGCGTCATCGGCCGTCGCGACGACGCGATAGCGCGGATTGTCTTCGACCAGATATTTGAGCGTGGCGGCCAGTTGGCTGTCGTCTTCGACTATTAGAATCCGTAGCACCCGCGAGTCTCCCCGAAGAACTCACGAAAAATCCCCCCGGAATTTCCGTCACTTGATCGTCACCCGGATCGAGTCGCGTGCGAATCCCCCTTGAACAAAGTTTACGGTGAACGGAGTCCGGCCCGCGCCAAAGCGAACCCAGATAAGGAAAAGGCGCCCCGAGCAGAGCCCGGAGACGCCCTCCAAACCGTCCGGCAGTGCGCGTTACGCCCGGTAAAAGATGTGCGCGCCGATCCTTTGAACCATGTTGAGGCGGCGGCCCCACGACGGTGCAACGTAATTGGCGTGGTACCACAGCACATTGCTGTCGACGCTCGGGACGACATTGGACATCGCAACCCGGGCAACGCCTTGTGCCCTGCTCCACGCGCTCGAATTGTAGTTGATCGCCGGGAACTGGCCGTTCCGGACGAACGAGAATTGCCACGGCTGCTTGACGACGCCGCACCAGGTCGACGGATATCTCCCGGAAGCCGCGCGATTAATGACGACACGGGCGACCGCGAGTTGTCCGTCGACGGACTCCCCGCGCGCTTCGAAATACACTGCTGTCGCAAGACAGGTGCCTTCCGCGTCCAGCGGCGCGCCAGTGCTGTAGCGGTTGACCAGCGCATAGGGCGGCCAGCCCCCGCTATAGAGCCACGCGGCTTCCGTCGCGACCGACGTCGCTAGCTTCATCGTGACCGACGCCGCAGGCTGCGCCTGAAGCACCGTTCCGTCGCTCGTCGCAAGCGCGGTGGTCGAAGCGACGGCCGGCTGGACCAGCGCCGCGGCGGGCGTGCCCGCTGTGCTCGCCGAAATCAGATCTTGTGCGCCCGCCTCGCTCGAAGCCAGCGCCAGCATGAACGCACCCATGACCGCGGACGCACCGCGGCCACCCAACAATTTCACCACTATTTTTTAAACCTCGTTGGCGGACAAAAACCGCTGGGGCGCTGCGAAGCGCTTTTGTGTGTCCAGCGGGAAAGTCGTCCGTCTTGCCCTGGAGCCCGGCGTCTAAATGCGCGTTCGGCTCACTCGCTCTCAAATATTACAAACCAGATAGGGCAGGATTAATGTGCCGCCAACCAATCGGCGGTGAACCGTTTGTACCGCGCGATGGAATCCGGAACTCTTTCAATTTGTTCAGTTTTCTCGCCGATTTCTGCGATTTTCGAATCCAGCCATCGTTGATTTCACTCGGCTCGTCGGCGAGTGTATCAGCATGGGACTGGAGGTGCCTCGATGGCCCATTGGCTGATGAAGTCAGAACCCGGCAGCTACAGCTGGAACGATCTGGTGCGGGACGGATCGACCGAGTGGGATGGAGTCCGCGCACCCGCCGCCCGGCTGCACCTCAAGGCGATGAAGAAGGGAGACGAGGCTTTCTTCTATCATAGCGGTGATGAGCGCCAGGTCGTCGGCATCATGCGCATCGTTCGGGAGGCGCAGCCCGACCCGAAGGACCCGGACTGGGTCTCGGTGAAGGTGGAAAAGGTGCGGCCCGTCGGGCCCGTCACCCTGAAGCAGATCAAGGCGACCCCGAACCTCGCCAGGATGGAGCTGGTCCGCCAGTCGCGCCTCTCGGTATCTCCGGTCCGCGACGAGGAGTGGGCGGCGATCCTGAAGATGGGCGGCGGCAAATGATCCTGCTTGTCCTCGCGGCGCTCGCGCAGCAGCCGGCCGCCGAAACTCCGCGGGCGTTCATGGAACGGCTCTACGCCCAATATCGCAATTCCGATTACAGCCCCTTCAAGCACCCCAGCCAGGTGTTCGCGCCCCGACTGCTCTCCGCGATCAACGAGGATTCGCGGTTGGCCAAGGGCGAAGTCGGCTACCTCGACGGCGACCCGGTCTGTCAATGCCAGGATGCCGGCGGCCTCAGGGCGGTCGTGACCCGAGTGAAGCTGCAGGGCGCGGACAAGGCGACGGTCAGCGTGGCGATCGGCCTCACCGGGTACAAGCCGCGTCCGGCCGAGTTCAGCCTCGTCCGCACCAGGTCCGGCTGGCGCATCGCCGACGTCTCGTCGGCCGACGAGAAGAGCCTGCTCGCCGGGCTCGAGCAATCCAACCGCGAGCTCAAGAAAAAGAAGTGATCTGGCTCGCGGTCCTGCCGGTGGCGCTGGCGGCGTCGGCCGCCGCGACGGCTGCTTCGCCCGGCTGGCCGCTGACAGTCGACGGCTGGGGACCGGTGAAGATCGGAATGTCTCGATCGCAGGTCGAATCTGCTCTCCACATCCGCCTCAAGGGCGAGGCGATCGAGGACGAGAAGGCCTGCATCGAGATGGTGCCCGCCGGCCGCGATCAGGGCCTGTGGTTCATGTTCGAGGACTATCGGTTGAGCCGCATCTCGATCGGCCAGCCGAGCAAGGTGAAGACGCCGCACGGGATCGGCATCGGCGCGAGCGCGGACGCGGTGCGCCGGGCCTATTCGCGCGGCCTCAAGATCGAGCCGCACCATTATGAGGAACTGCCTGCCGAATATCTGACGTACTGGACGGTGCCTGGAAAGCGGGGCGTCCGGTTCGAAACCGACCGCAATCGCCGCGTGCAGACGATCCACGCCGGTACCGCCAGCATCCAGTTCGTCGAAGGCTGCGCCTGAGGCAAGCGGGTCCGCGCGAATGTTCCGAATGCTCGCAGCAACGGGCGTGAGTGAGCGAAATTCGGGGGTCTTCCACTTCTTCCACTTTGTCAGCTTTGGCCGCGGGCCGCGGCTCGCGTGACCTACGGTCATTTCAGCGAGGGTAAGGCACAAAAGGGCTGCTGTAGGAAAATGGATTCTTCGGGCGGCGTGAAATGTCCGTTTGGGTGGAAAGCGCACGTTAGACAGTGAGAGCTGTGGAGCTCGCGAGCACGGCGTAGGCCGATTTGGCGCGCCCCAAGAAGTCCGGGTACCGCCAGGTCACGCCTTCGAACACGGTCACTCCCGCAAGTTCGATGCTCACATGCTCATCTGGATCACGCCCAGCCAACCGCGCAGCCATGCGTGCCAGGATTTCAACGTCAGCTAACCTTTGCGTCTCGCTCATTGGCGACGACTACGGGCCGCAGCAAAGCGAGATTTGCCGGATGGCGCCATAATCTTAGCATTTTGCGTCAGTCGATGTCGGTCGGTCCGCAAGCGGCTTTTGCGCGTCGAGCTACCCCTCTTCCCAAGCTGCAGGCGTCCGCAATATCGCTACGGGTTTGGGTGGAGAGCGAACATCGACGCACCGCATCGTCAGTGTAGCTGTCGGCGGCGCTTGCGCCATTCCGCAGGCGGCATTTGGAACTCTGATATGAACCAGCGCGAGAATGAACTGATGGAGGAATAGCCCGTAAGATGGGCGACAGCCGTCAACGAATGGTTAGAATTGGCGAGATATCGGACTGCCAGTTCACGCCGCATCTCGTTTAGAAGCTCACCAAAGCTTGAACCTTCGATGATTAGTCGACGCTGCAGAGTGCGCACTTGCAGGCCAAGGCAGTCAGCGGCTCTCGCCGCCGTGGCCTTTCCCTCCTGAATAAGCAAAGCCAGAACGCTTCGAACCTTGCTGGTGGCACTTTCATCTCGAGCGCCTGGAAGCAAATTCAAGAGCCGGCGCGAATAAGCGGCCAGCTCGGCATCGGCGAATGGGTTACGAATCCGAAGAGCTCTTGATGAGCATGACATGCCATCGAAGGAGCTCTCGTACTCCAAGGAGCAATTGAAATATCTCTTGAATGTTGCAGCATGCTGGGGGGCGGAATGCCGAAAGTGGATGCAGTCTGGTATCCAGCGCGCTTCGAGTGCTTCCGAGATCCCACGGTAAGCGATGGCCGCCACGAGGTTCCCGCCCTGGCTGCTGTGCAACCCGGGAATGAGATTCCACTTTACGACCGCCGTTGTACCATCGTCTTCGATTTCAATGTTGAGCAAGTCGTTGAGCAAATATCGGTACTCGACGGCCGCACGGATAATTTCCTCAACTGTTTTCTCGTGTTTTAGGAGCAGGCTGACGGGACCAAGACTGGTGAATGTGCGGCACTCGCCGAGCAGCACTCCAAAATCGTCCCGCCCGGATCGTATTGCAGATTGGTCGATCAGCCAAAGAACCCGGTCCGCGGGCAACCAATTCTCTGGATCGAGCAGAGCGGCCGGTTTCAGGCGCGCCGCGGCCAGCATCTCGTACGGGTCAAGGCCTACAAAGCGCGCTACTTCGTGATAGTTTGTGAGCGTCACCGCCCGCGCTCGTGCCAGCACCCGCCGTCTCCGGAATGCCCTGTATGCGGTCGCTGAATTCAGCACATGCGATGCCGCCATCCAATCGGTACATCTCCGCAAGCCAAGGTTTCTCCGAGCCGATTTAAGCTTCGGGCCGACCTGCCGAAAAGAAGGTCAAGTTCGCGAGAATGCCCGAAGCCAGTGTAGTGGCGGTACGTGGCGACGTTTTCTTCGGGCAGCGCCTGACCATCACCTACCGCGAGAGCTCACGCAGGAAGAAGTAGCTATGGAGTAAAGGTACTCGGCCGCAGATTGTCGAAAGCGATCCTCCCGATCAGCTCGGCCGCCGAATGCTATACGGCCTGGCCGCCAAGCGATTCAGGAGCGCCGGACGCGGGCCAAATGCGGGGGCTGAACATGGGGAGCCCGCGAAGGGCTCCCCTGCCCCGCGGCTACAGGATGAAGTCGGTGCTCGTGAGGTCGATATGCCCGGTCAAGGTGACCGAGAAATCCGCGACCTTGTCACCGTTGGTGTCGCCAAGGACCACCGTCTTGGTCGAGTCGCTGTGATCGACCCTGAGCTCGCCGGCATGGCCGGTGAAGACGGCCTCGCTCAAGAAGTTGAAGGCGTTGTTGCCGGTCACCTTCGTGCTGGCGTCGATGGCCGACAGGTCCATCTTGTCGGCGCCGTGCGTGAAGTCAGTGATCACGTCACCCGCGCTCTTGCTTGATTCGCTGACCGCCTTGAACACGAAGGTGTCGTTGCCCGCACCTCCGGTGAGCTTGTCCGCACCGCCTCCGCCGATGATGAAATCGTTGCCGGCACCCGCGTTGATGGTGTCCCTGCCGGTCCCGCCGTCGATCGTGTCGTTGCCGCCAAGTGTGGCGATCTTATCGTCGCCGGAGAGTCCGTTCACCTTCCAATGGTCTGCTGTCGTAGGCGAGAGCGTATCACCGGCGCTCGTGCCGTTCAGAGTCTTCTCGGTTGGGGTTGGAGTCGGAGTTGGCGCCGGAACGGGAGTTGTTTCGCCTGCAGGCAAGTACTGCTCACCGTTTGTGGAGTGGCTGCCGGTCGCGGAGACCGAGTGAACCAGCGATGGATCGATGCCCGAGATGCCGGAGCCTGTCGCAACGTTACCGCTGGATGCGTGCCAGATGGTCGTTCCGCTGAAGGTGATGTCGCCACCATCGCTATGGACGACATCGGTCGCGCTGCCCGAGTCGACGTAATAGCCGCCAACGACCTTCACGTTATGCGCGTTGACGTCGACCCAGATGTTGCACTGCGTACCCGAGGCGCCGTCGACATGCTTGTGCGGGTCGACGCCGACCGAATCCTTGATCGTCACGTCGGTGCCCCAGATGCGGTAGTTCCGCTTGTTGTCCTCGGCGTAGCAGGCGGTCAGGGTCGTGTTCGACGACTTGAGGTCGAACCCGCCGTCGCCGTTGCCGCTTGCGCTGCAGTTGATGAACTGGACGTTGTACACGCCGCGCTCCGAGGCGAATCCGTCACCGTTGGTGTAAGTGCCGGT
>JBKPMC010000067.1:0-64933 GCA_046731955.1 Pseudomonadota bacterium | reverse complement strand
GCACATGGCCGAGCGGAGGTCGAAGAGCTTGCGCGCCTTCGGCGATGCGCTGGTGCACATCGTTCCAAAGGTCCTCACGGCGCTATCCGCGATCGGCACGGCGGCGATGCTCTGGGTCGGCGGCGGAATCATCCTCCATGGGCTCGAGGTGATGCATCTCTTCGAAGCCGTGCCGCATGCAATCCACCAGCTCGCGCATTCGGCGGGCAAGGCGTTCGGTATGGCGTCGAGCGTGATCGAATGGTTCGTGAACGCGATAGGAGCGGCGATTGTCGGGATCATCGTCGGCGGACTGATCGTACCCATCGTCCGGCAGTTCACTCGCCATCCTGAAGAGCTGATCGTCGACTAATCAGTCGAAGTGCAGTCGGCGATAGCGCCCGCGGAAATAGAGCAGCGGGTCGAGCCCGGCGTCGAAGCTCGCCTTCACCACCTGGCCGACCAGGATGTGGTGGTCTCCGCCGTCATAGACCGCAAAGCGCTCGCATTCGAATACGCAGAGCGAATCCTTGAGGATCGGGGCACCGGCTTCGCCGCACGACCAGGGTGTAGTCCCGAACCGGTCCTCGTCGCGAGTTGAGAATCGGATCGAAGCAGGCTGCTGGCCGGTCTGGAGCACGTTGATCGCGAAATTCGGGGCACTGGTCAGCGCATCGGCGCTGGCCGCTTTCTTGTGCAGACAGACAAGGAGCAGCGGCGGGTCCAGCGAAACCGAAGTGAAGCTATTGACCGTCAGCCCCGCCGGCTCGCCGTCCGGCTTGAGGCAGGTGACGACCGTAACTCCGGTTGCGAAGCAGCCCAGCGCGTCGCGCAAGGTGCGCGGATCATGTCCGCTTCGATACTCGCCTTTGGTCGCCTGGTCGGCCATCGTCCGGCCTATAACGCCCTGAGCCGCGATTGCGAGGGAACGGCACCCCCGGATTTCGGGTCACTCCGCCGGTGTTTGCGCCTTTATTTCCTCGCGCCAGGCGCGCACGTTCCGGGCACTGATCATGGCGCGAACGGTGTTCACGACCAGGAACAAGCCCAGGAACAGCGCCCATCCGAAATGGCTGAAGAAATAGGTCACGCGCTGGAAAAGGGCGCCCTGGGGCGCCGGGTTCGCATTGACCGGGGACGGGATGATTTCGCGCGCCGAGGCCTGGTCCCTGACGTTCAGCCCCTTGTATGCGACGTTGTAGATCTGCTGGACGCGCAGATCGCCCTCCAGCATCAGCGAAAGCGGATAGGACCGCGGCTCGATCTCTCGATTGGCATCATAGACGCGCCAATCGTCTCCAATTCTGACTGCGGAGACGAAGTGTCCGACCAGTCGGACCGACCGAACATCGAGATCGAGCTTTCGTACGATGGCTTGGAAGACGATCGACTGCTGGCTGCAGGCCGCGCGGCGGAACTTCAGAATGTCCTCGGGCAGGACCGGGCTCTTGAGGTCGTACCAGCCAAATCCCGCGAGATAGGCCAGCCAGTTCTGGGCGGGCAGGAACTCGGAATAGCCGTGGACGAAGCGCCGTCTCACGAACTCGTCCGCAGCATCGGCCAGGGATCGCGGGTCGTTTCGTGGGTTCATTCCCTGGACGTAGGCGACGGCCTCGTCGACACTCTGGATCGACTTGAGCCGCGCATCAAACTCCTCGTGCGTCACGGGCAGTGGAGGCCTGGCCGTGAAGGCGCTCGCGATCAGCGTCGCGGCTCCGAACAGCAATGCAAGGCTGACCAAAGTCCAGTTAATCAACGAGAAAATTCGAGACGACCGCTTGCTCAGCACGACGTTGACACCATTCGACGACTTGTTTGAGGATGTGGGGCACTAGCGCCGAGCTCGCCCTTACACCATAACCTCCGTCAATAGAATGTCACATTAATTAATCGATTACTTGCGGTTTACGACCAGATCTCCTGTTGCGAACAATTATCAACAGTAAACCCCAGCTTAGGGGACTTTGACTGTTCTTCCAATGGGAGCGGTTTCCGGCATCAACAAGAGCACGGGGAGGACGGTTACGGCCACCAGTGCGATCATCGCGCCAGGAACGCCGGGCCAGCCGGTGCTCTCGATCAGCAGCTGCGCCGCAAAAGGCGTGAGGCCCCCGAAGACTGCCGTCGCGCAGGTCGCCCCCAGGGCGAGCCCGCTGAGTCGACCCTCGCCGCGGAACTGCTCGGCTGTGGCGACGGCGCCGACCGCGCTCACGCCGCCGGCCACCAGGGCCAAAACCACTGCGCCGACCAGCGCTTCCGTCCTGGATCCGCCCGCCATCAGCATGAACATGGTAAGGGGCAGGGCGACGCTGGCGAGACAGAGGGCCAGGAGGACCTTTCGGCGTCCGACCCGATCGGACCAGGCGCCGGTGAACGGCGTTACGAGGATCACTGCCACTGCGGCCAGCGTCGACAGCCACAGCGATTCGCTTTCGGGCATGGCACCCGCGGTGTGCAGGAACGCCGGAACGTAAGTGATTCCCACATAATAAGTGATTGATCCCAGCGCCGAGATCGCGAAGCCCCGTGCGATGCCCACGCGGTGATGCCTGAGAGTGTACCGCAGCGGGCTCGTGGGCACCGTTCCGTCGGCGCGCTGCCGCTCGAAATCGGGTGATTCGTGCATCATCGAGCGCGCGATCCAGACGCTGCCCGCGAGCGCCGCGCCAAACAGGAAAGGAATGCGCCAGCCCCAGGCGTCCAGGCTCGCGCTGCTCATGGCGCTGACCGTGAGCGCCGAGAGGCCGACGGCGAGCAGGCCTCCGACTTCGCTCGCCGCTGCAGCGAAGGAGGTAATGAGGCCTCGCCGGTGCGGCTGAGCGCCCTCGAGCAGATAAGCGACGACCCCGGTATATTCGCCGCCGACCGCGAACCCCATGACGCAGCGCAAGAGGAGAAGCATCCAGCCCGCGGCAGGACCGATCGCCGCTGCGGTCGGAAGGAGGGCGATTGCGAGCATCGCCGCGGTCATCACGGCGACCGAAAGCAGCAAGGTCCGGCGGCGCCCGTAACGGTCCCCGATATGGCCGAAGAAGATCGCGCCGAGCGGACGCATGAGATAGGCCACAGCGAAGCCAGCAAGCGTGATTAGAAGCGAGGTCTCGCCGCCGCCGAAGAAAACCCGCGCAAGGACCGTCGCAAAATAGAGATAGAGCGTGAAATCATACCATTCGACGATCGTCGAGAAGGCTGCGATGGCCGCGGAACCGCGAGATATCTGAAGGCGGGACCCCTTCGGCCGCCTGGCCGAAGCCGCTACTTCAGCCACCCGCGAGCTCGTTGATGGCCCGTGCCAGCTTCCGGTCGCGTTCGGTCACTCCGCCTGTGTCATGGGTCGTGAGTCGAAAGTCGACACGGTTCCAGACATTCGTGAACTCGGGATGGTGATCGATTTTCTCAGCGTACAGCGCGACCCGGGTCAGGAAGGCGAACGCTTCGCTGAAATTCTTGAACTTGAATGTGCGCAGGAGTGCCTTGCCGCCTTCCTCGAGCGTCCAGCCATCGGGAAGTTCGTCGTCCATCGCTGGAATCTACTTGAGTGCTGCCCAATCTTGCAATGGAACAGCCGCGGGAGCAGTTGGGCCGCAAAGGAGATTCCCCATGGCTACGCAAGTCGCCGAGAAGGGCCCGTTGGGCCTCGAGAACCCAATGGGAACCGACGGGTTCGAGTTCGTCGAATATACCGCGCCCGACATCGAGCTTTTGCGCTCGCTGTTCACGAAGATGGGCTTTCCCGAGATCGCGCGGCACAAGAGCAAGAACGTCACCTTGCACAAGCAGGGCGACTGCAACTTCGTCATCAACGCCGAGCCCGGCAGTTATGCGGAGGAATATGCCCAGGCCCATGGGCCAAGCGCCTGCGCCATGGCTTTTCGGGTCAAGGACGCGAAGGCCGCGCACGAACGAGCCATCCGCCTCGGTGCGACCAACGTCGAGGTGCAAAAGGGCGACGGCGAACTCGACATTCCGGCGATCGAGGGCATCGGCGGATCGCGCCTGTTTTTCGTCGACCGTTATGGCGCGAAGGGCTCGATCTATGACGTGGATTTCGACTTCCATCCCGACTGGCAGCAGCGGATGGCCGAGGCCGACAGCAAGCTCACCTACATCGACCATTTGACCCACAATGTGAACCGCGGGAACATGGCGACCTGGGCCGACTTCTATGAACGGCTCTTCAACTTCCGCGAGATCCGTTACTTCGACATCGAGGGGAAGGTCACCGGCCTGTTTTCCAAGGCGATGACCTCGCCCTGCGGCAAGATCCGCATCCCGCTGAACGAAAGCCAGGACGACAAGAGCCAGATCGAGGAGTTCCTGCGCGAATATAAGGGCGAGGGAATCCAGCATATCGCGCTGGGTACGCCTGACATTTACACCGCCGTCGACATCCTGCGCGAGCGCGGCATTCCGTTCCAGGACACGCCCGACACCTATTACGAGCTGCTCCCGGAGCGGATCAAAGGGCACGAAGAAGACCTTGAAGCGCTGGAAGAGCGGCGCATCCTCATGGACGGGGCGCCGACCGAGGGTCAGGGCCTGCTGTTGCAGATCTTCACCCAGAACGTGATCGGCCCGATCTTCTTCGAGGTCATCCAGCGCAAGGGCAACGAAGGCTTCGGCGAGGGTAATTTCAAGGCTCTGTTCGAGTCGATAGAGCTTGATCAAATGCGGCGCGGGGTCATCTAAGCCGCGCAATGACCGAAGCTTTCATTTGTGACGCGGTGCGAACGCCGATCGGCCGCTATGCCGGCGCCCTCAGTTCGATCCGCGCCGACGACCTCGCGGCGATTCCGATCAAGTCGCTTATCGACCGAAATCCGGATATGGACTGGGACGAGCTCGACGACGTGATTCTCGGCTGCGCCAACCAGGCCGGCGAGGACAACCGCAACCTGGCGCGCATGGCGGGCTTGCTTGCCGGGCTTCCCGACAGCTCGGGCGGAGTGACGCTTAACCGCCTGTGTGGTTCAGGACTCGACGCCGTGGCGATGGCTGCGCGCGCCATCAGCGGGAGCGAGTCCGAGCTGATCATCGCCGGCGGCTCGGAAAGCATGAGCCGGGCGCCGTTCGTCATGCCCAAGGCGATGAGCGCCTTCGACCGTAATGCGGAGATTTACGACACGACCATCGGGTGGCGCTTTGTCAATCCGAAGATGAAGGCGGCCTACGGCGACGACACGATGCCGAGCACCGGCGAAAATGTCGCGCAGGAGTTCCAGGTCAGCCGCACGGATCAGGACGCCTTCGCGCTGAGGAGCCAGGAGAAAGCGGCGAAGGCCCAGGCCAACGGCCGACTCGCGGCTGAGATCGTCGCGGTCGAGATCCCGCAGCGCAAGGGCGATCCGGTCGTGGTCGAACGGGATGAGCATCCTCGCGCAACGACGCTCGAAGCCTTGGCGAAACTAAAACCCATCGTCCGCGCCGACGGCACCGTGACCGCAGGTAATGCGTCAGGCGTGAACGATGGCGCCGCTGCGATCATCATCGCCAGCGAGGCAGCGGCTAAGCGTAACGGGCTGACGCCGCGTGCTCGCGTGCTCGGGGCGGCCGTCGCCGGCGTTCCGCCGCGGATCATGGGCATCGGCCCGGCACCAGCCACCGAAAAGCTGATGAAGCGCCTCGGCCTCAAGATCGGTGACTTCGACGCGATTGAATTGAACGAGGCGTTCGCCGCCCAAGGCCTCGCCGTCCTTCGCCAGCTGGGCATTCCCGATGACGACGTGCGTGTGAACCCCAACGGCGGAGCGATCGCACTCGGCCATCCGCTCGGAATGTCCGGCGCCCGCCTCGCGCTGACCGCAACCGAGGAACTGCAACGGAACGGCGGCAAGCTGGCACTCGCAACCATGTGCATTGGCGTTGGCCAGGGAATCGCGCTCGCGCTCGAACGGGTGTAACATTGTCGTCATGAGCGACGTCGCCGTCACAGTCCTGGATGAGTCGGCGATCATGGCCGTGCTCGAGGACCTGCCCGACCCCGAGATTCCGGTGCTGACAATCACCGATCTCGGCATCGTCCGCGGCTTCGCCGACGATCCGCCGCGGGTCAGGATCAGTCCCACCTACACCGGCTGTCCGGCCACGGTCGCGATCGAGCAATCTATCCGCGAGGCGCTCGATCAGGGGGGCTTCCATGACGTTGCGATTGAGCGCGTTTTGTTCCCGCCCTGGACGACAGACTGGATCACGCCGCGAGGCCGTGAGCGTCTGCACGCCTACGGCATCGCCCCGCCGAGCCCGTCGGCGACGGCGACTTGCCCGCAATGCGGTTCGACCGATACGGTCGAGGTCAGCCGCTTCGGCTCGACGCCATGCAAGGCCCAGTGGCGCTGCAAATCCTGCCTGGAGCCGTTCGAGCGCTTCAAATGCCACTGAATTGACTGTGCTCCTGCGAAGGCAGGAGCCCAGACTCCTTTCTTGATTGGGCTGGACCCCTGCCTGCGCAGGGGTACTACCACTCGGCGAAGCTGCCGTCGCTCGTCCGGAAGATCGGATTTCGCCAGCGATGACGGTCCTTGTCTGCCTCGCGCACCGCGGCTTCATCGATGTCGATGCCGAGCCCCGGCCCCTCGGGCACCGGCAGATAGCCGCCGACCGGCGTTAGTGCTTCCTTGTTCACGCAGAAGTTCAGCAGATCGTGCCCGCCGACATTGTAGTGGATGCCCAGGCTGATCTCCTGGATCGCATGGTTCGGGGTGCAGGCCGCGATCTGCAGGCAGGCGCCGAGCGCCAGCGGCCCGAGCGGGCAGTGCGGCGCGACCGCAACGTCATACGCCTCGGCCATCGCTGCGATCTTGCGTACCTCGAGAATCCCGCCGGCGTGGCTGAGATCTGGCTGGATGATGTCGACCGCTCGCGCCTCGAAGAAGGGCTTGAACTCCCAGCGGGTGTAGAGCCGCTCGCCGAGCGCGATTGGGGTGGAGACGAGCGAGGCGATCTCGGCCAGGCCATCGTGGTTCTCGGAGAGCAGAGGCTCTTCGATGAACAGCAACCCCAGCGGTTCGAGCGTTTTGGCGAGTTGCTTGGCGAGCGGGCGATGGACTCGGCCGTGGAAGTCGAGGCCGACATCCATTCCGGTCGCCTGCGCCGCTTCGACCCGCTTCACCACATCATCGAACAACTTGGGCGTGCCGATCCAATCGAGCTCGGCGGTCGCGTTCATCTTGACTGCGGTGAAGCCCTGGTTCCTGCGCTCCTTTGCAGCTTCAGCGATCTCGTGCGGGCGGTCGCCGCCGATCCAGGCGTAGGAACGGACTTTGTCGCGAACCTTGCCGCCGAGCATCTGCCAGGCGGGCAGGCCAAGCACGCGGCCCTTCAAGTCCCATAACGCCTGTTCGAGCCCAGAGAGCGCCGACATGATCACCGCCCCGCCGCGGTAGAAACCTCCGCGGTAACCGACCTGCCAGATGTCCTCGATCCGGAACGGGTCCGCGCCGATGAAACGGTCGCGGTACGCTTCGAATGCGCCCTCGACCGCCTCGGCCCAGCCTTCGAGGCTCGCTTCGCCCCAGCCGACCGCGCCATCCTCCGTCTCGACGCGGACGAACAGCCATCGCGGCGGAACGTGGAAGGTTTCAATCTTTCCGATCTTTAGCGGGGTCACCTACACCTCATTCGCCGGCGAGCCGGGTTTCGTCGAGGTCGCGTCCGGCTGCATCCTGCTCGTCATGTTCGCTGATCTTCTTGATCGGGACGATCAGGCAGACGCTTTGCGCGGGAAGCACGTTCCGCCAGTCAGCGATGAGCTGCTTGTAGGCTCTGCCGACGTTGCGGATCTTGCGGTCGAGGTCGAACAGCCCAAGCGGGTTCACATTGCCGTTCTGCTCGCGAAGTGCAGTGTCCCAGTCGACCTGATCGGTCAGCGAATACCAGGTGAAGCCCACGGTCGGGATACCGACGTTCCTCAGGCGCAGAACATTCGCCCATTCCTTCCACAGCCATTTGACCGCTTCGTCGCCGTGCTGCCCTTCCCACAGATTGGTTTCGGTGTGCATCACCGGAAGCCGGTAGCGGTTGTAATATTGCCGAGTGATCTCGGAATAGCCGAAGGTCTCACCCGCCGCGACGGTGTGGCCGTCAGCGAACACGCGGTGCTCGTTCAGCTGATAATAATCGTTGCCGAGAATGCAGTGCTGCTTCAGCCGATGGTCGAGGAACCACTCATATTCCTCGCGGGTCATGCCGTTATCGAGCAGATACTGGTACATGCCGCTGTCGACCCGTCGCCCGTAATTGAGGTCGAGCGACAGGAAGCGCATCTGGTTGAGGACCTCGGCTCGGCCGATCGCGGCCGGGCTGTCGGCGTGGTAATATTCCGAGCTCTCGCTCTGGATGAAGATCGCATCGTGCCGGCGCTTGAGGATCTCGATCATCGCCATGATGTTGGCTTTGACGATGTGCTTGATCGCCGTGATGAACGAGCGGTCGTCCTTCTTCTGCTCGTTCCACCAGCCATATTTGGCCGAGAAGACGGCGCAGATGAACATCTCGTTGATCGGCGTAAAGAGCTGCACCCAAGGAAAGCGTTCCGCGAATGCTCCCGCATAATCCGCGAACAGGCGCGGGAAATCCGGATTCTGGAAATTGCCGAGCCAGTCGGGGACGCCGAAGTGGCACAGGTCGACGATCGGCGTGATGTCGCGGCGCTTCAGGTCCGCGAAGGTGATGTCGGCGAACTCCCAGTCGAACTTGTTGGGGCCGAGGTAGGTCTTGTGGATCGGCGGCCCGTAGCGGAGGAAATTGATTCCGATTTCCTGGACGCAGTCGAAATCCTCGCGCCAGCGGTCGTAATGGCCGCAGACAGCCATCTCGTCGATGCGAGTTTTGCCGTGGTCGATCGTCGGGATGCTGTTCTCGATCCCGGTCGCGAACATGAAGTTGGCGATGACTCAGTCTCCTAAAGTCTCGTCACGTGTGTTCGTCAGCCCGCAAAGGGGACTTCTTCCAGCCCCCGCACACCCGGTGTAAACATAAACAACCCTCCCGCATTTGGTTGCATCCTTAAGCTTTCTTCATCCAACCCGACGCTCGCGGTGGTGACGTAGAGCCGGTCGAGATCCCGACCGCCGAAGACACAGCTGCTTGGCTGGGAAACCGGCAGTTTGACCGTCTCGAGCCATTCGCCTGCGGGCGAGTAGCGGCGGACGCACCAGCCGCCCCAGAAGGCGATCCACAGGCAGCCTTCGGAATCGACCGTCATGCCGTCCGGGTTGCCGTCTCCCGGGCCGAACTGGAGGAAGATGCGCCGGTTGCGTGCGCTTCCGTCCGCGTCGAGCTCGAAGGCATAGATGACCTGCCGCGGGGTGTCGCTGTGGTACATGGTCCGCCCGTCGGGACTGAACGCGGGTCCGTTAGTGATCCTGTAATCCGTGTCTACGGCCGTGCAGCGCAGGTCCGGATCGATCCGGTACAATGTCCCGGTGGCATCCGTTTCGAGATCGTCCATGGTTCCGGCCCAGAACCGGCCCTGCCGGTCGACCTTGCCGTCGTTGAAGCGGTTGTGCGGTAGGTGCTCCTCGGGATTGGCGATGATCTCGAACTGCTCCGACTCTAGATCGATGAGCGCGATCCCCTGGTCCGTCCCGCCGATAAAACCGCCCGAAGCTCGCGGGACGAGTGAGCAGATCCGCAACGGCGTCGGCCATTCGCTCTGCTCGCCGGATTCAGTCAATCGGAAGATTTTGTAGCCCTTGATGTCGACCCAATAGAGCGCCTGTTCGCGCGCAACCCACACGGGCCCCTCGCCGAGAACGGCGTGGACGTCGGCGACGCAGCGGACCGTCGAGTCGGCGAGCATGGCGCTGTTCGATAGTGCTCGATGACAAAAAGAAAACCTTTGAGGCCATGTCGCCGTCACGAGTTTTTCGGCTATGGGCGCGGCCATGCGCTGGACGGACGGCTTCATCGCGGTCGACTGGGGCACGACCAACCGTCGCGCCTACAGGATCGACGGCTCCGGGAAGTGCATCGGCGAATTCGAGGACGCGAAGGGCGTTCTCTCGATACCGCAAGGCGGCTTCCCGCAAGCGATCGCGGAAATCCGGGAGCGTCTCGGCGATCATCCGCTGCTGCTCGCCGGCATGGTCGGTTCCAACCGCGGATGGCTCGATTCGCCCTACGTGCCTTGTCCGGCGGGAATCGAGGAGCTTGCCCATGCCCTGGTTTGGCCGGGCGAACGCGAGGCGATCGTGCCGGGCCTCTCCTACCGTGGCCACGGCCGGGCCGATGTCATGCGCGGCGAGGAAGTGCAGCTTCTCGGCGCGCTCGCCGATGGCATGATCCACCCAGATTCGGGTGTCTGTCATCCCGGGACGCACAACAAATGGGTCCTCATTCGCGGCGGCCGCATCGTGACGTTTCTCACCGTCATGACCGGGGAGCTGTTCAATCTGCTGAAGGGGCACAGCATCCTCTCCGACTTGCTGGCCGACGAGGTGACAACCGGAGAGTCATTCGCGGCAGGGGTCAGGGACGCCATGGACCGGGGGGCGCTTCCAGCCGATCTTTTCGGAATCCGCGCGCGGGTGCTGCTTGGTGAGGCCAGGAAAGAGGATGCAGCCTCCTACATCAGCGGGCTGCTGATCGGCACGGACGTGCGGATCGGCCTTACCTATCCTTTGTTGGCCACGGTCACTGTGATGGGACGTCCTGAGCTCACGAAGCTTTATTCAGCCGCCCTGGCGGCGTTGGGCCGGGATCCGATCGAACTCGACGGCGAGCAATGCTTTCTGGCCGGAGCTAAAAAGATTGCGGAGTTGATTCCATGAGCGCGCTCGACCTGTTTCGCCGATATTTCGATCAATGCCCGCTGATCGCCATCATCCGCGGAGTCACGCCGGATGAAGCGGAGGCGATCGGCGAAGCGGTTCTCGCCGCCGGAATCCGGATCATCGAGGTGCCACTGAACTCGCCCGAACCGCTCATAAGCATCGAGCGGCTTGTCGCCAGGTTCGGCGATGAGATGCTGGTCGGCGGAGGAACTGTGCTGACGCCGGCAAAGGTTGCGGAAGTGCGCGACGCCGGCGGGAGAATCATCGTCGCGCCCAACACCAACACGGAAGTGATTGCCGCGACGGCGGCAGCGGGGATGGTCTCGAGCCCCGGCTTCTTCACTCCGTCGGAAGCTTTTGCGGCGCTCGATGCCGGAGCCACGGCACTCAAACTGTTCCCGGCCGAAGGAGCAACGCCCACAGTGCTTTCGGCGCAACTGGCAGTCATTCCCAGGGACGTGCCGATGGTCATCGTCGGTGGGGTCAAGCCCGACAATATGCAGGCCTGGCTCGACGCAGGCGCCAGTGGCTTCGGGCTCGGCGGCGGGCTCTACAAGCCGAGCCAGTCGGCCACCGAAACCGCCGAGAAGGCGCGCGCTTATGTCGCTGCATTGGGGCGCTGATGCAGCCGATCAGGATCGCAATTCTCGGCTATGGCAAGATTGCCGAGGACCAGCATGTTCCGTCGATCACCGCCAATCCGCGCTTCGATCTGGTCGCCAGCTCGAGCCGGTCCGGACAGGGCGTCGCCCGGAAATTCACCGACTGGCGCGAGCTGATCCACAGCATCGAGGGGTTGCAAGCCGTCGCGATCACGACTCCTCCCGGCCCGCGCTACGAAATTGCGCGCGAATGCATTCTTGCCGGTCTGCATTGCCTGCTCGAAAAACCGCCGACAGCGGGCCTTGCAGAGATCGCCGATCTCGCCTGCCTCGCCGAGGCCCAGCAGGTCAGCCTGTTCACCACCTGGCACGCACAGCATCACGCGACGGTCGATGCGGCGGCCAAAGCGCTCGCCGGCCAGCGCGTCGCGTCGATGGAAATCGTCTGGCACGAGGACGTTCACAAATGGCATCCCGGCCAGAAGTGGATCTGGGAGCCGGGCGGCTTCGGCGTGTTCGACCCGGGCATCAACGCATTTTCGATCGCGACGAAGATTTTTCCTGGCGGGCTCTTCGTTGAGACAGCCGATCTCAGCGTGCCCGAAAATGCGCAGACCCCGATCGCAGCCAACATCGGCTTCTCCAGTCCGGCAGCAGACGGTCCGCTTAAAGCGAGCCTCGATTGGCGCCGAACCGAAGGCGAAGAGTGGACAATCACGATTGAGACGACCGACGGAACAAGTATCCGGCTGGAGCAGGGCGGCTCGGTGCTTTCGCTCAACGGCGAGACCCAGACCGATGACGGGCCGGGCGAATATCCCGACATCTATCGCACCTTCGTCGACCTGATCGACGAGCGGCGAAGCCTGGTCGATGTGGCCCCAATGCGGCTCGTCGCCGACTGCCTTCTGGCCGGCAGTCGCCAGAGCGTCGAACCGGTCTCAATGTAACGAAGCAACTTTCTCCGCCCGGCGTTGTTGTCCCGGGCAGGTCGGCCCGCCGACCTAACAACTGGCCCGCGACTTCTCGCGAGAAACACAGTGGCACAGGTAACGACAGACGATCTTATCCAGGCTGACGAGGCCTTTGCCGGCAATCGCCTGCTCTCGACATTTTCCAGGGAAGCCCGAGCATTGGTCGAGCCGTTTGGCGAGATGACGCAACTGGCGGTCGGAGACGTTGTCCTTCACCGCGGCGAGCAGGTCCGGTCCAGCCTATTCCCAGTCGGGCCCACCATGATTTCGATGAGCGTCGAGCTCTCCGGCGGCCGCTCGGCTGAGGTCGCCTCGGTTGGGCGCGAAGGCGCGGTCGGCGGCATCGTGAGCTGCGGCCATGCGCCGGCATTCTCGCGCGCGGTCGTCCTCGTCGGCGGTCCAGCCTTCCGGGTCTCGATGGAAGCCCTGGAGGATGCCAAGCAGCGCTCGAAATTCATCGCCGACCTGTTTTGCCGCTTTTCCGACTATTTGCTCGCACAGGTCATGCAGTCGGTTGTGTGTAACGCCTTCCATTCGATTCCCGAGCGGGCGGCGCGCTGGCTGCTCCATGCCCAGGACCGCGCAGGCGATCGGATCGAGCTCACCCAGGAGGCGCTCGCCGATCTGCTCGGAGTGCAGCGCACGACGGTCAATGCGGTGATCCGAACGCTCCAGGAAGAGGGTCTAGTGGCGACTGGCAGGGGCGTCGTTTCTGTCACCGATCGGGCCGGGCTCAAGCGACGTTCTTGCGAGTGCTACCGGCAGCTCGAGGACCATTTCGGCGCGGTGATCGGCAGCACCGGACGTGGAGGCCAGGCTAGCTGACGAACCTCCAGCGCAGAGTCTCGCCGGCATGGAACGGCACGACGCCGGCAATTTCCTCGGGCACCTGAATATCGGCGCGTGCCAGCGTGACCGTGCCTTCATTAAGCGGAAGGCCGTAGAAGCGCGGGCCGTTCTCGGACGCGAACGCCTCGAGATGTTCGAGCGCGCCTTCCTCGTCAAACACGGTCGCGTAGCTTTCGAGCGCGAACGGGGCGTTGAAGATGCCCGCGCAGCCGCACGCCGATTCCTTGGCCTTCCGTGTATGCGGTGCGCTGTCGGTGCCGAGGAAGAATTTGGGTGACCCCGACGTCGCCGCCTTACGCACCTCGAGCCGGTGCTGTTCGCGCTTCGCCACGGGAAGGCAGTAAGCGTGCGGTCTCAGGCCACCGGCGAACATCGCGTTGCGGTTGAGGATCAGATGCTGCGGCGTGACGGTCGCTCCGATCGTGTCGGCGCTCTGGAGGACGAACTGCACCGCCTGCGCAGTCGTGATATGCTCGAGCACGATTTTCAGCGCCGGGAACTCGCGCACCACGGGCTCAAGCACCCGCTCGATGAACACCGCCTCGCGGTCGAACACGTCGACGTCGGGGTCCGTCACTTCCCCGTGGACACACAGCACCATCCCAATTCGCTGCATGGGTTCGAGGACAGGATAGATGTTGCGGATGTCAGTCACGCCCGACGCGCTGTTGGTGGTCGCGCCAGCCGGGTAGAGTTTCGCCGCGATCCACGCACCCCCTTCGAACCCGCTCGCAATTTCTTCCGGGTCAGTTTCGTCAGTCAGATAGCAGGTCATTAGAGGGCTAAAGCCCGATCCCGCCGCTGCAATGACTCGGTCGCGGTACGCAGCCGCAGCCTCGGCAGTGGTGATCGGCGGAACCAAGTTGGGCATCACGATCGCCCGAGCGAACTGCCGCGCGGTATAGGGCGCGACCGAACGCAGCATCTCGCCGTCACGCAGGTGCACGTGCCAGTCGTCGGGACGGCGGATGGTCAGCGTTTGATTTGCCACGCCGGCTCCTTAGCTAAGGGGTATGCCCGCGACCACCCTGACCGATCGAGCTCTTGTCCGCCTCTCCGGCGAGGATGTGCGCGGGTTCCTGAACGGGCTCGTCACCAGCGATGTGAGCGGCGAGCTGCCGGTCTGGGCCGGGCTGCTGACGCCGCAGGGCAAATGCCTGTTCGACTTTCTGGTCTGGCCCGGCGGCGATGACCTGCTGATTGACTGCGAAGCTTCAGCCGCTGACGACCTCATCAAGCGGTTATCGATCTACCGCCTGCGCCGGCCAATCCGGATCGAGCGCGACCAATCGCTTGGGGTGCATTGGTCTAAGGCCGACGGAGAGGGTCCGCCTGACCCGCGACTGCCGGAGCTTGGTAACAGGTGGATCGCGCCGTCTGGCGAGTCCGCAACGGACTGGCTCGAACATCGGCTGTGCCTCGGAGTCACCGAGGGCCGCGCCGAGCTCGGCGACATCCTCTGGCTCGAATGCAACGCCGCGGAGTTGAACGGGGTCAGCTTCACGAAGGGCTGCTTTGTCGGCCAGGAGAATACGGCGCGGATGAACTGGCGGCAGAAGATCAATCGCCGCTTGCTGGTCGTCGAGACGGACCAGCCCGGACCGCGGACGAAGGTCCATTATCCCGATCTCGGCCTCGCCGTCGAACACCGCCGCATCGACGACCTCGCTGGCGCGATCATCCCCGACTGGTTTCCATCCATATCGGAGGAAACGCAGCGCAATTAGCTATGCTATAGCGGCTCCCGACGTTGCGTAGGGGGCTGCATGGCGGACGTCTTCATTAGCTATTCTCGTGAAGACGAAGGAGCCGCGCGGCGGGTGGCCAGGGCCCTGCAGGCGGCGGGTTTCGACGTCTGGTGGGACGCGGACCTGCCGGCGCATCGCGCCTATTCGGAAGTCATCGAGCGGAACCTCGAGGCGGCCAAGGCCGTCGTGACCCTCTGGTCGCAGACCGCAGGAAAGTCCCAATGGGTGCGGGCGGAGGCCGACTTTGCGCGGAACACCGGCAAGCTGGTCCAGGCGTCCCTCGACGGCGCTCTGCCCCCCATGCCGTTCAACCAGATCCAGTGCGCGAAGCTGAAGGGATGGCGCGGCAGCCAGTCGCACCCTGGCTGGGCCAAGCTCAAGGGCAGTGTCGAGGCGCTGGTTTCGGGCAGGGAAGCACCGTCAGCTGTCCCGGCAACCGCCGGGATATGGGAACGCCTCCGGCCCAACCGCTGGTGGATGGCGGCGGCTCTTCTATTGGTCGCCGCGGCTACAGCGTTGCTGCTCACACTTGATCACCCGACCGAAGAGCACAAGCCGGTGCTCGCGGTGTTTCCTTTCAAGAGCCTCGACGAGCGCGACGCCAGCCTCGTCGCCGGAATGTGGGAGGACACGCGTCAGGCGATTGGCCGCAACCCGCAGCTCGTGGTCCTGGGTCCCAATACCGCCGAGCAACTCGCACAAAAAGGGGAAGGCGCTGCGAAGCGCGCGGCCGATTATATCGTGCAGGCGAGCGTGCGGACGGCGGGTGACCGGATTCGCGTCAGCACCAACCTGGTGCGCACGAAGGACGGTGCGCAGCTGTGGAGTCAGAACTTCGACCGAAAGCTCGACGACGTATTCGCGCTGCAGTCGCAGATCGCGAGCGAGATCGAAGGACACATCCGCGGGAGACTCGCCGAGCGTGGCGGCATCAAGCCCGAGCACATAGCGACGAGTGGCGATGTCTACGTCCTCTACAGCGACGCGCGGGCCAAGATCCGCAGTCGCGACCCGCGGCTCTACCGCGCCGCCCGCAATGAGCTTGAACAGGTCGTGAGAATGGATCCAAACTTCGCGCCTGCCTGGGCTACCCTGTCGGTCGCCTACATCATGACTCCAATTTCGCGGAGCAACTCCAACCCTTCCCAGCATGCCGAGCAACTTGCGCGCAGGGCTATCGAACTCGCACCCAACCTTGCGTCGGGTCACGCGGCACTTGCGCTTTCACTGAATTACGACGGTCCCGTGGCACGCGCGGCAATTGAGCGCGCCGTGCAGTTCGATCCCAACGACTACGAGGCCTTGCTTTGGCTCGGCAATACTTACAGCCGCGAAGGTCGCCAGCGGGGGGCCCTGGAGGCATATAAAAGGGCGGCGGAGGTCGAGCCGCTGTTCTGGCCCGCCGTGCTGAGCGAGCTGAGCGTGCTCTATGACTCCGGGGATAAAGCCGGAATTCAGACGCTGATCGACAAGGAAAAGAGGCTCGGTGCGGAGCACTTGGTCACTGCCATCCAAATGGAACTGGCGGCCGAGAAGGGAGACCTCGCCGAAGCTGCGAACATGGGCCTTGACTATCTGAAGACGGGGCGATCAGAGGGCCGCCCCGCGATCTCGGCCACCCTGTCGGGCATTCTTCTTGCGTTGGGTTATGGCGACGAGGCCTATAAACTCAACCCCGCCGTGCCCGACTTTGCCCCTTACCTGTGGCGGAACGACCCGAAGGGCCTCGACATGCTCGAGTCGCAGCGCATTCTAGCGCCCAACTTCTTCATGTGTAGTCCGCTCCCTTCGAACGCGGGCAGGGTCTATGTCCTGAGCGGCCGCGGTGCCAAGCTTGCCGACATGTATCTCTCGCTCAAGCTATCCCCTCAAGAGTTCGCGAGGCTATGTGCCGATGATCAATTCCTTTTAACAGCGCCGATCGTCGCCGTAGCGCTGCGCCAAAGCGATCACACTGACGATGCGAAGAGCCTACTCGTGGCAGCCGAGACCGTCGCAAAGGAAAGGGCGGCCACGGACCGCTCGCCTTCCAGTTCAGCGCTGCTCGCGCGAGTCTATGCGGCACAAGGCCGCACCGAAGAGGCGCTCCCGCTTCTCGCGAGTGCGGTCAATCGTAACTGGCTGCCAACACCTCCTTGGTTGCACGTGGATCCTGCGCTCGATCCTGCCTTCGCCGGTATGAAAGGCGATGCGCGGTTCGAGCGGTTGAGGCAGCAGATCCTCGGCACGATCAAGCGGGAGCGCTCGCAGGTGCGGATCGCCGAACTGCCCTAGCCGAGCACCGCGTAAGCGCGCACGGGAAAGCTTCCCATCCCGCGGACCTTCGGTGGCACTGCGGAGAAGCGAAAGCCCTCGTCGGGGAGTTGCCCGAGGCCGGTCATATGCTCGCAGATGACGACGCCGGCGCCGAGCAGCTTGGTGTGGACCGGCCGCGAACGGCCGCGGGTGTCGTCGATATTGTTGCTGTCGATGCCGACGAACGCCGCGCCATTCTCGATCAGCCAGTCCGCGGCGTCGCCGGTGAGGAACGGGTTCTCGATACCGTATCGGTCGGTGCGCCAGTGCCGGTCCCAGCCTGTGTGAACCAGCACCGCCTTGCCACTCACCTCCCGGCCTTCGAACGCAGCGGCGTCGATCATGATGTCGTTTTCCCACGGGAGCCGGACGACAATGCCAGGCAGATCAGCGAGGGACGGAAGCGGCAAATCGGCCAGGTCGGCGCCGTCCGCGTAACGATGGAACGGACTGTCGACATAAGTGCCGGTGTTCGCAACCATGTCGATGCGCCCGATCTGGAAGGTCGAACCGTCGTCGTAATTGCCAGCAGTGCTCTCGCGCTCCCAGAAGTCGCAGATCGCCGGCCCGGGGAGGCCCTTGTACGTCGTCATGCCATGCTCGATCACATGGCTGAGGTCGACGATTCTCTTCTCTTCAAGATCCGCCATGACGCGAAGGCTCCGATCAGCAGCCATAGCACGTTGAGTGCGGCGGACGGCAGGGCGCCATGCCACCAGCCATTGATCACGAAACCGGCTGCACCGACCACGTTCATAAGCTGATACGTGAGTGACCGGCCAGTGAGCTTGCCCGCCGAAAGAAGAGCATAGGCTCCCAGGATAAGCGCGGCGCCCGTCCAGCCAGCAACCTCGACCGCGAGCTCGACGGCAGTCACGCCGCCTGCCGGAGACATGCAAGGCCGAGCAGCAGCGTCGCAATGAGGCCGAGCCCGTCCCGAACGCCGTGCAGCCGCGCCCACTGGTTCAGTAAGGGGAGAGCCTCGACAGCCGAGCAGCGATTGTCATTGAGGGCGACGAGGCGATGGTTGACCGGCTTGATGACGAGCAATGTCCACGGCCAATTCGCGAGCAGAACGAGCCCGCCGGCCAGGAATAGCGCGTCCTTGCCAAGCCACCACGCCGCCACCGCGCAAATCCCGCCCAATGCGGCGAGGCTCGCCTGCATCACCGACGCGCGAGCGTAGGATCGGGTCCATTCCAGGACCGCATACTCGACTCGAAGCAGCATTCGCGCCGGATGCTCGGCGATGGTGACGTAGAATGCGGCACCGGTGAAAGCCGCCGCCAGGACAAGGGCGAGAAGGCCAAGTCCCTGCGCTGTCACGCCGCTGCGAGCCTCCGGAGCACGTAGTGAAGGATGCCGCCCGAGCGGAAATATTCGAGCTCATTGTAGGTATCGATGCGGCACCTCGCGGTGAAGGTCATCGCGCTGCCGTCCTCTCGGGCCACCTGCACCTCGACGTCCTGGCGCGGCTGGATCCCTGCGACGCCCGTGATCGTGAAAGTCTCGCTGCCGTCGAGGCCGAGGCTCTCGGCATTCTCGCCATCCCGGAACTGGAGCGGAAGCACTCCCATGCCGACGAGGTTTGACCGGTGAATGCGCTCGAAGCTCTCCGCAATGGCCGCGCGCACGCCCAGCAGGATCGTACCCTTCGCCGCCCAGTCGCGTGAGCTTCCCGTACCATATTCCTTGCCTGCAAGGACAACGAGCGGCGCGCCATCGTTCTTGTAGGCCATGGCCGCGTCGTAGATCGGCATGGTCTCGCCAGTAGGCGCGTATCGCGTGAAGCCGCCCTCGACATTGTCGAGCATCCGGTTGCGTATGCGGATGTTGGCAAACGTGCCGCGCATCATCACTTCATGATTGCCACGCCGCGCACCGTAGCTGTTGAACTCGGCGCGGTTGACTCCGTGCTCGACGAGATAGCGGCCGGCCGGACTGTCGGGCTTGATCGCGCCGGCAGGTGAGATGTGGTCGGTGGTGATCGAATCGCCGAATACCGCCAGTGCCCGCGCGCCTGAAATGTCCCCCGGCGGTGTCGGAGTCATGGTTATTCCGGTGAAATAAGGCGGGTTCTGGATGTAGGTGGATTCGGGCGGCCAGCTGTAGTTCGCGCTGCCGGTCACCTGGATCGAGCGCCAACGGTCGTCGCCATGATAGACGTCGGCATACCGCCTGCGGAACATCTCGGAGTGGACGTGCTCATCGATGAGCCGACGAATCTCCTCGTTCGAAGGCCAGATGTCCTTGAGGTAGACCGGGTCGCCGTCCCGTCCTGTGCCTATAGGTTCGTGGATCAGATCGGAGCGGACGGTTCCCTTGAGCGCATAGGCGACGACCAGCGGCGGCGAGGCCAGGTAATTGGCTCGGCAGTCGGGCGACACGCGGCCCTCGAAATTCCGGTTGCCGCTGAGGATGCTGACCGCGACCAGATCCTTGTCGTTGATCGCCTTGCTGATCGGCTCGGCCAGCGGCCCCGAATTGCCGATGCAGGTGGTGCAGCCATAGCCGACCAAATCAAAGCCGAGTGCATTGAGGTCGTCGCTAAGACCGCTCTCATTGAGATAATCGGTCACCACCTGGCTGCCCGGCGCGAGGCTGGTCTTCACCCACGGCTTGCTCTCCAGGCCCTTCTCGCGCGCCTTCCGCGCCAGAAGGCCCGCCCCGATCAGGACCGATGGGTTTGACGTGTTGGTGCAACTGGTGATCGCCGCGATCGCGACGTCGCCGTTGCCGAAATCGAACGCGCTACCCTCGACCGGCACGCGGGGATCGTTGTGCTTACGGTAAGTGTGCTCGAGCTCGCGGTTGAACTGGTCGTCGACGTCGCTCAGCAGCACCCGGTCCTGCGGACGCTTGGGTCCCGCGAGCGATGGCTCGATCGAGCTCATGTCGAGCTCCAACGTGTCGGTGAACAGCGGCTCGGGCGCCGAAGCGTCGCGCCACAGACCTTGCGCCTGGCAATAGGCCTTCACCAGCGCGATCCGTTCCGGGCTTCGGCCAGTCAGCTCAAGATAGTCGAGTGTGCGCTGGTCGATCGGGAAGAAGCCGCAAGTTGCTCCATATTCCGGCGCCATGTTGCCGATGGTCGCTCGGTCAGCGACGGTCATGCTGTCGAGGCCGGGGCCGTAGAATTCGACGAAGCGGCCGACGACGCCCTTCTGCCGGAGCATCTGCGTGACGGTCAGGACGAGGTCGGTGGCCGTAATGCCTTCGCGCAGTTCGCCTGACAGGCGGAAGCCGACCACTTCGGGAATCAGCATGCTGACCGGCTGGCCGAGCATCGCCGCTTCCGCCTCGATCCCGCCGACGCCCCAGCCCAGCACTCCGAGGCCGTTGACCATGGTCGTGTGGCTGTCCGTGCCGACGAGCGTGTCCGGATAAGCGAGTGTCTCGCCGGTCTGGTCCTCGCCGGTCCAGACGCATTGGGCAACATATTCGAGGTTGACCTGGTGGCAGATGCCGGTGCCCGGCGGAACGACCTGGAAATTGTCGAACGCCTGCGTCGCCCATTTCAAGAACTCGTAGCGTTCGCCGTTGCGCGCATATTCGAGCTCGACGTTCTTGCCGAAAGCCCTGGGGGTGCCGAACTCATCGACCATCACGCTGTGGTCGATGATGAGGTGGACAGGCACAAGCGGATTGATCTTCTGCGGGTCGCCGCCGAGGCTGGTCATCGCGTCGCGCATCGCGGCAAGGTCAACCACCGCTGGAACGCCGGTGAAATCCTGCATCAGCACCCGCGCCGGCCGATACTGGATCTCCCGCGCGATCCTCCGCTCCTTCTGCCAGTCGACCATCGCCTGTAGGTCGTCGCGGGCGACCGTCTGGCCATCTTCGAAGCGCAGCAAATTTTCGAGTAGAACCTTCATCGAGAAGGGGAGACGCGAAATATCGCCGAGCGCTTCGGCGGCCTTAGGGAGCGAGTAATAAGCGTAGCTTCGGGATTCGACCGTCAGGGTTGAGCGCGTCTGCAAGCTGTCCTGGCCGGTCGGAATCATCGCTTTTGCCTTTGATTGTGATGCTGGGGCCACCAGCGAAATGGGCGGCGGGGCGGCCCTTATCAAGCTGCGGTCCATGCCGCAAAGGGTCGGCTATTTCGCTCGCGCTACCTACTTCTTCGGCGCCTTCCTGCCGTTGGACCTTTTTCGGGCATCCCGCGTGAGCTTGTCGGCTGCGGCATCGACGGCCAGTTCGGCTGTTTCGCTTTCCGTCGAGTCCACATCGGGACTCCCTTCGATCGCTTCCTTCACCCCGTCCTTGAGCTCGACGATCTCCTCCTCTTCCTTCTCCTCGACTGCCACGAAGTCGTTCCGCGCCGGCTTAGTCACGGCGATCAGCTCGTCGAGCTTCGCGTGCATCCCGACGTCGCGCCGATGATCGTCGATCTCCCGCTCGTTCTGCCGGTTCAGAACCATCTGAGTGAGCGTGATCGCCAGGATCGAAAGACCGGCGGTCAGGATGTCGACGCGCCACCCGATCACGAACCAAATGCCGCAGAACAGAAGGAATCCGGTTTGCGCAAACGGGTGGCCAGCGACATCCGCCACCCATTCCGATACGCGGCACCCGAGCCACTCGAGCCAGCTCTTCTGGTTCTGCTCAGCCATGGTTGCGGTGCAGTAACGGCCACCTCGCCGTTCCGTTGCGCCGAGCAGAACTGATGTTGCGCCAGAGCGACGGCCCGCCCACTCCAAATCAGCACGGGAGCGCAATAGATTTCGAGTTGCGGATTGACCGCCCAACAACCGGGACACACTTATGAGCCGCGACACCGACTATTTCCGCCGCCGCGCCGCCGAAGCGCGCTCCGCCGCTTTCTGCAAGGAGCATGGCGAGGATGTCGAGGTCGCCGGCGATCTCGCCTTGGCCTATGCCGCGCTTGCCCGCCGCCGGGCGGCGGCTGCCGCTGTCGAGGAAACACCGGTCGAGTCGGCTGAGCTGACAGCCAGCGACTAGATCCAGCCGCGGCGCTTCAAATACCAAATCGGCAGCACGGCTGCGGCGACAATGAGGCCGAGAGCCATCGGATAGCCGAACAGCCATTTGAGCTCCGGCATGTGCTCGAAGTTCATGCCATAAATCCCGGCAATGAGTGTCGGCGGAAGGAAGATCAGCGCCGCCCAGGAGAAGAGCTTCATCGCGGCATTCTGCTCGATGCTGATCAGCCCGAGCGAGGCGTCGAGTAGAAAAATCAAATTGTCCGACAAGAAGGTCGCATGCTCGCTCAACGAGGTTACGTCCGTGCTGAGGCTGGTGATGTGATGCCGCACTTCCTTGTGCGTCTCTTCGTGGACCCAGTTTGAGCCGGACAGGAAGCTCAGCATTCGAATGGTGCTGACTGCGGAATAGCGGATCTTGGCGAGCAGAGTCTGCGCCCGGCCTATCCGCGTGAGCAATGCCGTGAGCCGGTCCGCAGGAATGCGCCGACCTTCCATGTCCTTGCGGAAGATCTGGTGCGAAATCTTCTCGATCTCGCCGCTTAGGTTCTCGAGCTCGTCAGCCAGCCGGTCGATGATTGCATCGAGCATGCGCACGAGGACGGTCGCTGCGTCGCGGGCAAGATCCGGCTCGCGCCGCACATGTTCTTCGAATACTCGAACCGGTTTCGGGGTCGCGTAACGGACCGTGACGAGCCGGTTGTCCGCGAGCACGAATCCAATCGGAGTGGTCGCTGGTTGGCCATCCGCAACTCCGCATAGAACGCTGATCGTCATGTAAAGCGCGCCATCGCTTTCGTAGAGGCGGCTCGACGGCTCGATTTCGGCGAGCTCCGATTGCGTCGGAACATTCAGGTGGACGCAGCGCTCGACCAGCGCCTCTTCCTCCTTGGTCGGCTCCTCGAGGTCGATCCAGGTCGCCCCCTTTGGAATGTCTTCGAGCTTCGTTTCGACGATGCTTCCGTCGCAACCGGGGCCATAAGAACGCAGCATGCGCGGGTCTCTCGTTCGGACGGCAGCGCTTTGCAAGCCGGATTGCTCTGCTAAGCCTTGGTCGAATGACATCTCGACGCGCTGCGATCGCAGCTTTCAGCATCGTGATCATCGCCGCCGCGGTCCTCCTCGCGATGGGCCGCAATCCGATTTGCACCTGCGGAACGGTCGATCTGTGGGTTGGCGGCCGCGACAGCCCGAAGACGAGCCAGATGCTCGCCGACTGGTACAGCTTCAGTCACATCGTCCACGGCTTGCTCTTCTATGCGGCGCTTTGGCTGGTGGCCCGGCGCTGGCCGGTCGAATGGCGATTCGTTGCCGCGCTTCTGGTCGAGGCCGCCTGGGAAGTGTTCGAGAACACGCCATTCGTCATTGAACGTTATCGCACCGCGACGGCCGCTCTCGGCTACACCGGCGACAGCGTGATCAACTCGGTTTCTGACATCCTCATGATGGTCATGGGATTCGTCGCGGCCCGGAAGCTACCGGTCTGGGCCTCGGTCGCGCTGGTCCTCGTTCTGGAGTTGGTCCCCTTGCTCGTGATCCGCGACAATTTGACGCTCAACATCTGGATGCTGCTTGCGCCCAGCCGGTCCATCGCGGCCTGGCAGACGGGCTGATCAGAGGCATCGCGTCAGCTGCGGCGGCGCGCCCTCTGTTAGCGTGAAGGGCCCAAGGGCCGTCCCGTCCTCAAGCACGACATTGAGCGTCATCACGTGTTTGACGACCTCCCCCGAATAGCGGGCGGGCTGGCTCTTGAAGATCTGCCCGACGCGGACGGGTCCCGGCGCCCCTGTGCGATAGGTGCCCTTGACCAGGAACTTACCCTTGAGTCCGATGGGGTCGTCGAATGTTCCCGATGCGCAATCGAACTGAACGTCGGCGAGACCGCCCTCAAACTCGACCGCGGCATGCGGGCCGCCCCACAAGCCAACCAGATGCTCGGGCTTTCCTTGAAGGGTCGCGCAGCCCGATAACAGGACCGAAGCCGCGCCAAGCGTCCACCATCTCATTCGGTCAGTCCCCCTGCCGTTCGCGCGAGCTTAGCAGGAAACAGCGGTGCCGCCATGTCTCCGTCTCTCGGCACGATTTGCACCCTGAATCATTGATAGCGGCCTGACCGTAGGAGAACGCCGTGCGGCCGGTTGCATTGTTGGTACCCATTCTTGCTCTGTTGATCACGGCGCCGGCGCACGCCGGGGAGATATTTGGCGGCCTGTATGTGCATGATTTGGACACCCCGCTGACAAAGAGCGGCATCGAAGGGGGAGCCGACCTGCAGCTCGGCTGGCGCGGTGGTCGAATGGGCCGGACGCCCCTCCAGCCGTATGCGTTCGGAGCTGTGAATACCGCCGGAAAGACCAGCTACGCCGCCATTGGGCTCTCCGCCAAGTTCGGCAAGAAAATCTATGTCCGGCCGGGGCTAGGCATCGCGATTCACACCGGCTCGGCCAAGAACTTCCAGGACCGGACGAACGACGAGATCGACTTCGGCAGCCGAGTCCTTTTCGAGCCCGAGCTTGGGGTCGGCACGCGGATCAACGACCGGCTGAGTATCGAGGCGAGCTGGATTCATATGAGCCACGGACAATTGTTCGGCCGGCAGAATCCCGGCATCGACAATATTGGAGTCCGGTTGAACTACCGGCTCTAGCGTCCGATCATCGTCTCCGGCTTCACGATCCGGTCGAACGCTTCCTCCTCAATCAGGCCGAGTTCCAGCCCCGCTTCCTTGAGCGTAATTCCGCGATGGTGCGCATGTTTGGCGATCTTCGCTGCATTGTCATACCCGATCTCGGGCGCGAGCGCCGTGACCAGCATAAGCGACCGCCCCATCAGCTCGGCGATGCGCGCCTCGTTGGGCTCGGTGCCGTCGAGCATGCGCTCGGTGAAGCTTTCCATCCCGACCGACAGAAGGTTGATCGAGCGGATCACGTTCGCGCCGATCAGCGGCTTGAACACATTGAGCTCGAGATGGCCCTGAAGCCCGCCGATCGTGACTGCAACGTGATTGCCCATCACCTGCGCGGCGACCATGGTCAGCATCTCGGCCTGGGTCGGATTGACCTTGCCCGGCATGATCGAGCTTCCGGGTTCATTCTCCGGAAGGATCAGCTCGCCGAGGCCTGAGCGCGGGCCTGAGCCGAGCAGTCGAATGTCGTTGGCGATCTTCGAGATCGCAACTGCAATGACATTGAGCACGCCCGACAGTTCAACCAACGTGTCGTGCGCGGCGAGCTCGGCGAACTTGTTCGGCGCCGAGGTGAAGGGCAGCCGGGTGAGGTTGGACACCTCCTTTGCGAAATCCTCGGCAAAGCCTTTGGGTGCGTTGAGACCAGTACCCACTGCGGTTCCGCCTTGCGCCAGGCGCATAAGGCGGGGAAGGACGCCCTCCACGCGCGCGATGCAGTCCGCGATCTGCGCCGCATAGCCCGAGAATTCCTGACCCAGGGTCAGCGGCGTCGCGTCCTGGAGGTGCGTGCGACCGATCTTGACGATTCCGTCCCAGCGCTTCGCCTGGTCGGTGAGCCGCTCGTGCATCCGCTTCAGCGCGGGAAGCAACTTCATGTGCACCGCGCGTACGGCCGCGATATGCATGGCGGTCGGGAAGCTGTCGTTCGACGACTGGCTTTTGTTCACATGGTCGTTGGGATGAACCGGCTCCTTGCCTCCGCGCTTGCCGGTTAGGATCTCGTTCGCCCGTCCCGCGATCACTTCATTGGCATTCATGTTGGACTGGGTGCCCGAGCCGGTCTGCCAGATGACCAGCGGGAACTGCCGGTCGAGATCCCCGCGCGCGACTTCGGCCGCGGCCTGCTGGATCACTTCGGCGAGCTTCGGGTCGAGGCCGCCGATGCGTGCGTTCACCCGCGCCGCGGCCTGCTTGATGAAGCCGAGAGCATGGACGATCTCGAGCGGCAGCTGTTCGCGCGGGCCGAATGGGAAATTCTCGATCGAGCGCTCGGTCTGGGCGCCCCAATAAGCGTCAGCGGGGACTTCGATCGGGCCGAAGCTGTCGCTCTCGGTGCGGGTGTCGGGCATTAGGCTCTCATCGTTTGACGTCATTGCGAGGAGCGTTAGCGACGTGGCAATCCAATCCAACTGGATCGCTTCGCTGCGCTCGCGATGACGGGCTCCCTGTTATTTTTTGCGCGTAAAGTCCACGTTCACGACGTTTGAGCCGTCCTCGCGCGGCTCCTCGGTGGCGGCTTCAGGCGGGTCGTTCTCCGCCACCTCATGTTCCTCGCGCAGTTCGGCGGGCGCGTCAGCCTGGAACGTCAGGGCAAACTCGACAGCGGGGTCGTGGAACTGGGTGACAGCGGCGAACGGCACGGTCAGGGTCGCCGGCACGCCGCCGAAGGACAGTCCGACGCTGAACGAGTCCTCCTCGACCTTCAGGTCCCAGAAGCGGTGCTGGATGACAATTGTCATCTCGTCGGGGAACTTCTCGACCAGGTGCTTGGGAATGGAGACTTCCGGCATTCGGGTCTTGAAGGTGATGTAGAAATGATGCTCGCCGGGAAGTTCGCCGGACTGCTCGACCTCGCGCAGAACGCGGCCGACGACCGCGCGCAGGGCGTCCTGCACGATCTCGTCGTACGGGATCAGGCTCTCGGGAGTCTCGTCGCTCATTGCCTTTGTGGTAGCGGGCGACGCAGACCGGTCAAGCGGAGTCAGCACCCATGCCTATCGACGCCACCCAGCCCTATGACAACGACAACATCTTCGCGCGGATACTTCGCGGCGAGGTTCCGTCGAAGAAAGTGTACGAGGACGAATTTGCCTTTGCCTTCCATGACATCCATCCGCTCGCCCCTACGCATGTGCTCGTGATCCCGAAGGGACCCTACGTCTCCTGGGACGATTTCTCCGCCAATGCTCCGGACTCGGAAATCGCCGGCCTGGTCCGCGCGGTCGGCAAGATCGCGCGGGAGGCGGGGCTGGTTGAGCCGGGCTATCGCGTGCTCGCCAATGTCGGGCCCCATTCCGGCCAGGAGGTACCCCACCTCCACCTGCACATTTTCGGCGGGCGCCCGCTCGGGCCGATGCTTGCTCGTTAGCGCCTGTTCAGCAGCGGGAGCTTAATTGCTGGTCTAAGGGGGGGATTGCCCTCACGACCCCAGCCGTTAGGGTCGCCCACAACACCGGATTTCGAGAGGGGAGTATAGATGGCGACTATAGCACCGAAGGGGGGCTTGTTCGGCCGCGTCAAGCCGCTGGACGCGATACTCGCGACGGCGGAGAAAAAGTCGCTGCATCGCACTCTCGGCGCATTCCAGCTCACTCTCCTCGGAATCGGCGCCGTGATCGGCACCGGTATCTTTGTGCTCACCGCCGAGGCCGCCCAGAAGGCTGGGCCCGGCATGATCGTCAGCTTCGTGATCGCCGGTTTCGTGTGCGCCGTGGCAGCGCTTTGCTATTCGGAGCTTTCGGCGATGGTCCCGGTTTCGGGGTCGGCTTACACCTACACTTATGCCGTGATGGGCGAGGTGCTCGCCTGGATGGTCGGATGGGCGCTGATCCTCGAATATGCTGTCGGAGCGTCGGCAGTCGCGGTCGGCTGGTCCGGCTATTTCGTCGGCCTGATGAAAAGCTGGGGGTTCGTCATTCCTCCTGCGCTTGCCGCAGGACCGACGGCCGGGGGATTCATCAACCTGCCGGCAGTCGTGATTGCCGGACTGGTCACGATCCTGCTGATCATTGGCACCAAGGAAAGCGCGCGCTTCAACGCCGCCCTGGTGCTGGTCAAGATCACGGCGCTGACCGTGTTCATCGCTCTCACTTACCCGGTCCTGAACGGTGCGCACTTCGAGCCATTCTTCCCGAATGGCTGGGGAACTTACGGGGTCGTCGGAGCGGCCGCCTCGATCTTCTTCGCTTATGTCGGCTTCGACGCGGTCTCGACCGCCGCGGAAGAGACCATCAACCCGCAGCGCAACGTTCCGATCGGCCTCATCGGCTCGCTGCTGTTCTGCACCATCTTCTACATCCTCGTCGCTGTCGGAGCGATCGGCGCAATCGGTGCGGACCCGATCAAGGACGCGATGGGCCAGGCGATCCCGCCCGGCTCCGCGGCGCTCACCGCGCAATGCCAGAGCATCATCGCATCCGGCGCAGCCGAGCCTCTCGTCTGCTCCCGCGAGGCGCTGGCGCATGTGCTGCGCAGTATCGGCTATGAGCGCGTCGGCGACCTGCTCGGCGTTGCTGCGTTCGTGGCCCTGCCGTCAGTCGTGCTGATGATGATGTTCGGCCAGACCCGCGTCTTCTTCGTGATGGCGCGCGACGGTCTCCTTCCCGAGCCGCTTGCCCGCGTCCACCCGAAATTCCGGACGCCGCACGTCGTGACGGCTTTCACCGGCATCGTGGTCATTCTGGCGGCGGCGTTCCTGCCGGTCGGCCGGCTTGCCGATTATTCCAATTCCGGCACCCTGTTCGCCTTCGCGATGGTGGCGCTGGCGGTGCTCGTCCTTCGCCGCACCGATCCCAATCGCCATCGGCCATTCCGCACTCCGGCGGTCTTCATCATGGCGCCGCTCGCGATCATCGGCTGCATCGGACTCTATCTGTTCCTGCCGTTGATCGCGCAGATGGTGCTAATCGTGTGGGGCGCGATCGGGCTGCTCATCTATTTCGGCTACGCGCGTAGCCGAAGCCATGTCGGCCGCGGGATCATCGAGGTTCCGGAACTCGCGCCGGAGGCGCCGGGCTCAGTCGGCGTACCACCAATGCCCGGCGCACCTGCACCGCCGGCGGGTCGCGACTAGGGCATCGGCATGGCCGGCTCGCCACCATTCGAGCTGGAAGAGCTGGACCATGTCGTGCTGCTCGTGCGCAACATGGATCGAGCGCGGAACTTCTATCGCGACGTCCTCGGCTGCAGCGTCGATCGGGAGCTCCCGCAATATGGCATGCTTCAAATGCGAGCCGGTAAGTCGCTGATCGACCTCGTCGACATCGGCACCGAGGAAGGCGCTTGGGGGCGTCCCCCCGTCGAGGGCGGGCGCAACATGGACCATGTCTGTCTCGCCACCCGCGGCTTCCAGCCGCAGGAGATGCGTTCACATCTCGCGGCGCATGGCGTGGAGATCGTCGAAGAGGGCGTCCGCTATGGCGCAACGGGCGACGGCTATTCCGTTTATTTCAACGATCCGTTCGGCAACCAGATCGAACTGAAGAGTCCGATCACGGACTAAACAAGAAGGTCTCCGGCTAGCGCCTTGAGGTCCGCTTCGGGCCGCGCACCGTAATGCTGGATCACCTCGGTGGCGCAGATTGCGCCGAGTTTCAGCGAGCGCTCGAGGCCGAGGTTCCGCGCATAGCCGAGCAGGAAACCGGAGGCGAACAGGTCGCCTGCGCCGGTCGTATCGACCAACTTGTCGATCGGCTCTGCGGGGACATCCGCGCGCTCCTGGCCGCGGGTCGCGAGCGCCCCCTGCTCGCTCCGTGTGACGACCAGAGTCTCGACCTTGTCCTTTACGGCGGCCACAGCGGTCTCGAGATGCGGCACTCCGGCGAGCGCCTCGATCTCGGCCTGGTTGGCGAAAAGGATATCGATCCGCCGCGCCTCCAGCAGCGCGTTGAAGCCGTCGCGGTGGCGATCGACGCAGAAGGTGTCCGACAAGGTGAAGGCGACCTTGCGGCCTGCCTCCCTGGCTACCTCGATCGCCCGGACCATCGCGAAGCGCGGCGTTTCCGGGTCCCAAAGGTAGCCTTCGAGATAAAGGATGGCCGACGACCGGATCTGCCCTTCGTCGAGTGCGCTCGCCGGGAGGTGCTGCGCAGCGCCGAGGAAGGTGTTCATCGTGCGGTGCCCGTCGGGGGTCACGAGGATCATCGATCGCGCGGTCGGCACGCCGACGTCGGCCGCCGGGGTGATGAATTCGACGCCCGCGGCGGTCAGGTCATGGCGATAGAATTCACCGAGCTGGTCGGGCGCGACCTGGCCGATAAAGCCGGCGCGGCCGCCGAGTGCGGCGACACCGGCGGCGGTATTGCCAGCGGATCCGCCGCTAACCTGATGCGCAGGCCCCATGTGGGAGTAGAGCCGCTCCGCCTCCTCGGCGTCGATCAGCCGCATCGAGCCTTTGGTCAGGCCTTCGGCCTCGAGGAATTCGTCGGTGGCATTCGCAATCACGTCGACGATGGCATTGCCGATGCAAAGGACGTCGAGGCGCGTGTCTGGCATGAGGTCTCCGGCTGGATGGCAAGAAAGCGCGCGCGTAGCGGCGCGTTCACGGCACGGCAACCTTGCGGCGGGAAGGTACGGCATGCAATTTCAAGCCATGCGCCGCTTCCTCCCCGTGACCGCCGCCTTGCTCCTCGCCGCCTGTGCGACCCGCCCGCAGCAGCCGGTTGCGGAGCCGGCGGCCGTCACGCCCTCGCCGGTCCAGCGGAACAATCTCATGGGCCTTACCGCGCGCGAGCTTGTCGGTCATTTCGGCACTCCCGCGCTTCAAATCCGCGAGGGTACGAGTCTCAAGCTCCAGTTCCGCGGGCGCTATTGCGTGCTCGACGCCTATCTCTACCCGTCCGGCAGCGGATCGGGAGAGCTGCGCGTCACCCATGTCGACACGCGCGCGCCGTCCGGCGCGGACACCGATCAGGCGGCCTGCATCTCCGCGCTCGAAACGGCGAGCTGATCCAGCGCCCATTCGGCCGCCTCAGCGATCACGCGGTCGGGGTCGCCGAGGTGGGGGCGGATTGAGGCGGCGAGCGCCGGATCGCCGCTGTTCCCTGCCGCGATCAGGCAGTTGCGAATCATTCGGTTGCGTCCGATCCGTTTGATCGGCGAGCCGACGAACATTTCGCGGAACGCCGCGTCGTCGAGCGCGAGCAGGTCGGCGAGCCTGGGCGCGGCGAGTTCAGCGCGGGGCAGGAAGGCACGATTCGTTGCAGCCGCGTCGGCGAAGCGGTTCCACGGGCAAACCGCGAGGCAATCGTCGCAGCCGTAGATGCGGTTGCCCATCGCCCGACGGAATTCGTGCGGAATGGATCCGTCATGCTCGATCGTCAGGTAGGATATGCAGCGCCGCGCATCGATCCGGTGCGGTCCGATGAAGGCCTGCGTCGGGCAGGCATCGAGGCAGCGGGTGCACGACCCGCAATGCTGTCCATGGTCCGCAGGTGGGTCGGGCACGAGGTCGAGGCTAGTCAGGATCACGCCGAGAAACAGCCAGCTTCCGTGCTCGCGGCTGACGAGATTGGTGTGCTTGCCCTGCCAGCCGATTCCCGCTGCCTGCGCGAGCGGCTTTTCCATCACCGGCGCAGTGTCGACGAATACCTTGAGCTCGGCCGGAGCCTGCTCAACGATGAATCGAGCGAGCGCCTTCAGAGCCTTCTTGACGGTCTTGTGATAGTCGCCGCCCTGCGCATAAGCGGAGATTCGCCCCAGCTCCGGCCGTTCGGCGAGCGCCAGCGGGTTCGACGCCGGGGAATAGCTCATGCCCAATGCGATCGCCGACTTGGCCTCTGGCCACAGCGCACGCGGCGATACTCGGTGGTGCGCACGAGCTTCCATCCAGCCCATCGTGCCGTGATGGTCGGCTTCCAGCCAGCGCTTGAGGTCGAGGCCTGCTGCATCGGCAGCGTCGGCGCATGCGAACCCGCACGCCGCGAAACCGAGACGCGTGGCTTCCGCCCTTATTGCTTCCTCAAGGCTTTGGCTCCTATGCACGCGGCGCCTGTACACCGGCGCCGGCGTTTTCTGTAGGAATTTCAGTGCTTCGACAGGTCTCGCACTCGGAAGTGACGAATGCCCCGGCGGTCGAGGCGATCGATCTCGTCAAGGATTTCGGCGAGACCCGCGCGGTCGATGGAGTCAGTCTCGCCGTCCCGGCAGGCGCGATCTACGGCCTCCTGGGCCCGAATGGCGCGGGCAAGACGACCCTGTTGCGGATTCTTCTCGGAATCATCGATCCGTCGAGCGGCACGAGGCGCGTTCTTGGCCGCGAGCGCCCGCTCGATGCCGCGCCGGAGATCGGGTACCTCCCAGAAGAGCGTGGCCTGTATCCCGCTATGTACTCCCGCGACGCGATCGCCTTCATGGGCGCGCTCCGCGGCCTGCCGCTCCGCGAAGGGCGTCACCGCGCCGACGAGCTGCTCGCTGAGCACAACCTCGGCGACTGGGCTAGGAAGCCGATCCGGACCCTGTCCAAGGGCATGGCGCAGACGGTGCAGCTCCTCGGCACTATCATTCACGAGCCGCGCCTCATCTTCCTCGACGAGCCCTTCTCCGGCCTCGACGCAATCAATCAGGCGCGGCTCGAGGAGCTCATCCGCCGCGAAGCGCGGGGCGGCGCGACCATCATTTTTTCGACCCATGTCATCGCCCATGCCGAGCGGCTGTGCGAGCGGATCGCGATCATCGCCCGGGGCAAGGTCGTATTCGATGGCAGCGTTGCTGAAGCGCGGGGGCGTCTCCGTCCGATTGTGCGCCTCAGGACCCGCGCCAGCGATGGCCTTTGGCGTTCGGCAATTCCCGGCGGAGCACGCCGTGAAGGCGACGAATGGGTGTTCGAGCTGCCCGAAGGCGGGCCGGAGCCTTTGCTCAAGGCGCTGATCGATAGCGGGGCCGGAATCGAGACTCTGGCGATCGAGCGGCCGGGGCTCCACGACGCGTTCGTCGCCATCGCCGGCAATGCCGCAGCCTCGGCAATGGGGCAGGAGAAGCCCGAATGAAGCGATTCATCCGGTCCGCCTGGGTCATCGCGCGACGCGACTTCACCGCGACGGTGATGTCGAAAACCTTCATCTTCTTCCTGCTCGGGCCTTTGTTCCCGTTGCTGCTCGGCGGGATCTTCGGCGGAATCGGGGCTCGCGTCGCGACTCAGACCGAACGCCCGATTGTCGCGGTGATCTCGTCTTCAGACGACTTTTCGAGATTGTTTGACGCTCGGAGCCGGCTCGCCGCGGCAATCGACGACAATAGGGTCGTCGAGCTCACGCACGAGAAACCTGAGCGCGACCTCGCGGCGCAGCAAAAGCGGCTCCTCGCGCAGAAGCGTCCGCCGATCGCGGCCGTCCTCACCGGCGGTCTCGCCAATCCGAAGGTGACGGGCGCGCTCAGCAGCGGAGGCCAGACGGCCGGTCAGTTGAGGATGATCGTTGCGGGCGCGCGCACACACGAAGCCGTCTCCCCGCCGCTTGCCGTGAAGTCGGTCGACGTCTCGTCGGGCTCGCTCGTCAGGGATCGCGCGTTCACCGCACAGATCGGCCAGATGCTGCTGTTCTTCCTCACCATCCTGCTGTCGGGCATGCTGCTGTCGCAGTTGATCGAGGAGAAATCGAACAAGATCATCGAAGTGATCGCCGCCGCCGTTCCGATCGACTCCATGTTCGTCGGCAAATTGTTCGCGATGCTGGCGGCATCGGTGCTCGGGATCATCGTCTGGGTCAGCGCAGGCGCTCTCCTCATCCAGATGGTGAAGCATGGCGGGGTCGCCACTTTGCCCTCGCCGGCAGTTGGCTGGCCCACGTTCCTTGCGCTTGCGATCCTGTATTTCGGGATGAACTATTTACTGCTCGGCGCAGCATTCCTGACCATCGGCGCGCAGGCATCGACGGTCCGTGAAGTGCAGACCCTGTCGATGCCGGTGACCTTCCTCCAGGTTCTGGTCTTCGGTTTCGCCGCGACCGCCATCGGCGCGCCGGATTCGACTCAGGCGCTGCTCGCCGCGATCTTCCCTTTGTCGTCGCCGATGGTGATGCTCGCGCGCGCCGCGGAGGAGCCCGAGCTGTGGCCGCATGCCGCTGCCGTGCTGTGGCAAGCCTTGTGGGTCGCGCTGATCCTGCGCGCCGGCGCACGAATGTTCCGCAGGACGGTCCTGAAGTCCGGACCGCAAGCCCGCCGCTGGTGGCGCTTCGGCCGCGCCTAGGCGATCGCCTCCCGCGCCATTTCCTGAAGTTTCGCCATCAGCGCTCGGTGAGGGAAGGGACCGTGGCTGATCCGAGAGACTCCGGCGCTCGCCCAAACTGACTTGTCCGGTGCTCCAGGAAACGCGATGACGTTGAGCGGGAGCGGCACTTCGCGGACCACCTGCTCGATCTGCATCGGGTCGGCGAGGCGCGGGACGAAGAACCCGCTCGCGCCCGCATCAGCGAACGCCTTGCCGCGCTCGATAACCTGGCTGACCAGCGCGTCGTCGTAGGTTTGCGTCTTCAGGAACAGGTCGGTCCGCGCGTTGATGAAGAATTGAGCGCCGATCGAGTCGCGGATCGCGGCGATCCTGCGAACCTGGAGATCCAGCGGGTGAAGGCCCTCGCCGCCGATGACCTGGTCTTCGAAATTGCAACCGACCGCGCCGGTTTCAGCAAGCCGCGCGACGTTGGCCGCAACCTCCTCCGGCTCGACCGCATAACCGCTTTCGAAATCGATCGTGACCGGAAGCTCGACCGCATTCACGATCCGCTTCGCATTGGCGAAGGCGAAGTCGATCGGCACCTTCTGCCCGTCCGGCCAGCCGTTCGCATCCGCAACCGGATGGCTGCCGGTGGCGAGCGCCTTCGCCCCCGCGCCGACAACGGCAAGCGCGCTTCCCACGTCCCAGATGTTGTAGAGAACGACGGGGTCGCCCGGCACGTGCAGGGCGGCGAACGTGTCAAACTTGTCGGACATGGCAGGCGACTCCGCTTGGTCTACTTTCGGGCGCTCACTGCCCGCGCGGAACAACAATTGCCACTGCTTTGGCGCAGCCTTAGTCGTTCGCCATGCTCCGGACCCTTTGCGCAGCCGCTCTTGGCGCCTTGTCTCTTGCCCCCGCCGCCGCGCAGCCGCGAGTGACGATCACCCAGCCGGCGCCGCTGCCGCCTGTCCTGCCGTGGCATGGCGCCAGCGAGCGGCTGATCGCCGATCCCGGCGACCCGTGGATCACTCCGGCCGAAGCGGCGAATTTCGAAACGACGCCGTCCTACGCCGAAACGCGCCAGTGGCTGGAGCGCCTGGCGGCCGCTTCCCAGCTCCTGCGGATCGAGAGTTTCGGGCGCACGCCGCAGGGGCGCGACCTTTATGCGGTGGTCGCCTCCAAGCCGGGTCGCCGCAAACCGGTTGTCCTCGTCCAGGCGGGGATCCATCCCGGCGAAATCGACGGCAAGGACGCTGGGCTGATGCTGCTCCGCGACATCGCGCTGCGCGGAAAAGACCGGTTGCTCGACAATGTCGACCTGGTTTTCGTGCCCATCTTCAACGCCGACGGGCACGAGCGTTCGTCGCCCTTCAATCGCCCCAACCAGCGCGGCCCACGGTCTCAAGGCTGGCGGACGACTGCTCAGAACCTCAACCTCAATCGCGACTATCTGAAGGCCGACACGCCCGAGATGCGCGCGATGATCGGGCTGCTGCGCAGGTACCGGCCGGCGCTGTACATGGATATCCACGTCACCGACGGGATCGATTACCAATACGACATCACTTTCGCGTTCAACGGCTGGAGCGGCTATTACGCGCACTCGCCGAACATCGGCCGATGGCTCGATTCACGCTATCGCCCGGCGCTCACTCGAGCGCTTGCCATGGCGGGGCATATCCCCGGCATGTACGTCGATGTTCGCGACGCGCGGCACCCGGACGCCGGCATCAACCTCAACCCCGACCAGGCGCGTTATTCGACCGGCTACGGTGACCTGGCCCGCATTCCGACGATCCTGATCGAGACTCATTCGCTCAAACCGTACAGGCAGCGCGTGCTCGGGACGTACGTCGTCGTGGAGGAATCGCTGCGGCTCATCGGCGCAGAAGGCGCGGGACTGCAGTCGGCAATCGCCGCCGATCAGGCTTCGCGCCCCGTGACAGAGGTGGTGACATGGAAGCCGGCGCCGAAGCCGCTCTACGTCATTCCGGATTTCAAGGGCATGGCGCACGAAAGCTATCGATCGGCGGCGTCCGGCGGCAACGAGGTTCGTTGGCTCGGAAGGCCTGTGACGCAGCGCATGGCAGTGTTCGGCGCGGTGCCGGACAAGGTGGTGACTTTGCCTGCCGCCTGGTGGGTGCCCGCGACCAAGCCCGATGTCATCGCGCTCCTCCGCCTGCACGGTATTCGTTTCGAGACGATTGCCCAGCCGCGCACGATTACGCTCGACATGGCGCGGGTTGTCGGACCGCAGTTCCGACCCGCCGACGAAGGACATATCCCGCTCAAAGCGCAAGGTTTCACGCACGCCCTGGGTCAGGAGACGTTTCCGGCAGGATCGGTGCGCGTTCCGTCGGATCAGCCGCTCGCGCGGCTTGCGGCGGCAATGCTGGAGCCGGAGAGCACCGACGGGGTGCTTGCCTGGAATTTCTTTCCGGAGATCCTGCAGCGCACCGAATATATCGAAGGCTATGTGATCGCCCCGCTCGCCGAGCGGATGCTCGCGACCGATCCGGCGCTCAAGGCCGCGTTCGAGCAGAAGCTCGCGGCCGATCGCAAGTTCGCGGCCGATCCCGACGCGCGCTTCGCCTGGTTCTACGAGCGCACGCCATATTATGACGATCGTTATCTATTGTATCCGGTCGGGCGCGAGCTCAAACGCTAGGCTTGCGCCAACGCTTCGCGGTTATTGCGTCCGCCGTTGGTGTCATAAAACGGCAACAAAACTGTCAGAAAAGGTTCCCTGAAGCGCCGCTACGGCGACTCCGCTACAAGAGGGAGTTCAGCCTGATGAACAGGATGCTGATCGCGTTGCCACTGGCCGCGCTGCTGGTTGCTTGCGGATCCAAAAATGAAGCAGGCGGGGGCGGCGGGGCGAGCGGCGACCTGAAGATTGTCGGCTCCTCGACGGTCTATCCGTTCACCAAGGCGGTCGCTGAAGATTTCATGCGCGCCAATCCAGGCATCACGGCTACCGTCGAATCAACTGGTACGGGTGCCGGCATGAAATTGTTCTGTGGTGGAGTCGGCAGTCAGTATCCGGACATTGAGGACGCGTCTCGCCAGATCAAGAAGAGCGAATATGACGACTGCGTGAAGGCAGGCGCGAAGAACGTCGTCGAAGTCCCGATCGGAATCGACGGCCTGACCATCATCGAGTCCAACAGCGGTCCGGCGATGAACCTGACGCAGGCCGACATCTACAAGGCGCTCGCCGCCAACCCGTTCGGCAAGGGCCCGAACAAGGCGCAGACCTGGAAGGACGTGAACCCGTCGCTTCCACCCGTGAAGATTCGGGTCCTCGGACCGCCGCCGACGTCGGGCACCCGCGACAGCCTCGCCGAGCTCTACCTGACCAAGGGCTGCGAGACCGACCCGGCGATGAAGGAACTGAAGAAGACCAACGAGGATCAGCACAAGGACATCTGCACCAAGGTGCGTGAGGACGGCGCTTTTGTCGAAGCCGGCGAGAATGATAACCTCATGGTCCAGAAAGTGGCGGCCGATCCCGGTACGCTCGGAATCCTTGGCTTCTCGTACCTTGATGAAAATGCCGACAAGGTCCGGCCGGTAAAGATCGCCGGCATCGCTCCGACCGAGGCCACGATTTCGGACCTCTCCTATCCTGGAGCCCGCAAGCTCTACATCTATGTCAAAGGCGAGCACATGCAGGCGATGCCCAAGCTCAGGGACTTCGTCGCCATGTACGCGAAGATGTGGGCCAAGGGAGGTCCGCTCGAGCGTCATGGCTTGGTGCCCTTCGGGGGCGCGGACGCAACGGCCGCCGCGAAGCAGGCGAGCGATCTCAAGCCGCTCGATCCGAGCACTCTGAAGTAATGCAGGAGCGGCGGGCGATATGAGCCTTGGCCTGGCGCTCGTCGCAATCCTGATTGTCGCATTCGCGGCCGGCTGGGTGGGCTACACCCGGGCCGGCCGCATGCGCACGGCCGGCCGGCTGCATTCGTTGCCGTCGTATCACGGCGCCTATGCGGCACTGTGGGCCGCGATTCCCGCTTTGCTGCTGCTCGCCGCTTGGGCGCCGATGCAGTCGCGCCTGGTCGACCAGGCGGTGCTTTCGAGTCCCGAGGGCAAGGCGCTGCCCAATTTTGAAATGCAGCGTGAGTCGATCTTGTCGGAAGCCCGCGAGATCGCGAGCGGCGCACGGGCGCAGGGTTTCAACCCGGAGTCTGCCGGACTCGCTCCGCGCTTCCGCGAAGCGCAGTCGCGTTACGGGCTGCTCGGCGGCACCGCAGCCATTCTCATTGCGCTCGGCGCCGCTGCCCTCGCGCTACGCCGAAGCGCGCCGCAGTTCCGCGCACGCACCGGAGTGGAGCGCTGGGTCATGGTCGTGCTGTTCGCGGCCTCGCTGATCGCGATTCTGACAACGCTCGGAATCCTCCTTTCGCTGATGTTCGAAAGCCTGCGCTTCTTCAGGCTCTACCCCGTCGGCTCATTCGTTTTCGGGACCGAATGGAGTCCGCAAACCGCGATTCGCGCGGACCAGGCCGGGTCGTCGGGTGCGTTCGGATCCATTCCTTTGCTGTGGGGCACCTTCTTCATCGGAGCGATCATCGCGATGATCGTCGCGGTGCCGCTGGGCCTCATGAGCGCAATCTATCTGACGCAGTACGCGCCCGCGCAGCTTCGCGCGTGGCTCAAGCCGATCCTCGAGATCCTCGCCGGCGTTCCGACGGTCGTTTACGGCTATTTCGCAGCCCTCACCGTCGCTCCGTGGGTGCGTGACGTCGGCATTGCGATCGGCGTCAGCTCCGCGAGCAGCGAGAGCGCGCTCGCGGCGGGCGTCGTGATGGGCATCATGATCATCCCGTTCGTCAGCTCGATGTCGGACGATTCGATCGCGGCGGTTCCGCAGGCGATGCGCGACGGCAGCCTGGCGATGGGCGCAACGACGTCGGAGACGATCCGCAAGGTGCTGCTCCCGGCCGCGCTGCCGGGCGTCATGGGCGGCATCCTGCTCGCGGTCAGCCGCGCTATCGGCGAAACGATGATCGTGGTGATGGCCGCAGGCCTCGCCGCGAACCTCACGGCCAACCCGTTCGCGAGCGTCACAACCGTGACTGTGCAGATCGTTCAGCTCCTGACCGGCGACCAGGAATTCGACAGCGCCAAGACGCTCGCCGCCTTCGCCCTTGGCCTTGCGCTGTTTCTGATCACCCTGCTCCTCAACCTCATCGCGCTCCACATCGTGCGCCGCTATCAGGAGCAATATGAATGACTGATACGCGTATCGAGGGCGCGCCGTTCGCCGGAGGAGCGGAGGTTCCGGCCGGCAAGGTTCCGTCGCGCTGGGCTGATCAGGCTATGCACAAGCGTGTGCGCCGCCGTTACTCGGCCGAACGCCGCTTCCGCTTTTTCGGCCTCGCAGCCGTTAGCCTGTCGGTCCTGTTCCTCGCCTTCCTGCTCTACAACATGGCGGCGAAGGGCATCGGCGGCTTCGTGCATTATGAGGCGGCGCTGACCATCGACTTCCGCAAGACAGATCTGTTCCTTGATCCCGCGACCCTGCGCGGCCCGGATGCGCAGCAGGCTGTCCTCTCCGCCGACCTCGAAGGCGCAATTTCTAAGGCCGCCGTCGCCGAGTACGGACCGATGGCCGAGGAAATGTTCGGCGACGCAGGATCCAATGCGTTGGCGCACGAAATCATTCGCGATCCGAACATCTTGCGCGGTCGTCCGACTTTGTGGCTGCCACTTGGAAGCGCAGTCGACATTGCTGCCAAGCATGAGGGCAGTCCGGCGGCGGAGCAGTTGGTCGCCGCGCTCAAGGAGAAGGGTGCACTTCGGCTCGCCTTCAACACCGAGTTCCTGGAGGCTTCAGACTCGACCGATCCCTCTGCCGTCGGCATCTGGGGCGCGCTCAAGGGCAGTTTCCTCACCATCATCGTGACGATGCTTCTCGCTTTCCCGGTCGGCGTGTTCGCAGCGGTCTATCTCGAGGAGTTCGCGGTTCGGAACCGCTGGACCGACGCAATCGAGGTGTCGATCAACAATCTCGCCGCTGTTCCGTCGATCATCTTCGGACTGCTTGGCCTGGCGGTCTTCCTCAACGTGATGAACCTGCCGCGCTCTGCGCCGTTGGTCGGCGGCTTGACGCTCGCGCTCATGACCATGCCGGTGATCGTCATTGCCGGCCGCAATGCGATCAAGACGGTGCCGCCCTCGATCCGCGACGCCGCGCTCGGCGTTGGCGCGTCGAAGATGCAAGTGACCTTCCATCACGTGCTTCCGCTGGCGCTTCCCGGAATTCTCACCGGCACGATTATCGGAATGGCCCGTGCGCTCGGCGAAACCGCGCCTCTTCTGATGATCGGCATGCGGGCGTTCATCGCTGCTCCGCCGGGCGGAATCACCGATCCCGCAACGGTCCTTCCGGTCCAGATTTTCCTGTGGTCCGACGAGGTGGACCGTGGCTTCGTCGAGAAGACGAGCGCGGCGATCATCGTCCTGTTGCTGTTCATGCTGTTGATGAACGGCGTCGCCATTTATCTTCGCAACCGCTTTGAGCGCCGCTGGTGATGGATATGAAAGAGAAGATGCCACTCACGCCCACGACACCGGCGCCAACTACGTCGGCCGCCGTCGCCTCAGAAGCGCAGCGGGAAGGTCCGTCGACTATGGAAGAGGAGGCACCTGCCGTGCCCGATCCCGAAAATGGGGGTTCGAAGCCGCTCGACGAGCGCGCCGACGCGCACTTTGTCGACGTTTCGCAACTGGACAACATCAAGGACACTTCGGACGAAAATATCGACCCGGGACGCGAGGCAAAGATGTGCGCGCACGGTGTCAGCGTCTTTTACGGCGAGAAGCAGGCGCTGAGAGATGTCTCGATCAACATCTACGACGATCTCGTCACCGCGTTCATCGGTCCGTCGGGCTGCGGCAAGTCGACGTTCCTGCGCTGCCTCAACCGCATGAACGACACGATCCCGTCGGCGCGAGTGACCGGTTCGATCGAGCTCGACAACGAAGACATCACCAGCTCCGGGATGGACGTGGTGCAGCTTCGGGCCCGCGTCGGGATGGTGTTCCAGAAGCCGAACCCGTTTCCGAAGTCGATTTTCGAGAACGTCGCTTACGGCCCGCGCATTCACGGTCTGGCGACCTCGAAGGCGTACCTCGCGGAGATCGTGGAGAAATCGCTGAAGCGCGCGGGCCTGTGGGAAGAGGTCAAGGACCGGCTGCAGGAGAGCGGCACCGCGCTCTCGGGCGGCCAGCAACAGCGACTGTGCATCGCGCGCGCCATCGCCGTCGATCCCGAGGTGATCCTGATGGACGAGCCGTGCTCGGCGCTCGATCCGATCGCGACTGCGAAGATCGAGGAGCTGATCCATGAGCTGCGCGGCCGCTATGCGATCGCGATCGTTACGCATAACATGCAGCAGGCGGCGCGCGTGTCGCAGCGCACGGCTTTCTTCCACCTCGGCGAGCTCGTTGAATACGGCAAGACGAGCGAGATCTTCACGAACCCGCGCGAGCAGCGCACGCAAGACTATATCACCGGCCGCTATGGCTGATCGGAGCAGGACCAATGCAGCAGGTTAGCGGACATACACTCAAGGCCTTCGACGATGACATCGAACGGCTACGCGCGCTCATCAGCCAGATGGGTGGGCTCGCCGAACATGCGATTACCGAAGCGATGCGCTGTCTCATCCAGCGCGACGTGGAAGGCGCGGCGGTCGTCGTGGAGGAAGACAAGAAGCTCGACGTGCTCGAGGTCGAAACCGAGCGGCGTGCCATTCAGCTCATCGCGCTGCGCGCACCAATGGCGGCCGACCTTCGCGACGTGGTCGCGGCGCTCAAGATCTCGGGTGTCGTCGAACGGATCGGCGACTATGCGAAGAACATCGCCAAGCGCGTCCCACAGCTCGAAAATGTCGGGAAGATCGAGCCGCTGTCGCTGCTTCCGGAGATGGCGCGAATCGCGACCCAGATGGTGCATGACGTCCTGGACGCGTTCGTCGAGCGCGACCCGCAGGCGGCGCTGAGGGTATGCGAACGCGACCAAGCCGTGGATGATTTCTACGACTCCATTTTCCGCACGTTGCTGACCCACATGATGGAAAATCCGCACAATATCGGTCAGTCGGCGCACCTTCTGTTCGTCGCGAAGAATCTCGAGCGCGTCGGTGACCATGCGACCAATATTGCCGAGATGGTCTATTATGCCGCGACCGGCGATCGCATGGCGGACAGACCGGGCAAATCCGCGAGTTAGGTTTGATGGCGAATAAGCGTCTGCTGCTGGTTGAGGATGACCGCGCCCTTGCGGACCTCGTTACCTTTCATTTCGAGCGTTCCGGATACGACGTCACCCGCACCGGCGACGGCGAAGAGGCTTTGATCCTCGTCGATGAGGTAAAGCCCGACGTGATTCTGCTCGACTGGATGATCGAGGGGATCAGCGGAATCGAGGTCTGTCGCCGCCTGCGCCGCCGCGCCACGACCGCCAATGTCCCGATCATGATGCTCACCGCGCGCGGCGAGGAAAGCGACCGGATCCGCGGCTTTGAGACCGGCGCCGACGACTATGTGACCAAGCCGTTCAGCCCGCGCGAGCTGGTTGCACGCGTGGGTGCTGTGTTGCGCCGGGTGAGGCCCGCCCTTGCCGGCGAACAGCTGGCCTATGCGGATGTCGAGATGGACGTGGCCGCCCACCGGGTTCGTCGCGCTGGTCAGCAGGTCCCACTTGGCCCAACCGAGTTTCGCCTCCTCAGGCATTTCCTCGAACATCCGGGCCGCGTCTTCTCGCGCGAGCGGCTGCTCGATGCAGTCTGGTCTCACGACCCCGACATCGATGCCCGCACCGTCGACGTGCACGTTCGGCGGCTGCGTCAGGCGCTCAATTCGGGCGATCGTCCGGACCTGATCCGGACCGTCCGGTCGGCGGGCTATTCGCTCGATAGCGAGCACTGAGTTGCTCTGAGGCCACGGTCACAGAAGTGAAATAATTCCGTCAAATAACCGTCCCCGCGCGAGCCTAGCACCCGACTCAGCGGACGAATTATCGGTCCGTTTATCGGGGTATCGACAATGCAGTTAAAATCATTGGGCCTCGCCGCGACTGCGGTGATGGCATTCGGCATTTCCGCTCAAGCCGAAGCCCGCTCGCAGATGCGCGCGGTCGGCTCATCCACAGTTTATCCCTTCGCCAAGCTGGTGGCAGAACGCATCGCGCGTGCCAATCCGCGGCTGGGCACGCCGATCATTGAATCGACCGGCACGGGCGCCGGCATGAAGCTGTTCTGCGCCGGTGTCGGCGAGCGCTTCCCCGACGTCGAGAATGCCTCGCGCCGGATGAAGGGTTCGGAAGCGAAGCAATGCGCCGCTAACGGCGTCAAGGATATCACTGAGATCCAGGTCGGTCTTGACGGCGTCACTCTGGCCACGGCGAAGAACAGCCCGCTCGCGAACGTGACGCAACGCGATATCTACATGGCGATTGCCAAGACGCCGTTCGGCAAGCCGAACCGTGCGAAGACTTGGAAGGACGTCAATTCGAAGCTCCCAGCCATTCCGATCCGTGTCTACGGTCCGCCAACCACGAGCGGCACCCGCGACGCCTTGGCAGAGCTTCTCCTGACCCCGCGGTGCGAAGCGAACGCGGCGATGGCTGCGCTCAAGAAGAGCGATGAGAACAAATTCAAGGCCATTTGCCAGGGTGTCCGCGAGGACGGCGCCTATATTCAGGCGGGCGAGAACGACAATCTCATCGTCCAGAAGATCGAGGCCAATCCGGGCACCGTCGGAGTCTTCGGCTTTTCATACCTCGAAGAGAACGTGGATAAGCTGAAGGGCATCGCCGTGAACGGCGTTACTCCGACGTACGAGTCGATCAGCAGCTTCAAATATCCTGGCGCGCGTCCGCTCTACATCTACATCAAGAACGCGCATGCGAACGCCATCCCTGCGGTCCGCGCCTTTGCCGCGGAATTCACTAAGGAGAGCGCGTTCGGTCCCAATGGCTATCTCCGCCGTTCAGCCGGCATGATTGCAGCTCCGAACAATATTCGGGCGCGCAGCCAGCAGGCCGCTCGGTCATTGTCGCCGCTCAATTTGGCGAGCCTGAAATAGCATTCATCGATACGGCGCTATACTCTAGTGCGTGACTAGAGTATAGCGCCGTCGCGTCTGGAGTCGTAACCGGCCGAGGTTCGCGGCCGATGTTCCGAGTGAACCCACGGGGGAAGGATTTAATGATGAAGTTGAAGTTTGCCGCCGCGCTCCTCGCTGGTAGCGCCCTTTGCATCTCGGCGCCCGCGTTCGCGCAGGATCCTGCACCGCAGGAACAGCCCGTGCCCACCGAGCCGGATCAGTCCGATGCTGCGGCCGATGCAACCATCGCCAATACCCAGGCGGTTGACGAAGCCCAGGCCAAGATTGAGCTGCTGCAGGCACAGGTCGACGCGCTTCAGACGGCGATCGAGCAAGTGAAAGGCCAGATGGTCAAGGCGACGCCGTCATGGAAGGGCGCGCCGCAATGGGAGGACAAGGACGGGGGCTGGAGCTTCAAGCCCAAGGGTCTGGTCCAGTTTGACGCCGGTTACACTGGCTTCCCGCGCGGCAATGAGCTGCGCGGTCAGATCCAAGGCATTTTGCCCAACGGCAGCCAATCGAGTACCGTAGGCCTCGATTATCGCAACCTCGGCTGGAACAGCCGCGCCCGGCGTCTGACCCTCGGTGCCGACGGCACGATCCCTGGCGGCTTCCGCTACAGCGCCGAGTTCAATTTCGCCCAGGGCGCCGTCGATTACGAGGACATCTGGCTTGCGTATGACGTGAAGAACTCGCCGATCACGCTGCAGGCCGGCTATTTCTATCCGTTCTCGAGCCTCGAAACGATGACCAGCTCGAAGTACACGTCGTTCTTGGAGCGTACCTCATTCCACGACGCGTTTAATTACAACCGCCGTCTGGGCATCGCCTTCCTCGCCAACGACAAGAAGGCCGACAGCTGGACCTTCCAGGCGGGTATCTTCAACGAGCCAATCAACGACGGCGGTTTCCAGCGCACCGGCTGGCAAGCGTCGGTTCGTGGCGTCTATTCGCCGACGCTCGGGGACACGCGCCTGCACGTTGGCGCGAACTTCCAGCACCGTCAGAACCGGCGTGAGGCACTGGGACAGCAATATCGTTCGCGGCCGCTCACGCAGCTGACCGATCAGCGCTTCATCGATACACAGACGATCGCCTCCAAGGGTGACGACGTCGCTGGCATCGAGCTCGCTGCCATTCACAAGGGTCTGCACTTCGCGGGCGAAGCGCAGAAGGTGTGGGTGCGCGGCACGATGGATGCCGCCGAAATCGCGCGTCGCAATGCCGAGACCGACAATAACGACATCCCCTCGGGCACCGGATACAACGGCAATCCGAGCTTCTGGTCGGCCTACGGCGAGCTCGGTTATTACCTGACCGGGGAAACCCGCTGCTACAAGGGAGGCAGCTTCTGCCGGGTTAAGGTGCTGCATCCGTTCAATGACGGCGGCTGGGGCGCGTTCCAGATCAACGGGCGTGTTGAATATGTCGATCTGAGCGATCGCGTGGACGGTGGCTCATCCTCCGTGGCGGCGCCGTTCTTCGTCAACGGTGGAAGGCAAACGGCATATCAGGCCAATCTGATCTGGAACCCGACCGATTACGTTCGCATCATGGCGCAATATGGCCATCTCAACGTAAAGGGCGGGCCGCGGGCCTCGGTGTCGACGCCGGGGAATCCCTTGGCTGTCCCGCCGGTCCTGCCGACGATCGGCATGTTCCCAGTCGGCACGACAACCTCGCCCAACGATCGCAAGTTTGGCGTCGATACGTTCGCGGTCCGCGCGCAGGTCGACTTCTAGGGCGTGAAATCGAAAAGCGCCTTTCGATCCCTCTCTCCCCTTCGGCTCGAAAGGCGGCCCCCTCGTCCACGTGGCGAGGGGGCCTCTTCTTTTCCGGACGTGGCCGCCATGGATCAATCCGCTACAGAGCCGGCGATGGCCTTCAACTCAACGCAAGCCGCACTGGTCGACTCGCTCGATGAGCCTGCGCTGATCATCGAGGACAGCGTCATTCGGCTCGCCAATCCGGCAGCGCGGACGCTTTTCGGCGGCGAAATCGAGGGCCGGGACGTGCGGCTTGCGATCCGCCACCCGCAAGCGCTCGAACGCATCCTCGCGCACCAGTCCACCGAGATCGACGTCACCGGCATCGTCGAGCTTGGCCGCTCGTGGCGGCTCCTGATCCGCCAGCTCGGCCGAAGCTCCTCTCTGGTACGGTTGATTGACCGGTCTGAGGCGGTCTCCGCCGAGAAGATGCGGGTCGATTTCGTCGCCAATGCGAGCCACGAGCTGCGCACGCCGCTCTCGACCATCCTCGGCTACGCCGAGACGCTAGCCGAGGAGGACGACCTTCCCGCCGAGCTCCGCTCGAACTTCGGCCGCACGATCCGCGATGAGGCGCGCCGAATGCTGCGCATCATCGAGGACCTGATGAGCCTCTCCCGCATCGAGGCCGACCGCTTCCTCGCTCCCAACGATACGGTCTCGGTCGCCGAAATCGTCGAGGCTTCGGTCGCGAGTGCGGGGCTCGTGCGTGGCGCCGGGCAGTGCGAATTCAACCTCGCTCTGCCTGAGGGCCTGGCGAAGGTCCGTGGAGACCAGGCGCAGCTCGTCCAGGTGATCGACAATCTGGTAAGTAACGCCGTGCGCTATGGCTGCGACCGCCCTGGGGCATGTATCGACATTTCGGCCGTCGACGACGGACGCTGGGTTGCCATCACGGTCACCGATCGCGGGCCAGGCATCCCGCGCGAGCATTTGCCGCGCGTCACCGAGCGCTTCTACCGGGTCGACCCCGCACGGAGCAGGGAATCCGGCGGGACCGGCCTCGGCCTCGCGATCGTCAAGCATATCGTGGAACGCCACCGCGGAGCGCTCGAGATCAAGAGCACGGTCGGCGTCGGCACCAGCGTCACGGTACGCCTCCCGGTGGCGACCTAGCCCGCTTGCTTTATCCGTAGACTTCCCGCGCGGCGGCGGTCAGCGCCTGCATCGCGATGTTGTACGGAACGGGGCCGTAGCTGATCCGGGCAACGCCCGCGCCTGCGAGCTCCGCATTGGAGGGCACGCCGGGGAAGCTCATGATGTTCACCGGCAGGGGCGATGCCGCGCATAGCGATTCGATCAGGCCGAGGTCGACCAGCCCGGGTGCAAAGAAGCCGCTGGCGCCCGCATCTGAATAGGCGCGGACCCGCTCAAGGGCCTCGTCGATCTTCGCCTTGTCGTGCGTTTCGGCCGGCGCCTGGAGGAAGATGTCGGTGCGGGCGTTGATGAAGAAATCATCGCCCGCTCCCTTGCGTGCGGCAGCGACGCGGTGCGCCTGGACGTCCGCAGGGTAGAGCCCGCTGCCGCCAACGACCTGATCTTCTAAATTGCAGCCGATCGCGCCGGTCGCAACAAGCCGTCGGAAGTTGGCGCCAAGCTCGGCAGGCTCAGCGGCATACCCACCCTCGAAGTCGACCGTGACGGGAAGGTCGACCGCCTCCACGATCCGCTTTGCGTTTTCCACCGCAACCTCGATCGGAACCGCCTCGCCATCCGGAAGCCCGTGCGCCGCGGCGACCGACCAGCTGCCCGTGGCGATCGCCGGCGCGCCAGCTTCCGCAACCGCTTTCGCGCTTCCCGGGTCCCAGGCGTTGAACAGGATCAGCGGATTGCCCGCGACATGGAGAGCGGCGAAGGCCGCGGCTTTGCTGTTGGTCGTCATGCCGTGGCTATTCGGACAGGCGTGGATTTGGCGCTTCCAGAATCTTGCGTTCAGTGCACGAATCTCGCGGCCTGTCCCGATAAGATCGGCATGGGCGTCAGCGTCCCAATTTGAAACAAACGATCAGGGCAGGCGTTGGGCGGCCGGGAGGCGGCCGCGAGGGTTCGTACTCGCGACGGGAGCACGCCGCCGCCGCAATATCCTTGGGAAAGTCAGGAGGACACAATGATTGCGCGCATTTTGAAATTGACAGCGGCCGCGGCGGCGGCCGTCATGATCGCCGCTTGCGCTGAACCGGACTCGGGCTCTCCGGCTACGACTGAAGGGGCGACAACGGCGAACACCACTACCAACAACACCACGACGGAGACGACCACCAATACGACGACCAACACAATGACGAACACAACGGCGCCCCCGCCGCCACAATAATCTCAGCCGGATGGCTATTTGCGGCCCGCGCGGGGACAGGGCTTTGGCCAATTCTCGTGTTCGCCGGCGAGTAGCAGCTCGCCCGAGCGGCCGTCCTTCATGTCCCGCGCCAAGAGCCAGGATTTTCCGGTCGGCGAGAAAGCCGCGCCGATCTCGCTGCCATTGACATTGATCTCGGGGGCGAGCCGAACCCGCAGACTCCACCCATCGGGCATGCGTTCGCTTCGGAAATAGGCGTCGGCACTGCTTAGCAGCATCCACTTGCCATCGGGTGAGGGCAGCGGCTCATATTCCTCCCCAGCGGTGTTGAGGGCGGGCCCAGCATTCTCGACGATCCATTTGCCTTGCCTGTCCTGGCGTGCGCGCCAGATGTCGGTCTTGCCGTAACCGCCCGGGCGGTCGGAGCCGAAATACAGCCAGCCATCGGGAGCGGGACGTGGAAACCATTCCTGCCCGGTCGAATTGACTGGCTGCGGAAGCCGCTCAGGCTTGCCCCACCGCCCCTCGGGACCGCGCGAAACGCGCCAGATGTCCAGGTCTTTCCGGCTCACTCCGTCGGTGCTGCGTGTCGAGATGAACCACAGGGTTCGACCGTCGGTGCTGAACCAGGGATCGGCCTCCACCCCATCGCCGGCGATCGGCGCATCGACCGGCTTTGTCCAACCCGTCCTTCCGCACTGGCTGACCTTGATCCGCCAGCCTCGGAATTCGGGCGTCGAACGGACGAACCACAGATCACCCGTCCGGGGATCGAATGCAGGGTGCGATTCGAATTGATCCGACGAAATGGGCGGGACTGACCATACGATCGGAGCGGCGGCCGCCGCAGCCGCGGCCAGAATGCCGGTTGTCCACCCCATCCCCGCGATGCCCCCGGATGGCGCCGCTAGTGAACGAATCTCGCGACCACGTCCCGGTAACTGCGCGACACCTTCACTTGAGCACCGGAATCGAGCACCAGGAAGCATTCGCCGTTGGTGTGGGGCTTCACCTGGCGAACGAGGTCGAGATTGACGATCGTCGAGCGGTGGACGCGCTGGAAGCGGCGCGGGTCGAGCCGCTTCTCGAGGTCCTTCATCGTCTCACGCAGGATCAGCGTGTTCTCGCCGGTCTGGATGCACATATAGTCGCCGGCGGCATCGATGCGCTCGATCGTGTCGACGTCTACCCGGAAGATCTGCCCCTGGTCCTTGATGTTGATCATCTTTTCGTAGCGGCTCGCGGCCGGCCCTTCGGGCGCCGCCTCGGCGAATTCTTCGGCTGCTTCGGGCGCATGCTCGGCGAATGCTTCCTTCAGGCGCTCCGCCTCCTCGGCGCTGCGCTTTTCCAATAGGCGCTGGCGCACTCGGTCCATGGTTGAGGAGAGCCGGTCCTCGTCGACCGGCTTCATCAGATAATCGACCGCCTGCGCGTCGAAGGCGCGAAGCGCATGGTCGCCATAGGCAGTGACGAACACGAACAGGGGCGGCTCGATGTCCATGAGCCCCTGAATCACCGAGAAGCCGTCGAACCCTGGCATCTGGATGTCGAGGAAGACGAGGTCGGGCTTGTGGGTCTTGATCTGCCGGATCGCCTCGCGTCCGTTGGCCGCGGTTCCGACCACCTCCACGTCTTCGTGCGCCTGCAGCCTCAGTTGCAGACCCTGCGTGGCCAGGGGTTCGTCGTCGACCAAAATGGTCCGGATAGTCATTCGGGCTTCTCTCCGGTTTCGTAGGGAATATCGATGATAACGCTGAACCCGCCCCTGTCGTTCGTCCTGGTCTCGAAACGGTGTGCCGCGCCATAGGCCTGCGACAGCCTGTCCCGAATGTTCGCCAGACCGACGCCTGTAGAGGGGCTGGCGCTCAGCTCGGGTGCTGAGCCGTCGCCGTTGTCGGCGACTTCGATACGGACGCCCTGACCCTCGCGATTTGCCGTGATCCAGATGTCGGCCCCGTCCTCGCTCGGCGTAACCGCATATTTGATGGCATTCTCGATCAGCGGCTGAAGGAGCAGTGAGGGCAGGCGGGCGCCGATCGTCTCGGGATCGACCCGGAAATGCGGCCTTAGGCGGTCTTCGAAGCGCATCTTCTCGATTTCGAGATAGAGCTTCAAAGTCTCCACCTCCTGCGCCAGAGTCACCTTTCCGGCCGGCTCATTGACAAGGGTGTAGCGGAGGAAGGAGCTGAGCCGGGCCAGCATGGCGTTCGCGCGCTCGGTCTGCTTCAGCAGCACCAACGTCGAGATCGAATTGAGCGTGTTGAACAGGAAGTGAGGGTTGAGCTGGTAGCGCAGCATGGCCAGCTGCGCGCTCGATGCCTGGCTCTCCAGCCTCTCGCGCTGGTCGATCTGCTCCTCGAGCAGCAGGAAATAGTTAATCCCGTAATAGAGCGCCGCCCAAGCAGCGAGCAGCGCGAAATTGAGCAGGATTGAGCTCAGATATTCGACCCCGACCGGCTTGAAGGTCGGCTTGAGAAACGTTGCGTAACTCCAGGTCTCGATGACCGAAAAAGCGGTCGACGCGAGCATCACTGCTCCGAGGGACAACAGGAGCGTCCAGATTGGCTGCATCTTGATCAGCCGCCGGAACAGCGACGCCATCAGAAGGGTCAGTGAATATCCGGTCGCGGTCAGAAGAAGCGTGTGGACCAGCCAGATCCAGCCCATGCTGTTGGCGAAGCCCGACAGCGAGCGAAGGAAGAAATAGCCGATCCAACCAATCGACTGGAGGATCCAGAAAGCGCGGTTCTTATCGTCGAAAAAGGGCTGGTTGAGGCCCATTCCGCGCGCAATCGGGTCCGCGGGGGACTGGATCTTTGGCACGTCGGATACGCGTCGAGGCACAGTCGCCCGTCGGTCGAGGATCGCGCTATCAGTCGCCATCCTGGCGGATATAGAGGGGCGAGCCGGGCAATGCGAGGCTTGCGAAGCAAGGCGGCAGCGGTGACCCTTGTGCAAATGAACGGCCTTAACTGCCTCTAAACGCTCTTTGGATAGACCGCTCGCTGGACGTGGAACGGCGGGCGGATGTACGAAGCTCCTGATCGGTATAAGCGCTTGATTTCGGCCCGACTTCCGGGCGGTGAGTCAGCTGGTCTGGCGACGCGAGACGCAACGGGCGAAAGCTCGCCTCTGCGCGACGTCCAGCTGATTTCGCGCGCCCAGCTCGCCCCGTTCTTCGCCGCCGCAAACATCGTCGCCGCCCTGATGATGGCCGCTAACCTTTCGGGCACGGTATCGGCCGCCTTCCTCGTCCCTTGGGTCGCCGCCGTGGGCGCCTTGAATCTCGGGGCAATGCACCTGGCGCGCACCCAATCGGTGACTTGTGTCGGCCGCTCGGGTCGTCGGGTCCCAATGTGGCTGATGGTCGGTGACGTGGGTGCCCGTGCGCTGCTCTGGCTAAGCCTTCCGCTCTACTTCTTCCCGACGCTCGATCCCGGCACCCAGGTGATCGCGGCCTCGCTCATGGCAGGGCTCGGGATCGGCGCGCTTGGCCTGGTCGTAGTTCCGCCTTGCGTCACCGCCTGGATGGTCTCGTTCACCGCCGGAGTCGGCGGTGCGCTGCTGCTCGGTCGCCACACCATCCCGTTCCAACACTTCCTGTCGATCATTTTTACTCTCGGAGTAGCGATCTTCGGCGTCCTTACCGTCGCTCGCTGGGCGTTCCACCAATTGAAGACAAACGCCGACGTCAGCGGCCAGAGCGAAAGCGCGAGCCTGCTCCTCCAGGAATATGAGCAGCGCGGTGTCGGCTGGCTGTGGCAGGTCGATGCCGATAACCGCGTGAGCTACATCAGCTCGCGAATGAGCGCGCTGCTTGGCAAGCCGGCCGGCCAGCTGCTCGGCCATTCCCTTCCCGCTTTGCTCGGCGGCCACGCCGAGCTGGGCCGCGTCCTCCTCGAAAAACAGCCGTTCAACTCGCTCGAGATGGAGCTCAGCACCGCGCGCGGCGTGCGCTGGGTTTCGATTGCTGGCGACCCGATCATCGACACCGCAGGCCGGTTCGAGGGATTCCGCGGCGTCGGCTCCGACATCACCGAGATCCGCCAGACGCAGGAGCGCCTTACGCACCTCGCCAATGTCGACGTCCTCTCGGGGCTGCCCAACCGCGGGCGCGTACGCCAGCTTCTCGGTGAGGCGCTTCGCGCAGGGACGACCGGAAATGTGCCGTGCGCGATTATGTTCCTCGACCTCGACGGCTTCAAACCGGTCAACGACACCTTCGGGCATCCCAAGGGCGATGCGGTGCTTCGCGCCGTCGCCAAGCGCCTCGTCGACGAAGTCGGAATCGACGGCCATGTCGGCCGCATGGGCGGTGACGAATTCGCAATCGTCGTAACCGACGCCCAGAGCCGCAGGAAAGTCGAGCAGCTTGCCGACCGGATCATCGTGGCGATCAAGGAACCCTACCTCATCGACCAGACCGAAATTCGCATCGGAGTGTCGATCGGCTGCGCATTCGGCCCAATCGACGGCGCAACGGTCGACGATCTCATCCTCAAGGCCGACCTCGCGCTTTACCAGGCGAAGGACGCCGGCCGCGGCTGCGCTCGGTATTTTTCGTCGGAGCTCCAGTCGGAGCAGGAGGACCGGGTCCGCCTCGAAAGCGACCTCCGCCAGGCGATCGCGTCGAAGCAATTCCACCTCGCCTTTCAGCCCCTGATCAACGCCAAAAGCCAGAAACTCATGGGCTTCGAGGCCCTGATCCGCTGGAACCACCCGCAGCGGGGCTTTGTCCCCCCCAATGTCTTCATCCCTGTGGCCGAGGAAACCGGGCTCATGCCGGTGATCGGGGAATGGGTGATCGATGAGGCTTGCAAGGCCGCCGCGTCATGGCCTGAGGCGATCACCGTTGCGTTGAACATCAGCCCCAAGCAAATGGTTCAGGCCGCACTTCCCAACATCGTCAGTGAGGCGCTCGCCCGCCACAAGCTGCCAGGCAACCGTCTCGAGCTCGAAGTCACGGAAGGCGTGTTCCTCGGCGATAACGGTTCGACGCTCGATGTGCTGAAGCGCCTCCGTGCGCTCGGCGTCGGCATTGCGCTCGACGATTTCGGCACCGGTTATTCATCGATCGGCTATCTGAACAAGGCCGTGTTCCACAAATTGAAGATCGACGGCAGCTTCGTGCGCGAAGCCGGATCGCGGCCGGAGAATGTGGCGATCATCCAGTCGATCGTTCAGCTCGCCAAGAGCTTCCGGATGTCGGTTACTGCCGAGGGCGTCGAGACCGCCGAGGACTTCCAGCGCATGCGCGACCTCGGTTGCGACCAGATCCAGGGTTATCTGTTCGGCAAGCCATTGAGCTACGAGCGCGCGAACCAGATGGTCATCGGCCTCGGCGCGAAGCGCATGGCCAGTTAAGGGCCTAGGCGGCGACGCTCTCCGGCTGCGTCAGCAGCCGCCAGTTCATCCGCGGATAGGAATGCAGCTGCTGCCCGAGGCTGCTGGTGATGAAGGTGAGCCGCTCGACCGTCCGGCTGTGGACCAGCGGCCCCGCGTCGAGATAGCGGAACGGCGTTCCTGCGGCGAGGCGGATGAAGTCGGCCTTCGCATCCGAATCGTCGCCAGTGACCAGCACGTCGCTGACCGTCTCTCCGAACTGCGGGTGATCGAACACTTCCCAGAACACATTCTTGAAGGCTCCGACGACGCGCGTTTGCGGGAACCGCCGCTGAAGCTCCTCCGCCCCGCTGCTGTTCCAGGGAGTTACGAAATCGCTGTAGTCGGCGTTGAAGGGGTTGCTGATGTCGATCAGCAGCTTGCGGCGGAGGCCGCGGCAATGGCGATCGAGCAGATCGTAGAGCCCATCGCGGATGTACACGGCAGGCAGGATCGAGGGGGCGCTCAACGCCTCTGAATTGCAACCGGCCCGAAGCGTCGGGATGCCAAGCGCCTCGACAATGGCGGCCGCGCGGTCCGAATCGCGGGAGCCAAGAATGACGCGCCTTCCGGCACGCGCGAACATGGCTGCAAGCCGCGATCCCATGCGGCCGGTGCCGAGAACGCCGAGCTCGGGCGCCCAGGTGTTGGATTTAGTCATAAGCTGATCTTTCGCCGGAGTTTCCGTCGGCGCGCCGCTACTCCCACAAGGAGTTGGCGCGCCAACGAAACTCGCGAAACAGCTTATAAGTCAGACTTATAACCTGCGCGGCGGCAGAGGGGGCCCGCGTCGCGGATTAAGGAAGGATGCGGAAGTCCTTGGCCAAGGTACCATCCTGCTCCTGGTCCTCATCGCCCAAAAGCTCACCTCCGCCACTGGCCCGCCTTTCATATTCTTCGGCGAGCTCCCGGTGGCTATGGGCAGCCCGCTCGTCTGCGGCCTTCTCCGCGGCTGCGCGCTCTTCCTCGGCGCGACGCCGGAAATAGTCGGGTGTTTGCGCCGGTTCCATCGGGCAGCTTTTACCTGCCGATTGTGACGCTCCCATTAACCAGGGTTAGGCTCAGTGTCGCGACAGGATCAGCTCACGCGCTGAGCGGTATTCCTGAGGCGTGATGCGGCCGTCGCCATCAGTGTCGGCCATTTGGCGGAAAGCCTTGGCTGCTGCCTGGGCCTCGGACGGCTCCAGCAGGATGTCCCCGTCCGTGTCATGAAACTTGAGCGCCCAGTTCATGAGCACCCAATCGCGCTCGAACAGCGCCTTGGCCGCGGGAGCGACGGCGATGCTCGTTAGCGTTGGCGGTTCGGTGGCAGGCGACGCCGAAGCCAAAACCAACAAAAGCGGACCGATCATCACGCTTGCTCCACGCTCGCCCCCAGTCGCGAAACGCGTGAGCGCTCCCCCCGTTCAGATTTGTGCGTCGAGGGCTGGGCCTGCCTTCCGATAGAAACGACGCAACGAGGCCGGAGGCGCGCCGGCGGCGGCGGTGACAGCGCGGGTCATATGTGCCTGGTCCGCGAAGCCGGAGTCAAAGGCGAGGCTGCTCAGGGGAATATCGGTGTGCATCAGACCCTCGATCGCCCGGCGCGCACGCTGCGCACGGCGATAAGCGGCCGGCGTCGTTCCGAAAACTCGCTCAAAACCTCGGCTTAGGCTGCCCGGATGCAACCCGGCGCTCTCGGCCCAGCGCTCGAGCGACATTGAGGGATCGCCGCATAACGACTCGGCCAGGGCTTCGGGCCAGTCCCCAGGCGCGGCAGGCCGAGTGGACACGTCGGCGGCCAGGAGGTGCAGCGCCTCTACCGGATCTTTCTCACAGGCTCGGGCGATCGCGTCGGGATCGACGATGCGGCCCCGAGCTTGTCCCTCCCAGTCGACGGGAAGCGGGATCACGAGCACCTCGGCCCCGGGGCGGTCGAAACGGTCGAGGTGGCTCTCGAATGCGCGGTGAAAGATGATGTCGCCTGCGCTTACGCGGTGCCGGCCAGTATCCCCGGCCTCGTCATAACCACCGGCGAGCACGACTGCGGCGAACGGCTCTCGATGGCAATGGCGCGGAAGGCTCGCGCAGGGGTCATGGCGCATCCGGCCGGGCGCGGCGCAGCGGAAGCGGTCCGGGCCTGCGCGGGCGAAATGGTCATGTGAATTCCGTTCAAGACCACCCATCGGGAGCACCGTTAGGAACGGCCACCTGAACAAACAATGGTGGTTCGATGAAAGCATCGTTTGCCGCTTTGGCTTTCCTGTCTTCCACCGCATTTGCGACGCCCGCGCTCCCGACCGCCGAGGCGGTGCTCGCCGCCAACCGCGCAGCGGTGGGTGCCATACCGGAGCGGGGTACGCTGGAGCTGGACTATTCGCTGGAGACCAGCGGTCTCACGGGAAGTGCGACCCATGTCGGGGACCTCGCGACGGGCGCCTTCATCGACCGCTTCGACCTTTCTGTGATCAGCGGCGGCAACGGCTATGACGGCCGGATTCCCTGGCAGACGGAGGTGTCCGGAGTCAGCACGGATCAGGAGGGAGGTGACCGCGTCCCGGTCGCGGTCAACGAGGCTTATCGCAACGCCGACCTGTGGTGGCGGTCCGATCGCGGCGGAGCCAAAGTGACTTATATCGGTCGCGAGACGCTGGACGGGCGCGGCGCGGATCATCTGGCGGTGACTCCCCGAGCAGGCGGCCGGTTCGACGCCTGGTTCGATGCCGACAGCCACATGCTCGTCCGCACTGCCGAGCCGCAGCAATTCTTCAAGACGAAGACGCTGTACGGCGACTATCGCCGCGTCTCAGGCGCGATGATCGCACATAGCCGCACCATCGATTTTGGCACCGGGGATCCGCAGAAGCTGACGGTGACGCGCGCGAGCTTCGGACCCGCAAAGCCGCTTGCAACCTACGCTCGCCCGAAGGCTAAGTCGCCGGGCGGCTCGATTGAGGGCGGTCTCAAGCCTGTCACCCTGCCGTTCAGGCTGCTCAATAACCACGTCTACGTTCAGGCAATGGTGAATGGCAAAGGGCCTTACACCTTCATAGTCGACACCGGCGGCCATACGCTGATTTCCCCGAGGGTCGCGGCCGAGACCGGACTTAAAGTGATGGGCGCAGGCTCGACGAGCGGCGCTGGCGAAAAATCCGAAACGACCGGTTATGCGCGCTACCGCGAAATAGCGCTTGGGCCGGTCCGGCTCACCGATCAGCCCGCCTTTATCACCAACATTTACGATCCCTCGATCGAGGGCATTTCGGTGGATGGAATGGTCGGGTTCGAGTTGTTCGCGCGCTTTGCCGTTCAGCTCGACTATGGCGCGAAAACCATGACCGTCAGTGATTTCTCGTCGTTCGATCCACGCGGCGCGGGAACCGCGGTCCCGTTCAAATTCTATGATCACCTGCCTGCGGTTCGTGGGGTCATCGACGGTCTTCCGGCCCGGTTCGACATCGACACCGGCTCTCGGTCCGAGCTGGACATCACTAGCCCCTTCGTAGAGCGCCAGGGGCTACGCGAGCGCTATCGCCCCGGGATCAGCGCCATCACCGGCTGGGGCGTCGGCGGAGCCGCTCGCTCTTATGTCGTACGCGTCCCGTCGCTCAGCCTTGGTTCGGTGAAGGTGAGAAGCGTTGTCGCGGGGCTGTCTGAGTCGAAGGCCGGCTCCTTCAGCGACCCGAATTATGAAGGGAACATCGGCAGCGGGCTGCTCAAGCGCTTCGTCGCGACTTTCGACTACAGCCGCCAGACCATGTACCTGAAGCCGCTCGAGCCCCAGCCGGCGGACGCCGGCAGCTTCGACCGGTCGGGGCTATGGATCAACGCGCTCGATGGTGGCTTTGAAGTCGAAAATGTTGCGCCGGGTGGTCCGGCGGAGCAGGCAGGAGTGCTCAAGGGCGACGTGATTACCGCCATCGATGGCAAGGCGGCGCGGGCCGAGGAGTTGTCGGACGCGCGAACCCTGCTTCGCAGCCTGCCTGCTGGGACCACAGTCGAGCTGATCCTTCTCCGCGCGGGCAACCCGCAGGTCGCGCGCGTCCGCTTGCGCGACCTGATCTAGATATCAGTTCCGCGCGTAACTTTCGGCGAGAAACTCTTCTGCCCTCACCGCAAGCTCGGTACGCGTGCTGACCCCGAGCTTCTCGAACACGGCGTGAAGATAGACCTTCACCGTGCCCTCCGTGACTCCCAGCTCCCTCGCGATTTCCCGATTACGCAGGCCCTGGCGGACGAAGCGGATTAGCTGCCGCTCGCGCGGGGCCAGCGGCGGTCGCCTCATGTCGCCGAACGTGTCCATTAGCCCCTGCGCCCGCTCCTTGAGTTCTGGATCAATCCAGGTGCCGCCGGCACGCACGCGCTCAAGGCATTGGAGGAGATAGGCAGGATCAGAGTTCTTCAGGACCATTCCCGGAACTGCGAGCGCGCACGCTTCCATCAAGGACGAGTCGTCGATTCCGGCCGTAAGCACCACGATGCGCGGTACCGGGCCGCCTGCCCGAAGTTTGCGAATCACGTCCATTCCGCTGCCCCCAGGCATTTGCAGATCGAGCAACAGGATGTCGGGCTTAAGGCGGCCGACCTCGGTCAATGCCTCCTCACTCGTCGCCGCCGTCCCGACGAGTTCATAGGGCGTGTCGCGCAACAGCACCTCGATCGCCGTGCGGATCATCGGGTGATCGTCAGCGAGCAGGATCCGGGTCATGCGGCGTCCCGTACCGGCAGGGAGATGGACACTCTGGTGACACCCATACCGCGGGACAGATCGATCGCGCCGCCTGCTGCTTCGACCCGCTCTCGCAGGGAAGCAGGCATTCGGCGGCCATCCGCCGTTTTCGGGTAAGGTGCGCCGTCATTAATGAAATCAAGACGCACCTCGTCGCCTTCGCCAGTCATCCGGATGCTTACACTTTTCGCTCCTGCATGGCGTACCGCATTGGCGACCGCCTCCCGGACGAGTTGCTGTGCGTCGAGGTGCAGGCGTGTCGGAACCATCATCTCGCAGGGTTTCAGCGAGAATGTGCATTGCACGTTCCATTGTCGAGACAGCCGGTCCGCGAGCGACTGGAGGTCTCTGGCGAGATCGGCGAGCTGCATCAGGGATCCGCTGCGAAGCGCGGTGATGAACGAGCGGAGCTCGCCCTGCTCCTGCAACATGAGATCCTTAAGTTCGTCGAGTTCCGGTGTGAGATCGCGGCCCGAGGACTCCGACCGCTTCATTGCTTCAAGTCGGAAGGCCGCGCCGGCAAGAAACTGGACGACACTGTCGTGGAGGTCCCGGGCAACGGCCAGTCGTGAACGGGATTCGGCGCTTTCCTTTACGGCATTCATCAGCCCCTGCCCTTGGAGATGTGCCGCGACCGCCCTGCCTATTTGCTCGCCGATCTCGAGATGATCGGTTGACAGGCCACGGATCTGCTCGAGGTACAATTGGCCGTCCATCATCGGGCCGGAGATCGGGATCGCCAGTCCCTCGCTGAGTTGGAGGGCGGAAGCCGTTTCGGCGCCAATTTCGTCGCTCGGGTCGAAGGGTCGAAGGTTGCCCTCGCGATCGCGCATGAGGGCCCGCTCCCTCTCCAAATCGTAAAGGAAGGGCGTCGAAGCCTGCCGGACAACGGCGGAACCAGTAAGCTCCTCGGCGGCATAGCCGCGGATGACCAGCATCCCGCCAGGGCCGTCGCGCAGCTTCGACCAGACGAACGCGCCGGCCAATGAGTCTACTCCAGCCATCGCCGCGCGCAAGCTGCTCTCGATTGGCGAATTGTCGAGCGAAGGCTCGGTCAGAAGCCTTTCGGCGGCGGCCGGGAGCCGCGCCCGCCATTGGTTCACTCCAAACCAAATCAGGATCAGCGAAAAGATGACCAGGTTTCCCGTCCGCGTAATGAAGCGGTCGAGTTCGAACCCGCTCGGCGATGCGGCGGCGATCAGGCTGGCGACCAGATAGAGCAGCGTCAGGAGGATCGAGGTCAGCGCTGTGGCTCGCCACCCCCACCGGATCGCAGCGGAGAGCAGGACGAAGACGAAAAAAGTGAAGAAGGGATTGTTGCCGTGGGTCTGGTAAACAATGAGCGTGAAGAGAACGACATCGGCCGCATGTGCCGGGCCCGCGAGATGCGCATCCAACCACCAATTATTCCAGGTGGCGATAACCAATCCCGCTGCGAACAGAACATATGCAACCAACAGCGCGTAGGTCTGCGCAGGAAACGGCGCGGCCTGCGATACGTCGACCGACATGGCGGCAAGGAAGAGAATCGCAAACAGCAATCGCCCAAGAGCGATGACGCGCCCTGAAGCCAGCTGCAGCCCTCTCCCCACGAGCGGATATTAGTGCATCCGGCGCCATACGGACAGCGTTTGGCAGAAACGGTGCGGTGAGGCACTCAAACCACACTAACGTTCGATAGAGTGAACTTCCGATATCTTCGCTGGCGCTCGGCGTGCTGTTAGAGGGCGGGCATTGCATTCCTTCCCTTGGAGGGGCGTAGATCCCCGGGTCTGCGCCCCTTCCTTTTTTATAACTCCCGCGACTCTTAATGGGTAAGCGCGCTGCGCACGGCCTTGTCGAGAGCGTCGGCGCGGAACGGTTTGGCGAGCAAGGGCGCATCGGGCGCCACCCTTTTGACCGCATCGGTCTCACTATAGCCGGAGACAAAGAGGATTCGTTGTTGGGGCCGTCGCGCGCGGATCCGGTTCGCGACTTCGGCGCCCGACAGGCCGGGCATGACGAAGTCGAGCACGATGAGATCCGCTTGCCCGCGCTCGAGGATAGCAAGACCCTGCTCGCCATCGCTCGCCTCTCGCACGCGATAGCCCTGCTCTTCGAGCGTGGCGACGATGAAGCCGCGGACGTCGGGATCGTCGTCGATCACTAGCACTGAGGCTGCCTTGCGGCGCGCGCCTGAATCCGCAGCCTCTCCCGCTGCACCCGCGCTTTCGGCCTTGGGCCCCGCTTCCGCCGCGCGGAAATACAGCTTGACCGCTGTGCCCGCACCGGGGGCAGTATCGATCCGCGCGGTGCCGCCCGACTGGCGCGCCATGCCATAGACCATCGAGAGGCCGAGGCCCGTGCCCTTGCCGACTTCCTTGGTCGTGAAGAACGGCTCGAACGCGCGGGCGGCGACATCCTCGGTCATGCCGGTGCCCGTGTCGCTAATGGTGAGCTCCACGTATCGCCCCGGATTGAGGTCGGGATCACTGCTCCCGCGGACGATTCGCGTCGCGATGGTCAGCACGCCGCCTTCCGGCATAGCGTCGCGGGCGTTGATGGCGAGATTGAGAACCGCGACCTCGAGCTGGGTCGGGTCGGCCATGATCGGGACCAACTCCTCGTCGAGGTCGAATTTCTTCTGGATCCCCGGCCCCAGCACGTTGCGGAGCAGCGGCCGCATGTTTTGGATCAGCGGCGCGACATGAGTCGGCCGCGCCTCCAGGCGCTGCACCCGGCTGAAGGCGAGCAGCTGGCCGGTTAGGCGCGCCCCGCGCTCCGCCGCCGCCAGCGCATTCTCGGCGTAGTGCCTGAGCTTTTCCTCGTCGGCGCGCTTGGCGATGATGTCGAGCCCGCCCACGACCACCGTCAGCAGATTGTTGAAGTCGTGCGCGATCCCGCCCGTCAGCTGGCCCAGCGCCTCCATCTTCTGGCTCTGCCGGAGCTGCTCCTGGGCGCTTTTCAATTCGGTGATGTCGCGCGCTTCGAACAGCAGATAGATGACGTTCCCCTCACCGTCGCGGACAGGCTGCACCGACACGTCGAGATAGGCGGTCGGAGCGCCCTCGCGCTCCATCCGCAACTCCTGGTTGAACACCTTGCCCGCCGCCGCCGCCTTCACCGCCTTGCGGATCCTCGCCGCATGCTGCGCATACATCCGGAAGGTCGGCCCGTCCCAGATCTTCCGGCCGATCGCGTCGCGAGTGTTCACCGCCCGCCACGAGGCCTTCTTGCTGTTGACCTCGACGACGGTGCCGTCGGGTTCCATCAGCACCAGCACCTCGAGCACCGTGTCGAACACCGAGCGGAAGCGCGCCTCGGAGAGCGCCAGCTCGCGAGTCCGCTCCTCGACGTCGCGCCTCAGCTCGAGCTCCGCCTCCTTCAGGACGGTGATGTCGGTCGCCGCGCCGATGAAGCCGATCAGCTCCCCGTCCGGACCGAAGCGCGGCTGCGACACGCTCCTCAGCCACCGCCACTGGCCGTCGTGCCGCTTGTACCGAGCCTCCAGCGTGAACCGCTCGAGCGACGCCTCGCCCGCGATCGACTCGGCGACGATCCGGTCATGGTCGTCGGGGTGGATGATCGTCCGCCAGTCGAGCAGCCGCGCCTCCTCGCGGTCCAGCCCGGAGAATGCGACGTAGGCGTCGTTGACGAAGTCGCGCACCCGGTCGAGCCTCGTCACCCACATCATGATGGGCGCCGAATTGGCGATCCGCCGGAAACGCTCCTCGCTCTCGCGCAGCGCCTTCTCGGTCGCGCGGCTCTCGGTGATGTCGGCGACCACGACCACCACCCCGTCGACCTCGTGGGTCAGCGGGTTGAACCACGGCACATAGTCGGTCTGCACCGCCAGCGGCCCGCGGATCGGATGGTCGAAGATCGAGGCGAAGAACTTGCGCTCGCCGGCCATCGCCGCCGCGAGCATCGGCGCCCGCGACGCATAGGCCTTCTCGCCGACGATCTCACGCATGGTGCGCCCGATCATCTCCCTGCGCGGCCGCTCGAGCCATTCGCTCAAGGGCTTGTTGACGAAGCGGTAGCGCTCCTCGCGGTCGAGGAAGGCGGTCATCACCGGAAGCAGGTCGGCGAGCGCCAGAAGCCCCGGCCCGCTGAACATCTCGCGCGGCAGGTCGAGCGGCAGCGGCAGGTCGGGCAGCGCCTCTGGAGCGGGCACCGATGCCGGCTGGGCCGCCTTCCTCGACCGCGGCTTGACGTTTGCCCCTTCCGCCATGGGCTTAAGATTAAGCCCTTTCTCCGGAGAGTCGATCAGGGACATCACCCCTCCCCTTGATGGGGAGGGGCAGGGGCGGGGTGATTGTTGACGTAGAGCGGGGCTCCGAAGTCACCCCCGCCCAACCCTCCCCCATCGAGGGGGAGGGATTCTCGTTAAGGCTGCGCTACGGCCCTGTACCGCGCGCCCCTGCCGGCGCCGACCTGCCGGTACCAGTCGCCGCTGCAATTATAGAAGGAGACGCCCTCGTCGATCAGCTTCATGCACCCGCCCGGAAGCGAGCTGTAGCTGCGGCCGAGGACATAGGGCTCCCTCGGCGGTGCAGGAGGCTCGGCAGCCTGCTTCTCGGCAGGCGGGTCGTCGCGGACGACCTCGCGCTCGATGTAAACGACTTCCCGGTCGTAGGGGAAGAATGGGAAGAACCCGCCCTTGAAGCCGTGCATTCCGTGGTGACGCGGGGGAGCGCTTCGAAAGCCGCCCGTCGGCAGCCGCTGTGCGTCGGCGGCGGAAGCGGCGAGGATCAGCAAAGCGAATATCGCCGCGCACGACATCGCCTTCCGGGCCCGAAGGTGGGGAGCCTTCATGGCGGGTCCCTTTACACCCGGCGGAGAGCTGAGGCCAAGGCCGGCAATTACCCTCAATGTACCCCTGCGGAGACAGGGGTTCAGTCCAGGAACAGAGTCTGGGCTCCTCCCTTCGCAGGAGCACTATGGCGGTGACGCTGCTCGGTCAAATGAGGGTCGGAAAGAGGTCCTGCCAGCCAGGATTCATCGACTCGATCTCCCGGAGCTTCCAGAGCCGCTTCCATTTCTTCATCTGCAGATCGCGCAGGCGCGCAGACTGCAAGTCTTCGCTGGCTTCGTACCACACGAGCAACTTGCAGCCGTACTTCTTGGTGAACCCTTGGGCCATGCCATTGCGATGTTCCCAGACGCGCTTCACCAGGTCCGACGTCACGCCGATGTAGAGCGTGCCGTTGCGTGCGCTTGCCATGATGTAGACGAAGCCGGCTTTCATGAGCGCGATGATGTACCCCTGCGGAGGCAGGGGTCCAGTGCCCCTGCGGAGGCAGGGACCCAGTCCAACAAGAAACAAGAGTCTGGGCTCCTGCCTTCGCAGGAGCACAAGATGCTTTCCTATCTGGATTTCGTCTGCTCCACACTCGCAGATGAGCGAGTCGCAATCCCATCCCGCCGAGCCCGACGAACCGGAGCTCGATCCAGAAATCGAAGAGCTGCTGAAGTTCGAGCCGGCGCCGCGACAGAACAAGAGGCGGGACGGCTGGACGGCCGCGCTGCAGCGCCGGTTCATCGCCGAGCTCGCTAGAACCGGGTCGCCGACAATGGCTGCGGAGGCGGTCGGAAAGAACCGGTACGGGGTCGAGAAGCTTTACAAGTCGCCCGGCGCGGAGGGCTTCCGTGCCGCCTGGGACTCGGCCGTTGCCCTGTTCGAGGGGCGTTCGGCGGAGCGCGTGGTGGCTGAGAACGCCGATCGCGTGGCGGCGAGGCCGCCCTTCGTCGACCGCCGCCGCGCCCGGTGGCCGGCGCAGGCGGGCCCGCAGCCCGGCCAGGTCCTCAACGAATTTGGCGAGTGGGAAGACGAAGCCTCGCTTCACCGCCGCGCGGAGGAGGCGCGCGACAGCATCTCCAACAAGCTGCTGCGCGCTCGGCGGCTCTACCTGCAGGAGATCAGCGGCAATGCGGGCAAGCGCGCGGCGTTCGAGATCCTGACCGAGCTGCCGGTCGACTGGGACAAGGCCGAGCGGCTCGAGCCGCAGCCCGACGAGCCGTGGCGCAGAACCAACCAGCGGCAGCCTGACATGATCCTGACGGCAGAGAGCGGCTGGTCATTCGGCGAGTGCGGCTACGGCCCCGACAGGAAGGCCGAGGCGCGCAAGGCGATCGATAAGTATCGGCAGGCCGAAGGACTCCCAGCGATAGACTGGGAGGATGGAGAGCGCCGAGACTAGCGAACAGGCGCCCGGCGCCAAGTGAGCTGGTCGAGAGACGCGTGCCCAGTTCGGCGAACGGAGGTCAGGATCACCTGACCGAAGGACACGGCGAAGCGGGATTTACTCCCGCGAAGACCCCTTCCTTGCGAAGCAGGGGCTGGAGCCGGTGGAGTGGGACAGCGAGAGCACCGAGAGTAGCGAGCAGGCGTGAAACGCCACGCGAGCTAGTCGAGAGATGCGAAGCAAGTTCGGCCGACGACCGGCGAAGCCGTGTCGATCGACGTCACGTCGGATTTACTCCGCGTAACGGACCTTCCGCTCAGCCGCGCAAGCGGCCGCGGTATGTGCGAATACAAAGTAAACAGAATTGACGTAATCGATTGAACTTGCCTAGCCTATCTCCGCTCGGGGTAGGGGGGGAAGTGGTCAAGTTCCTGCATGATACGCCGGCCGACGATGATTTCTTCGGCCCACATTCGGCAATTGCAAATGCCATCCTCGATAC
>JBKPMC010000066.1:0-3561 GCA_046731955.1 Pseudomonadota bacterium | reverse complement strand
TGCCGGTCGCCACCACCGAGACGCGGACGACACCATCGAGGTTTGCATCGAAGGTCGCGCCGACGATGATGTTGGCGTCCGGATCGGCCTCGTCGCGGATGCGGGTCGCGGCCTCGTCGACCTCGAACAGCGTCAGATCCCTGCCGCCGGTGATGGAGACGATCAGGCCACTGGCGCGCTTGATCGAGGGATCCTCGATCAATGGATTGGAAATCGCAGCAATAGCGGCATTGAGCACGCGCTTCGGTCCGGAAGCCTCGCCCCTGCCCATCATGGCCTTGCCCTTCTCGCGCATGACCGACAGAACGTCGGCAAAATCGAGATTGATCAGACCTTCCTTGACGATGAGGTCGCTGATGCAGGCCACGCCCGAATAGAGCACCTGATCGGCCATCGCGAAGGCGTCCGCAAACGTGGTCTTCTCGTTGGCGACCCGGAACAGGTTCTGGTTCGGGATGATCAGGAGGGTGTCCACCTCCTTCAGCAGCTCCGCGATGCCGGCTTCGGCATAACGCATGCGGCGCTGGCCTTCGAACTGGAACGGCTTGGTGACGACACCGATGGTGAGAATGCCGAGCTCACGCGCGGTCCTGGCGATAATGGGCGCCGCGCCAGTGCCGGTACCGCCGCCCATGCCGGCGGTAACAAACACCATATGCGCGCCGTTCAATTGCTCGCGGACCAACTCGACCGCCTCTTCCGCTGCAGCGCGCCCGATGTCGGGCTGCGCGCCGGCGCCAAGACCGCCGGTCACCTGCCTGCCCATCTGAATGACGCGCCCGGCCTTCGAACTGGTGAGCGCCTGGGCATCGGTGTTGGCGACGATGAAGTCGACGCCCTCGAGCCCGGCCTCGATCATGTTGTTGACGGCATTGCCGCCGGCGCCGCCGACCCCGCACACGATGATGCGCGCCTTCAATTCGTGGATATCGATCATGCCAGTCATTGTTGCCCCACGATTGCTCCGCGACGCTGCGGAATGAGAAGACAGGGATAGCTAGCCACGTGCCGCCTTGCGGTCTGATTCCACCAGGGTCGCGGCGAGCTGCCCCAGCCGGCGCTCCGTCTTGTCGATCGAACTATCCGTGCGGGCGCGGGTCCGCAGGACTGCCAACTCCCCCTCAAGCCGGGCCGCCGCCTCCCTGGCCGCGGTGGTCTCGGCGGTCGCATGCATCAACTCGGCCACAAGGTGCTCGGCGCGCTCGCGTTCACGCTCGAAATCGGCGCGGTGACATGCTGAGCTTGCCTCGAGGCGCGTGATCTCCGCCCGCAATGCTTCGACTTGTGCCGTCAACAGGGCGAGATGGCCGGCCTGGCGACGGCCCGGTGGCTGTGGCGTATGGTGTATTTCGGCGAGATCGATGCTCACCAGGGCTTTGCCATCGTCCGACAGCGAACGCGGCAGCCGGAGCCGCCTGGCGAGCGAACGGGCGGCGGCTGGCGAGATGTTCAGGCGGGCGCCGAGGGCGTCATAGGTCAGAAACTCAACAGACATCGGCTGTTCTCCTCGAACGAACCGGGCGGTAAATCCGCTAGTGATAACTGGCAATAACCAGAGGCTAGGCCGTCATGGTTAACAGATGGTTAACGGGCGAGCCGGGGTCGCCGATATCCGCGCAACAGTCGGCGATTTTGTTCTCCCAGACGGTAACCAAGCGCGTCAAAAGCTGGCGTAAGATCAACAGGTTGCGGTATAATTTCGGGACTGCGGCTGAGGCGCGATACCCATGGACGACGAACAGCTCGCTGACCTGCACAGATTCCTTGCCGAGCACCATCGAAAGCTGGCCAAGGAAGCCGCGCTCGACGTCGTGCAGCAATATCACGCCGATCTCGCGCAGCGCCTCGCGGATGAGGCTGCGCTGATCTATAGACGAACGGCGATCGCGCAGCGCCTTCGCGAGGGCGAGCAGCGGAAGAAAGACGAACTGGGGTGAACGACAGCGGCGGCCGCAGGCGGAAACCGCAATCCACCACGGTGACCGCCAACCCGGAAACGCGGATTGCGTTGGCGCGAGCCTGCCATGCGGACCTCCCCTGACCGTTTCGTGGATGACAAAGCAACGCTATCATGGCGCGGCACCACGCGATGGGAGCGGATGATCCGAGGGAGGCCGTCATGAACCAGCCGCAGCCAGTCAAGGACGCCAGCCACCTTTACGAAGTCGAGCGTCGTGCCGAGCACGCCGCCCGCCCCGGCTTCCGCATTACCGAATTGCAGCTCTCTGCAACCCAGAAGGTGCCGTGGCACACCCACACCAACGTGTCAGATACTTTCTACGTTCTGGAAGGCCAGATGCGGCTGTTCCTGCAGGAGCCGAAAGAGGAAGTGAATCTGAAGCCCGGCGAAGTCTATGTCGTCAAACCCACGCGACCGCACCTGGTGACCAACGGCGGCGCCAAGTCGCTCACCTTCCTGGTTCTGCAAGGGGTCGGCGAATACGATTTTGTGCCGCTGTTGCCGGGTAAGGTTGCCGCCAGTTCGTAGGGTGGGTTAGCCAACGGGTCGCGCGAATGCGCGCCCGATGATAAACTCCGCGTAACCCACCGTTGCTCCAACCCGCGTATCGACACCGCCGGCGGGTTACGGCTTCGCCTAACCCACCCTGCGGTCTGACGTTCTATGCGAATTGCATGGTGCTGAAATGCGTTGAGATTTTCCGCGCGCCCTCACCCTGCGATGCTATAGATGGCCGCGACAAAAACGAGCGCGGAGAGGATTTCAACCTCTCGCGCCAGACAGGGACGGAACGGCCATGCGCAAGATATTGGCGGGTGCGATTGCGGCAGTTTGCCTCTCACCGGTCGCGCTACGGGCGGAGGTCATCCGCTTCGACATCGTGGAACGTCTGCCGGCCTTCGTCGGCCGCAGCTTTGGTGACGTCGGCCCCTATGAGCGGATCACCGCGCGCGCCACCATCGCCCTCAATCCGTCCGACGATCGCAACGCCGTCATCACCGATCTCGCGCAGGCGCCGCGCAGCCCGGACGGCAAAGTGGAAGCGACCGCCGACGTCGTGATCCTGCGGCCCGCCGATCCCACGCGCGGCAACGGCACGCTGCTGCTGGAGGTGCCCAATCGCGGCCGCAAGCTCGCGCCGCAACTGTTTGACGATTCATCGCAGCCCGGCGCGAACAACGCGCAAGGCGCCGACGATGCCGGCATCGGCTTCCTGCACCGCCAGGGCTACACGATGGTGTGGGTCGGCTGGCAGGGCGACATCCCCTCCAAGCCCGGCCAGATGGCGTTGACCGCGCCGGTACTGAAGGGCGTGACGGGACCTGCGCGCGAGGAATTCGTCTTCGACACCACAACAAGTCCCGCGCGGGCAACACTGACCTGGCCCGCGGCCGATCCCACCAACCTCACTGTCAGCGTTCGCGCCGCCTGGGCCGACGCGCGCCAGACGCCATCAGGCCTCTCAGCCCGCCTCGTCGATCCCGTAACCGTCGAGATCACGCGGCCGGACGGCTTTGATGCCGGCGCACTCTACGAGGTCACCTACACGGCGCGCGATCCGGTGCCGCTCGGCATGGGTTTTGCCGCGGTGCGCGATGTCG
>JBKPMC010000065.1:0-4580 GCA_046731955.1 Pseudomonadota bacterium | reverse complement strand
GTGCGGAGGCGACGTTTTCCAAGGCTGGAGATCCGCGCTACTTCTGGACTGAGTACATCAAGTCGCACAGCGAAGACATCTCGCTCACCTGGTTCGATATCGGCGAGCCGCTGCTCATCCACTCGCAGCCGAACCAGATCCCCAACCGGCGCTACGGTGTATGCACTGTATTGATGCCGGCGCTCGGCACGCGCCTCGTCCGCAACGGCATTGAGGCCAAGGGGCAGTCCTGGCCGCGCGAGCGCGAGGGGCGGCCCTTCTCGACATCGGCGTTGGCGTTCTCGGAAAGCTGGACTGACGCGGTCTGAGGCGGAACGGCAGGAGTGGCAGCAGGCCGAACATCGGCCCGCACACATCCTCACCGCCGCTTTTGACCCTAACGCGACATGCACCGCTCACGGCTTGACGAATTTGAGCACGAATTCATCCTTCGGTTGCGGCGGGTCCGGCGTATTCTTGTCTCTGGGATCGTTCGGGTTGCGCAGGAAATTGCCTTCGTCCCTCAGCTTGAATCCCGCCGCCTCGACTTCCTGCCGAAGAAACGCTTCTTCGATGCGATGCAAGGTACCGGATTCGGAGATGCCGGTTCCAGGCCGACCGGAATGATCAGCTATAACGTAGATGCCTCCCGACCTGAGCGCGCCGAAGACAGCCTTGTTCATCGCCGCGCGATCCACGCCGAGGTGTCCGAGGTCGTGATAGTTGAACATCAAGGTCGCGAGATCGACGCCTCCCGCCGCGAGCTCGGACGGAACGGGATCTTCGAACGGTCGGGAGAGCGCGACGATCGGCGCGGCCTGAACGCCATTGCTTCGGAGATTGTTTTCGCGTTCGGCGAGGGCAACCGGGGATGGTCGTGGCGCGCTTGCCGGCGCTGCTGCCGGCGCCGCACTCGGCGTGCCGGCCGGGTTGCTGTTGCCTTCGGGCGCTGCCGGAGGCGTGGGTGCCCGGTTGGGATCGCGCGGCCGGCTCTGACCATAAACCTTGCCCGAGGGGCCGATCGCACGGGCTAATAATTCCGTGGTGTAGCCACCGCTCGCGCTGAGATCGACCGCGACGATACCGGGACGAATGCCGATGAAGCCCAGCATCTGCTCAGGCTTGCGCCGTCCATCATTGGTGCGATCTGCCGCAGTGCGATCGGGGCTCCTCACGATCTGGGCAATTTGCTCGGATGAAAGTGGCGGCGAACCCTGTTGCGCCGCTGCTGTTTGGCCGTCGAGAAACGGAACCGCGCTGACGCTGACTGCAACCAGGAGGGCTTTTATTGTGCTTTTCATGTTGCTCATGGCTCTCTGACCACTCTCATCTACAGGACCGGCGATGCGACGATCTCAGATGGTCTCCGTTCTCCGGCCAATGATAAGAGCACAATGCTGTCCGGAAGTACCGTCAAGCCGATAAACACTTTCGTTACCTCAACTGGTTTTCCGCTATATGCTCGACTTCGACTGGAAAATCCGGGTGAGGCAACGGCGCTTCGAGCGAGCTGGTAGCCTTGCAAGCACGGGAGGGCCGGTTGCCGGCAACTCACCCGGCGGAGGTAAGCCGGCGCGGCCGAGTGCACGGCGTTGATGACAGGGAGTAACAAGATGATACTCAATCCGGATCATGTTACGATCGCGGTGGCAGACGCTGGCCCGGCGATCGAGTTCTTCGCGCTCCTTGGCTTTAGAAAGGGTCACGTCGCGACGATCGACGGTGGCCTTCCCGCCCGGTACATGGGCATGCCGCGCATGAAAGCGCAGCATATCACCCTCGTCCTCGAAGGAGCGGATCCTCATTTCGAGATCCAGCTGCTCGAGTTCGACCCGACCCCAGGGACCGATCCGGGTGCGCACCCGACGAATCTGCGACAACTGGGCTTCAATCACCTCGCGTTCCGCGTCGACGACATTGAGGCGACCTCCGCGCACCTCGTGGCCAACGGCGTAACCGTGCTGAGCGACGAGATGGACTACATCAGCCGAAAGCTGCGGCTCTTCGAGGGTCCCGAGGGCATCACCATTGAGTTGGTGCAGCGAGACGACTCAGACGCTTCTGGCTAGAACCTCCAACTAGCGACTCGCCGTTACTCGAACAAAGTCGTGATGTCGCCTTACGGCCCTTTTCAGACGTCGAAGTCCTGGTGCGCGATGTCCGCTATCGAGGGAAGAGCAGACGAGGGCAGGTGACCATTGGACTTCCGCTAATGGACCCTGAGCGGACATTCGCGCATCCCTGACGGGGCTATGTCTCCGCTACGGTCGGCCGTCAGCATGCCAGTGGGACGATACCACCGCAAGCCAACTTAATTTGCATTGCGAGCCTCGCCGTTCCGAGCGATCTGGCGTCGTCTCATCGAACGGAGGGGGTATTCATGGGGGTCCGCAGTTTGCGCTATCTCTTCGAGAAGTACTCGTTCGACACCGCCCGTCGCGAACTCCGCCGCGGATCGGATGTGATTGCTGTCACCCCGCAGGTGTTTGATCTCCTTGATTATCTGATCCGTCACCGGGAGCGTGTCGTCACCAAGGACGATCTCATCGGCGCCATCTGGAATGGACGCGTCGTGTCCGATGCGGCCCTGACGACCCGCCTGAACGCCGCCCGTAGCGCCATCGGCGATTCCGGCGAGGAGCAACGCCTGATCAAAACGTTGCCGCGAAAGGGATTTCGTTTCGTCGGACAGGTGCGAGAGGTTGCGAGCCCGGAAGATGCGCCCGAGAGCGCTCCTGCACTTCCCGTCGAGCCCTCCATCGCCGTGCTGCCGTTCGCGAACATGTCTGGCGATCCCGAGCAGGAGTACTTCGCGGACGGGATGGTGGAGGAGATCACGACCGCGCTTTCGCGGTTCGGATGGTTGTTCGTGATCGCTCGCAATTCGAGTTTCACTTTCAAGGGCAAGGCCGTCGACATCAAGGAAGTCGGACGCAGGCTTGGCGTCCGCTACGTTCTTGAGGGAGCCGTGCGCAAGGCGTCGGGGAAGGTTCGCATCACGTGCCAGCTGATCGAATCGGCCACGGGCGCACACATTTGGGCGGACAAGTTCGAGCGCGACATGACAGATATTTTCGCGTTGCAGGACGAAGTCACGCTCGCCGTTATCTCAGCTATCCGTCCAAAGTTGTTTCAAGCAGAAATTGCACTGTCGAGGCGACGGCGACCGGAAGACCTCACCGCGTATGATCTTCATCTCCAGGCCGTACATCGAGCCGTCCGATCGAGCCGCGAAAGTTTGGCCGAGGCACTCCAACTGCTCCAGCGCGCCTTGAAGCTTGACCCTGGGTTTGCTGCTGCGGCAGCTTTGGCAGGCGCCTGTCACATGGAAAACGTGCTTAGGAGCTATGCGATCGATCCACAATTCGAACGCAAGGAAGCCGTTCGGCTTATGCGCCTGGCATTGCGCCTCGACCGTCATGATCCAGACACGTTAGCAACTGCTGCATTGATCTCAGCTTTGTTGGTCGGCGATTGCGAGGCTGAGATTGAGATGGCCGATCGGGCGATCGCGCTCAACCCGAATTCATATTACATATGGGACCGCAGAGGCTGGGTCTATAAAATTGCGGGGCAGCCGGCGGAGGCAATCCGGAGCTTTGAATGCGCTATGCGCATGAGTCCGGTAGACCCGCAACTATTCACAACGTTTACCGGGATGGGATTTGCCTTTGTTGAGCTTCGTCGCTTTGACGAGGCCGTCGTTGCAGGGAGGAAAGCCCTGCGTCAGAACCCTTCCTATACAGTACCATACCGCTGCCTCGCGTCCGCTTTCGCCCATCTCGGACGGGACGCTGAAGCCCGTGAAGCGGCAGCCCGTGTGCTCGAGTTCGACCCCGCTTTCACAATATCGGCGTGGATCGCTCGGAGCCGGCTATCAATAAACGCGGAGCTGATGATCGAGGGTTTTCGCAAAGCGGGGTTGCCCGAATGAGCCGTGCTCGTCCGCATCGACAGACTGATCTATAGGGCGCGACTTGCCGCGGCGCATGAGTCGGTTGTTGGCCCAAAACGGACATGGAGCTAGCGGCCATTGACGTCAGTTTCCGGGAGTAAGGCAGACATCCCGCAGCCGGGACTGTCAGGATGACCCAAAGCGGACTTCCCGGCAGGCGGCCCCACAAGCCTGTCGCCACAACTCAAAGGCCTCCTAGCGGTCGCGGCAACGCTGAACTCGGGTGCAGATGCGGCGGCGGGAATTTCTCGGTATGATGGGACTTCCAGCTCACTGAGCTAATAAACCTTGCCGGATTGACCCAACTCGGCAGTCAAGAAGCGGTACGGACCGACAGCGGGGAAGGGCAATGGGCAGCGCGCGACCTTTTATGGCGGCAATCGGCATCTCGCTCTTCATTGCTGCAGGGTTTCCGGCCCGGCAGATCACGGCACAGCAAGTCACTGCGTCCACGGCGGAAACACTTGCCAAGCTCTCTGCGACAATCACCGCGCAATACCCGTCGGTCAGGGCGCTGGTGCTGGCGCGCGGCAACTGCATCCTTCATGAATACTACGCCTACAATTCGCCCGATGGGCAATGGCCGGTGCATTCGGTGACGAAGAGCGTGTTGTCCATTCTCGTCGGCATTGCCATCGACAAGGGC
>JBKPMC010000064.1:0-2890 GCA_046731955.1 Pseudomonadota bacterium | reverse complement strand
CGACGAAGGCGGTGTAGTGATCGATGTTGAGCGGCGGCAGCGCCACATCGGGCCATTCGGCGATCAGCGGCACGTCGGGAAAACGCTCGGGGCTGGCAAAGGCCGTGCGCGGATCGACCACCGTCACGTCGTAATCGAGCGAACGTGCCAGCGGCGCCAAGGCCTGGCTGATATGGACCGCGCCGACGATCACGAGGCGCGCGGTCGGCGCGTAGACGTTGAGGAACAGTTTCTTGCCGCCGCTCTCGATCATGCCGCTCTTGCCCATGCGGAGCTGCTTTGAAAGTTCGGCGCCCAAGGGATCGGTCGCGATATCCTTGGCCTTCACCAACCGCTGCTCGCCATTGGCGGTATCGGTGATCACGATCACCGGGCGGCGCGCGGCGCGCTCGACATTTACTTGCGTCAGGGTTTCGAGTTTCACGACTGACCAACCTTCTCGACGAAAACGCGGATGGTGCCGCCGCAGGACAGACCGACATTCCAGGCGGTCTCGTCGGCGACGCCGAATTCCAGCATTTTGGGCTTGCCGCTGGCGATCACGTCCAGCGCCTCGGTGACGACGGCGCCTTCGACGCAACCGCCGGAGACGGAGCCCAAGAATGTACCGTCATCGTTGATGACGAGGCTGGAGCCGGCCGGCCGTGGCGCCGAGCCCCAGGTTTCGACCACGGTCGCCAGCGCCACGCCGTGGCCGGCCTTCTGCCAGTTCTCGGCGGCCTGCAGGATGTCTTCGTCGCGGTTGAGCATAGGGGGCCCTTTCAAGCTGCGGAGCGGATGCGGCTCATGTGGTGCGGCGGGGGCGGCGCGGAAAGCGCCTCGATCAGCCCTTCCATCGATGTCAAGTTATGCACCGGGCGGAATTCGTCAACGTGCGGCAGCATCATTTTGATACCCTGCGCCTTGGCCTCGAAGGCGCTGTAGCGCAGCAACGGGTTGAGCCATATCAGGCGGCGGCAGGAGCGGTGCAGCCGGTCCATCTCGAACGCCAGCTTGGCGTCGGCCTCCCGCTCCAGCCCGTCGGAGATCAGGAGAACAATGGCGCCCTGCCCGAGCACGCGGCGGCCCCACAATTTGTTGAAAGAGTGCAGCGAGGTGGCGATGCGGGTGCCGCCGGCCCAGTCCTCCACCGAGGACGAACAACTCGCCAGCGCTTCATCCGGATCGCGCGCCCGCAACGCCCGCGTCACATTGGTGAGCCGCGTGCCGAACAGGAACACGGATACGCGCTTGCGGGCATCGGTGATGGCGTGGAGGAAATGCAGGAACAGGCGGGTATACTCGCTCATCGATCCGGAGATATCGAGCAGCGCCACGATCGGCGCCGGCTTCTCGATCCGGCCGAGCTTTCGGATGTCGATGATCTCGCCGCCGGTGCGAAGCGAACTGCGCAGCGTGCGGCGCATGTCGAGGCGCAGGCCCTTGGCGTCGGGCTGGTAACGGCGGGTGCGCAGTTCGGCCTGCGGCAATTTCATATTGGCAATGGCGCGGGTGACCTCGGCGATCTCGGCCGCGCTCATCTGCGCAAAATCCTTTTTCTGCAGGATCTCCTTGTCGGAGACCGACAATCGCAGTTCCTGCTCCTGGATCTGCGGGGCCTCGTCGCGCGTCGACGGCTGCGCCAAGGCCTCCTGCACGCGGCGTGAGGCCGGCGGCGGCTTCTTCTTGGCATGGTCCGGCAACGGCACCGAATCCAGCATGTGCTTCCAGTCCTCGGCGGCGCGGAAGAACAGGTCGAAGGCCTGCGCGAAGATCAGCATATGCTCATGCCGCTTGACGAAGATCGCCTCCAGCGTGGCGTAGACGTCAGCGCGGTTGCCGATCTCGATCGCCTGCAGCGCGTTGAGCGCGTCGATCACCGCGCCGGGGCCGACGGGAATCCCGGCCGCGCGCAGCGCGCGGGCGAAGCCGACGACATTGTCGGCCATATGCCCGGTCGGGGGATTGAGATGATCGATGTTAGTCATGGTGCAACCCGTCACTCCGGGGCGCGCGACGCGCGGCTAATTCTCGCTCGTCGCTTCCTTCAAAACCTTCTGCAGCGTGTCGCCCTGCATCCGCGCGATGTCGTCCTGGTACTTCAACAGCGCGCCCAGCGTATCCCCGACCATCTGCGGCGTCAGCGAGCGGGCATCGAGTTCGGTCAGCGCGGTGGCCCAGTCGATGGTCTCGGCAACGCCCGGCGACTTGTAGAAATCCTGGTCACGCAGCGCCTGCACGAAGCGGACGACCTGCTGCGACAGCTTTGCGGAAATATCAGGCACGCGCGACTTGACGATCGCCAGCTCGCGCTCGGCGTCGGGGTAATCGACCCAGTGATAGAGGCAGCGGCGCTTCAGCGCGTCGTGGATCTCGCGGGTGCGGTTCGAGGTGATGATGACGATCGGCGGCTGCGGCGCCTTGATGGTGCCGAATTCGGGGATCGTGACCTGGAAGTCGCTGAGGATTTCCAACAAGTAAGCCTCGAACGCCTCGTCGGCGCGGTCGAGCTCGTCGATCAAAAGCACCGGCGCGCCGGCGACGTCCGGCTCGAGCGCCTGCAGCAGCGGCCGCTTGATCAGATAGCGTTCGGCGAAGATGTCGCTGGCGAGCTGATCGCGGTCGGTATCGCCGGCGGCTTCCGCCAGCCGGATCGCGATCATCTGCGCCGCGCTGCTCCACTCATAGACCGCCGAAGCGACGTCGAGGCCTTCGTAGCACTGCAGGCGGATCAGCTTGCGCCCGAGCGCCGCCGACAGCACTTTTGCGATTTCGGTCTTGCCGACGCCGGCCTCGCCTTCGAGAAACAGCGGCCGGCCCATGCGCAGCGACAGATAGGCCACCGTCGCCAGCGACCGCTCGGCCAGATAGCCGCGCGATGTCAGGAGCTCCAGCATCGCATCGACGGATT
>JBKPMC010000063.1:0-3906 GCA_046731955.1 Pseudomonadota bacterium | reverse complement strand
GAAGCGATGGATGCGGCGTCCCTCGGCCTTGGCGGCGTACATCGCGAGGTCGGCGTGCTTGATCAACTGGTCGAGTTCGGTGCCGTCCTGCGGCGCGAGCGCGATGCCGATGCTGGCGTCGGTCGAAAGCTGATGGCCGAGGCATTGATACGGCCGGCGGATCGCCTCGTAGACGCGGGTCACGAATTCTTCGACGTCGGCGCGGCCACCGATGGCGGTCTGGATCACCGCAAATTCGTCGCCGCCGAGGCGGGCGATAAGATCGCCCGGCTTGATGCAATCCCGAAGGCTGGTCGCGACCGCCTGCAAAAGTTCATCGCCGACATGGTGTCCAAGCGAGTCGTTGATGCCCTTGAATTCGTCGATGTCGATATAGAGCAGCGCGAATTGCTGGCCGCTGGCGGCCTTGCGAAGCTCGCGCTCGATCTGCTCGCGGAACAGCACCCGGTTGGGAAGGTCGGTCAGCGCGTCGTAATGCGCCAGATGCGCGATCTTCTCGTTGGCAAGCCGGCGCTCGGTAACGTCGTCGACGACGTTGATGATGTACCGCGCCTGACCCGCCGAATTGCGGATGCCGAGCCGCTTGGAGGTGATGTAGCGCGGGCCCATCCCCTGGGTTTCCCAGACATGCTCGTCCTTGAACAGGCCGTCGGGGGATTGCAGCGTTTTCTCTTCGTCGGCCGCGATGAGCGCGGCGGCGGCCGCTGGAAAGAGGTCAGAGGCCGTCTTGCCGATGATCAGGTCGCGCGAAATGCCAAACTGGGCTTCTGCCACGCGGTTGACCAGCAAATAGCGCTTGTCGTGCACGTCCTTCACGGTGATCTGTGACGGGATGTGATCGATGATCTGGCTCAGGAAGGCGTAATTGCGGTCGCGCTCCTGCTCGAGATTCTGCCGCTCGGTGATGTCTTCCATGGTGGCGACCCAGCCGCCATCCGCCAACGGCTTGCTCACCGCCATGAAAGAGCGCCCGTCCGGGCATTGCATGATGCTGTGATCGATGCGGCCGCGCGCGATGTTTCGGACGACGGTGGCACAGAATTTGTCGACGTCGCCGGCGAACGATCCGCGATCCTTGCGATGCTGCATCAGGTCGCGGAAATGACAACCCGGCTTCACCACGTCGGTCGACAGGTTGTACATGTCGATGTAACGCCGGTTGAAGGTGACGAGGCGCGCCGAAGCGTCGAACGTCACCAGGCCCTGGATCATGTTGTTGAGCGCGGTATCGAGCCGGCCCCGTTCCGCCTCCAGCCGCTGCTGCGCCTCGCGGTTCTGCCGGGTGATCTGCCTGATGATCAGGAACAGGATCAACGCGATCACCGCCGCCGCCAGCGTTGCCGCGATGACGAGGAAGCGGGTTTGCTCGCGCCAGTCGGACAGCGCGGCGGCAACCGTGTTGGTCGCGACCACCACGCCCGAATAATGACTGAGCGGCGCCGCGGATCCCAGCCTGTCCGTCTGGTCGATCGGGCTTTGGACGCGCAGCGTCTGCAGGGTGCCTCGCTCCCGGACCCGCTGCAGCAGCGGCGCATTCGCAAAATTCTGGCCGATCAGTTCGTCGACCCGTGGATAGCGCGCCAGCAGGGTGCCATCGGCATGAAATATCGAGATCGCGGCGCCGGTTCCGAGCGCCACGGAAGCGAAGAATTTTTCGTAATTGACCGGGTTGATGCGCCGCGTCATCACGCCCAGGAAGGCGCCGTCCTCGCCGCGCAGTCGATGGGCGATGACGGAATTCAGATTGCCGTTGAGATAGCTGCGAACCGATTCGGTCAGAACGGACGGCGATCGCGAATCGAATTTGAAGCTCTTGAAGTAGGCCCGCCCTGAAATGTTGAGGGGCGGAGCCGGCAGCGGCCGCGACCAGTTGATCATGTCGCCGTTGGAATCGAAGATCGAGATGTCGCCGAGATAGGACAGGACGCCGGCCTTGGACCTCAGGATCTCGTGCGCCTCGGAGCTTCCGACATGTTTCCGGAATTCCCGATCCGAGCCGATACCGGAGATTTGCAGCCGCGAGATCACATCGTCGGCGAGCGTGTCGGAATCCTCGAACTGCTGGTCGAAGTGACGGGCAAGCAGGAGGATGGTGTTCTCCAGCTCGCGCTCGCTGTTGACGAGCGCGCGCTCGCGGAATTCACCGGTCATCATGATGGTGCCGACGAAAATCGCCGTGACCAGCAAGCCGCCGCAAAGCGTCAGCCACAGCACCGGGCCCCGGATGGTCGCGGCGAGATGCCGTCCGGTGGCTGCGGTTCGGGCTCTCATGCCGTGCAGGTGATTGAATAGACCGCGCATTTCTCCCTTCTCCCGGGAACATGCATACGATGGGCGGATGCCATAAGCGGTTAGGAAATCCGGTTACCTAAGGCTTAATCGCGGCCGCCGTTTCGGGCACAGCGCCGAAGCGGTATCCCGTTGCTTCTACCGTTTCGAAGGCTAAGCTTGGGTGTGCCCCGAAAAAAACAACGCGGCGAGAAGTCCGCAATTTACAGGGAGAAGAACCAATGAAGAACCTGCTTGCCGCTGGCGCTCTGATGGCCTTGATCGCAGTCCCTGCCGCGAGCCGCGCCGAAGACATCACGCGCTTCGCGCCGCTGAAGGCCGAACAACTGACGCCGCCGCAAAAGGCCTGGGCCGATGAGATCGCGGTGCCGCCGCGAAATGCGAAGTTCGGCAACCCGCCCTATCGCGCCTATATCCGTAACCCGGATCTTGCGCCGCGGCTGTCGGCGCTGTCGGACTATCTGCGCTGGAATACCTCGCTGCCGCCGCGGCTCTCCGAACTGGCAATCCTGATCACGGCGCGGGAGTGGACCGCGCAATATGAGTGGTTCGCGCATTATCCGCTCGCGCTCAAGGGCGGGCTCGATCCCAAGGTGGCAGACGCGATCGCGGCCGGCAAACGCCCCGATGCGATGAAGGATGACGAGGCCGCGCTGTATGATCTGGCGACCGCGCTCTACCGCGACAGGAAGGTCTCCGATCCTGTTTACAAGGCGGCGCTGGAAAAATTCGGTGAGCGCGGCATCATGGATATCATCGGCATCATTGGCTACTACGATCTGGTTTCGATGACGCTGATCACCATGCAGGCCGAACCGCCGAATGACAGCGTGAAGCCGCTGCCGGTGCTGGGGAAGTAGCGCCTGTCGTTAGTGCGTAGGGTCGGCATAGCGTAAGCGTGCCCACCATTCGATATTGCGGCCTGGAGATGGTGGGCACGGCGCAAAGCGCCTTTGCCCACCTTACGCAATAATAGCGCAGCCGTGTCGGCTTCAGCGGCGATAGCCACCGGCGCGCGAATAGGTGGGACGGTTTTCCTGCGCCGGCCGGCTGGCCATGCTGGCGCGCGCCTCGCTGGCGCGCGGGGTCGCCAGCTTGAGGTCTTCCAGGAAGGTCGGCCTCGAGAAGTAATAGCCCTGGGCGTAACGGATCTTGGTTGCAGCCTGCAGATAGGCCAGTTCCTCGAAGCTTTCGAGCCCTTCGGCGATCACGGTCATGCCGAGCGCTTCGCTCAGGGACTCGATCGCCCGCAAGATGCCCTGGCTGCGTGGACGCTTATGGATATCGGTGATGAACGAACGGTCGATCTTGATCTCGTCGGCGGTAATGTCGGCCAGCGCCGACAGCGACGAATAGCCGATGCCGAAATCGTCGATCGAGATCTTGACGCCGAGCTTGCGGAAGATCGGCAGGATCTCGTCCTGAAAATGCGTCTTGGTGACGAAGGCGTCTTCCGTCACCTCGATCATGAAGCGCGCTGGAAATCCGGTGGCCTCAATCGCCTCGGCGAACGGCTGCATGAATTCGGGATTGCCGGCCTGCTTGGCCGCGACGTTCATGCTGATCGTGGTGTCGGGGCCGAAGGTCTCGTTGATCAGGTCGATCGACTTGACGATT
>JBKPMC010000062.1:0-6386 GCA_046731955.1 Pseudomonadota bacterium | reverse complement strand
GCGCCAAAACTGCAATTGAAAGGTCGCGACGCAGCACCGTAATCCTCGCATTCTCGGTCGCCACTGCGATGTTGCTCGGCGCTGTGTCGGCATGGGCCGCAGCCTGTGCTGGCGGACGACACAGGGATGGTGCCCCCCTTCCAGACTGGATGGCGCGATCGGACGCGCTGGGGCGACGGCGGGCGTTTTAATCGTCCCCTGCCTGCGTGTTTGACGCCGCTGGAATGGTACCAGCGGCGTCGCTTTGTTCTGCCGACCAGAGATACACAGAAACCAGGGAAAGGCGTGTTAGGGCGTGCCGCCGTGGCCAGGCTGGCCTTGCCGCAGCTCTCCGGATGAGAGAGCGACGTTTAGTTTTGTTTCGGGCCAGTACCCGTGGTCTGCTGACTGTCCGGTCGGCCCGGCGGATGGGCTAAAGCTCCAGTCTTGTCTTGATCGCCCACGTATCCGGATTCTCCAGAGTTGCGGGTCTTGACCCCTTTGTCCGCCTCCTCGTTGGGCATGCTGGTCTTTTGCCCTTTGTCTATCTGCTCCTTGGTTAGCTCACTAGGAGCGGCCTGTGGCTGTTGCTGTTGTGCCGTTGCTTGGAAGGCAATCGCGTTCCGGCAACAACGATCATCGCGAGAGTTAAGGTTCGCATACTTCTTCTCCAGTGCGTTGCTCCGGTCCGGTAACGCACGAACTTTGGAACGTTTCCTAGCTTCCCGATTGCTAATTTTACGGGGTCGCCGAAGGGGCAGTCGGCGGTCAGCTTCAAAGCAGAGCGTCACGTTTTCCAATGCTTGGTGAATGGCACGGCCTGACCCGCTCTGTCATGCCAGTTTGGCACGATGTGCACAGAACCGGCCGTTCCGCATTGCTTGCAGACGAGGCGCCTGCCGACGACCGACCAGGGCTGATCTTGGGGCAGGGTGTCCAACCGGACGTCGACCATGCGCCGATCGCAGTTGCCGCCCGAGCATTGGATATTGCAGGTCACGTGACCGTCGGCGAGCCATTCCGCAGGCCGCCTGGTGGGTATTTGCCTGTCCATCGAGACTGTGGTCGCTGCGGAGCCATCACGGATGATTCCGCGGTCGACGTCATCATACAAATTATCAATCCCTTGGGGATCGGAACGGCGCAGTGCTACAGGGCGTCGTGGGTGTTGATAAGAGGGATCACCCTACAAATGGGTGCATCCGGATGAAGAGCGTTAGGAAAGGACTGGCCAAGCACAGATTGCGAGGGTGCGGTTAGCCCGGTGAGGCGGCGCGGGGGCACCACCGCGAAACGTTGGGTCTGGTATGTCAATGGCACCTATCTTGGGGTCTGGCTCACCGGCGGTGCGCGCATCACGACCGATTTTTTCCCGTAGAAAGCGGCGACGCAGTCGTTCGGTAGCCTCGCTGGATTTTCCGTGAGATCCTCCTGCATGAGGAGCGAGGGGTGAACGGTGCGGTTCGGAATGACGATTTCATTGTCCTTTGAGAGGCCGATCGAAGCGTGGCGATGTATGCTTTCGAGCCAGAAGGTGTTGAACGTGGGCCGCTCCGTTTTGAGGATGGCCATGATGGGACTGCCAAGCAGATGTACACAGAGTAGCGCAGAAAGAATGATCCCAGCCGTCTGCATCTGAAGCGGTCGGCTCGGGAGGAACTGCCCGGCAAATCGCGCAATGCTCGCGACGGAGACCGTCAAGCTTGCGATGATGAAAACTTCTATCTCGTTCCGCGCCCGCAGCGCGAGCAGTTCGCCGGTGGCGTAATAGGCAATGAAAAAGGTAAGGAAGCTGCCCAGCAAGAATAGGGCCGGGATACCGATCGCCACCACGGCGGCGGCACGCAGCCCGACCGGCTTCGGTGAAATCACGAAGATGGATACTGTAGCAACGATCCCGAGCCATGCGATGATGTTCGGCTGCCCAAGCAGTATCATCAAGTCAAAAGTGAAATAGTTGATCGCGTTGTCGATCGAGGCCCCAATCTGCCTCCCGGCCGGATACAGCGACAAGCGAACCAGATTGCCGGGCGCGGCGAGGAGGACGAGGAAGCCCGCCACGGTGCATGCCCCGAGAACCGCGTGGCTACGGAACTCCGCGAATCCGCGTGCGGCAAACGAAATGCCGATCACCGCCACGATCCATATGGGCGTGAACGCGGCAAGGAAGCAGAGTGCACCAAGAACGGCGGTCTGCCGGGTGGAAAGCCGAACGTCCGCGAACGCGCTCGCGGTGAGTTCGGCAAGGACGATCAGCAGCAACGCGGCCGGCACCAGATAGCAGGCAACGCCAGGAAGCCAAAGAAACATTTCACGGAAGCTGACGGCGTTGACGGCGATCGTCGCCGCGAAGGTGGCGCCGAGAAATAAGAGCAGCGCTCCCCGGATCGTCGGCCACAGCCTGCTGCAAACCCACGTGCACACGGCGATGAAGGCGAGCAGGAACCCGGCCATCATCAAGGGATAGACGATGAACATGTCGAGCGGGACCGCGCGCGAGAGCATCGCCGGCAGCGTCATGATGACCATCGGAAGGATGCGGCCGATCGCTATCTTGTAGAAAAGGGCGACCGTCCCGAAGAGTCCATCGGCGGCGTAGTGATAGGAAAAACAGAAATCGTCGGTCTCGGGCGAGGCGTAGAGCCCCGTGGAAATCAACCTGAACAGCACAAGGAGCGGGACCGCGCAAGCCAGTAGCAGCGCGACGTCGCGCAATCTTTCAGGCCAAATGGGCGTTTTATGAGGGGCTTCGGTGTGGGGGATGGAATTGACCTCAGCACGAGTCGGAAGCGGTTCGTTGCCGCTCATTTGCCCTTCGCCTTCAGCCCAGCTCGACCAGCCAGTCGGATAACACTATCCGATTGCAACCGAAGGGCGAGGGCAAGGTCGTGACAATGATAGTGGATCATCTCTCTTCAGCCGTTGACCGTCGCGACCCAGGTTCTGCATCTGCCGGGGCGCAACGGGGCCGGCCAGTCTGCTTTACGTCCAGGCCGCCACCTTTTGATGAGCCTGAATGTAGGGACCAAATAGCACGGGGGCCGTTTTGTAAAAATCATTGAGTTCGATCATTCGGTCGTGGTGAAGTTTGGGACCGCCGGGGCTCGCAAGTTTTATTTGATTATTAGAGTCTTCTATGTCGAGTATCACGATACGAAGGCGTTCAAGATAGTCCGTAACCTCGGGGCCAAAATAGAATAGCGCTCGGTCGATTGCTTCTAAGTATTCGCTGTACTCCTTGTTGCCCGGCTGTCCTGTTGTCATCACTTTGGCGACGAGGTGTCTAATGCCCTCGTACAGTGCGATGCGGCGCTCAAACAAATCCAATACAACTCGCTGGTTGGCTGTTTGCCAGTTTCTCTTTGCTATCTCAGCCTGCAAACGAGCAGAATCGGCCTGTGATTTTCCTAAACGATATGCAACGAACGCGGCGGCCGAAGCAGCGGTGATGCTGGCAATCGGAGCGGCGAAGTCCTTGAAAATGTCGTATACCTCGGGACTCATGACAGTCTTTCCGGATTGGGCTAGGTGCGCGGCTCTCCAATCGTAGCTTAAGCAGCATGCCGAATCCCCGAAATGTCCGGCAACCGGAGGGCGAGGACAAGGGGCTGCTTCTATTTGTAGCGAGAAACCGTGAGCGTCACTTTTTCAAAGACACGGGCGTTGTCAGAGCCGACAGACCCAAGTCGGTTATCCGGTAGGAGATGTCCGAACCAGTGCCGCGGCGCTCGATCCAGCCGAGAGCAAGAAGTTTTACCTTGACCCTCGGCGCGGGCGGCAGAGCCGTGACCTTAACCCAGCCACCGGCTCGAAGGTACTGCATAAATTGGCGATGATGCTGGTTCATCACAGGGCTCTCTTCGTCGACCAGCCTACAAGCCCGACCATCCCGAAAGGGGCGAAATGGCGTCGTGGCGCCCCAGGAGGTCGTCATTTCCCATTCGCCTTCAGCCCAGCTCACCTGTCATCAATTTCGATGTACGAGCGATGCAGCTTGGTCGGCCTCTTATTTCCATCAAACAGGATTTCAACAGTGCTCGGGGCCGGCAGTGCGACGACTCTTCCGGTGTGAGCCCTGGCCTTAGGGGTGCGGGCTCTACCCAATTCGCTCAGTCGGACACGCTGGCCAACGCGGAATTCTTGAGCGCCAATTTCGGGCCCAGGCCTTGCCGTCAGGTAGCGGATCCGTTGCGTCGTCATTTCTTGAACAAGCCTATCTCGACGAGCCGACGGATGGCTTGTCCCCCCGATCCAACCGCAACCGGAGGGCGGGGGCAAGAGGAAGACCGCGACAGTGACGGTGGATCGTCGCTCTTCAGCCATTGACGTGTCGCGACTCAGGCTCTGCATCTGCCGGCGCAATCACGCGCTTGCGGAGCGGAAACATGCCAAGGCACAATCTGGCGACTTCCTCTTCGTCTTCTGATTTTCGTCGAACGCTCGAATTGAAGTGGTGGCTCAATGCGCCGCCAGGATCGACACTCACGCGGGGCCTATGGGACTAGGACGCGCCGAAGTGATGGGGAACGGCGCGTTCTGGTTCAGCCAGTCTTCCACGCGATCGATAAAGTTGGCAGTGCGTTGAGCATCTAGATGGCCTGTGCCATCGTCGCCTCATGAAGGTAGAGATAGCCGAGGGTCAGTGCTTTGCAGCGACGATTGTATTTGGAGAGAAATTTCTCAAATTCCATTTGCTCCTCACTTCCTCGCCTTTAGCCCCAGCTCGCTGCTGGAACGAAGCCGCAATACCATTCCCATGGTCTGCGTTGGTCTGACCGCCGGCGCGCGGGCCGATATCGCCGACGTGAACATCGCCGAAATAGATGCGCCAGCAGTCTTTGCGGTGCAAATCAGGGCGGCGGGTCAGGTGCGGTTCGGGCATCATGGCTAGCCGAGCCGCTCAATCTGATGGCCGCGCTCCTTCGCTTGAATGTCAATCTGTACAGCCGTGTCGAGGTCTTTCACCAATGCGGCTCTCACTGCGCCCGTCAGATCGGTTTGCTTACTGCACTCCTCACAGATCCACTTGTCTGCGCCTTGCAACCGCCCCAGGACGACGTTGTGTCCGCACGAGAGTGGAAAGAGCATTTGATCGAGCATACTGATGACCATCGCGCGAGCCCTCCATATTTGCTGAAGTGCATCAAAGCCGGTCGCTGCGCCTGGTGCAAATTGTCAATGGCTTGTAGCCGTCCGATACCAGGACCACGGCGGCTCGTGGTTGTTGCAGTCGGCGTGCGGCCTGATCGGGATCACCGAAGGGTCTGCCGGTAGTAATTTTCATGGTGCGGCCTTGTCTTCCTTGCCAGCCCCGGCGAGCAACGATTTTCAGCGCATCGTCAGCTAGTGGCCGCTGCAACGCCTTCGCCTCATCCTCGGCATCGGAGCGTGCATTAGACGATCTCTACGCCCGGCTCGCTCCCCGAACCGACCCAATCGAGGTTACCCTTCTCAGTTCGGATGCCGCGCTCCACCACACCATCGACGATTAGCCAAACATCAGGCTTTGAGCCCTCACCAATGACAACGGTGGCGTCCTGGTTGGGCAACTGTTGCAGCGTGTCTACAAGTTCTCGGACTTTCATCGGGGTACCCTCACGGGGTCGTTACCGCTTTTTCCCGAACATTGTAAATACTCGCCAGTACACAGGGGCGAAAAAGGCTATGTCTGGTTGCTGACATACAGTACGATGAGCCCGTCGGTCTGAGTAGCAATCATGGCCTCACGCAACGGGTTGCCAGCACTAGCGTCCGCCAGTGTCCCCAGCGCGGGCTCCAAGGTTCACATCATTGATGATGATGCATCATTCCGAACCGCGCTTGAGCGCCGTCTGCGATTGGCAGGTTATGCCGTGGCAACGTATGTAACCGCCGAGCAATTTCTAGACAATCAACCTGACCAAAACTGGCTTGGCTGCATCCTTCTGGATGTTCGATTGCCGGGCGTGAGCGGACCGGAATTGCAGACTCGGCTAGCAGAATGCGGATCGACGCTCCCGATCTTATTTCTCACCGGCTACATCGACATTCCGATCACCGTGAGCACGATCAAAGCCGGTGCGGAAGATTTCCTCACCAAGCCAATAAGCGCCAAGCAACTTCTCAGCGCGGTCGAAAGAGCGATTGCTCGCCACAAGGCTTCGAGCGAATTGAAGATCAAGGCCGACGTGCGCCACGCTCGCCTTTTGACGTTGACCCCGCGCCAGCGACAAGTCTTCGACCTCGTGGTTCAAGGCAAGCATAACCACCAAATCGGTCGCCAGCTTGGAGCGACAGAGCGCACCATCAAGGCCCATCGTCACGAAGTGATGGAAAAGATGGGCGTCCAGTCCGTGGCCGAACTCGTGTCCATGGCGGCACATTTGGGCGTCTTAAGCGCCGGATAGCGGCGTTAAACGCATCGCTCA
>JBKPMC010000061.1:0-3893 GCA_046731955.1 Pseudomonadota bacterium | reverse complement strand
CAAGCCGGATCAATTTAAGGACATCATCCTTGCCCAATTGACCCCTCAAAGCGGGCGTCAGAATGCCGACCGAGAAGCATTCGGTGCCCTCTCCAATGATGGTAAGAACCTGGATGTCGGGATTTGCTGCCAGATCCTTTGCGACGGTCTGGAGCGACAACAGCAGATCTCGCGACAGCAGATTCTGATCTTGCGGGCGATTGAGCAGAATCCTGGCAATTCTTCCCTCGATTTGAAAATCAAATCCGTTCATCGCGCGATCCTCCTGAACGAAGCATTCGGATTGAAGGTTCCCCCGAGTTGCCGATTACTTCATCGTTGATCTCAGCTCACGCACCTGCCGGTCGATCTGCGCTACGGCTTCGATCGCGCGGTTTTTGTTTGCGAACCCTTGATGACAGGATAGCCGCACTGCCGCCCATAGCGCGCCAGCGCGGATCCCAATTCACCTGACCCTTCAAGCATCGCAATTGTAGGAAAGCTGATTCATCTTTTTATTTCCTTCCAATGGGTGCGCCGCATTCGCGCTTGCGGTATCCGGAAACTCCATTGTAGGGTTATGCTATGTGAAATCAATTATGGATATGAGGAGGCCGCGAAGTGCAACGCAACGCTCTGTCGTCGAAGGCGGGTCTGCATGCGAAGTTGGCGTGCATGGTGGTTTTGGCAGCGATCACGACAGGGCTGGCACACCGCAGTTGCGCTCAAACCATATCGCCTGTTGCCGTCAGGGCTGCCTATATTCCGGTTGTAACCTGGCTTCCCGCGTGGGTTGCAAAGGAGAAGGGGTTCTTCGCAGCACATGGGCTCGATGTAACGCTCAGCGTGGCGCAGAATCTTTCGACTTTGCCGGGTACGGTCGGAAAACAGTTCGAATTTGTTCCGAGCACCGCGCCCGATCTGCTCAAATCGGTCGCCTCCGGACTCGACGTCGTTGCCGTCGCCTCTGAGGTTTTTGAGACGGAGGACAACCCTACCACGTATGTCATCGTTTCGAAGGAGTCGGGTATCGCTGGGCCGAAGGATCTCGCCGGAAAGATCATTGCGACACCCACGATCGGCGGCGTGATCCACGTGTCAGTGCTTTACTGGCTGAAGAAGAACGGGGTCGACCCCGCGAGTGTTAGAGCTGTGGAAGTTCCGTTTCCGAATATGCCCGACCAACTCAAGGCAAAGCGTGTAGACGCCGTCGAATCCCTTGAACCATTCGCCGGCGCTCTGCGTGCGAATGGCAATGTATCGATCGCGACCCCTCTGCTGTCGGTCGGCAAGAATGTGCTCTTTCCGTTCTGGATCTCGCAGGGCGCGTGGGCGCGCGCCAATCTTCCGACGATAAAGGCCTGGATTGCCGCCCTCGAAGATGCAAAAAGCTTTATCGAGAAAAATCCGGCAGAGGCGCGCAAGATCATGGCGCAGTACACCAAATTGCCTGAAGCGGTGGTGCAGACGACGCCGTTCCCGACTTACCGCTTTGCGATCAAGCCGGAGGACATCCAGGTATGGGCCGCCGCACTCAAGGAGGTCGGTCAGCTCGACAAGCAAGTCGATTCCGCCAAACTGGTTGTGACGCCATAGATGACTTCGACGGAAGAGAGATCCGATGCAGGCGAGAAGGCCGCAAGTCCGGCCTTCGAATGTCGATCGGTCACCGTCGAATTTCCTCACAAGTTCAGCCGCAAACGTATCATCGAGGATATTTCCTTCCTGGTACGATCCGGCGAGTTCCTGACCATCGTCGGTCCTTCGGGAACCGGCAAGACCACTCTCTTGCGGGCCATGGGAGGTCTGACGCCGACCGTAAGCGGCTCAGTCCTGGTGCATGGCAAGGAACTTGACGGTCCCCCGGAAGACGTCGTCATCGTATTCCAGGATTATTCCAACGCGCTGTTGCAGTGGCGTACCGTCACGGGGAATGTTGCATTCGGAATAGAGCGGATCCTCGAGCGCAGGGAAACCGAACTACGGGTGCACGACGCACTGGCCCTTGTGGGTCTTGAAAAGAACGCAGACGACTATCCGTGGCAATTGTCCGGCGGCATGCAGCAGCGCGTTCAAATCGCGCGCGCGCTGGCGTTGCGTCCAGCCGTGATGCTGATGGACGAACCGTTTGCCGCGCTCGATGCGATGACCAAAGCGTCCATGCAGGACGAACTTCTCCGGGTTCGCGATCGTACCGGGACAAGCTTCGTCTTTATCACCCACGACATAGAGGAGGCGGTCTATCTGGGCGACAGGATCGCGGTGCTGACAGGCTCGCCCGGGAGAGTTGACCGGATATTCGAAATTGGCCTGCCGGTGCCGCGCGACCAGCTATCGACGCGCCAACTGCCAAAGTTTCTCGAGTATCGTTACGCTGTGCACCAGGCGATCGGGCGTGTTCATGGATAAGGATCGCGTCATTGCGGAAATCAATTGGCCCGGAACGTCCGTCCTTGTTTTTTTGGGGTTCGCATGGGAAGCGGCGGTTCGGTCGGGGTTGCTCCAATATGAATATCTGCCGGCCCCTTCGGCCATTGTCCTGGGCTTTGGCGAACTCGCAAGCCAAGGGATTTTGGCGCCCGATATTGCGCATACGCTGATTGCCGTCGCGATCGGATGGACGGTGGCGATCGTGCTGGGCATCTCGCTCGGCTTCCTGCTTGGTTTGTCGCCGACCGCCCGGCGTTACGGTCTTGCCAGCATCGAGGTCTTGCGGCCGATGCCCGGCGTTGCGTTTGCCCCGCTCGGGCTGTTGCTGTTTGGCTTTTCCCTGAAGACCGAAATGGTGGTCACGATCCTGCCAGTACTATGGCCTGTGTTGGTCAACACCATCGGAGGCGTGAGTGGGGTTCATCAGAGGCTTTATGACGTTGGCCGGACCTTTCGTCTCAGCCGCAAGGATACCATCCTCCGTATCATCCTGCCCGCGGCGATGCCGCCGATTGTGGTCGGAGCACGCATCAGTCTCGGTCTTGCGCTGGTGCTGGCGGTCGTCGCCGAAATGGTCGGCAATCCGGAAGGGCTCGGCTACGGTATCGTTCGCGAGCAGCAAGCGCTGCGTCCCGACCTCATGTTTGCCTATATTGTGACGGTGGGACTCATTGGGATCATTCTCAATGCCGGGATGCTGGCGCTTGCGGAGGCCTTTTTTCCGTCCTTCCGTCAGTTGCGGAGCGGACCATGATGCGCTCTCCGCCGTGGCGACAATATTTCACGCTCATCGTGGAGGCGCTTCCATCAGCCAGGGGATTGCTCCCGCTCGTAATCCTTCTCGGCGTCTGGCAACTCCTGCAGACCGGCGATTCTCCCTATTTTCCTGCCCCCTCGGACTGGTGGAATGGCCTGACGCTGCTCGCTGAAAGCGGGCGGCTCTATCCGGCGTTGTCCGCCACGACGATAACCCTGCTGCTCGGATTGGCCTTGGCGGTCTTGATCGGAGCCGGAACCGGTCTGCTCATTGGTGTATTTCCGCAGCTGAGCCGCGCCTTCGGTCCGCTTCTCGAATTTCTGAGAGCTATTCCGCCGCCGGCTGTCGTGCCAGTGGCTATCCTTTTCATGGGATATGACGAGCGAATGAAGCTGACCGTGGTCGTGTTGGCGGCAATCTGGCCCGTTCTCCTGAACACCTCATCCGCGGCAGAACGGGTTCATCCGTTGCTGCTCGACGTCGCACGTTCGTTTCGACTGTCGGCGTTCGATCGTATGAGACTGATCATTCTGCCCTCGGTCGTCCCTGCGATATTGCTCGGCATTCGCGTCGCGCTGCCCGTTGCGATCGTCGTAACGCTTCTCGTCGAGATACTGACTTCGATCGAGGGAATCGGTGCACTCATGATCGGCGCCCAGCGCAATTTTCAATCGTCGCAGGTTTACGGACTTCTTGTCCTGATCGGCTTGTTTGGATTGCTCCTCAA
>JBKPMC010000060.1:0-12191 GCA_046731955.1 Pseudomonadota bacterium | reverse complement strand
ACGTCGACGTAGAGGCCAGGCTCCTTGTTGTCCCAGTATTCGTTGGCGAAGGGACGCTCGGTCCCGTCAGTCTGCGTGACGCGGTACTGCTCGGGAGTCAACTTCGAGACCGCTTCGGGGTTTTTCCTGTAGGTCGGCATTCGCCGTGCTCCTGTTTGTTGAGCATTGAAGATAGGCGCCGGGTGGTCGACCGTCCAATCACCTCCGGCTATCGAAACGATGCCATGCGGATCGACACGGGAGATTGTTTTAATCTGCTGGGGCCGATTTATTGGCCCAGGCAGCGGATCTGACACTGCTGGAGCAGGACTTTGATCGGCGCTCGCCCCGACTATTCCTAACGATTATTCGTCGACGACTACCATTCCAAAGTTGAATTTTCGTTTTCTGTAACGTACGGCCACCATGCAGGAAAGGTAGGCGGACAGGTGCGCAAGAGGCACCGTTGGGGGAGAGGACCAGAATGGACGACGAAGTTTCGAAGCGGGGCCCGGTAAGTACATCGATTGACCCCCCCGCGGAGAGCTTGACCGGCTTTCGTACGCTCGACGTCCGAACCGACCGGCTGCTTTTATCATGGCTGCGAGATGCGCGCGTTCCTGACGGCGCCCTGAAGGTGAACGAACCTGCGCCCGATTTCCTGCTCCCCGAGGCAAATGGAAAGCTCGTTTCATCTCTGAAATTGCGACAAACTGCACCGTTGATCATTACCTTCGTTTACGGGACTTGGTCCCCGTTGTGCGCAGCCGGACTACGCGCTCTTCACGGGGCCACCCCAAGTATCCGCGCTGCCGGCGCCAGAGCAATTGCCATAACACCCGATGCTGGAGACTTGCCACGCAATTTCAAACGCGATCACCGACTGAATCTGGAAATCCTCTCCGACCTAGATCTTGGGCTGAACCTTTTGTTCGGGCTGGTGTCCATGGTGCCGGCGGAGATAAAGAGCCGTCTCTTGCAGCGTGGCCTTGATCTCTCCGCTCTCCATGGCTTCTCCGTTTGGATGTTGCCAATGCCGGCTACTTATGTCCTCGACCAACGAGGGATCATCCGCCGAGCGTGCGTAGGGCCGGATTCCATCACGGGAGCGAAGACCGAAACCGTGCTTGCTGCCCTGTCCGAATTGGATGGGCGTAGGCCTCGCCCTTAGAGCCCGACGGGAAATGAGACGAGTCAGTTCTAGAGGCTACGCGTGGGTGACTGCACTGCGTCGTGGCCGCGCCTGCCTCGGCCATCCACGACTTCACGCCATTTTAGCAACGACGGTTGGATGCCCGCGACAAGCTTGGGCATGCGGGACCGGGGGGCGTGATTTGGATCAAGGAGCCTGCACCTTGTGCGTCAGCCTTGCGAACATAATCCTTGTTCGAGGCAGGGGCAGATGCGCGGCGGAGTTTGTCCAGCGCAGTTGTCCAGTCGTGAACACGAGCAACCTTGATAAAGGCGTCAAGCGCCGGCGAATACTGTCTCCCCGCTACGGCCAAAAGCTGCACCTCGCGCCGGATGGGGTCGCCCTCAATTGGAATGGCGGCGAGCGACGGCAGCGTGGGAGAGTGCTCCGACGCCAGGATCGCCCCAAAGCCGGCGGCTGCCATTTGCTGAAGATGCCTTTCCTGATCGCTCCTGTGCACAACTTTGGGGCCTGGATGGTCGGCAAAACAAGCCTGCTTGAACCGGCCCGCGACGTCGCATCCGACCCTTTCGATAAATACCACCTCATGCAAGTCTTGGAGCGGGATTACGCTTTGCCTCGCCATCGGATGTTTCCGAGACAAGACGAGCACGTACCGCTCGTCGAACAGCCGCCAGCGGTCGATACGCTCAGGCAGCTCCACGGTGTCGCCGACGAGTGCCGTATTGATCTCGCCATCCAAAAGCATCGCAACGAGCCCGTTGGCATCCGCCTCGCGCAGATCGACTCGAAGGTCGGGGATGATCCTGGCGAGCTCCACGAGCAATTCCGTAATGAGTGCGGCGGAGACTGAAGGCACCAGCCCGATCTTGAGCGGGGCGATTGTCTTCTTTTGATAGCCGCGCGCCTGAAGCCGTACCGCCTCCGCGGCGGCATATACTTTCTCCAGCGTGGGCAAAATCATCTTGCCCAGCTCGGTGAGCTGGGTGAGGTGGCGTTCACGGTGAATCAATGCGCCACCCAGTTCTTGCTCCAGCTTTTGTACCGCCTTTGTCAGCGCCGGCTGCGTCACATTGCATTGCTCCGCGGCCCGCGTAAAATTGAGCGTCCTTGCCAGGGCTAGGAAATATCGCACCTGATAAAACTGCAGCTGCATACTCATGCTCGAAAGATTTGCCGTGGTTCGGACCGTTCCGGTTCGTTGCCGTAGTAGGCAGGGGCGATCGCCAAGCGGTTTGTCGTGGAGCTTCCGCGGAAACAGCTAATGTGCGCTAGCTCGGAATTGTCGACCCGCGTGTTGCGGAAAGTGTTCTCGCCGATGCCGCTTCCTATCAACATCGCAGTTGCGTAGAACATCGTAGGCGAGACCAGTTAGATGTCAGGGTATGCATCGTGGTCGCCTCGGACATTTCTTTATCAAGTGTCTTTTGCTCATTTAAGGATCTCCTAAGGTCTCGGTTCCGGACGGTTGAAATGAGGCCGCGGCAAAGCCCCGGCACGCTCACGCTCGTCAAAGAGGTTCCAGCTTCCGTCTGGGCCGCGGGTCATGGTGAGCATGATCCGCACCATCCTGGCCATAAAGCAGTGCCAAGATTTGCAAATGTCCTGTCCCCAGACTAGGACACCAGCTCAATCCGAGGGTCCGAAACGCATGTCCGATCGTCCAAATCTTACATTGCCTCGATCCGATCTCGATGTGCTGATGGCAACCTTGGATGTCGACGTCATTGGGCTCATCGAGTGTTTGGTCAGTCCGGGTTGGCGCCTGTCATTCGGGAGCTCGGATGCGCCAGCTATCCACTACAATCTTTCCGGGACCGGACGAATGGTCGTTGGTGGTTTCCCTGCATTTCCACTGGTACCTCACACCCTTGTCATCACACCGGCCAAGAAGCCTTTTCACATCGAGGTCGATGACCGCGAAGTCGCCAAGACAGTGAATGTGGTCGAAGCGCAATGGGATCCGCACTTCGGCGAGCGTATCCAGCGATTCGTCGCCGGGGACGTTGATCCGATGGTCACGCTGATCTGCGGGTACTTTCGCGCCACCTACGGCTCGTCGATCGACCTCTTTGCAAGCCTTTCCACCCCGATTGTCGAGCGCTTCGAACCCGCCGATGAACTGGGGTCAAAGTTGCAGGCTGCGTTGGCAGAAATCAGCGGCCGACAGGTTGGAATGCAGGCAATGACGACCGCCATACTGAAGCAGGTGCTGGTCACGCTCGTCCGTCGGAGTCTGAATTCGACCAGCGTTTGGCTCGAACGCTTTTCTATCCTGAGTGACCGTCAAATTGCTCTTGCGTTCGCCGATATGGTGGCGCGACCATCAGCCGATCACTCGGTCATGGCCTTGGCGCAGAAGGCCGGCTTGAGCCGATCCGCATTCATGGCACGCTTTGCGCGCGCAATCGGATGCTCGCCAATGGTCGCGCTCCGGCAAATGCGGATGAAGCGTGCAGCCGATATGCTCGCCGCGAGGACATTTTCAGTCGAGCAGGTCGCCCGGGCGGTCGGTTATAAGAGCTGCAGCAGCTTTCTCCGTGCCTTTCGCCAAGTGCATGGATACGTCCCGACGGGATCCGAGGGTGAGGGGAGCTCCGCGCACGGTCAGCGCGGCGAGTCGGACGTAGCCGAGGACGAAGGCCCGGACACGTGACATTGGTGCGCCGGTCGGCGCTCAGCCGATCACCTCCTGTTATCGATTGCATGATCAAGAAACATGATCGCCGCGGCACGACGCGTCATAGTCTTCGAGGCGGTCCGGTGGCCGCCACTGGCTGAGACGGTCGGCGTCAGTGATTGAGCTGCATCGTCACCAACCGAATGATTGTTTGCGGTCTGCACAAGGAGGGTCAAATGCCACGTATTGCCATTCCGAAACGAGAGGACGCGCCCGCGGATTCCAAGCCGATCCTCGACAACGTCGACAAGTTGCTGGGCTTCGTACCCAACCTGCATCGCCTCATGTCGATCAGCCCGAACGCGCTCTCCGGCTGGGCTACCCTGATGGGATCGCTTGCGAAGGCGCTGGACGTCAAGACTCGAGACGGAATCGCGCTGGCGGTATCGGAGGCGGACGGGTGCGACTACTGCCTGGCCGCGCACAGCTTCATCGCGGGTAAGCTGGCCAAAATCCCGGCGGACGAAATCGACCTGAACAGGGAGGGCCGCTCTAACGACCCCAAGCGCCAGGCTGCGGTCGCCTTCGCAAAAGCGCTCATCGAGACGCGCGGCAAAGTTTCCGATGCCCAATTTGCGGCGGTCAGGGATGTGGGGTGGACAGACGCCAACATCGTTGAGATGATCGCGCTGACTGCTCAGTACCTGTTGACCAACTTCATGAACAATGCGGTGCAGACCCCGATCGATTTTCCCGAGGTCCGTTCCGCGAAGGCGGCCTAGCGCAAGGTGCCCTCCTTTAGGGAGAGGGTTGGAGAATCCAATGTCTCGGCGCTCCCCGCGGCTTGGTGTCAAACGCGTGTACGAGCCGCCCGAGGCCTCTGACGGCACGAGGGTGCTCGTCGATCGCATCTGGCCGCGCGGGCTCACGAAGGAGCGTGCCAGCATCGACGTGTGGCTGAAGGACATCGCCCCGAGCGCCGGCCTCCGAACCTGGTTTGGCCATGACCCGGACCGGTGGCGCGAGTTTCACAAGCGATACCTCGAGGAGCTCCGCGCCAATCACGCCGCGGTCGATCACCTGATGGATCTTGTATCGGTGGGCAAAGTCACGCTGCTCTTCGGCGCGCGCGACGTCGAACGCAACAACGCCGTGGCGCTCGCGGACTATCTCGCGGCAGACTAATCGGGGTCGATGTACGGGATCGGAAGCTCGCTCAAGTCGTCGTCATAGCTTGCCGCAGGCCGGCTGCCGACGTTATTGGTCGTGCGGATGTCGGCGCTGAGGCCGAGCGTCCGCCCGACGGGACACATGTTCGCAGCCCGCATCAGCTGAGCGCGATCTTCGTCGCCAAGGTTTCCGTCTAGCTCGATGGAGCGCTCGAAGGAGTCGCGGCCGCCATCCCCGCCGTGGTGGTAAGACACGGCTACCTCGATGTGGGAAAGCGGGATTTTCCGCCTTCGCGCCTGCAGCCGTATTGTCATCGCTGTGCACGCGGCGAGCGAAGCGCTTAGCAACTCGTAGGGGTTCGCCCCCGCCGCCATGCCGTCCCCGCCGTCGGGACCGCCGATCGAGAACACCGATGCGCCGGCACGGCCGTTGAGCGTGCCGGCGCCGTCGAGGTCGCCGACCACCTCTGCCTGAGCGCGGGGGGCCCTATCGTCGTTCAAATTCGTCATGGTGCTTTCCTTTCAGGTTCTCGAAGCCAGCGAGACCGCCGCGATGTTCGAACCGAACATGCTGAGGACGAGACGAGCAACGCCGTCGGCAGAACCCGGAATTTCCGCGACGCCTCGGCGCCTCGCTCGTCCACCGCGTTCGTCATTTCGGGGGTCTCCTTGATCGTGTGTCGTCGCTGCCACCCCCGTGAAATCGACCCTGGCTCCTCCATGGCTCGCGCTGGGCGAACGCAGGGTCGAGCTCCCAGATGCGCGGCCCTTCCCGACGGAGCGGTGTCAGGCGTGGAGGGTCTCGCCGCAGGTGGCGTCCGCGTAGTATTGAGGCGCCTCGCGGCGGTCGTATTTCCCGTAGTCACGTACGATCCGCACTCTCCGGAGCCTCGCCTTGTCATTCGGCCCGGAAGCGTCCTCGTAGGCCTGCGCTGCGGCGGCATCCTTCCAGGTTATGAGGAGAATCAGGTCGCCAGGCGTGAGTATGGCGTCGAAGATGTCCCAGGACGTGCTGTCGGCGGCCCACGGATTCAGGCCGAGCCACTCGGCGCAATCGTACGGGTTGTTGGTCTGCGTCCACTCCACAGGGCGCGTCGCGTTGATCAGCGTGACCGTTGTTCCCTCGCCGGCTTCGGTCTCATCGAGCCTCTGCTCCGCGAGGGTGTACCCCGACGGCACTTGATTGTCGGCAGTGATCTGGCCGACGCGCAGGTGGTAGTCGGCGAGGATTTCGTCGCGGCCTTTCTGCTGAAGTTCGTGATGGCGCCTGCGCGTGCGCCAGCGGACGAGCGACTTCTCGTCCCGCCAGTTCGAAAGCGACAGGATCCAACCCTCACGGGTCAAGCTCTGGTAGCGGATGTTGTCAACGAAACCCTCTTCCTGCTCCAGCTCGGGGCGCAGCATCTTGGCGTTGTCGAGGTAGTCATCCCGGTTCTCTTGATTGGGGAGGACCTCGAAAATCACTGAAAACATGGTCGTATCCTTGCTTTTCGAGTGCTGCGACTCGTCGCTCTCGATGTCGGAGTGCCCAAGGCCAGGCACTCCGCCGTTGGTCGCGAACGCCGCACGCCGCGGTCGCCGCCCCTAGGGGAACGTCAGGCCGAAAGCGGCTGGATCGGGCTTCTCGCCTTTCCGTGGAACCAGGAAACGCTCCAGTCCACCCGGCACGAAGCTGAGCAGCAGGGTCGCCTGGTCGCCGACCACCTCGATCGTATGAGGCACACCGCGGGGAAGAGCCGCGTAGGCGCCCGGTCCCACCTCGACGCGGGTATCGCCGACTCGCGCGATGAGCTTCCCCTGCACCACGTAGAGCAGTTCGTCCTCGCGCGAGTGGGTGTGCAGCGGCGGCTCCTCGCCGGCCCGTACCGTCCACATCACGGTTCCGTATTCGCCTCCGGACTGGCTGCTCTCCACTTTCATCTCGACAATCGAGCCCCCGCTCGAGGTCACCGTCTCGCCGCCGTGTGGCGGCGTGAGAACTGGCTTCTGGACTGACATCTTGTAGCCTCCTGATTGTTGAACCCTTGTTCGACTTCGCAATGGCGGCGAAGGTTGCCGCTCACCACGTGCCGCGAAGCTTGGAATTTCATGCGGCGAATGGGAAATGACGTCACGCCATGAAGTCGATAGCCGCGCGTTATAATTGCCGTACGCCTTCCGAACGTCGACTGCGCCAGCAGCTCGGTGAGCGTCTTGACGGCCTCTATCAGCTTCATGATTTCGCGCTCGCGCCGTTGGTGGATCTTCTCGCGCAGCACAGCCTGCTAAGGGACTTCGACCGACCAGTCGCGAAGCCGCGCGACCTTGATGAAGGCTTCCAGTGCCGGCGAGTAGCGGCGCCCCTGCACAGCCAGCAACCGCACCTCCCGCGAAACCGGGTCGCCTTCGAGCGGAATGGTCTTGAGCGTCGGAAGGCGCGGCATGTGCTCGGGCGCAAGTATCACGCCGAAGCCAGCCGCGGCCATGTGCTGCAGGTGCAGGTCGTGACTGCAGCGGTAGCCGAGCTGGAGCTGCTCCTCCGGGAAATACGACCGTTGGATCTTCGGGGCGACGTCGCATCCAGCGCGCTCCAGCAAGACGATCTCGCGGAGGTCGTCGATGCCGATCGAGGGACGGTTTGCGAACTGGTGTGTCGGCGCGAGGACCGCGACGTAGCGCTCCTCGAACAGCAACCAGTCGTCGATACGGGCGGGCATGTCCTGCACATCCCCGACCAGTGCGGCGTTGATCTCCCCTTCAAGCAGGAGGTCGACGAGCTTCTCCGCTGCGCCCTCGCACAGCTCGACGTGGAGTCCGGGGACGAGCTTTGCGATCTCCGCGATCGGATCGAGGACGAGCGACGCCGAGATGGAGGGCGCGAGGCCGATTTTCAGTGGCGCGAACTCCTTGCGTTGGAACTCCTTGGCTGTGCGACGCACCGTCTCTGCCGAGGTCAGTGTGCGCTCCAGCATCGGAAGGACTTCCTTGCCAAGGTCGGTGAGCTGCGTCAGCAGGCGCTCGCGGTAGATCAACTGGCCGCCGAGCTCCTGCTCGAGCTTCTGCACCCCCTTCGTCAGGGCGGGCTGTGTGACATTGCACTGCTCGGCCGCGCGGGTGAAGTTGAGTGTGGATGCCACCGCGAGGAAATAGCGAACTTGATGAAGTTCCATGAGCTGTTCTCCGTCAAGTTGACCCGCCTGTGCTGCTTACCGAGCTAAGGCGCATTTAGATGGCTTGGGACGCTGCGGTCGATTGCGCGGAGGTACCGTGGGGTTCGCTTGTAGCTGCCTGTTCTAAGCGATCGCTTAGAAGGAGGTAAACTCGCGTTCCGAATCCGTTAGCCGTATGGCCAGGATCAGCGGCGCGGCAAGATGCGATAGGCGCAATTTACGAACGGATGGCGCCATCGCATCAAAACACTGAGGACATGCTTTCGGCGCTCAGGGGTTCTACGGCTGCTGTTGTCTCATGTTGAGGATGTCCGCCATCCGGCTGAGCTCCGGAACCGAACGCGCCTTCATCTTTCGCATCAGGTTGGTTCGATGCACTTTCACCGTGGACTCGGCGATGCCGATATCGTTGGCGGTCTGCTTGTTCAGGCGACCAGCCACGACATGGAGCATGACCTCACGCTCGCGCGAGGTGAGTGTGTCGAGACGCTGCCTGAGCCCAGCCACTGCCCTATCACCATCCCGACGGGCTTGATCGCGAGCGAGGCCGGCCTCGACAGCGTCAAGGAGGTCCTGATCACGGAACGGCTTTGTGAGGAACTCTATCGCGCCACCCTTCATCGCTTGCACCGTCATTGGTACGTCGGCGTGCGCTGTAATGAAGATGATCGGCACTTGTCTGTTCGCAGCGGCGAGGTCGCGCTGAAGCTCAAGACCGCTTCGCCCGGGCATTCTTACGTCGAGCACCAGGCAAGTAGGACCATCCGGCGGATCGGCCTTGAGAAAATCGGGAACAGACGAAAATTGTCGGGCATGTAAGCCTACTGTCCGCAATAGCCGCGCAACCGAGTCGCGAAACTCGGGATCGTCATCGATAACCAAGACACTGGGATTTGCCTCACCCATTCTCGGCGTCCGCGTTGGGGAGCGCATTTTTCCGTATTCCGACGTCATCCTAAGCGCAATTTGTCGACATGGACAGTATCTTTTGCCTAAGCGGATAGCCGGAGGCCTAAGCCATCGCTTAGGGACGCCGACATTGCGTTATTGGGGAATGTCCGCGACACTACGTTGCACGCTGCGCGAGGCGTTGCCTCGCCGGCCGGCGGAGGTGCCTGGAAGCCGCAATGTTGAACCGTACACTGATATCGATCGTCGACGATGATCAGCCCTATCGTGAGTCAATGCGAAAGCTAATCATGTTGCTGGGCTACTCTGTCGAAGCGTTTCCGTCAGCAGCCGATTTCCTGGCATCGCGTCACTTGCCTGAAACCGCCTGCCTGGTCACTGACGTTAACATGCCCGGAATGACCGGAGTCGAGCTGCACAGGCATTTGGTCGATGCAGGGTACGCTATCCCGACAATCCTCGTTACCGCCTACCCCGATGAGATCGTCGGGGATCGAGCCCTAAGGGACGGGGTTGTCTGCTACCTGAGTAAGCCGGTGGACGACCACCATCTTGAACGATGCCTGCGTTCGGCTCTGCGGCCGGGTAGCCCGATCAAAGGGAATTCATGATTCCTCTTGCGCCTTCGGCAGGGTGAACTGAAATACGGCGCCTCGAGGCTCGTTCGCCTCCACCCATAGCTTGCCGCCGTGAGCATCCATGATGGATCGACATATGGACAGCCCCATCCCTGTTCCACTGGATTTGGTGGTGTAGAAGGCGTCGAAGACACGATCGAGATGCTCCGGATCAATGCCAGGCCCGGAATCGCGCACCGCCACGAGAGCGCCCAGCCGGTCTTGTTGGGTGCTGATCGACAACTCTCTTGCCGTCTCCTCGGCAGAACCCATTGCTTCAGCTGCGTTCAGAATCAGGTTCAGCAAGACCTGTTGCAGCTGTATCCGATCCCCCAGAACGTGAAGCAATCCATCCGAAAGCCGAGTCTCAACCGAAACGCTATTCTTGTGGATCACGCTTTGCGCCAATACGAGCACTTCACTCAGCGCGGCATTGAGATCAAAGCGCTCCCTTCGCGGTGGCGCTTTCTTCATTTGATCCCGCATCCGTCCAACAATGTCCCTGGCTCGGTCCGCGTCTCTGACAACGCAACCCAACGCTTCCCTGGCCTCATCCAGATTCGGCGGATTCATTTGCAAAAAGCGCATTCCCGCACGGGCGTTGTTGCGAGCGGTCGCTATCGGATGTAAAATTTCATGGGACAGCGAAGCAGCAAACTCTCCCATCGTGCTCACGCGGTTCATGTGGGCGAAATCCGATTGCATCTGCTGCAACCGCGCCAAAGCTTGTGTGCGATCTTCGATGTCAGTTAGCAAACAGTACCAACGCGCGATACGCCCCGACTCGTCGCGAATTGGAGCGCCGCGATTTTCAAACCACCGATATTTTCCGTCAAAGCGCCTCAGGCGTAGTTCGTGATGGAAGGAAGTACCGGCGGCGAGAGACGTCTCAAAAGAGTCAAGGACGCGGGGAAGGTCTTCAGGATGTACTGCATCGCTTGTGCCCCAGTTCTTCAGCTCTTCGACAGTCCGGCCGAAATACTCGGTGAGTGGGCTATTGACGGATTCGAGTTCGCCGCTCGGAGCCATGATCGCCACGAGTCCGGCTATCCCGTCAATGGCTGCTCGAAACCTCGCTTCGCTAGCCCGCAAGGCTTGCTCGGTACGCTTGCGCTGCGTAACATCGACGGTTGAGGCCATAGCCTCCAATAGCGCGCCCTCGGAAGAAAACAGGTGATGGCTGGTTCCTTCAAAGTATTTGACTGTTCCATCAGGAAGTAAGATTCTGTACTCTGCTGTAATATCCGTTTTCTGGCGCACTGCTTCTCGAATTGCTTTCCTCACTCGGTCTCGATCGTCCGGGTGAATGCGTCGCCAAACATCCTCACGGCTCGGAAGGCCCTGCAGCGGATCGAACCCCCAGATTCTGTAGCTCTCGTCGGACCAATAAATATACCGCTTCGTTGTCGCGTTATAGACCCAATTTCCGCTACGGCTTAGCCTCTGTGCTTGGTTTAGCCAGGATTCACTGCGGCGCAGCCCGTCCTCGGCCCGCTTGCGCTCTGTTAGATCGAGCACGAACGCAACACCCTTGTCACCTCCTTCCTTGAACATCGCGGCGCCAACAAGCGCGGGAACGCGGCTGCCGTCTTTCCGAACATACTCCTTCTCGAAGGGCTGAACTCTCCCGGTTGAGTTCAGTTCTGCCTGAATCAGTATGTCGCGCTCGCGACATTCGGGCGGCGACAGTTCGGTCCAGCGCACGCGTGAAACCAAGTCTTCACGGCCATATCCTAAGAGATGTAGAAACGCGTCATTGGCGTCAAGAATACGACCTTCGCGGTCGGCAATAGCGATCCCAATGATGTTGGCGTCGACCAAACGCCGAATCTGCCCTTCGCGATCTGCGACGTCGCGATAAAGCCGCGAATTTTCGAGCGAGATCGCCGCCTGTGACGCAAGCACCTTCAACAAGGCGACGCGATCGCGTGTAAAGACTCTGGGTGCCAGATTGTTCTCCAGGTAGAGAATACCTGTAATCTTTCCCTGGTTGATTAACGGCAAACAGAGAATAGAACGCAGATGACTCTCGACGATGTAGGGATCGGCAGAAAATGGATTGTGAGATGATGCATCGTCGAGAATAACGCTTTGCTGGGTGCGCAGCACATAGTGGAGCATCGACTCCGGCAGCACAGTCGCAGCCACGTCCTCGTCGCGCAGATGCACGGTCACCAAATCGCCATCGGTCGTGGCTTCGGCGGCGATCCGCTGCTCAGCCCCGCGTGAAAAAATCAACAAGCCTCGTTCGGCACCGGCCTGTTCAAGCGCCGTGCGCATAAGCGTTTCGAGTAGCTTCTCCAGTACGATCTCGCCCGATATGGCTTGCGACACGTCGATTACCGTTGCGAGGTCGAGTTGCTCAACAGACCCTGCGATTGTGGTTGTCGGAGCGGGTGCGGGCTCTTCCATTCTGAGGCGCGGATAGATCGCATCGAGTTGGCGCACCTTGCCGTGCGCGCCCCAGCGCAGGTAGCAGTCCCGGGCGTTTCGTAGGTACAGGTGCGCGATTTGCTCGAAGCCCCACGCGGCGTAAAAGTGCGCCGCCAACTCGTTGGCGAGCGCTTCGTTATGAACAAAGCCGTTTGCCTGCGC
>JBKPMC010000059.1:0-6289 GCA_046731955.1 Pseudomonadota bacterium | reverse complement strand
CCGCAGCGCCGGCAGCGGAAACGGGTTGTTGCGAAGGCACGACCATGCAGAGCCGCGTTGACCTCCAGATCGAGCCGCCGTGTCGCGAAGCAGCGCGGGCAATAGACGTGCAACTCCAGTCCGTGGCGGGCGATGTCGCCGATCGTCTGGAATAAAAGCTCGAGGAGCATGGCACGACGGTAACGCCGCAGCTTCTGAGGAGTCGCTATGTCAGCAGTGACAGCACGCTGCGGCGCGCCGCCGCGCTGCAGTGAAGGCAAGTTTGCAAAAAATGCTAGGTTGTCGCTCCTTGCATCCGCCACCTTCATAGTTTTGGAGAACACGATGAAACGACGCAGCATTCTGAGTGTTTCTGCGACAGTCGCTATGGGACTTGTGTTGTTTGGCATCCCTACGGGAAGTACGGCCAGAGCGGATGAGATCAAGCTCCAATGCGCCGTTGCTTTGCAGCCGGCAATTGACGCGCTAATCCCGGACTTTGAGAAGGCGTCGGGCCACAAAGTAACGGTCGCGTACGGGACCGCGGGTGCTGTCGCGGACCGTGTTCAAAAGGGTGAGGTTACCGATCTCGTAATAAGCTCTGTACCAATGATCGACCGACTTCAAGCGCAAGGCAAAATCGTGGGCGGCAGCCGTGTCATCATTGCGAAGGTCGGTGTTGGTGCGTTTGTGCGCAAGGGTGCCGCGAAGCCCGACATCAGTTCAGCCGACGCCTTCAAGCGCTCGATGTTGGCCGCAAAATCGATTGCTTATCCTGATCCGTCCGGCGGAGGTGCAAGTGGCATCTACGTTGCCAGCTTACTCGAACGATTGGGCATTGCTGCGGAGATGACACCCAAAACCAAGCTATCCACGCTTGAAGCGCTGTACGCAAGCGTTGCCAGCGGCGACGTTGAGATCGGATTCAATCAAGTCAGCGAAATCTTGGCTCAACCCTCCGTCGAACTTGTTGGCCCGCTGCCACCAGCGATCCAGAACTACACTCAGTTCGCTCCTGGCATCATTGCCGGCAGCAGCCACGCCGAAGCAGGAGTAGCTCTGGTTACGTTCCTTTCCTCGCCGGCCGCCCAGACCATCCTAAAAGCAAAGGGTTTCGAGTAGAGCGCGCGTAGCGGGCCTCGACCAGATCGCGCCGCTGCAGGGCGGTGGACTGACCGTCTGTGGAGGCACGGAGATAGAGGGCAACGCGCCGGGGCTTGGCGGTCATAGGGGATGGCTCCTTTTGAGGCGGCTTTGAAAGTAGCATCATAACCGTCCCAATGTCAGGTATTTATGGAACAACAAAAAGAGTGGATCTGAGGGAACGGAACGCTAGACCATCTGTTCATTCTTGAAGGTGCTGGCTTACAATGTCCCAGCTCATGTAGCCCAGGGGGACACATGCGGTGCTACTTCATGCGAGGGGGCAGGATCGAAGGCGTCACCTTTCTCAAGGACGCGCCAGATCACGAGCTAATTCGACAGGCCAGGACCCTCTTTGTGACGGGCGCGAAGACCGAGCATTTCGACGGCTTCGAGGTGTGGGGGGAAACCGATTTATTCATCGAGAGCCTGCGCACGACGATGTCCTGCACCTTTAAGATAGAACACTGCCCGGTGCGTACCGCCGAGGATTTCTCCGACCGGGGCCTTAATCGGAAAAGAGAATATCCAGCCTGTCGCGACAGCGCATGAGTGCTCGGTCTGGCATGGCAGACCCTCCCTTACCAGATACGCCAGTCTCCCGCCTCGCGATCGACGTTCACGGCGCTGCACCGCGCCCGTAGCTGCACTACGTAGGCATCGGGCCCAGCGCAAGATTTCGGGCACCGTAGCGACGAGCCATCGTCTGTAGATCTGAGATGGTCAGCCAGCCGCTGGACTTTGTCGGCTTCAACCAGCCTGTCGGCACTCTCCATGAGGAAGGTAAGCCGTTTGCCGAATAGCGACCGCTCCAGCTCCTCGGTCCGACGCGATGCCGTGCGGTCCGCAATGGCCTGGTCGCGACGCCCAATTGCTTCGGCGTGGATGCGCGCGGCGGCCATGATGTCAGGGGCGCGGTCCTCAAGGGGCTCCGTCGCCATGTCCGTCCAGAGCCGTTGTCCCTCCCCGATGTTGTCTCCAAGGACTAGTTCAAGGCCACGCTGATTCTCGATGAGACCGAATGGTACTTGGACACCCGCCACCACCAGCGCGGCAGGCGTCGACCTGGTCGAGATCGAATAGCCAGCGCCCTCTGCAGCGTTGCAGAGAGCATGGAGAATGCTGAGTGCGCGAGGGACGTTGTCGTCAGTGACGGCGACCGACGCGACAACCTTCTCCGATAGCAACAAGCTTGCCGCGTCTGTTCGGACTGGCCGCCTCCAAAGCCTTAGCCGTTCGCCGCACGCAGTCATTCTGGCCGCTCTCATCGGCCACCGGCGTCGCGTTTGCCCGAGCCACGGAGCGCGGGTGAAACTCGGGACCCAGATCCTCTCATTTCCCAACCGGCCCTGCGGCAGCGGATGCTTGTCACGCTCCTGTCGCTCCGGGTTTTTCCGCCAATGCCCGAGAGAGGGCACCGGGACATCAAGCTCACAGCACAGCGCCTTCAGCCTTCGACTTGTCATCCGGAACTGGCGGCTGCGGCAGCTATCGGCAGCGACCATATCCGCTGGTGCAGTTCTTCCCGAGTAACCTCGATCAGGTCGGCCGTGCTTCCCCCTTCGCTAGCGCGTTCGCCAGTTTGACTCACTTAACGATTTTGAGCTGGGGGAGTCCTCGGCTGCCAGACGGAGCCTAATTCGATTCCACGGGCAGAAAACCTGCCTAGCGGCGATATCCAGAAGCGCGACCTTAGCCTGAAGCTTCCGGCGCTGCTCTCTCAGCCTCGACACCTCTGCAAGAGGAACTTGCTTGCCCGATACAGCGCCGACGGGTGTTGCGGAGGAAGTACTTCCGGGTGCTCACCGCACGGGCGTCAGCCTCAGCCATTGCCTGGCTTCATCCAACCGTGTGAACACCCTGAAGGGCCTACTGGGCTCAACGTTCTGTTTGAGCAGCACCGCCATGTCGACGGAGAGCGGCGACATACCGACTACCATTGCGACGGGCCCGGCCCTGCCGCCGGCACCAAACTGCGTCAGCGCACGCGCCACCGCACTGACATCGTCGCCCTCAATTTCAAAAGCTGCATGCGTAAGATCGAAGAGCTTTCGATAGCCCCTTGTCCCCATGGCAGTCATCGCCAGCAGATACTGTTCGATGAACGCGCGATTGATGATGCCTCGGCCACTGACCACAACCGTCAAGGTCTCGGCCTCGATTTCCCAATGCATTGCCACGTACTGCTCCGACCTGACTACACTACTTGGGTTCGCCGACACGCTGTGTTGTTGGCGACGGCCGCAGACACCCCTAAAACGACAATTGCGGGCTCTTGGATTGGCTAGCGGCCTTGTCGGTTTCCCTTGGTGCCAGTGGCAGGAAGCGGCGCGGCTGGCCAAAGATTGATCAGCCCCGGCGTAATCAGTGCGTCGTGTCGCCCGGTTCCGGCGGCCGCGGCTACGCTGCCAAATGCCTCCAAAAAGTCGGGGGCGATGCAAGAACTCGGCGTTTCACTACCAATTACGCTTCTTGCTTTCACTTAGAGACGATTAAAGCGCATGAACAGCTGTCGACACAATCCCGCAAAGCCGGCTGCGCGCTTTCACTAATTAGTCAGAGCCTGAATGTCCGCTTTCGGTCAGATGAGGAATTCCGGACACTGGTGCTTGCATTCTTGGCGTCTGAAGCGCCCTCTGGAGAATGTCAGTTGGTTCCACAGTTGAGTTTCTTGCGTGTCTCAGCCCGCGTGTTCGACCCCCATTAAGCGAATGATCGGGAGGCAAGCAATGGTTGACGAGGGCAAACTCAACGAATTCATTGGGCAAATGCTGGGCGATCTTGGCGGTGCCGCCAGTATCGCAATGGCGCGCATGGGCGACACCCTAGGCCTCTATAAGACCCTGCATGCCAAAGGAGCTATGACCTGCGGCGAGTTGGCCAAGGATGTTAGTGTCAATGAGAGGTACTTGCGCGAGTGGTTGTCTCATCAGGCTGCCTCAAACTACCTGAGCTACGACCCAGTAACGAAGAAGTTTGCCTTGCCGCCTGAGCAAGCAATGGTGTTCGCCATTGAGGACAGCCCAGTCTACATGATGGGTGCCTTCGATGTTATGGCCGCGATGCTCGACAATCAGCCCAAGGTCCAAGCCGCATTCAAAACCGGCGGCGGTGTCGCATGGGGGGACCAAGCCGGATGCATGTTCTGCGCCGTGGCGCGCTTCTTCCGACCGGGCTATCAAAACAACCTGGTATCACAATGGCTGCCGGCACTTGATGGGGTCGTCGCCAAGCTTGAGCGGGGAGCGAAGGTGGCGGACATCGGGTGTGGTCATGGCTGGTCGACGGTGCTGATGGCCAAAGCTTTTCCCCAGTCACAGTTCATCGGCTACGATTTCCATCCTGGATCGATTGAAGACGCCAATGCGCATGCTGCAGAACACGGCGTTAGTGGCAATGCCAGGTTTGAGGTCGCAAAGGCAAAGGAAGTGCCAGGCCGCGATTTTGATCTTGTAACTTGCTTCGATTGCCTACACGACATGGGTGACCCAGCCGGAGCCGCTGCTCATATTCACAAGCTGTTGAAGCCCGATGGTACTTGGATGGTCATCGAGCCGATGGCTGGCGATCACCTGGAGGACAATCTCAATCCCGTCGGGCGAATCTACTACGCGGGTTCGACCCTGATTTGCGTGCCAACGTCGCTATCGCAAGAAGTTGGTGCAGCATTGGGCGCGCAAGCAGGCGAAGCGATGCTTAGGAAAGTCATTGGCGGCGCAGGCTTCAGTAGCGTTCGCCGGGCCACCGAGACGCCATTCAACATGATTCTCGAAGCGCGGCCATAAGAGGTTGTTGTGGACTGAGCGCTCGCCCAAAATTGCTATCTGGGCGGGCGCTAAATTCCACGGCCTTAAGATCGGCTCGGTCAAGTAGAAGTAGGCAATTTCTAACCTGCACGCAGTGCTTGGCGCAAACCGCGAACCAGCCTTTGTCTGCCATGGGTAGCTCCTGCGGCGTTCGTGGATGCAAATAGTTGTGGAGTGCTGGCAGCAAGCGAGCGTTGTCCCTTGTTTACGTTTTGAGTCTTTGCCGCCGGAAGTGCCGAGCGCCAATTGCACTCGTTACTGGCTTGACCGTTCAAACGCGCGGCACGCTACCGCAACGCGGCACGTTAGGCCTCTCAATTACGAAGTACGATTGATCACGGGCATGGTCATGCGTAGCGTTGCTGCGTAGCGTTGCCCCGCGGCACCATTTCGGGGGAAACAAATGATGCCTTCGCAGAGACTGTTTTTGCGGTCCGAACTATTGACGTCATGGGCTACTGTCGGTTCTAGGCCATACTGGCGGCCGCGCATCCATCATGCTCTCGGCAGGCGCGCTACGCTGTTCAGCAGCGTCTCGCTAGTCGCGATGGCTCTCGTCGGTGGTGCTGGAGCGCAAGCCCAGGAGGGGCCGTTCGTTTATGTGCCTAACCTCAATGGCAATGACGTTAGCGTCATCGACACGCGCACCAACACGGTGGCGCCGACGGCCATCGCGGCTTTCCAAGGGCCTTTGGCAGCGGCCGTACGGGGCGACCAGTCGCTGGTCTATGTCACAAACATTGGCGACAACACCGTTTCAGTCGTCAACACTTCGACGAATACGGTGGTCGCCACCATTCCAGTCGGCATAGGGCCAACGCTCATTGCTGTCACACCTGATGGATCACGCGCTTACGTTGCCAACCAGGGCAGCAACGATGTCACTGTCATCAACACCGCGACCAATACGGTGCTTACCACAATAGCCGTCGGTAATCAGGCGATCGGCGTCGCCATCACACCCGATGGCACGCGGGCTTATGCGACGAATACGGGGGACAACAACGTTTCAGTCATCAGCACAGCAACCAATAGCGTTGTAGCAACCATCCCGGTAGGCACTAATCCTCAGGGAGTAACCGTTACCCCCGACGGCAGCCGCGTCTACATTACCAACGGTGGAAGCAACGATGTCACCGTCATCGCCACGGCCACCAATACGGTGATCGCCACCGTTCCCGCGGGCGGAAGCCCTGCGGTAATAGCTATCACGCCTGATGGGACGCGCGCCTACGTGGCCAATCAGACCACCAACGATGTTACGGTCATCGACATCACAACAAACACGGTCGTCACGACGATCCCCGTCGGCACTCAGGCTACTGGGGTCGTGATCAGTCCCGACGGCAAGTTGGCATACG
>JBKPMC010000058.1:0-2914 GCA_046731955.1 Pseudomonadota bacterium | reverse complement strand
AATATTACCTGAACGAGCAGATGAAGGCGATCCAGAAGGAGCTCGGCGACGACGAAGGTCGCGATGAGCTCGCCGATCTGGAAGAGAAGATTGCCAAGACCAAACTTTCCAAGGAAGCGCGGGAGAAGGCGCAGCACGAATTGAAGAAGCTGCGCCAGATGTCGCCGATGTCCGCGGAAGCAACCGTCGTGCGCAACTATCTCGACTGGCTGCTGTCGATCCCGTGGAACAAGAAGTCCAAGGTCAAGAAGGACCTCGAGGCCGCGCAAGCGGTGCTGGACGCTGACCATTACGGGCTCGAGAAGGTCAAGGACCGCATCGTCGAGTATCTCGCGGTGCAGTCGCGCGCCAACAAGCTGACCGGACCGATCCTGTGCCTGGTCGGGCCTCCCGGCGTCGGCAAGACTTCGCTCGGCAAGTCGATCGCAAAGGCCACGGGACGCGAGTTCGTGCGCGTGTCGCTCGGCGGCGTGCGGGATGAAGCGGAAATCCGCGGTCACCGCCGCACCTATATCGGCTCGATGCCCGGCAAGGTCATCCAGTCGATGCGCAAGGCCAAGACATCGAATCCGCTGTTCCTGCTGGACGAGATCGACAAGATGGGTGCCGATTTCCGCGGCGATCCGTCGTCGGCGCTGCTTGAGGTCCTGGACCCCGAGCAGAATGCGACCTTCAACGACCACTATCTGGAGGTCGACTACGATCTGTCGAACGTCATGTTCATCACGACCGCGAATACGCTGAATATTCCCGGGCCGCTGATGGACCGCATGGAGATCATCCGGATCGCCGGCTACACCGAGAACGAGAAGGTCGAGATCGCGCGCAAGCACCTGATCCCGAACGCGATCGCCAAGCACGGTCTCGATTCCAAGGAATGGTCGATCGACGACGATGCGCTGCTGTTGATGATCCGCCGCTACACGCGCGAAGCGGGCGTGCGTAACCTGGAGCGTGAGCTGTCGACACTCGCCCGCAAGGCGGTGAAGGAGCTGATGATCTCCAAGAAGAAGTCGGTCAAGGTCACCGAGAAGACTCTGGAAGAGTTCCTCGGCGTTCCGAAGTACCGCTTCGGCGAGATCGAGAGCGAGCCTCAGGTCGGTATCGTCACGGGCCTGGCCTGGACCGATGTCGGCGGTGAGCTGCTCACCATCGAAGGCGTCATGATGCCCGGCAAGGGAAAGATGACGGTCACGGGCAATTTGCGCGATGTGATGAAGGAGTCGATCTCGGCGGCGGCGTCTTATGTCCGTTCGCGGGCGATCAACTACGGCATCGAGCCCCCGTTGTTCGACCGCCGCGACATCCACGTCCACGTTCCCGAAGGGGCGACCCCGAAGGACGGACCGTCGGCGGGTGTTGCGATGGCAACCGCGATCATCTCGGTCATGACCGGCATTCCCGTCCGGCACGATGTCGCCATGACCGGTGAGATCACGCTGCGCGGCAGGGTTCTGCCGATCGGCGGGCTGAAGGAGAAGCTGCTGGCTGCCGCGCGTGGCGGCATCAAGACGGTGCTGATCCCCGAGGACAACGCCAAGGATCTCACGGAGATTTCCGATGCGATCAAGGGCGGCATGGACATCGTTCCGGTCGCTCGCCTCGACGATGTGGTCGCTCGCGCCCTGGTGCGTGCTCCCGTGCCGATCGTCTGGGAAGAGGACACCAAGGTACCGGTGTCGGACGCCTCGGACGAAGCAGGCGGCGGCCTGACGGCGCACTGAGCGAACCGGATCGTGAAATGATAAAACGGCGCCTTCGGGCGCCGTTTTTGTTTGCGCGCCGAACTCGGGGCAAGCGGAGTTGAGCGATGGAAATCGACGGGCAATGCCATTGCGGACAGGTGACCTACTGGGCCGACATTGAGCCCGAGAAAGTGTCGGTCTGCCACTGCATGGATTGTCAGTCGCTGACCGGTTCGCCCTATCGGGTGACGGTGATCTGCTCGGGCGATCAAATCCGCATGACGGGGGAGGCGCCGAAAATCTATGCCAAGATCGGCGATAACGGCCGCACGCGCTTCCAGCATTTCTGCGGGGAATGCGGTTCCCCACTGTTCACCAGCGGCGAGGGCGGCCCGGACGATTGGGGCATTCGCTGGGGCAGTATACGCCAGCGCAACAGGTTGAAGCCGATGCGGCAAATTTGGTGCCGCTCGGCAGCACCCTGGATCAATGATCTCAAGGATTTGCCTAGCCGCCCCACGGATTAACTATCCGATCTTGCGCCCCAGGGGTGGCCAAGGCTAAACAGGCGCCATAAGGGCGGCTAGCTCAGCTGGTTAGAGCATCTCGTTTACACCGAGAGGGTCGGCGGTTCGAATCCGTCGCCGCCTACCACTAAACAGCTTCCTCTTGCACTTGGCCCGCACCGGACCGGCAATTGCTACGTGACGAAGTCCATTCCCGGCGCCAGAAATTCCGATCGTCGCAGCGGTTCGCAGCCGGCGGGTTAACGTTGATTCAAAGTCAGCGACCGCCTCAGAACGCGCCCATACGTTGAGCGAAAAGAGTGCGAAGCGTAACGGTTGTTCCTGATCAAGCGCGTCCGGTGCGTTGGCGATGTCCTCGCTCGTCTGCTTGTTGCGGCGCGGCTTCGACGGCGCGATCATCGACTCCATCGCGATGCGAGCGCGCGAACCCGCTTAATTACTGGTGATTCCGCGTTTTTATACGACCTCGCTTCGGCCACGCACCCCCTTCGATCAGACTCCAAGAAGCAGGCCGGAGTTGCGGACTCCAGCGAGCGCGTGAAGTTTTCCAACGCGCGTAAGCGGTATCCAGAGGAGGGGATCGATCAACGCGCTTATAGACGGACGTCAGAGTCTGATTTGCTTTAGTTGGGGCTTTCGTTTGTGAAGCTACTTCCACAACGCATTTTTGGATGATATGGAAATCGTAGGGATATTTAATAT
>JBKPMC010000057.1:0-19861 GCA_046731955.1 Pseudomonadota bacterium | reverse complement strand
GCTCCTGAAGCCGTGGCCGTTCTTCTGGGCCCAAAATGGACAGCGGTAGTCGCACCGTTCCAGATCCTCGTCCTAAGCCTTCTCTTCCGGACGAGCTACAAATTGAGCGATTCGCTGGCCCGCGCGTCGGCGGCAACCATGAACCGTGCCTGGCGTCAGTGGTTCTATGCCGCGAGCGTGATTGGCGGCGCCCTCGTCGGGACCCACCACGGAATCACCGGCGTCGCGGTGGGCGTCTCGATCGCCATCGTCATCAATTTCTTGCTGATGCTTCAACTCTCGATGATGCTGAGCGGCGTGTCGGCAAAGACTTTGCTCGTGATCCACCTCCGTCACCTGGTCGTGGCGCTGGTCACGACCCTTGCCGCTTATGTCGCGATCAGGCTTGCACGCTCCGCTGACTTCCACGAATTTGCCTGCCTCGTGACGGCAAGCGCGGCGGCAGGCGCCACCTGGTTGCTGATTGCCGCGCTCGTACCGAAGCTTGTCGGCGAGGAACTCACCTTCCTCATCGGGATCGTCAAAAGCCGCCTCGCGCTCCGGCGGGAGAACGCGAATCCGCAAGGCTCAACTACCTGAACCAATGGCCGACCGCTCACGGCGGGCGATTAAATTACTCTCAGCTTGGTCCGTCCGCGGCCCGAATATGCGGCAAGCCGCTCCATGACTTCCGCGTCGGACATCTCGTCGAGAATGGTTCGGCGATCGGGCCGGACACAACGCGTGCGGGCCAGCACCTCGGGCAAATGCTCGGTAATTTCCGGGCTGAGCTCGGTCCAGACGGCGGGCAAGTGCATCGCCTCGGCGAACCGAATGACCTGCGGCGAAAGCTCGCCGAAGAGATAGAGCATGAACAGGCACACACTGCCGACCTGGACACCGTGCAAGACGTTCGGCGTCAAGTTCAGCTCGTCGAGCGCATGGCTGACAAGATGTTCAGGACCGCTGCACGGCCGGCTGGTTCCTGCGATCGTCATGGCGATGCCGGAATAGATTTGAGCGACGATCAGGCTGCGCACGAAGCCCGGGTTGGACAGGTCGCAATTCGACCATTGAACCAGGGATTCCGCCGAGTTGCGCGCAAGGTGGAAGGCAGCATCGTTCATCTTCGGCCCATCGCCGCGGCTCACAACATGACGCCAATCGCTGGTCGCGCTGAGGTTCGACAGCAGGTCGCCGCCCGAAGCACGAAGATATTGCGGAGGCGCGGCCATGATGATGTCGAGATCGGCGATCACGCCGATCGGCATGGTGGCCGGGAGGCTTTCGAACCGGCCGGGGCTAGTTTGAAGAACCGAGATGGGCGACATCAGGCCGTCGTTCGAAACGACCGTTGGAATGACGACGCAAGGAATGCGGTAGCGCTTGCTCACCCGCTTGGCGACGTCGACCACCCCGCCGCCGCCGATCGCGAGCATCAGAGTCGAATGAAGCGTATCGACTGCCGCGCGGATGCGCTCGACCTCGGCCTCGGAGTGGCTTTCGACAACCCATAACTCGCCGCCACCCAGCTTCTCGCGAACGGCCTTTGCCACTTCCTGTGAGCATGTGCGTCCGGTCAGGATCAGCATTCGGTTCGTCGAGATGCCATGAGCATCCAGGATCTGGGACACCTCGGCGATGGCGCCGGGCTCGACGTGGAAGATCGACGGCAAGAAGGTTGTATTATAGATCAATTAGTTCACCTCTGACGAACCGGCAATTAATGCGCTAATTCCTTGGGTTGTCAATTTCTCCCGATCAGAGTGCAAGTCTCGCATCGCGAGCATGTCCCTTAGCGGGACGTGCTCCAGGCCCAGGGCCGACCAGGCACTTTCCCGAACCTAGTCCCCGCCCGCGGAAGCGATGCGAGTGTCCAGCGAGCTCTGCTCGGGAACGATGACTCGAAGGCGCTGGTTTGCAAAATCGATCGACACCTTCTTGAAGGCGCGCATTGCGTTCATTCCGAGGAGGAGCGCGGGCTTCTCGGTAAGCTTGAGCTGCTTGAACGTGTGGGCATCGGCAAAGACGATCGCGAGACTCTTGAGCTGAATCCCGCCGAGCTCGAGTTCGCGTACGAACATATAGTCGCCGGCGAGCCTCTGACCGGTGACGGATTCCAGCTCCACTTGCTGCATAGCGCCCGTGAGCAGCTTGCTTTTCGTGAGGGCGCGGCGAAGCGCCTCGTTGCCGACCGTGACCTGTGAGCCAGTGTCGATCACCACAACTACCGGCCGCCCATTCGCGGTCGCCTCGGTCACGATCAATCTTCCGTTGCGGCGATGGCCCCGGACGACGATCGTTCCGGGCTCCTCGCGGAAGTCGGCGGTCGCCGAGGGAACGATTGATAGAGTCTGCGCTTCGAAGTCGAACATGACGCGCTGCGAACGCAGGGAGTCGACGCCGAGGATGCCGTCGGCGCCCATGTTCGCGCCTTCGAGCAGGGGCGCGTCCGTTACCTTGACCTGCCTCCGCGTTAATTGGAGGTCGGGAACGCTGGCAGTTGAGACGGTCGAGACACCCGCGATCCCATGAACCAGCGCGGAATCGCCGGCTTGGAGCTTGAGCCTGGCTGCGAGCTCCCGCGAGATCGCCGTGCGGTCGGAGCCCGTGTCGACCAGGAAGCGGTAAGGCCCGGTGCCGGAGAGACGCACGGGCACGGTCATGCGGTCGTTCCGCTCGGTCTTGAACCGTACGTCCTCGGTCTGGGTGGTCTTGTCGATCTCGCCAGGGCCACTGACGGCCTTCAGCTCGGTCGTCCTTGGTTGCTGCGCAAAAACCGAGCTGCTTGCGAGAAACGTGAGCGAAACGAACCAGACTCGCCACATCATGCCCAACTCCCTTGGAGCGAGCTTACGCCCAGCAACAACTTTCAGCAAACTGGACCTTTTTCCGCGCACTCGGCAACTAACTGGTAAGGCGTTGACAGTTATGCCGATCGAGAGTGGGGCCGTTCGACCTAAGGTCGAAGTGGACGACGGTGGCCATCTTTTCGGACTCGGAGCAGCATGTTGAACGAGCAGCCGGTCGAAACCACTCTCTATTCCCTTGATTCCGCTACTCCGCAGCTCGACGAACGCCGGAGCGGCGAGAGGCACCTGAGCTTGCTTCGAGTCGGAGCGCTGATGATCGGCGACCGTCGCGAGCTGTGCCTGATCAAGAATATCTCAGCCGGCGGGATGATGATCCGCGCCTATTCGAGGATCGAGCCGGGAACGCGCCTCGCCGTGGAGCTCAAGCAAGGTGAGGCCGTACGCGGCGTCGTCCGTTGGGCCAGAGACGATTATGTCGGCGTCAGCTTCGACTTGCCGATCGACGTCGTGGCGCTCATCTCGGCTCAGACCGACGGACAACGCCCCCGCATGCCGCGGGTTGAAGTGCATTGCTCGGCCTGGGTTCGCCAGGACGCGACAGTTCATCGCACCAGGGTGTCGGATATCTCGCAGGGCGGGATCAAGATCGAGTGCCGGGACAATCTTACGGTCGGCTCGGACGTCGCCGTGACTCTCATCGGCCTACCGCCGCAGCAGGGTGTGGTTCGGTGGAAGTCAGGCAACGCTTACGGCATCACCTTCAATCGTGTGCTTGCACTGTCGCAGCTTGTCGCCTGGCTTCAGGAGCAGCGCGAGCGGCCTCGCACGGCCCGCGAATCACTCGCCTAGTTTCGCAATCGGCGCAGACGTCATCCAGCGCTCGAGCATGCGGCGCTCGTGAGACGTGAGCGGACGGCACGCGAGGCCCGGCCGGCGAAATTCCTGCTGAACCTTGGCCCGTGGCTGGGGAACGTGGCGAAGCACTTCCTCAGGCTTCAACTGGCGAGTGAAAGCCACGCCGGCGTAGCGCCCATGAACCCACACGATACGGCTCTTCAGCCGAAGCTCCTTGCGCTCGAAGAAGCTGGTCGAGCCCTCCGGCGGAAGGCGATCGCCTTCGATCAGCGCCCCCTCCTCGGACAGATTGCGCAGCTTCACGGGCACGGGAATGCCCACAACCTCGATGGTCGCGGTAAGGAGCACAGGTGCCCGGCGGGAACGCCGGTTCTTCAGCATGCTGCTCTCGTCCATGGTGTTGGCCTAGCTCAGACGTAGTAAAGCTTCATTTAACGTGAGCCGCGCGGCGGCGCAGAAGAAGCATCAAATTGTTGGCCGGCATCGCCCGTGTCTCCTCGAGCTCGAAGCCGTATTTTTCAGCCGCAGCCACGAAATCTTCGACCCGGCGAAGGCCCCATTGGGGGTCGCGCGCCCTGAGGTCGGCGTCGAATGCGAGATTGCTCGCCACTGTCTGGATGTCGTCCTTCAGCCAGGGACCGTATAGGATCAGCGGCCCACCGATCGGAAGAATTCGCGCCGACCCATCAATCAGTCCGAGCGCCGAGGTCCAGGGACTGATGTGGACCATGTTGATGCTGAGCACCGTATCGGCCTCATCGATCGGCCAGTCCGCGGCCGAGGCATCTATCGCGACCGGCTCCCGGACATTTGGCAGGCCGGCCTCGATGCGCCACGCTCGAATCGAATCGAGCGCCGCCGGATGAATGTCGCTGGGCTGCCACTCGAGATTCGGGAAGACTCGCGCGAAATGGACGGCGTGCTCCCCTGTCCCGCTGGCGATCTCAACGACCAGGCCCGATTCCGGGAGCCACTCGCGCAGGACCCCGGCTATCGGCTCGCGGTTTCTCAGGGCGGCGGGGGCCGAGCGCCGTGCGCCCGGTGCGGGCGCTTCGTAGAAGCGCCGCTCGTCGCTCACTCCGCCGCCCGAGCAGGTTCCGGTTCGCGGTAGGTAAGTACGGGCTTCCTTGCCGCGAGCGTTTCATCGAGCCTCCGCCGCGGCGCGTAGATCGGCGCCGCCTTGAGGCTTTGGTTACCGGCCTTGGCCCGCTCGGCGATCGAGCGAACCGCGGCGATGAACTGATCGAGGCTCGCCTTGGACTCGGTTTCGGTCGGCTCGACCAGCATCGCGCCGTGCACCACCAGCGGGAAATACATGGTCATCGGATGGAAGCCCTCGTCAATCAGCGCCTTGGCGAGGTCGATGGTGCTGATCCCGTTCGCAAAGCCTTTGTCGGAGAAAATCGCCTCGTGCATGCACGGCCCGCTTTTCGCGAACGGCGCGTCGAGCACATCCTCGAGGCAGCGCAGGATGTAGTTGGCGTTGAGCACCGCATCCTCCGCGACCTGCTTCAGGCCGTCGGCGCCGTGGCTCAGGATGTAGGCGAGTGCGCGCGTGAACATCCCCACCTGGCCGTGAAACGCGACCATCCGCCCGAAGGCGTTCGGGTGTTCGTCGGCGGCATGCTCCTCCTCGACCAGCTTGTAGCTGCCGTCCGGATATTTGGCAGCGAAGGGCAGCGGGCCGTAGGGCGCGAGGGCTTCCGACAGCACGACAGGTCCCGACCCGGGCCCTCCCCCGCCGTGCGGAGTTGAGAAGGTTTTGTGGAGGTTGATGTGCATCGCATCGATGCCCAGGTCGCCCGGGCGCACCTTGCCGACGATCGCGTTGAAGTTCGCACCGTCGCAATAGACGAAGGCGCCCGCCGCATGGACCGCATCGCTGATCGCCTTCATGTCCGGCTCGAACAGGCCGCACGTATTGGGGTTGGTGATCATCACGGCAGCGACGTCGGGCCCCAGGCGCTCCCTCAGCGCGTCGAGGTCGACGCGGCCCGCGGCGTTTGCCGGAATGTTCTCGACCCGGTAGCCGGCGAAAGCGGCGGTCGCCGGGTTTGTGCCGTGCGCGCTCTCCGGCACCAGCACCACCTCGCGCTTGTCCCCGCGCGCCTCGAGCGCAGCGCGAATGCAGAGCAGGCCGCACAGCTCGCCATGAGCCCCGGCCTTGGGGCTCATTGCGACGCCGTACATCCCGGTCAGGTCGAGGAGCCAGAAGGCAAGCTCGTTGATGACCTGAAGCGCGCCCTGCACCGTCTCCTGCGGCTGCAGCGGGTGCACGTCAGCGAAGCCCGGCAGCCGCGCGACCTTCTCGTTGAGCCGTGGGTTGTGCTTCATCGTGCACGAACCAAGCGGGAAAAGGCCGAGATCGATCGCGTAATTCTGGCGCGACAGGCGCGTGTAATGGCGGACGGTCTCCGGTTCGCTGAGGCCCGGAAGCCCGATTGGTCGACCGCGTTCGAGCCCTGCCAACCTCGCTCCTCCCTGGGACGGGGAGGTGGCAGCGCGAAGCGCTGACGGAGGGGGTTCGGAGCCCTGCACGACCCCCCCTCCACCAGCTTCGCTGGTCCCCCTCCCCGTTCCGGGGAGGAATTCATCAAAATCCACGCCCGTCTGTTCCGTCGAGCCGATCTCGAAAATCAGCGGCTCCTCCAGCATCAGGGCGCGATTGCCGGTCACAGTCTGGGCCTCGCCTTGTTCGTTCGCGGGCGCAGAGGGCCGCCAGCCTGAAGGATTGACGGTCATTGGACCACCTCCTTCAGCGCGACTTCCAGGACGCCGATGTCCTCGTCGGTGACAGCCTCGGTGACCGCGATCACCAGGCCGTTTTCTAGCGCCTCAACACACGGATAGAGCCGGCCGAGCGACACGCCGCCGAGCACTCCCCGCTCGACCATGGCGTGCACCGCCGGCCGCGCTTCGACCGGCAGCCTGAGCGTGAATTCGTTGAAGAAACCGTCATTGACCAGTTCCACACCCGGAATGGCCGCCAGGCGCTGCGCGGCCTCGCACGCGCGCGCGTGATTCAATCTAGCGAGCCGCCGCAGGCCCTTCTCGCCGAGCAACGTCATGTGGACCGAGAACGCGAGCGCGCACAGGCCCGAGTTGGTGCAGATGTTCGACGTCGCCTTCTCGCGGCGGATATGCTGTTCGCGGGTCGATAGCGTCAGAACGAAGCCGCGCTTGCCTTCCGCATCGACGGTCTCTCCTGCGAGCCGGCCCGGCATTTGGCGGACGAATTTCTCGCGCGTCGCGAACAGCCCGACATAGGGGCCGCCGAACTGTAGCCCGACGCCGATGCTCTGCCCCTCGCCGACGACGATGTCGGCGCCCATCTCTCCAGGCGATTTGATGAGCCCGAGCGCGACCGGCTCCGTCACCGCCGCGATGAGCAGCGCGCCTGCAGCATGGGCCGCTTCGGAGATCGGTGTCAGGTCCGTGATCCGGCCAAGAATGTCCGGGTATTGGACCACCACGGCGCTGGTCTCGGAATCGATGCTCGCGATCAGGCGTTCGGAGTCGGTCTCGGCCTTCAGCTCCGGAAGCGCCGTGTCGAGCGCGTCCTCGGTGAATTTCGCCATCGTCCTCGCAACGCTGACGTAGTGCGGATGGACGCCCGACGAGATCACGCTCTTCTTCCGCCGCGTGATCCGGTGCGCCATCACGATGGCTTCCCACATCGCCGTCGAGCCGTCGTACATCGACGCATTGGCGACCTCGCATCCGTAAAGCCGCGCGACCTGTGTCTGAAACTCGAACAGCATCTGCAGCGTGCCCTGGGCGATCTCCGGCTGGTAGGGCGTGTAGCTGGTCAGGAACTCGCCGCGCTGGATGATATGGTCGACGCTCGCTGGGATATGGTGCCTGTAGGCGCCGCATCCGAGGAAGAAGGGCACGTCGCCCGCGACCATGTTCTTGCGCGACAGCGTCGTCATGTGCCGTTCGACCGCCATCTCGGAAGCGTGCATCGGCAAGCCCTCTATCGGGCCCTTGAGCCGTAGCTCCTCGGGAACGTCGCGGAACAGGTCGTCGATCGAGCTTGTGCCGATCACCTGCAGCATTTCGTTGCGGTCGGCGTCGCTCAGCGGCAGGTAACGCATCAGCTGGGCTTCCTCATGATGAAGCGAAGGCGGACATAATCGGCGATGCTGGAGCCGACGCGGTCTGCGACGGCTTCGGCGATGGATTGGCGCTCGTCCATCGGCACGCCGGCGCGGTCGAGCCAGCCGGCGCGGAAGGTCGTAACCCAAGCGGCGACGCCATGCTCCAGCGGTGTCGGCCGCTCGATCAGCCGCGCGTCGATGTCCTTGAACCCGGCCTGTTCATAGACAACGACGAATTCCTCAACTCCGGGATACCAATTCGCGGCATAGGTGGGCGGTCCGTAGCCGCTAGCGACGAGCACATCGTCCAGCGCCTCGCGCAGGCGGGCGAGATTGCATTCGCCACCCATCTCTCCGGCAAAGCGTCCGCCGGGCTTCAGCGCGAACCAGATCGCCCGGGCCGCCCGTTCCTTGTCGAGCACCCAGTGCAGGGTCGCGTTGGAGAAGGCTGCGTCGAACGCCTCGCTGAAGCGCAGATCGGCCGCGTCCATCAAACGCGCTTCGAGCCCGCGCGCCTTGGCCGCAGCGACCATGCTGAGGCTGTTGTCGATCCCAACGACCGTCGCGCCCCGCTCGACGATCTTCTCGGTCAGGGCTCCGTCGCCGCAGCCGACGTCGAGAATGTGCTCTCCCGGCTGCGGATCGAGCAGGTCTAGCGCCGCCTGACCCAGCTCGGCAACGAACGCCCCGACGCGTGCATAATCCGCCGCGTCCCATTTGCTGGTCGAGACGGCAGTCTCGCTCAAAGCGTCTTCACCCAATCGCGGTAGGCGGCTTCATCCATCAGCCCGTCGAGCTCGGTGGCATCGTCGAGCTTCAGCTTGAAGAACCATGCCGCGCCTTCCGGGTCCTTGTTGATGAGCGCGGGATCGTCGGCGACCGCCTGGTTGCTCTCGATCACTTCCCCCGAGACGGGTGCATAAACGTCCGACGCGGCCTTGACCGATTCGACGACCGCCGCCTCCTGGCCTTTTTTCACGCGTCGGCCGCCTTCGGGCACTTCGGCGAACACGATGTCGCCGAGTGCTTCCTGAGCGTGGTTGGTAACCCCGACGGTCGCGGTGTCGCCCTCGACCCGGATCCATTCGTGCTCGCGAGTGAAATACAAAGACATTAGGCGGCTCCCTTGCGGTGATAGCGGTGGGGGACGAACGGCATGGCCGCGACCCGCGCATCGAACAGCTTGCCGCGATGCTCAAGCTTGAGCGCAGTGCCGACCTCGGCAAGCGCGGTCGCGACATAGCCCATGGCGATCGGGCGCTGGAGCGACGGAGAGAAGCCCCCGCTGGTGATCCGGCCGACCTCGTTTCCTTCGCCGTCGAGCACCAGCGCGCCTTCGCGCACCGGTTGGCGACCGTCCACGTCGAACCCGACTCTCTTCTGGATCGGCCCGTCCTCGAGCTCGGCGAGGATCCGCATTGCACCTGCGAATTCGCCGTCAGCGCGGCGGGTCTTGTTGATCGCGAAGGTGAGGCCGGCCATCACCGGAGTGGTCGAGCGGTCGAGGTCATGGCCGTAAAGCGGCAGACCTGCCTCGAGGCGGAGCGAATCGCGGGCGCCGAGCCCGATCGGCTTCACCATCTCGTGCGCGACAATCGCACTTGCGAGCTCGGCGACCGCGCTTGCCGGAATGGAAATCTCGAACCCGTCCTCGCCCGTATAGCCCGACCGGCTGATCCACAACGGATGGCCGAAAGCTCGGAAGGGGCCGGCTTCCATGAAGCTCAGCGCGCCGACTCCTGGAATGATCGTCTCGAGCACCTCGGCCGCGCGCGGGCCTTGCAGCGCAAGCAGCGCCTGCTCCTTCATGTAGTCGACGACTACGTCGCCCGGCAGGCGGGTCTCCATCTCGTGGATGTCGCCATATTTGGTCGCGCCGTTGACGACGAGGTAGAAATCCGCGCCCCGCCGCGTCGCCATCAGATCGTCGATGATCCCGCCTTCGATATCCAGCAGCAGCGAATATTTGGGCTTCATGTCGGCGGCCCCCTGAAGGTCGGCCGGAAGGAGCTTTTCCAGCGCCATGTCGGCGCCTTGGCCGTGAACCAGCAGCTGGCCCATGTGGCTGACATCGAACAGCCCGGCATTCTCGCGCGTCCAGAGATGCTCGGCGATAATGCCCTCATACTGGACCGGCATCTCGTAGCCGGCGAAGGTGACCATTCGGGCACCCTTCGAGCGGTGCCATGCGTCAAGCGGGAGCTTCTCGGGCGGCCTCATCACGACGCCCTCCCCGCCTTTCGGATCGCCGCTGTAGGGCGTGCCGCGGGCCTGAGTTTCGTCCGTCGGGCCGCTGTGGACTTCCTTGCTCATTCAAGACGCTCCGGCAAAGGGTGCGACGGCCAACGCGCCAGAGAGCGCTTCGGCTGCCGCCCCCGTCTGTCTCTAGCGCCTGAGAGCTTTGCCCCTTCGGCGGCCCCGGACCTGATCCGAGGCGCTTTCCAGACTGTCAGGCACGCGCGGTCCTTTGGGCCTGAGAGATTCCGGGGGCGGTTGCTCCTTCGGCGCTGCACCCCGGACTTGATCCGGGGTCCAGACTCTCCCGCGCGGCCTTCCGAAAAGCCTTCGGCTTCCGGCGACGCGCTGGCCTTGGCCGCGCCGGGGCCTCAAGTCAACGCGGGATCGGCAGACCGGCTAACGGGTCGCGTTATACTTCAGCTGATCCTGGGTCATCTGGAAGCCGACCAGATGCTCGAAAGTCGCATTGGCCACGGCCGAACGGATCTGCGGATCGGAAAGAGGATCGACCGCCGCATCCGGGTCGCCGGCCTTGCGCGGGCGCGTAAGGACCTGGCGGACATTGGCTGGGAGGGTCGCCGCGGCGCGATTCACCCGCACCGTCGCCTGCACCTGGGTCGTTGCATGGAGGCCGCCCTGGGGGAAGTTCAGCGCCGCCTGGCCTACCTGCTTCGCAACTATCCTGGTCCCGCCCTGAAGCGCGACGTCGAAATAGGGCAGCACGACCTGCCGCGCGGGGCCCGGATCGCGCCGAAGTGCGGTGATCATGAACGTTGCGGTCGACGCGACGTCATTGCCCGCGTCGGCGCAAGTGGCACGGACGGATGTGATGCTCGCGGTAACGTCGATTGCCCGCGAATCCGTGCTGTCGGGCGGATTGAACAGAGTGATGTCGCCGGTCCCGGCCGGCACTCCGGCGATCGGGCAGGAGCTGCGCACCGCGTACACACCGCCGCCGCTCTCGGCAGTGATGTCGCCGGGTTTGCGACATGAGCTCACCAGCGTCAGGGCGAGCAAGGCAGCGAGGCGGAGCTTCATTGGTAAGGCGGGTCCTTCGGAAGACAGCGGGCCAGTCGAGCGGCGTTCATAGGAAGCCCCTTCTAAGGCTGCAAGCGAAGGCTTACATGGCTGTCTGCATGCTGAACCGCCCTCCTCTCCGAGTGCTGATAGCGGCGCCGCGCGGCTTTTGTGCGGGCGTCGACCGCGCCATCCAGATCGTCGAGCTCGCGCTCGAGCGGTTCGGCCCGCCCGTCTATGTGCGGCATGAGATCGTCCACAATCGCTTCGTGGTTGAACGCCTCAGGGCCATGGGTGCCGTATTCGTCGACGAGCTCGACGAGGTTCCTGACGACCGACCAGTGGTCTTCTCGGCGCACGGAGTGCCCAAGTCTGTCCCGGCCGAGGCGCAGACGCGCGGCCTCACCTACGTCGATGCCACCTGCCCGCTCGTCTCCAAGGTCCATCGCCAGGCCGAGCGGCTAATCGCCGAGGGCCGGCACATCATCTTCATCGGCCATGCCGGCCATCCCGAAGTAATCGGCACGTTCGGGCAGGTGCCGCCGGGTACCATGACCCTGGTCGAGACTCTTGAGGACGTTGCGGAGCTTCGACTGGCCGATCCGGACAATCTTGCCTTCCTCACGCAGACCACCCTTTCCGTCGACGACACCGCGGCAATTGTCGGGGCGTTGCAGGAACGGTTCCCAGCGATACGCGCACCGCGCCGCGAGGACATTTGCTACGCGACATCGAACCGCCAGGCTGCGGTGAAGGCCATCGCACCGGAATGCGACCGTGTGCTGGTGATCGGTGCACCGAACAGCAGCAATTCCCTGCGCCTCGCCGAAGTCGCCGAGCGCATGGGCGCTCCTGCGCGGCTGATTGAGCGCGCGACCGACATCGATTGGGAATGGCTCGGCCAGCCAATCACGGTCGGCGTTACCGCCGGCGCGTCTGCTCCCGAGCTCCTCGTGCGCGAGGTCATCGACGCGCTTGGCGAGCGCTTCGCCGTCAGCGAGGAAATTGCCGACCACACACCCGAGCGCATGGTGTTCAAGCTGCCGCGCGAGCTCGTCGCCTGAAGTGACCGACCTCCCCGAAGTTGAGATGTTCACCGATGGCGCTTGCCGCGGAAACCCCGGTCCGGGTGGCTGGGCCGTACTCCTCCGTACGGGAGACAAGGAGCGCGAGATTTCCGGCGGCGAAGCGCTCACTACCAATAACCGCATGGAGCTGACGGCGGCGATCCGCGGGCTTCAGGCGTTGAAGAAGCCCTGCCGGGTCCAGCTCTACACAGACAGCCATTATGTTCGGGACGGAATCACCCGCTGGATCCACAAATGGCGGCAGAACGGCTGGCGGACCTCAGACCGGAAACCGGTCAAGAATGCCGAGCTGTGGCAGGAGCTGATAGAGGCGGCCGATCCGCACCGGATTGAATGGCATTGGGTCAAGGGCCATAGCGGCCATCCGGAGAACGACCGGGTCGACGCGCTCGCCTGCGCTGAAGCGGACGACCAGCGCCGCCATCACCGCCTCTGAACAAGAGTTCATTTTACGAGTCGATCGCGGTCGTGCTCTACGACCCGCTTCACCGACTCTCTCGTAACCCCTGTTAGAAAGTTGGTGGGGGGAGATGCGGCTTGCATCTCCCCCATCCTTCCATTCCCTATTTACTTGAAACGCGCCGGCGAAAAGACTGCTGCATCGATGCTCGCAACCACGGGGTCGGATTGTTCGCCGAGCAGCAGGGCGGCGCCCAGTTTCGCCGCGGCGGGAGACGTCTGGATCCCGAAACCTCCCTGCCCCGCGCACCAGAAGAAGTCGGGGACGACCGGGTCAAGGCCAAAAACCGGCAGTCGGTCGGGCGCGAAGGTGCGGAGGCCGGCCCAGGTCCGCTCGACCCGTTCGACTGGCCAATCGACGACCTCCTCGAACCGGTCGATAGCGGTTGCGACGTCGATTTCCTCGGGCGCAGCGTCGCAGGGATCGCTTGCAATCTCGTCATGCGGGCTCAGCCATAAGCTGCGGTCACCCTCGCCCTTAAAGTAGAACGTCCCGGCCGCGTCGTTGATGAGAGGAAGGTCGCGCAGGCCCGACCGGCCGACACGAAGCTGGACCATTGTCCGACGCTTTGGCTCGAACCCCAGCGGACGAACACCGCACGCTTCGGCTACCCGGTCGGCCCAGGCACCAGCCGCGTTGACGATCGTCCTCGCTGTCAGCGTCGTTCCGCTTTCGAATGCGATGGTCCACCGGTCGTCGGAATGACGTGCGCTATGCAGCCTCGCGTCCGTCGCGACCTGGCCACCGAGGGCCCGAAAGCGCCTCAGAAATGAGGCGTGGAGGCTCGCAACATCGATGTCCGCGCACCCCGGCTCGATCACGGAATAGCACCATTCCGGCCGGATTCCCGGCACCAGCCGCTCGAGCTCGTCGCGGCCGATTCGCCGCGCCTCGACACCTTCCGGAAGCTCCGCCCAGGATTCGCGCGAAACATGGATCGCTCCGCGCTCGCGCAAGAATCCGCGCTCCGCGAAATCGACGGGCGGCCGATCGAGAAATGCGCGCGAAGCGGCGCTGAGCTTCGCCACTTCCGGTCCGCCATAGCTTTCTAGCCAAAAGGCGGCCGAGCGCCCCGTCGCGTGATAGCCGCATTGCGACTCCGCCTCGATGATCAGGGTGCGGCGACTGGCCGCGATCTCCGAGCCCAGGCTGGCGCCCGCGATTCCGCCGCCCACGATGATGACGTCAAAGTCCACCACGAGGCCGGTTACGAATTGGAAAGCGGCGCCGTCTAGTGGTGGCGGCCATGATCAACGGTGCATTTACCCAAATCCTGATCGTCGTCCTTGCCGCGATTCTCATTTTCGCGGCGGTCGTCGACGTTCGCACCTTCACCATTTCCAATCGACTGAACCTCACCGTGGCGCTTCTCGCACCGCTCTACTGGCTGTCGGTCGCGCTCACTCCATGGCCGGAGATCGCGATCCAGCTCACAGTCGGTGTCGCAGTGTTCGTTCTGTTCGCCGGAGCTTTCTACGCCGGCATGATGGGCGGCGGCGACGTCAAGCTCGCGGCCGCTCTTGCGCTGTGGTTCTCGCCCGCATCGACGCTCAAATTTCTCGTGCTGACTTCGCTTGCCGGTGGAGTTCTCACCCTCGTGGTTCTGGCCTGGCATCGCGCCAAGCGGAGGGAAGGCCGGCCCGAGGTTCCATACGGGGTCGCCATCGCTTTTGGCGGCCTCGCAATTCTCACCCAACGGTTTCTTAACCAATTTGCCTGATTTGTGAGGCAGTTCGTAGGGCCCTTCTAGGGGGAGGCGGTAGCGCCATGAATGTGAAGAAGCTCGCTCTGCTCGTTGGAGCGCTGGTCATTGCGGTGATCACCGCAGTCATGGCCAAGAACATGTTTGCTGGCGCGGGGGCGCAGCAAGCTGCGGCTGCTCCGGCGGTCCCGCTCGGTCCGAAGGTGCTCGTCGCCAAGAAGGCGCTGCCCGTCGGAACGATCGTCGACGCCGAAAGCCTCGCCTATCAGCCCTGGCCAAAGGAGCTGATGCAGAGCGCTTATTACGTCGAGGGCACGCCTGACGGCGACCCCAAGAAGCTGCTCGGCACCGTCGTTCGCTATGCGATCACGGCTGGCCAGCCGGTTACTCGCGGAGCGCTCGTCGGCCCGCAGGACCGAGGCTTCCTCGCCGCGGCGCTCGGCCCGGGCATGCGTGCAATCACCGTTCCCGTGAACCCGTCGACGGGGGTCGGCGGCTTCGTCTTCCCAGGCGACCATGTCGACCTCATGCTGACTCAGGTGGTCGAAGGCGGCGGCGACGGCCCGGCGCTCAAGGTCACCGAGACCATCGTTCGCAACCTTCGCGTCCTCGCCACTGACCAGCGCGTCAACAGCCAGGATGAGGAAGGCAAGACCAGCGTCAAACTCTTCGCCAATGTGACTTTCGAGGTCACGCCGCGCATCGCCGAGAAGATTTCGGTCGCGCAGAGCCTCGGCACGCTGTCGCTCACGCTACGCTCGATCGCCGACAACACCGCGGAGCTCGAGCGCGCCGTCGCGGCGGGTGATGTCAAGGTCCCGGCCAATGCCAACCCGGCTCAGGAGCGGCAGATGCTGCTCGCTATCGCCAATCGTCCGATCGACTCCAATACGACCTACTCAACCGGCGGTGACGTTTCGCGCTTCCAGCGCCGCAGTGTCCCTGCCCGGCCGGCGGACAAAGCCGAAATGCTCGCCAAAGCGATGGGTAGCTTCGGCAAGGGTCTCGGCCAGGCCATTTCGGGTCAGCCCGGAGGGGAAGTGCCTTCTGGTCCGGTCGTTCGTGTCGCTCGCGGCAACAATGTCACCGTCGTTCCGGTGGGAGCTCGCTAACATGAAGTATCGCAACATCACCCGCCGGGCGCGCCTCGGCACCGCGATGGCGGCCGTGGCAATCGCCCTGGCCACCGTGAGCGCCACGGTCCCGACCGCGTCGCAGGCCGCGGCGGCCCGCCCGTCCGAGACTCTCAATCTCAGCCAGGGCACGGGCACGCTGGTTCGCCTGTCGGAGCCGATGACCGACGTCTTCGTCGCCAATGACGCGATTGCCGACGTCCAGGTCCGCTCGGCGACACAGCTCTACATCTTCGGCAAGGGTCGCGGCGAAACCACGATCTACGCCACGTCGAAGTCGGGCCGGGTCGCTTACGCCGCGAACGTCCGCGTCGGCAACAACATCAGCTCGGTCAGCGAGATGCTGCACCTCGCGATGCCGGATGCCAGCATCCAGGCGATGCCGATGAACAATCTCGTGCTGCTGACCGGCACGGTTGCGAATCCCGAAGATGTCGCGGAGGCACAGCGCCTCACTCAGGCCTACGTCGGCGACGGCACGCAAGTGGTGACCCGCCTGCGCTCTGCGACGCCGCTTCAGGTAACCCTGAAGGTCCGCATGGCCGAGATGAACCGGACGCTGGTGAAGCAGTTCGGAGTGAATTTGCTCAACAGGGATACCGGTGGGAGCCTGTTTGCAATTGGTCGCGGGAGTCCTGGAACCATCGACGTGGCAAAGGGACCTGCCGATCCGGTGACAGGCGTTCAGCGCGAGACCGTCACGGGTGCGACGTTCAACCTCCTTTCTGGCGGAACCACGCTGGGCCTGTTCGGCCGGATCCTGGGCATGGATGTGCTCGGAACGCTTGACGTGCTCGAGAATGACGGTCTGGTGAGCACGCTTGCCGAGCCGAACCTCACTGCCCTCTCGGGCGAGACGGCGAGCTTCCTGGCCGGCGGTGAGTTCCCGATCCCCGTCTCACAATCGCTGGGCGCCGTCACGGTCGAATACAAGCAGTACGGCGTCGGCCTCGCCTTCACTCCGATCGTTCTCGCGAACGGCCGTATTTCGCTGCGCGTTCGGCCGGAGGTCAGCGAACTGTCGAACGAAGGTGCGGTCAAGCTCAACGACTTCATCGTTCCGGCCCTGACTACCCGCCGGGCGGAGACGACAGTCGAGCTTGGCTCAGGCCAGTCCTTCATGATCGGCGGACTGCTGCGCAACCGGAACACGAACAATATCGAGAAAGCGCCGTTCCTCGGCGACATTCCGATCCTTGGTGCGCTGTTCCGCTCGAATTCGTACCGTCGTGACGAGACCGAGCTGGTCATCATCGTGACGCCCTATCTGGTACGGCCGGTTTCGAACCAGCTTGCGCTGCCGATCGATGGTTATCGTGCGCCCGACGACATCGAGCGCAATTTCCTCGGTCAGACATTCGTCGGCAAGAGCGGCGCGGTCACTCCGACCGCAGTGGCTGTCCCTGCCCCGGCTGCGGCTCCGGCCGTCGCCGGCCCGGCGCCCGCTCCGGGGTTCAAGCTTTGACCCGCGGTATCTTCAGGAAGGATGCGACGATGCGCTCGAAACTCGTCCTAATCGCTCTCGGCACGGCCGTACTTGCGGGCTGCAACACCGTGGACAAGCCTGACCGCGGCATAGCGGCCGTCAACGTGCCGGTGGTTAGCAGCACGGATTACGTGTTTGACGCGGCAGCTCCGAACGGTGCCCTGGCGCCGGGCGAGTCCGAGCGCCTCAACGGGTGGTTCCAGGGCCTCGGCCTCGGCTACGGCGACGCGGTTTACGTCGACGGGGGCTATGCTCCTGCGGCGCGCGAACAGGTGGCCGTCGTTGCCGGCCAATACGGCATGCTGGTTCAGCAGGGCGCGCCGGTGACCGCCGGTTCTGTCCAGCCGGGCACTGTCCGGGTGGTGGTCAGCCGCCGCCGTGCGTCGGTTCCGGGTTGCCCCAACTTTAGCGTTCCCGCGCAACCCAATTATGAGAACCGCACAATGTCGAATTTCGGTTGCTCGGTGAACGGAAACCTCGCCGCGATGGTCGCGGATCCGGTGGACCTGGTCCACGGCCGCGAAGGCACCGGCGTGATCGATACCGCAACCGCCACCAAGGCTGTCGAATATTACCGCTCGACCCCCCCAACGGGAAGCAAGGGTCTGAAGGAAGTCAGCACGAAGGGTAGCAACTAATGAACGCTCCGTTCCAGGCGCGCGCAGGACTGCGCGATCCATTTACCGCCTTCGTCTGCGACGACGCGACGGCCGACATGCTTCGGCCGGTCGCCGTCGAGCATGGCTGGTCTCCGGAGAAGGTCAACAAGGGCGGGTTGCGCAATGCCGTGCAGTCGCTGTCGGTTTCGGCGAGCCCGAACATCCTCTTCGTGGACCTGTCGGAATCGGCCGACCCGCTCAACGACATCAACGCGCTTGCGGAGGTGTGCGAGCCGGGAACGATCGTCATCGCGGCGGGCACCGTCAATGACGTGCGCCTCTATCGCGATCTCGTCGCCAGCGGCATCCACGATTATCTGCTGAAGCCGTTCACGGTGGACCAGCTGCGCGACACGTTCGCGCACGCACAGGTGATTCTGTCGGGCCCGCGCGGCGAATCCCAGGCCGACAAGCCGCATGTGATGGCCGCCGTGGTTGGCGTGCGCGGCGGTGTCGGCGCCTCAACGATCGCGACCTCACTTGCCTGGTTGCTGGGTGAGAAGGCACATCGCTCGACGGCGCTGCTCGACCTCGACGTGCATTTCGGAACCGGCGCGCTGGCGCTCGATCTCGAGCCGGGCCGCGGGCTCACCGATGCGATCGAAAACCCGAGCCGCATCGATGGCTTGTTCATCGAACGGGCCATGGTCCGCGCGAACGAGCGTCTTTCGGTTCTGTCCGCCGAAGCGCCTATCCACCAGCCTTTGGCTACCGACGGCACGGCTTTCTTCCAGCTTCAGGAAGAGATGCGCAATGCGTTCGAGTCGACGGTTCTCGACCTGCCGCGGCACATGCTGATCCAGTATCCGCACCTTGTGCACGACGCGCATGTTGCAGTCGTCGTCTCCGAGCTTACGCTCGCGGCGACGCGCGACACGATCCGCATCCTCGCCTGGTTGAAGTCGAATGCGCCGCAGACGAAGGTCATCGTGGTCGCGAACGGGCTTCCTTCCGGCGGAGCGCTCGAGATCAGCCGCAAGGACTTCGAGCAATCGATCGAACGCGATGTCGACATCGTCTTCCCGTTCGACGGCAAGCTGGCCGCACAGGCTGCCAAGCTGGGCAAACCGATGGCAGAAGTTGCCAGCGGTAAGATGGCCGCGCCGTTCAACACTTTGTCGACCATGGTCCTCAGCCATTCGAGCGAGGAAGGTGTGTCGGCCGAGGCGAAAGTTGCGGCGAGCGCGAAGTCGCTGGTCGACAACCTCAAGTCGATGCTGACCAAGCCCAAAGCTCAGGCTGCTTGAGTCAGTAAGTTTTCCGACAGGTCTCCCGACCTGCCGGCGAGAATGAGAGGCGAAGGCACGAATGCTTCTGTGGATCATCCTGATCGGCGGCGTCGGGACCCTGGCGCTCGCTTACATGGCGATGCAGGGGCCCTCGCCGGCCAAATCACTCAAGCGCCGCATCGAGCTTGTGAAGGAGCGCCATGGCGACGTCCTCGCCGGTAACGCTCAGGCGCAGATCCGCAAGCTGTTCGCTGAGCGCTCCAATCGCTTCGAAAGCGTTGCCTCGACCCTGATCCCGCGGCCAGCTCTGCTGCGCAAGCGGCTCGAGATGACTGGCAAAGAGATCACCCTCGGCAAGTACGCCTCAATTTGCCTTGGCATCTCCGTCTTTGTCGCAGCAGCCCTGATGCTTCGCGGCGCGCCCTTGCTGCTTTCGACTCTCCTTGGCCTTTTTGTAGGAATCGGCGGCCCGCATTTCGTGATCGGCTGGCTGATCAAACGCCGGGTCACCAAGTTCAACTCGAACTTCCCTGACGCGATCGAGCTGATGGTGCGCGGACTTCGATCGGGCCTTCCGATCACCGAGACTCTGGGCATCGTCGCGAACGAGATCGTGGGTCCCGTCGGCGTCGAGTTCCGCATGGTATCCGACAAAATGAAGATCGGCCGAACGATGGAATCGGCGCTCCAGGACACGGCCGACAGACTCGGCACGGCGGAGTTCCAATTCTTCGTCATCACGCTGGCGATCCAGCGCGAGACCGGCGGCAATCTCGCCGAGACGCTGTCGAACCTTGCCGACGTGCTCAGGAAGCGCGCGCAGATGAAGCTCAAGATCCGCGCGATGAGCTCGGAATCGAAAGCGTCGGCCTATATCGTAGGGTCGCTTCCGTTCGTGGTGTTCACGCTCGTGTGGTTCATCAACCCAACGTACATGCAGGGCTTCTTCACCGACCAGCGGCTGATGGTCGCGGGCATCGGCGGGATGATATGGATGAGCATCGGCGGCTTCATCATGGCCAAGATGGTCAACTTCGAGATTTGAGGGGGGACTGACGACCATGCAGCAGCCGGCGGCTGGACCTCATATCCTCGGTTTCGA
>JBKPMC010000056.1:0-3862 GCA_046731955.1 Pseudomonadota bacterium | reverse complement strand
GGCGAGGGGGCGGGATATTCCTCGGCGAGGCGCACAAGACCCAGGATCAGGATCACCATCGAGACGGCAAACGGCGCGTCCTTCGGGTTCATGAACATGTGCCCGTAGAAGGTCGGGCACACCGTCAGCAGCAGCAGCGTTGCGAACCCGGCAAGCGGGCCGCCGACGCGCCGTGCCAGCCGCCAGGTCACGGCAAGGCCGATCAGGCCGACGACGGCGCCGAGCAGGCGGCGCGTTTCAAACAGTTCGAGCGGGATGATCTTGTGCAGCAGGGCCGCAGCCATGTCGAAGCCGCCGCCATACATATAGAGATTGGCGAACGACAGCGCGCCGGTGTCCCTGAAGCCGGAACCGTACATCCGTAGCAGCAGGTCGGCATATTCGGCGTGCGTGTAATCGTCCCAGCCAAGCCCGTAGTCGCGGAAGGTCAGGCCCGCGACAATGGTGACCACCGCCATCACCAAGATGGCAAGGTCGTCGCAGGTCCGCTCCACCGAGCGCCGCGCGGGCGTATCGAGCGCAGAAGTCGTGATCGATGACATGGCGATTGGTAACCCAGAGTCCCCTATGGCCCAGCTTGGATATTCTTGAGCCGCATTCCCCGGGTACCCATATAGCGTAGTTCCATTTCCAAGTAATTGGGAATTGTGGCTTAAATCCCTGATGCAATGCAACAAAAGGGCAGTAATTGGTAGGTGGTAGAACTACTGCCGACGGGCTGAACGGTACCTGAATGGCAGCATGATTGTCCGGGATCGGATCCAGCAATCGAACCACGCCATTGCGGAACCCTGGATGCAATTGGCGGTTGGCGGTGCACACAAGATGACGGTATCGTGGCGTGGGGCGGCTTGCGAGCGTTTCGGGCGCGGCTGAGGGATTAGTTCAATGATGTTTGTGATGTTGGTCGCCGGGATCGGCCTCGTTTTGGCAGGCCTGCTGGCGACCGGCTATGGAATCTCGATCAAGGAATTCAGCACCGGCAACACGCTGATCATTGCTGGCGTGATCGGCTTCTGCACCGGCGCGATCATGCTCGCGCTCTGGATGGCGGTCCGGGAGTTGAAGAATATCGCGCGGAAACTCAGCGCCGGGGTACCTGAAGCGCGCGGCGAGGCCATGGGGCTTCCGGTCGCCGCGACGCGGGATTCCGCTGCCGGTGGCGGCTTCCCGGACGCCGAGCAGTTCGGCGGTTCCGGACCCTTCTCGCCAGCGGCACCGCCGGCTTTCCCTCCAGTGACACCGCCGCCGTGGCAGAACGAGGCCGTTCTGCGTGATCATCCGATTCCGGAACCGTTGCATCCCGAACCGCCGCCACCAGCCCCGAAACCGAAGCGCAATTTGCTGTTTTCATCGATATCGCGAAAAGATCGCGAACGCGGCCAAGGGCGGTCCAGCGAGGCGCTGCCGCCGGACCTGTTGTCGTCGGACCTTCGCTCCAGGCCGCCCACCGTGCCGCTCGAAATTGCGGAACCGCAGCCGGCGTCGTTCGACAATAGCTGGCCGAAAGCGGAACGCATCAGGCACGGTGAAAAATCGCCGCAGTGGCGCAGCGGCCGCATGCCCCCGACGCTCGCAGAAGCCAACGGCGGACCGGCGCGGGAGGATCAGCCGGAGGTGACGGTGCTGAAATCGGGCATCGTCGATGGCATGGCCTATTCGCTCTATTCCGACGGTTCGATCGAGGCCCAGATGCCGGAAGGGTTGATGCGCTTCGCCTCGATCGATGAACTGCGCGCGCATCTCGACCAGCGGGCATAGAGCCCGCAATACTTGCCGCGAAACCCCGCTCTCGAAAATAAAGCGTCGTCGTTCTTGTCAGTTTCCGGGCATTTCGTTCATATTCGGCAAGTCGTATGAAACTCCGCTGATGTATAGACACGGTTGGATACTGTCCGAATCGTAGGGCTGACAGATGCGTTTGCGATTCCAGAAGGTTGAGCCATGACCGATTCCGCCGGCAAGACGCCCGTCGAACTGACCGCCAATATCGTGTCGGCCTATCTCAGCAACAATCCGACCCAGGCCTCGGAAATCCCGAACCTGATCAGCCAGGTCCATGCGGCGCTGATGCGGGTGTCGAGCGGCCGTCCCGAGACGCCGCTCGAGCCGGCCAAGCCGGCCGTGTCGGTGAAGAAGTCGATGACCCCGGAATATCTGGTCTGTCTCGAGGACGGCAAGCGCTTCAAGTCGCTGAAGCGCCATCTGCGCACGCAGTACAACATGACGCCGGAGCAATATCGCGACAAATGGGGCCTGCCGCCGGATTATCCGATGGTGGCGCCGAACTACGCGGTGGCGCGTTCACAGCTCGCCAAGAAAATGGGCCTCGGCCAGCAGGCGCGGAAGCGGAAATAGCTTTGCCATAGCGTTTTCGAGCGAAGCGGGTACCGATTAGCGTCAAGAAAACGCGTCAAACATAAACTCTTGACGTCAGGAAGCCGCGGCCAACGCCTCGCGCGCGTCGGAGCGGATGCGCTCGACCATGGAGCGCAGCCCGTTGGAACGCTGCGGCGTCAGATGGTCGCGAAATCCGAATTCGTCGAATACGGCAAGCGCATCCGTTGCCAGGATCTGCTGCGGCGTGCGCCCGGAATAAAGCGTGAGCAGGATCGCGATCAGGCCGCGCACGATGTGGGCGTCGCTGTCGCCCAAATATTTCAGCCGCGGCTCGCCATTACCGCCGCGGTCGATCTGCCTGGACAGCCAAACCTGGCTGACGCAGCCGTTCACCTTGTTCTCGGCGGAATGCTCGGCCTCCGGCATCGGGTCGAGCGTGCGGCCGAGTTCGATGACGTACCGGTAGCGGTCGTCCCATTCCTCCAGCAGCTCGAAATTGTCCCTGATTTCGTCGATCGTCATCGTGACCCGCGTCCGTTGCCTTGAAGTCTTATATAGGATGCGGATCGAACGAAAGCGACGGAAATGGAACCGGTTCCGCGGCCTTATTTTGCGGCCAACGGCGTCCGCGGCATCTGCCATTCGATCGCCATATCCTCTTCCGTCAGCGCGTCGGCGGTCGGCGCGTTCACGACCACGGCCTCGCCGTCGCCTATCGAGCTGGTATGGTCGGGCTTCTTGTCCGGGACGCTGGGCTGGTCGGGCTTGGTGATGATCTTGTAGAGCTTGCGGGCGCCGTCCTGGGCGCGCTGGCCGAGCACGGTCGCGGCCTGACCGCCGACCTCGCAGGCCGCCGGCTGACGCTTGCAGAATTGGCCCATGTCGGAGACGGCGGCGGTCGCAGCCGATACGGCTTCGGACGCGCCGATCTGCGGCATCTTGTCCGATTCAGGCGTCTTTTCCCTGGGCAACAGCACGAGCACCAGCCCGAGCCAGAATGCCATGCGAAGCAGAAAAAACATCTCGCGACCCCGGTCGTCTCTTATGGTTGTGCTGCGATTAAACCGCAGCTTTGTTTCTGACTACCAGCCGTCGATAAATCGAAAGTGTTTCCATTGAGGTAAAGCCGCCGAAAATTCGCCGAAAATGACAGTGATTCGATTCGGCGTAAATTTTCGATTGATGACCACCATCGCGCGAAAAGTTCGCGCCGCTCGCGCATCCACCATTTCGAAACCATAGATCGATGCGGCTCTAAACCTGTCGTTCACCATCCGCCTCGAATGAGCGTCTTGCGGGGCGTGAAACCCCCGCCAATGCACGGCGTTTGCCGGTGGTCCAGCGCGCCTTAGCGTTCGCTTAAGTTCGCTCTGACACGGTGACGCAAAGGATAATGGGGGCGTTGCGGCGCGTCTGTCTGACGAACAAGCCGAAGCGCGAGGACCGTGATTGTTTTGAGTATCATCCGCGATTGTCTCGATGCCTTGCTGCATCCCTCGGCACGTTATGATGCGTTGACGCG
>JBKPMC010000055.1:0-132478 GCA_046731955.1 Pseudomonadota bacterium | reverse complement strand
AATGGGTCGAAAGCAGACACTAGGCCAGGCGGGCGGCCCTTGGGTCAGGGTGAGGCCATGGTTCGAGACTTTTCGACCTAGGAAACGGCAACTGAGCCGGCCCCGCCATGTATCGCCATGTATCGACCATGTAGCGCGGAGCCGCCGGCAGTAGAGCGGAAACGGCGTAAATCTCAGGAAATCACTGACAGACGCTGGAAGAATGCTCTGGACCGGCTTTTGAGTCGCCTGAACGGCTAGAAACCGCTGAAAGCGGCCGCTTTTGGAATGGTGGAGAGGGCTGGATTCGAACCAGCGTACGCTTGCGCGGGCAGATTTACAGTCTGCTGCCTTTAACCACTCGGCCACCTCTCCACGAGGCTTGCCACGCGCAGCCAGTCCGGGGGACTGGCGAGCACGGCGAGCAGGCGCGCCACATGGCGAGCCGTTTGGGGCCTGTCAACGCGCGGGAAGGGCGTTGAGTTGTCGCCCCTGGCTACGCTCGGGCGCTCCATGCTCGCCTGTCCCCCGGACAGGCTGTGCGTGGAGCGGGTGAAGGGAATCGAACCCTCGTCGTAAGCTTGGAAGGCTTCTGCTCTACCATTGAGCTACACCCGCCCGGGCGTCGGAGATGGGGCAAATGCCATCCTGCCGCAAGTCTCGTCAACCGCATCTGACCCTGCTTGACCCGTTACAAGCCGCTGCCTACCTAGCGATTCGAATGACGTACCTGAACGCCATCGCCGCCAATCCGACCGTCGCCCTGTGGTGGCGCGCTTCGACTCGTGCGGCGCGATGGCGCGACTGATCGACTGGCCAACGATCATCGACTGCCCGCCCGCCAAACGGCGGGCTTTTTTGTTTCAGGTAAATATCCATGAATCAGATTTTGACATTGTCGCGCGAAGCGACCCAAATGTCGGTGGACGCCGCCGAAATCGAGATGGTGGAAGCGGCCGTCGGACAAGTGCTCGACGGGCGTGACCTCGACCGTGCCCAGGCCGAGGCGGTCTTCGCCACGATCGTGCGGGGCGGCCTGCCGGACGCGCTGATGGCCGCGGTCTTCGTCGCGCTTCGGATCCGCGGCGAGACGTCCGAAGAGCTGATCGGCGCGGCGAGCGCCTTGCGCGCCGCGGCTCGTCCGTTCCCGTCGCCTGGCTATCTGTTCGCCGACAGCTGCGGCACTGGCGGCGACTTCTCGGGCTCGATCAATGTGTCGACCGCCGCGGCCCTGGTGGCCGCCGCCTGCGGCCTGCCAGTGGTGAAGCACGGCAACCGCTCGTTCACGTCGAAATGCGGGTCGGCGGACGTGCTCGAAGCCCTGGGTGCGCGGCTCGACCTGACGCCGCTCGAATCGCGCGAGATCTTCGACCGGACCGGATTCTGCTTCCTGCTTGCGCCTTATTATCACCCTGGCATTGCCCATGCCGGACCGGTCAGGCGAGCGCTCAAGGTGCGGACCATCATGAACCTGCTGGGTCCCTGCCTGAACCCGGCGCGGCCGAAGGTGCAGCTGCTCGGCGTTGCCGAAGCCAGGCTGATCAAGCCCATCGCCGAGACACTCTGCGCGCTCGGCGCAGAACGCGCGTTGGTCGTACACGGCTCTGGACTCGACGAGCTCGCGCTGCACGGTTTCAGCCAGGCGATCCTGCTGGCCGATGGTGAATTCGAGGAGCTCGAGATCACCCCCGAGCAGGCTGGCCTTCGCCGTCACGCGGTCGAACAGATCGTGGGCGGACCGCCGGGCGAAAATGCCAGGCGGCTGACCAGGATCTTGAGCGGGCGCGGACGCGAGGCCGACGAAGCCGTTGTCGCGTTCAACGCCGGGGCGTTGCTGATGACTGCCGGAAAGGTCGACGCCCTGCGCACCGGGGTGGCGATGGCGCTCGACACAATTCGGACGGGGCGGCCGCTCAAGCTGCTGAACGAGTTCGTCGAGGCGAGCCGTGGCTGACCCGGTCGGCGTTCTCGGGGACATCGTCGCGCACAAACGGGCCGAGTTGGCAGAGCGATATGCCGATGTAAGCCTGGACGCGCTCCGCGCGCGAGCGGAGCCAACGCGGCGCAGCCTGTTGGAGGCGCTGGCGCGGCCGGGCGCCCGTTTCATTCTCGAGATCAAGAAGGCGTCACCTTCGGCAGGTCCAATCCGCGCGGGGGCGGATGTTCCCGCTCTGGCGCGAGGCTATGACGGTGTCGCCGACGCGCTGAGTGTCTTGACGGACGCGCGCTTCTTCGGTGGGTCGCTCGATGACCTGAGGCTTGCGCGCGAGTTGTTCGACGGGCCGATCCTGGCCAAGGATTTCTTCATCGACGCCCGACAAATCGTCGATGCGCGGATCGCCGGCGCCGATGCCGTGCTCGTGATGCTTTCGCTGTTAGATGATGGCCAGGCGCGCGGAATTATCGTCGAGGCGCGGCGGCTCGGCATGGACGCGCTGGTCGAGGTTCATGACGAAGCGGAAATGCGACGCGCGCTTGCGCTCGGCGCGCTGCTGATCGGGATCAACAACCGCGACTTGCGCGATCTTTCGATCGACCTCGCGACGACCGAGCGGCTGGCGCGATTGGCGCCGGACCGCGTGCTGGTTTCGGAATCCGGCATTTCAACCCGAGATGACATCGAGCGGCTCGCACCCCAGGTCGACGCTTTTCTCGTCGGCTCCTCGCTGATGCGCTCGAGCGATCCCGCTCAGGCCGCGCGTGAGCTGATCTTCGGCCGCACCAAGCTGTGTGGTCTCAATTGCGGCGCCGACATGCGCGCGGCCCGGCCGGCGGCATTTGTCGGCTTCGTCTTGGTCCCTGGCAGCCCCCGCCATGTGACCGCAGACGAAGCGGCGCCGCTGGCCGGAATGTCTCGCCAATCAGGCATGCTGCCCGTCGGCGTGTTCCGCGACGCTCCGCTGCGCATCGTTAGCGACGTCGCGACACATCTGAACCTCCATGCAGTGCAGCTTCATGGCCAGGAAAATGTCGAATATGTCCGCGCGCTGAGGCGCGAGCTGCCGGAGACATGCGAAATCTGGACTGCGCTCAGCGTCGGCCGCGAGCCGCTGACCGGCCGCGGCGGTGACCGGCTCGTGTTCGACAATGGATGCGGCGGGTCCGGTCGAACATTCGACTGGTCGGTCGTGCGCGGTCACCCACACCTTTCGCAAGCGGTCATTGCCGGGGGCATCGGTCCGCACAATGCGCGCGCCGCGCAGCGCTTCGGTGCCTATGCGATCGACGTCGGCTCGGGGGTCGACCTGGGGCCCGGACGGAAGTCTGCGGAGAAGATTCGCGATTTGTTCGAGGCGCTGCGGCCTCACTCCCGAGCGAGAATGCTCGCGTGCGCCTGACTGGCCGATTCGGGCGTTTCGGCGGCTGCTACGTCCCCGAAATCCTCGTGCCCGCGCTCGAGCAGCTCGAGGCTGCGTTCCTCGATGCGCAAGACGATCCGGGATTCGCGCAGGAGCTTGGAGAGCTGCTTGCCAACTACGCCGGCCGGCCGACGCCGCTGACGCGCTGCCGCAACCTTCCCGGCACCATCTATTTGAAGCGTGAGGACCTGCTTCATGGCGGGGCACACAAGACCAACCAGGTATTGGCGCAGGCGTTGCTCGCCAAACGCATGGGTAAAACCCGCCTTATTGCCGAGACCGGCGCGGGTCAGCATGGCGTCGCCACGGCGATCGTAGGAGCGCTGCTCGGCTTCGAAACGGTCATCTACATGGGCGCCGAGGACGTCGAGCGGCAGAAGCTCAACGTCTTCCGAATGGAGCTGATGGGTGCTCGCGTGATGCCGGTGGAAAGCGGCGGGCGGACGCTCAAGGACGCCATCAATGAGGCGCTGCGCGACTGGTCGGCGAGCTTCGAACACACGCATTATCTGCTCGGCACTGCCGCCGGCCCGCATCCATTTCCGACATTGGTCCGGGAGTTCCAGCGCGTAATCGGCCGTGAGGCGCGGGCGCAGGTTCTCGATCAGGCAGGGCGGTTGCCTGACGCCCTGGTCGCCTGCGTTGGAGGCGGATCAAACGCCATCGGACTATTCGCCGATTTCCTCGATGACAATGTCCGGCTGATCGGGGTTGAGGCCGCGGGGAAAGGGCTTGCAGCGGAGCAGCATGGCGCGACCCTGCTGCGAGGAACGCCTGGTATCTTGCATGGCGCGGAAACTTACGTCCTCCAGGACGAGGATGGGCAGATCGCCGATACCTGGTCGGTCTCCGCTGGGCTGGACTATCCCGCCGTCGGCCCCGAGCACGCGCATCTGAAAGACAGCGGCCGCGCCGAATATGTCGGCGCGACTGACGCCGAAGCGCTCGAAGCGTTCAAGCTTCTGGCGGAAAGCGAAGGTATCCTCTGCGCCTTCGAGTCCGCACATGCGCTCGCGCACGCGCTCAAGCTGGCTGAAGACGAACCGGACAACCTGATCCTGGTCGGCCTGTCGGGAAGGGGCGACAAGGATGTCGCGCAAGCGGCGGAGCTTCTCGCAGCATGACTCGATACGCCGCCATGTTCGAACGGCTGCGTGAGCGGCGCGAGGCTGCGTTCTGCGCGTTCCTGATGCTGGGCGATCCAGACATCGCGACCAGCGCCGGGCTGCTCGATGCGGTTGTCGCGGGCGGCGCCGACATGGTTGAGGTCGGAATCCCCCATTCCGACCCAATCGCCGATGGCCCGGTAATCCAGTCGGCGGCCAAGCGAGCGCTCGATGCCGGTGTTCGTGTCTCGGACTGCTTCGAGTTGATCGCATCCTTTCGCGCCCGGCACCCCGATGTGCCGGTCGGCATCCTTACCTACGCCAACATCGTGGTGGCGCGTGCGGGCTTCGTCCGCCAAGCGGCCGAAGCGGGTGCCGACAGCCTGCTGGTCGCCGACGTGCCCGCGTTGGAGGCCGAGCCGTTCGTCCTGGAAATGAAGCAGGCCGGGATCGAGTCCGTCCTGATCGCCGCAGCGAATACCCCCGATCCAACGCTCGCGCGGATCGCCAAACTATCCGGGGCCTACACCTATTGTGTCAGCCGAGCGGGGATCACCGGCACGCACTCGAAGGGTCATTTCGATCGCCAACTGATCGCACGACTTAACAAATGGGGGGCTCCGCCGCCGGTCTTCGGCTTCGGAATCTCCACGCCCGAGGACGTCCGCGCGGCCCTCGATTCGGGTGCCGCCGGGGTCATCTGCGGCTCGGCGATCGTCGACCTCGCGTCCCGCGGCGGGAAGGTCGCGGACCTCGTGGGCTTGCTTAAATCGGCCACAACGAACGAAAATGCAGTGGAACGACTCGGAGCCGCAATGAATTGAATGCGGCCGAGAAGGAGAGTGTAGATGCCGGCACGTCCAGTGTGGCGAGGACAAATCCGCTTGGCGCTGGTCTCGATCCCGGTCGAGATCTACCCGGCAACCAAGAGTGGTGCCCAGATCCAGTTCCACCAGGTGCACGAGCCGACCGGCAAGCGCATCAAGTACGAGAAGGTCGTGCCCGGAGTGGGCCCGGTCGACCGCGACGAGATCGTCAAGGGCTACGAGGTCTCGAAGGGCCACTACGTTCTGCTCGACCCCGAAGAGATCGAAAGCGTCAAGCTCGAGAGCCGCAAGACACTCGACCTCGTCCAGTTCGTCGACGACGGCGAAATCGAAGCGATGTACTTTGAAAAGGCCTATTATGTCGTGCCGGCCGACGATCTCGCCGAAGAGGCCTACGTCGTTCTGCGCGATGCGCTTCGCGATGCGAAGAAGGTGGGCGTGGGCCAGCTTGCGATGCGAGGCCAGGAATATATCGTCGCGCTGAAGCCGTGCGGCCGCGGCTTATTGATGGAGACGCTGCGCTACGCCGACGAGGTCAACAAGTCCTCAGGCTTCTTCCGCGACATTGGCGATCACAAGCCCGATCCGGACCTGCTCGACATGGCCTCGATGCTGATCGAGCGCAAAGCAGGTGAGTTCAACCCGGCCGAGTTCCACAACCGCTATGTCGACGCGCTTCACCGGTTGATCGAGGAGAAGCAGAAAAAGAAGGGCGAGAAGATCATCGAGGACCCGGACGCGGACGCTCCTCCGCCCAAGGGATCCAACGTGATCGACCTCATGGCGGCGCTCAAGAAGAGCCTGGGCGACGAGAAGAAGACCGCCAAGAAGGCTCCGGCCAGGCGCACGGCGGCCAAGAAGGAACCCGCGAAGGCTCGCAAGCGAGCGTAACTCATGGCCCGGCGCCCGGCGCTCGACATCGAGACGTACAACCGCAAGCGCGACTTTTCGAAGACCAAGGAGCCGCGGGGCCGGAAGCTCAAGGGCAAGGGCGACGGCTTCGTCGTCCAGAAGCATGAAGCCTCGCGGCTGCACTGGGATTTCCGGCTAGAGCTCGATGGAGTCCTGAAAAGCTGGGCCGTCCCCAAGGGGCCAAGCCTCGACCCCGACGAGAAGCGCCTCGCGATGCGCACCGAAGATCACCCGCTCGACTATGGGGACTTCGAGGGCACGATCCCCAAGGGCGAATATGGCGGCGGCACGGTGATGCTGTGGGATCGCGGACGATGGCTTCCAGACCCGCGAAAGGACCCGAGCAAGACGATCGAGGAGGGGCACTTGCATTTCACGCTCGAAGGCGAGCGGATGAAGGGCGAGTGGGTCCTGTTCCGTCTGAACCCGCGGGCCGGCGAAAAGGGCGACCCGTGGATGCTCAAGAAAGTCACTGACGAATATGCCGATCCGGACGATGGAGACGCGCTCGTCGACAATTGCGTGACCAGCGTCACGACGGACCGCACGATGGCCGAGATTGCTGCGGGAGAGGATGTCTGGCGATCGAACCGCGGCGGGCGGAAGGGCGGACCGGCGAAGCGCAAGGCGAGCAAGGCGCCGCCGCCATTCCAACCGCCCCAGCTGGCAACGCTGGTCGACGATGTGCCGACCGGCGGTTCATGGATCCACGAGTATAAATATGACGGCTACCGGCTGCTGCTGGCGGTCGGCGAGGGGGTCGCAACGGCCTGGACCCGCCACGGGCTGGACTGGAGCGACAAGTTCAAGCCGATTGTGAAGGCGGCGGCCAGGCTCCCTGCCGGGTGCCTGCTCGACGGAGAGGCGGTCGCGCTCGACGACAAGGGCCGGCCGAGCTTCCAGCTGCTCCAGTCCACGCTCAAGGACCAGCGAGGCGCCAACCTCGTCTTCTACGCCTTCGATCTGCTGGTCGATCGCGGCGAGGACATACGGAAGCTTCCCAACATAGAACGGAAAGAACGGCTGGCGGCTCTGCTTGAAGGAGCCCATCCGCCGATCCTCTACGGCGATCATGTGATCGGTCGCGGGGAGGAGCTGTTCCGCGAGGTGTGCAAGCAGGGCGGCGAGGGCATCGTCTCGAAGAAAGCGAGCGCGCCCTACCGGGGCACTCGCACCCGCGACTGGCTCAAGGTCAAGTGCATCCAGCGCCAGGAATTCGTCATCATCGGCTGGTCGGAAAGCGACAAACGACTGGGATTTCGTTCGCTGCTGCTGGCCCTGAAGGAGGGGCGCAAATTCACCTACGCAGGCAAAGTCGGCACGGGCTTCAACGCCAAGCTGATCGAGGAACTGATGGAGCGGATGGAGCCGCTCGAGACCGACAAGGCGCCGGTCGAGGTGCCGCGCGCCGAGCGCAAGGGCGCACATTGGATCAAACCCAAGCTCGTCGCCGAAATCGCCTTCGCCCAGTTCACAGACGACGGGATCCTTCGGCACCCCAGCTTCGTAGGGCTACGCGAGGACAAACCAGCGAGTGAAGTGGTCCGCGAAGTGCCGAAGCATCTGAGCAAGTCGGAAAAGAAAGCCGAGCGGCCGACCGCCGAGAGCTTCGGGATCGAGATCAGCAGCGCCGACCGGGTGATCTATCCGAAGGACGGCGTGACCAAGGGCGACCTCGCCAACTACTATGCCGAGGTCGAGCCGCTGATCATGATCGATGCGGCGAAGCGTCCGATGACGCTGATCCGTTTTCCCCAGGGTACGGCCGAAAAAGGCTTCTTCCAGAAGCACGACACAGGTTCGTTCGGGCCGCACGTCAAGCACATCCCGATCAAGGAGAAGGACGGCGGGACCGAAGACTATCTTTATTTCGATGACATCGAGGGGCTTCTTGCCTGCGTGCAGATGGGGACGGTCGAGTTCCATGGCTGGGGCAGCAAGGTCGGCAAGATCGAATATCCCGACAGGCTGGTGTTCGACCTCGATCCGGACGTCGGGCTCGATTTCCAAAAGGTAAAGGACGCGGCAGTGCGGCTCCGCGAGTTGCTCCACGACCTCAGTCTCAAGAGCTTTCCCTTATTGTCGGGCGGCAAGGGCATCCACGTCGTGGTTCCGCTCGACGCATCGAAGAACTGGACCAAGGTAAAGAGCTTCGCGGAGCGCTTCAGTCGCGCTATCTCCGAGGCCGAGCCCGGAATGTTCACTGCCAACATCCGCAAGGAGCAGCGCAAGGGGCGAATCTTCCTCGACTGGCTGAGGAACCAGCGCGGCGCCACCGCGGTCATGCCGTATTCTGCGCGAGGACGCCAAGGCGCACCGGTATCCGCCCCGGTCGCGTGGGATGAGCTCGACAAGTATGAGAGCGGCCACCACTTCGGCATCCGCGATGCCGACGAGCTGCTGGACCGCGCCGGCTCGAAGCTGCTTGCAGGCTGGGGGAAGGCGAAGCAGGCGCTACCCGACGCTTAGTGCTCCTGTGAAGGCAGGAGCCCAGACTGGACCCCTGCTTTCGCAGGGGTACAAACAGCTATGCGTAAGTACTCCGGCACCGCGTTCCTCCCGTTCCTTCTCCTCCTCATCGCCGCTTCGCCGCCCGAGCTCGGACGGTGGCGTAACCAAGCGCAGCGAGTGACCATCACGCGCGACGACTGGGGCATCGCCCACGTTCACGGAAAGACCGACGCCGACGCGGTGTTTGGAATGATCTATGCCCAGGCCGAGGACGACTTCCCGCGCATCGAAGCCAACTACCTGACGGCGCTCGGCCGCACTGCCGAAGCCGAGGGCGAGAAGGCAATCTGGCAGGATCTGCGGTCACGGCTTTATGTCAGCGAGAGCGAGCTCAAGTCGGATTACGCGCGCAGCCCGGCGCCGATGCGCCGACTGATGGACGCCTGGGCCGACGGCCTGAATTATTTCCTTGTGACGCACCCGACCGTCCGCCCGCGCGTGCTCAAACGCTTCGAGCCATGGATGGCGCTGAGCTTTACCGAGGGCAGCATCGGCGGCGACATCGAGCGGATCGACCTCGGCCAGCTCAAGGCCTTCTATTCCGGCAAGCGGGTCGCCGACGTGCAAAAGCCTCGGACCGAACGCCAAGGCTCCAACGGGATCGCCATCGCGCCAAAGCTCACGGCTGGCGGCAATGCGCTGCTGCTCATCAACCCGCATACCAGCTTCTACTTTCGCTCAGAGCAGCAGGTCACGAGCGACGAGGGCCTCAACGTCTATGGCGCCGCGACGTGGGGTCAGTTCTTCATCTACCAGGGATTCAATCCGCATGCCGGTTGGATGCACACGTCCAGCGGGGTCGATGCCGTCGACGAGTTCGCCGAGAGAGTCGAGGGCCGCGGTGAAGGCTATTGCTACTGGTACGGCACGACTTGTCGAGCGCTCGGAGTGCGGCCGGTGACGATCCGCTATCGCACGCCTTACGGGCGCCTCGCGTCGCGCAGCTTTATCACTTGGCGCACCCATCATGGCCCGATCGTCCGGTCCGATGGGCACCGCTGGATCGCCTTCGCCATGATGAACAAGCCCGTCGAAGCGCTTCAGCAAAGCTTCCTGCGCACCAAGGCGCAGGGCCTCGGGTCATTCCTCCAGATCGCCAATTTCAAGGCAAACAGTTCGAACAACACAATATTTGCAGATGACAAGGGTGAGATCGCCTATCTCCACCCACAGTTCATCCCGCGCCGCAATGATCGGTTCGACTACACCCGGCCGGTCGACGGCAGCGATCCGGCGACCGACTGGGGGGCGCTGCATGCGCTCAACGAGCTGCCGAGCGTGCTCAATCCGCCGAACGGCTGGGTGCAGAACACGAATGCGTGGCCTTATCGCGCTGCTGGCCCGTACAGTGCGAACCCGGCGCACTTCCCGAAATATATGGACATGGATGGGGAGAATTTCCGCGGGTTTCACGCCGTCCAGCTGCTCGAAGGCAGCCACGGTTGGACGCTCGAGAAACTGCAGTCCGCTGCCTATGACAGCTACCAGCCTGGCTTTGCTGTCCTTATCCCGTCGCTGATCGCGGCCTATGACACGCTGCCCGCGAGCGATAACCGCAGGGCACGGCTCAACGGATCGATTTCGGTGCTTCGCGGCTGGAATTACCGCTGGGGCGCGGATTCGGTGGCTCAGACGCTGGCAATGTTCTGGGGCGAAGGGCTCCGCAAGGCGCTGAACGCGCCCGCCGGCGAGCCTGGCAATAAGGCCATGATGCGCCTCGCGCGCGATACGACCGCAGAGCAGAAGCTGCAGGTTCTCGACAAGGCGATCGCCAGGCTGGCCCACGACTTCGGCCGCTGGCAGGTGCCGTGGGGAGAGGTGAACCGCATCCAGCGAATCTCCTCGGCGATCGACCCGCCCTATAGCGACAATGCCCCGAGCCTCCCGGTGCCATTCGCCGAAGGGCGTTGGGGATCGCTCGCGTCGCTGCGCTCCGAGCCCCGGCCCGGCACCCGGCGCTGGTACGGAAATTACGGCAACAGCTTCGTCGCGGTCGTCGAGTTCGGCAAACGAGTCAGCGCCCATGCGGTGACCGCCGGCGGCGAGAGCGGCAACCCCGCATCGCCCCATTTCAACGACGAGGCGGTACGCTACGCGTCAGGCGACTTGCGCGAGGTCTATTTCTACCCCGATCAACTCAAGGGTCACACGGAGCGTACGTATCGCCCGGGCGATTAGCGCTTACACCCCCGCGAAATTGTCCGTCGCGCGGATGAGGCCGTCGAGCACACCCGGTTCGCTGAACAGGTGACCGCCGTCGGGGACGAGGTTCAGCTCGACCTCGGGCCAGGCCTGCTTGAGTTTCCAGGCGGCCACCGGCGGAGTGCAGGTGTCGTGGCGCCCCTGGACGATCACGCCGGGAATCCCGCGCAGCTTCTCGGCGCCTTTGAGCAGCTGGCCTTCCTCCAGCCATCCGTGGGCCGCCATATAGTGGTTCTCGATCCGGGCGACGGCGACGGCGACTTCCGGGCTCGTGAAATGCTCGATGGTCGAGGGGCTGGGCAGCAGAGTGACGATGTCGCCCTCCCACTTGCTCCAGGCCTTGGCGACGCGCAGCTGCTCGTCCTTGTCGTCACCGGTCAGCCGCTTGCGATAGGCTTCAACGAGATTCTCGCGCTCACCTTCTGGAATCGGCGCGACGAACTCTTCCCACTTGTCGGGATAGACCGACGAAGCCCCGCCATATTTGTACATCCAGTCGATCTCATACTGGTCGAACAGGAAGATGCCGCGCAGCACCAGCTCGGTCGTGCGCTCCGGATAGGTCTGAGCGTAGGCGAGCGAGAGGGTCGAGCCCCAGCTTCCCCCGAACACCTGCCATTTGTCGACCTTGGCGACCTCGGTCCGCAGCCTTTCGATGTCCTCGACCAGATGCCACGTCGTGTTGGCCTCGAGGCTCGCATAAGGCGTAGATTTGCCGCAGCCGCGCTGGTCGAAGACCAGGATCTTGTACTTCTCAGGATTGAACTGCCGCCGGTGCTCGGGACTCGACCCGCCGCCCGGACCGCCATGCAGGAACACGACCGGCTTGCCGTTCGGGTTTCCGGAAAGCTCCCAATAGAGGCTGTGGCCCTCGCCAACGTCGAGGTGGCCACTCTCATAAGGCTCGATCTCGGGGTAGAGGGTGCGGCGGATGGTTGCGGGCATGTCCATCAGAAGCTGTATTCCTCATAGATACGGGACAGGTCGCCATGCCATTCGCCGCGATACTTGGCGAGCAGGCGATCGGCAGGCGTCATGCCCGTTGCGACGACTTCGCGCAATGGATCGAGGAATCCGCCCTCATTGTCGCCGGCGCTGTTGAGCATCGCGCGGCGTTTCAGCCCGTCGGCGGCGATCTCCAGCACGTGCGCCGAAAAGTCCCGCATCGAAAGTCCGTCCGGAGTGATCGCGTCCAACGCAAGCCTGGGCACCTCGTGGCGCAACTTTTCGCGCAGGTCGATCGACCAGTGCTTCACCAGGTCCCAGGCCGCGTCGAGCGCCTGATCGTCATAGAGCAGGCCAACCCACAGAGCGGGAAGCGCGCAGATCCGGCTCCAGCGCCCGCCGTCAGCGCCGCGCATCTCGAGGAAGCTCTTGAGGCGCACCTCCGGAAAGGCGGTGGAGAGGTGGTCGGTCCAGTCAGTGAGGGTCGGCTTCTCACCAGGAAGATGCGGGAGCTTTCCTTCCAGGAAATCGCGGAAGCTTTCGCCGGCGACATCGATATATTTGCCGTCGCGGTAGACGAAGTACATCGGCACATCGAGCATGTAGTCGCAGTAGCGCTCGTAGCCGAACCCTTGCTCGAACACGAACGGCAGCATTCCGGTGCGGTCAGGGTCGGTGTCCTCCCAGATGTGGCTGCGAAAACTCTTGTAACCGTTGGGCTTTCCTTCGGTGAACGGCGAATTGGCGAAGAGCGCGGTCGCTACCGGCTGAAGAGCAAGGCCGACGCGGAACTTCTTCACCATGTTGGCTTCTGATGAATAGTCCAAATTCACCTGTATGGTACAGGTGCGAAGCATCATGTCGAGGCCGAGACTGCCGACCGTCGGCATGTAGCGGAGCATGATCGCGTACCGCCCCTTAGGCATGACCGGCAGCTCGGCCCGGGTCTTGTCCGGCCACATTCCGACTCCGAGGAAGCCGAGCCCCAGCCGATCGCCAACCGTCTTGCACTGCTCAAGATGCCGCGCCGCCTCCGCGCACGTCTGGTGGAGGTTCTGCAGGGGCGCGCCGGACAGCTCGAACTGGCCTGCGGGCTCCAGGCTGATGGTCCCGTCGGGTCCGGTCAGCGCGATGACCTTGCCGTTCTCGGTCACCGGCCGCCAGCCGAACTCCGTAAGGCCCAGGAGAAGATCGCGGATACCCCCCGGCGCCTCCCACGAAGGCGCGCTATGGTCGTCGCAGCGATAAACGAACTTCTCGTGCTCCGTGCCGATGCGCCAGTTTTCGCGCACCTTCTCGCCGCCCTGGAATACCGACAGCAAATCGGCTCGGCTTTCGATGGGCGGGCTCTCGCTAGTATCGGTACGCTGCGTCATGCGCGGCGGCGCTTAGCGGCGTGATTGGGGCCGCGCCAGTTATTCCGCTCTATGGCTCCATAAGCCGTTCAGACGCGCCAATCCCCCGCGACCGCCATGTAGGCGGCGAGCGCCGCGAGGGCGGCCGTTTCCGCCCGCAGAATGCGCGGCCCGAGCGAGATCGGGACTGCGTGCGGAGACGCGCGGACGAGCGCGCGCTCCTCGTCGGTGAAGCCCCCTTCAGGGCCCGTCAGGACCAGCGCAGGGCCGGGCTTGAACGCCGACACAACGGGCTCGCCGCCGCCTTCATCCGCGAAATAGAATGCCCGCCCGGCGTCTCGTTGCTGAAGGAATTGTTTGAGCGAAACCGGCTCGGTGATGTCCGGCAGGAGCGTTCGCCCGCATTGCTCCGCCGCTTCGATCGCGATCGATTCCAGCCGCTCGAGCTTTACTCGCTCGGCGACCGTGCGCTGCGTCATGACCGGGATCAGCCGCGCCGCGCCGAGCTCTGTCGCTTTCTCGACCAGCCAATCCGTTTGCGCCCGCTTTACCGGCGCGAAAGCGAGCCACACGTCGGGGATGCTTTCGGGGTCGCGAGCTCGGCGTTCGACGGTGAGCGCCATCCGCTTCCTGCCGATCTCCGCGATACGCGCCAGCCACTCGCCCGAATGGCCATCGAACAAAAGCAGCTCGGCACCCGAACCCATCCGCAACACATTCCCGAGATAGTTCGCCTGGGCCGCGCCGAGCTCGACGGTCGCGGCCTCGCCGAGCGCCTCGCGCACGAACAGGCGTGGCAGGCTCTTGGGCGGCCAGGCTGGAGTTGCGGGCATTTCTATCGATTAACCCGCGCGGCTGATGTCCGCTATGGGTGGAAAGCGGACGTTAGATCATGTGCAGATCGAGCGAAGGTACTGGACGGCGTAGGCGTCAGCATCCCGAACAGTTTGCTCGACCCGCCCTAGCTCTGAGCAGGGCAAATCATACGAGCCGAACTTAGGTAGCTGCTTAATCTCGCCATTAGCATGATGCTCATTGAGGAGCATCCAGGACCAGTGGGGTTGATCGCCATAGACCCGAACCGTCGGCTGCCCCACTCCTCGGAAGCCAAGGACAGCGAACTCGTCCCTTCGCACCAAAACAACGCGGGATGACGGCGAAGGCGGGTCATCCATTCCTTGCAAGACGGACGAGCCCCGTTTGTCGAAAAGCTCGCCACTACGCGGGGAATGCAAGAACGCGAAGATTATCCCGCCGATGATGGCGAGGAAGAACGTGCCTATCGCGATGTGGATACGGAGGACCGACATAGGGTGGAGTTTCTAAGCTTCAGGTTACCCCATCCCTAATGTCCGCAATGGGTCGAAAGCGGACATTGGCAGACATTCTCCAAGACCGGCGCTAACCCGCGGCAGTGACCGCCACCACCGACATCGTCCCGGACAGCGAGCGGCGAGGGTTCATCGGCGCGCTTCCGCCGCGGCTGAGGCCCTTCGCGTACCTGATGCGGCTCGACCGGCCGATCGGGACGTGGCTGCTTTATTGGCCGTGCGCGTGGAGCATCGCGCTGGCGGGCGTCGGCGGGCGATGGGACCTGTTCCTGTGGCTGTTTCTCGGCGCGTTCGCGATGCGGAGCGCAGGCTGCGTGTACAACGACATCGTCGACCGCGACCTCGACCGGCAAGTCGAGCGCACGCGCCTCAGGCCGCTGGCGAGTGGTCGCACAACGCTGCGCTCCGCCTGGATCCTGATCAGCATCTTGTGTGCGATCGGTCTCGTCGTCCTGCTCCAGCTCAACCGCGCCGCCGCGATCGTCGCCCTCGTCAGCATCGCGCCCGTCGCGGCTTATCCCTTCATGAAGCGCATCACCTGGTGGCCGCAGGCGTGGCTGGGCCTGGTGTTCTCCTGGGGCGCCCTGGTCGGCTGGCCGGCGGTAACTGGGACGCTCAGCTGGACGCCCTTCCTGCTGTGGTTCGGAAGCATCGCCTGGGTGGTCGGTTACGACACGCTTTACGCGATCCAGGATATCGAGGACGATGCCCTGGTCGGCGTCAAATCTTCAGCGCGCCGCCTGGGTGGCAAAGCCCCGCTCGGCATCGCCATCTTCTATGCTCTGGCCGTGGTGTTTTGGAGCGCGGCCATCTGGTCGGTGCGGCCGGACCGGATCGCGCTGGTGGCGCTGATCCCGGCCGCCCTTCACCTCGTCAACCAGGCGCTGCGCGCCGACCCGAAGGACGGCGAGCTCGCGCTTCGGCTGTTTCGCTCCAACCGAACCTGCGGATTGCTCGTCTTCCTCGTCATGCTGGTCGTCGGCCTCTCGGCACGCTAGGCGCGCCGCGATGCTCGAACCTGAAAACGCCCGCCGCATTGCCGAAACGCTGGTCGACCGCGGAATCGCGGCCGGGGCGACCGCGGCCGATGCGCTCTATGTCGGCGACCGCTCGTCGAGCGTGCAGGTACGGTTCGGCGATCTCGAGGATGTCAGCCGTTCGGAGGGCGAGCAGATCGGCCTGAGACTCTTCGTCGGGCAGCGCTCGGCAACTGTGGCCTCATCGGACCTAACCGATGAAGCGCTGGGCCTGATGGCCGACCGCTGCCTGGCGATGGCCAAGGAAGCTCCGGAAGATCCCTATGCCGGCCTGGCGCCGACTGAGCTGCTCCAGGCGGGCCGGCCCCCTTCGCTCGACACCGACGACCGGCGCGAGCCCGATCCCACGCAGTTGCGCGCGCGTGCGCTGGAAGCCGAGAATGCTGCGCTCGCCATTTCCGGCATCACCAATTCGAGCGGTGCGGGCGCAAGCGCGTCGGCAACGACCATCGCTCTCGCGACGTCGGGCGGATTCTCCGGCGCCTACCGGAGCAGCGGGCACAGCTGCTCGGCTGCAGTCATCGCTGGCGAGGGTCCGACCATGCAGCGCGACCATGATTGGCACAGCGCGCGTCACCTGGAAGATCTCGAAAAAGCAGCGGACATCGGTCGCCGTGCGGGCGAACGCGCCGTCGCGCGGCTGAACCCGACCCGTCCGAAGCCCGGCAAATATCCGGTGCTGTTCGACCGGCGCGTCTCTTCAACGCTGCTCGGTCATTTCTCGGGCGCGATCACCGGCTCCTCGATCGCGCGCAAGACCAGCTTCCTGCAGGACAAGCTCGACAGCCAAATTTTCACCGATGGAGTGACGATCGTCGACGATCCGCTGCGATTGCGCGGCCTTCGTTCGCGTCCTTTCGACGCGGAGGGCGTCCGTGTGTCGCGGAGGGATCTGGTCTCGGACGGCGTTCTCAACAGCTGGATCGCCGAGCGCGCGTCGGCTCGGCAGCTCGGGATCGCTCCCACCGGCCATGCCGCGCGCGGGGTAGGAGGCGCACCTAGCGCGAGTCCGAGCAACCTCTACATGGAAGCGGGCCTTCGCAGCCGCGAAGAGCTACTCGCCGCCTTTCCCGAAGCGGTTCTGATTATCGAGCTGATCGGCCAGGGCGTGAATGGCATCACCGGCGACTACAGCCGCGGCGCAGTCGGATTCATGGTGCGGGGCGGCGAGATCGCCGAGCCCGTGGCCGAGATCACCATTGCCTCGAATCTGGTCGACATGTTTGCGACCCTCGAGCCAGCTACGGACCTGGAATTCCGCCGTGGTGTCGACGCGCCGACGATCTTGGTTCCGGAAATGACCGTTGCAGCGGCGTGAGCTGCCGCAACTAGTCACGTGCTTCAGTGCCCTTTGCCTCGAGCGTCCAGAGGACGTGCGTGACGATCCTGCGCCCATCCGGCAGATCGCGCACGAACATGTCGGGCCGCCCCTTGCCGTCCAACCGGATGGCCCTTCCCCAATCTGCCATCGTGTCGCCAATACCCTGATCGGACTGGGGCACTGGCTTGCCGATCTCGCGGATGCCGAAATTGGTAGCCGGAGCGCCAAGTATTGCCGTGTTCGTCGAATCAAGGTGTTTGTAGATGATCACCAGCTCCCCATAGTCGTGCTGGTTCGGGTGCTGGTTTGTGCCAGGATTGGTCGTGTAATCCATGCAAGTGCCAAGATTGGCGTTGTAGAAATTCTCATCCTGGTGATCGAGGCCGAAGTCGTGGCCGATCTCTTGGCAGGCCACCAGTTGCCGCCACGCCGTCGTATTGTACTGCGGCATGTTGAAATATGTGTCGTTGAGCTTGGTCGTGGCTTGCGTGATGTGCTTGCCGCTGAGCCAGATCGACGCAATCCCAAGCCAGCCGCGCTGCCCATAAAACGCGTTACAAACGAGAATTTGCCCGGCGAACGGGTTGCATGTCTTCGGGCTCGCGCTCACCGAAGCATATGTCGTCGGACGGAAGTCGAGCACCGTCGACTTGGCCCAGTCGGACAGCGCCGTGTTGACGCGCGTGGGCCATGGGCTCGTCAAACTCCCGTTCACGCGCAGCACAAGCGGATTTGCCTTTCGCGCCCAATGGTATCCGTTCCAGCTGTGCGTTGCGACGGCAGGCGTCGTCCCGAGCATCGCCGCTCCCACTGCAAGTGCGATTCGATGAATGCTGTTCATGTCGCAAGCCCCCTACAGTCGCCGAAATCGGCACATTTCTGCCGGCCTCCAGCCGGACGCGGGAGGTGCTTTATGCCAGCGTTTACCCAATGGCGTTTTGAGTCAAGTTGCTGTTTGGTCTAGCTTTTCAGGTACCGGCGGGATCCTCAGCCGCCGGATCTCAATCGCGGGACAGCGGTCCATCACCACCTTGAGCCCTGCCGCCTCTGCTCTCGCGGCGGCTTCCTCGTTGATCACGCCGATCTGCATCCACACCGCTTTTGCGCCAACGAAAATCGCTTGGTCGACCGCGTCGCCCGCGGCGTCTGGCCTGCGGAAAATGTCGACGATATCGATCGGCACTCCGATCTGCGCGAGTTCCCGCCACACGAACTCGCCGAGTACATGCTCGCCGGTGATCTGCGGGTTGACGGGCAGTACGCGATAGCCGTGATCCTGAAGGAAGCGCATGACGCCGTACGACGGCCGGCTGGGACGATCGGACGCTCCCACCACGGCAATAGTTCGCGCGTTCGTCAGAAGCTCGGCGATGTCCTCGTCGCGGCTAAGCGGCATGCGCCGATAACGGCTCAGCGGACAGGTGTTTCCAGGGCCTCGACCAGTTTTGCGGCGATCGCAGCGAATGCTTGCGCCTCGCTGCCATCGGATGCGGCCGGCGGCCGCCCCGCATCCGACGCCTCGCGGATGCTGAGCGACAGCGGCAAGCGGCCAAGGAAGGGCACGTCCATCTCGATCGCCGCCGCTTCCGCGCCCCCCGTTCCGAACGGGTGCGACGGCTCGCCGCAATGAGGGCAGACATAAGTTGCCATATTCTCGATGATGCCGAGCACCGGAACGCTGGTCTTGTTGAACAGGTCGACGGCGCGGCGGGCATCGATCAGCGACAGGTCCTGCGGCGTCGAGACGATCACTACGCCCGCGGGCCGTGAGCGTTGGATCAGCGACAACTGCACGTCACCCGTGCCAGGCGGGAGATCCACCAGGATAAGCTCGGTATCGCCCCACTCGGCTTCGACCAGGTTCGCGAGCGCACCCGTCGCCATTGGTCCGCGCCACGCCAGCGCGTGCCCGGGCGAGACCAGCTGCCCCAAAGACAGGAACTTCACGCCGTGCGCCTCGACCGGGATGAGCTTGTCATTGTCGGCCTCCGGCTTCCCGTGGCTGCCTAGCAGGGTCGGCTGAGACGGCCCGTACACGTCCGCGTCGATCAGCCCGACGTTCTTGCCCATTCTCGCGAGCGCGACGGCGAGATTCGCCGCGACTGTGGACTTGCCGACGCCGCCCTTGCCGCTACCGATCGCGACCAGGGTCCGCGCCGTCTGCGCCGCGGTGATGGCCACCCGGGCCTCGCTCACGCCCGGAATTGTCAGCGCAGCCGAGCGCAGCTCTCGCTCGAGCTCATCGCCCTCCTTCTTGGACAGCCCCGTCGCATCAGCGATGATCGTCGCGACTCCTCCGACGAGTTTTCGCGAGCGGATACGCTCGTCGTAGGGCAGGTCTATCAAGGGGTCCGCGGGATGGGCCATGGCGAGCACATAGGAAGCGTGCCGCGGCTTACCACTGTTTTTCGCGGGTCGCCGTTCCTATACTTAGTCGCAATGAGCACTTTTATGGGGTGGGGTGACCGCGTCCGCGGGCTGTTCACCGACACTAAGGGCCCTTGGGGCTCCAGCAGCGGCGGTGACGGCGGCGAACCGCCTTCCGACGACAGCCAGGGCGGCGGCCCCTGGGGCGAACCGCCGCGCCGCCGCAAACGCGCCACCATCTCTTCCGGCAACGTCTCGTCGCTCGATGACCTCCTGCGCCGAAGCCGCGAACGGTTTGGTGGAGGGGGCGGGCTTCCCGGCCGGCCCGACCGATCGCTGATCCTGTGGGCCATTCTGGCCTTCATCGCGGCATGGCTGGTCTTCACCAGCATCCACTCCATCTCGCCCGGACAGCGCGGCGTCGTCACTCGCTTCGGGCGCTACAGTTCCACGCTCGGCCCGGGTATCGGCCTCACTCTCCCTTCGCCGATTGACCGGGTGAAGAAGATCGACGTCGAGAATATCCGCACCGTCGACCTGGGTTCTGACAGTGCCGACGACCTGATGCTCACCGGCGACCAGAACCTGCTCGACATCGCTTATTCGGTGCGCTGGAACATTCGCACCCCGGAGCTCTACCTGTTCGAGCTCGCACAGCCGGAACAGACCATTCGCGAGGTCGCGGAAAGCGCAATGCGCTCCGTCATCAGCGCGGTCAGCCTCAACGACGCGATTGGTGACAAGCGCGCTCAAATCGAAATGCAGGTCGCGGAAAGAATGCAGCGGATTCTCGACGGATATCATTCGGGCATCCAGGTGCAGGGCATCGCAATCAAGCAGGCCGACCCGCCCGACGCGGTGAACGACGCTTTCAAGGAAGTCACGGCCGCGCAGCAGGACGCGCAGTCCTATCTCAACCAGGCGCGCGCCTATGCGCTGCAGCTGACGGCCAAGGCGCAGGGCGAAGCGACGGCATTCGACAAGGTCTATGAGCAATACAAGCTCGCCCCCGAGGTGACTCGTCGCCGCATGTATTACGAAACGATGGAACAGGTGCTCTCCAAGGTCGACAAGACGATCATCGAGGCGCCCGGCGTGACTCCGTACCTTCCGCTCCCGCAAGTCCAGAAGTCCGCGCAGCCGCAGCGGGAGCCGGCCCAGTGATCGAGTTCGTCCGCAACCGCCCGATCGTCACGGCTGTAGTTGGACTGCTGCTGCTCTTCCTGGTGATCAGCAGCTTCCCGATAGTCCCCGAGACCAAGCAGGCCGTGGTGGTCCGCTTCGGCAAGCCGGTGCGGATCCTCAACCGCTACGAGGCAGGCCGCCCGATCGGCACTGTAGGCGCAGGAATCTCATGGCGTCTTCCCTTCGCCGAGCAGATCGTCTGGATCGACAAGCGCGTGCTCGATGTCGACATGCAGCGCCAGCAGGTGCTTTCGACCGACCAGCGCCGGCTCGAGGTCGATGCCTTCGCCCGCTACCGGATCGTCGATCCTTTGCTCATGTACATTCGCGCGCGCAACGAGGCGCAGTTGAATGAGCAGCTGCGGCCGATTCTCGGTTCCGAGGTGCGCAACGAACTCGGCAAGGTCTCCTTCGCCTCGCTTCTCACCCCGGAACGGCAGGGCGTGATGGAAAATGTGCGCCAGTCGTTGAACCAGATCGCGCGCCAATATGGTGCCGAGGTCATCGACGTCCGGATCAAGAAGACCGACCTGCCCGACGGGACCCCGCTGCAGTCGGCCTACGACCGGATGCGGACAGCACGCCTTCAGGAAGCCCGATCGATCCGTGCCCAGGGCGCCAAGCAGGCCCAGATCATCCGTGCTGAGGCCGACGCCGAAGCTGCGCGCACCTATGCCGCGAGCTTCGGCAAGGACCCGCAATTCTACGATTTCTACCGGGCGATGCAGAGCTATCAGACGACCTTCGTCGGCGAAGGGCAGGAGCGACCCGCTCCGACGACCATCGTTTTGTCGCCCCAGAATGACTATTTACGGGAATTCACTGGACGTTCACGCTGAGCCAATGCGTTCAAATGCAGTTAAGGCGCTTGGAGATTAGCGCCTTGCGTCCCAAGCCAAAGATTGATGGAGTACCGATGAGGTCGAAGGAGTCCGGAAAAGTGCGCTACGCCTATGGGGTCGCAATGGCCCTGCTTCTCGGGGGAACGGCATTTTCTCTCGCAACGGGGCAAGCGGGCGCGCAGGTCGCGCAGAACGCGCCGGCCGCCATGCCTCCTCGAGGCGCGCCGATGTCGTTCGCCGAACTTTCCGCGCGGCTCCAGCCCGCGGTGGTGAACATTTCAACCAAGCAGCGGGTGCCGGTCCGCGCGCAGAACGATCCATTCGAAGAATTCTTCCGCCGGTTCGGTGCCCCGGTCGGGCCAGACAGCGGCGGCGGGAGCAGCGGTGGCAGCGGCGGAAGCAACGCCCAGCCGCGCACCCGGGAAGCGGGATCGCTGGGGTCCGGCTTCATCGTTTCGCCGGACGGTTACGTTGTCACCAACAACCATTTGATCCAGAGCGTGAGCGGCTCGGGGACGGTCGACACGGTCACGGTGACGACCACCGACCGCAAGGAATATCCGGCACGCATCGTCGGCCGCGACACGACATCGGATCTCGCGCTCCTGAAGATCGACGCGCACAACCTGCCCTTCGTCCAGTGGGGCGACAGCACCAAGGCGCGGGTCGGCGACTGGGTGCTCGCCATCGGCAACCCCTATGGGCTCGGCGGCACCGTGACGGCGGGGATCATCTCCGCGCTGCACCGGGGGATCACCGGCGTCGGCGCCTACGACCGCTACATCCAGACCGACGCGGCCATCAACATGGGCAACAGCGGCGGCCCGATGTTCGACCTCAATGGCAATGTGATCGGCATCAACTCGGCGCTGATCTCGCCGACTGGAGCCTCGGTCGGAATCGGCCTCGCCATTCCCGCCGAAGCCGCCAAGCCGGTAATCGACGCTCTAAGGAGAGGTCAACGGCCGCAGCGCGGCTATCTCGGGGTCGGCCTTCAGGCGCTCGACGAGAATCTCGCGCCGAGCCTCGGCCTGCCCAAGGACAGCGGCGAGATCGTCCGTTCGGTCGTGCCCGGCGGCCCCGCCGCACGCGGCGGCCTCCAACAGGGCGACGTCATCCTTCGCGTGAACGGCCAGCAAGTCACGCCCGAGCAAACGGTCTCCTACCTTGTCGCGAACACGCAGGTCGGGTCGCGAATCCCGCTCGACGTCGTCCGCGGCGGCAGACGACAGACGGTCTACATCGTGGTCGGCCAGCGTCCGACCGAGGAGCAGCTCGCGCAGATCACCGGTACTGACCAGGATTCGCAAAGCAGCGACGGCGGAACCCCCGCGCCTGCTCCGCAAAAGGCTCTTGGCCTGTCACTCGCGCCGTTGACTCCGGAGCTGGCGCGCGCCGCGAACCTGCCGGCGACCGCCCGTGGCGTCATCATCACCGCTGTCGACCCCAACGGCGATGCCGCGGAGCAGGGGCTGCAGCGCGGCGACCTCATCGTCTCGGTCAACAATCTGGCTGTCCAGACGCCGGCGCAGGTGATCGCCTCCGTCGAATCGGCGCGCAAGTCGAGCCGGTCGAGTGTTTTGCTGCTGGTCAAGCGCGGTACCGCGCCCGAAGCGTTCGTCGGAATCGACATCAGCGGACGGCAGTAAGCCGCTGGCGCGACCGTTAGCCCGCTGCCGCCGGGGCCGCGGCCTTGTCGGCCGGCGTCGCGCCGGCGAACCCACACTGCTTCTGTTCCATCGGGATCTGCTTGGTGATTCGGGTGGCGTTCTCTGAATAAGCCTGAGTCACCGACCCCTTGTTCACGGCCTTGCCGCGCAGCGGGCTGACGCCCTGGCAAATGTGGAAGACGTGCGGGGTCGCCGACTTCTTCGCGCCATTTTCGGGAGCGATCCAGTAGACGACGTCCAGCCCGTTCGGGTTCGCGGCGCTCTTGGTCGCATTGGTCACCGTGGCGGAGTCCGCAGCGATGGCTTTTGCCTGCTCGGCAACCTCGGGTGAACAGTCCTTGGTCGGCTGGCCGGCCTTAATCTCGGCCGCGCACTTGTTCATGTCCTGGGTGTATTGCTCGACCGACGGTGGGCTGAAATCGACCCCGATCAGCGTCGCGGCCACGGCCAGGACGGCCCCGATCCCGCCAGCGATCTTCTTGTTCTTGGGGTCCATGTCCTTGTCCATGAAGATCAGGACAACCAGCGGCAGGAAGGCGATGATTGTGATGATCGCGCCGAGCTGGTTCTGGACGAAGAATTTGACGGGCTCGGCCTTGCTGGCCGGATCGTGCTTGTTGGCCGCCTTCCACATCAGGCTGCCGCCAATCGCGAAGATTGCGATGCCAACTAGGATGCCGATCAGCAGCGGAAGGTTTCCGTGGTCGAACTTGTGCTGGCGGAGCAAGACGATCCCTGCGATCTCGCCGCCGATGGCGATGACCCACGCGATCGCGGCGAAAATGCGAAGGCGCGTGGCGGCAGACTTCTGGCCCTGCGTGGCACGCCATTCCTTGGTGACGTCGACTTCTGCGGTGGGCTTATTGTCGGACATGTTCACATCCCCCGTTAGCCTTCCGATGGTGGTATCGCAGGAATGACCCTGACACGAGAGGAATTGTTGTTATGACGGGGAGAGGGAATCGTTATGGGCTGGTATCTTCGGAAAAGTCTGAAAATCGGACCGGTGAGATTTAACCTATCAAAATCAGGCATAGGCACGTCCGTCGGAGTGACAGGTCTTCGGATTGGGACCGGACCTAAAGGGAGATATGTTCAGGGCGGAAAGGACGGAATCTACTTTAGGAAGTCTCTTTCATCTCCCGAACGTGCTCAGGAAGAGTTCGCGCGTGCTGAGCCATCAAGTCCTCCGGCTTCGAAGGACTGGCTTGCTCGAACTATCAAACGAATACTCCGCGGACGGTGATGGTCGCCATCGCGGCACTGCTCCTCAGCGCCGCCGCAGCGCCGGCAAGCACGTCAGTCGCCGGCCTCTACCAAACGCACCAGATGGAGATTGCCGGCGGGCTCGAGCTGCGGAAAGACGGGCGCTTCCGCTACGGGCTGGAATATGGGGCGGTGTCCGAAAAGGCGGAAGGCACATGGACGTTCGACGGCAAGACCGTCTTTCTCACGAGCAATCCGATGCCAAAGTTGCCGAGCTTCGAGCTCGTAAGGGATGACCCGGCCCCCAAAGGCGAACTCTTCATCAAAGTCGATCAGCAGGGGTTCGACTGGGGCGAGCGCCTCGACGCGATCGCCACCTCCTCGTCGGGAGAGCGAGGCCTGGTCACGACCGACGAGACCGGCCGTGTCGATGCCGGAGGACGGATTCTTTCGGCGATCGACTTGCTGGTCCCCCTCTATGGAACGGTGGCCGGCCATTTCGCGCTCAGCCCGGATCGCGGCCACCGGCTGACACTTCGCTTCCATCCCAACGATCTGGGTAAGGCGGCATTCGACCGGGAACCGCTCATTCTCGAGTCTGGAGAGTTGTTGATGAGGCGTTACGATACGACGATTCGCTTTCTTCGCGATCAGCCTTAAGAGAGCGCCGGGAGAGGCAATGAGTGGCCGGTAAGAGTTCCGAAGTCATAGAGGCGCTTGAGCGCGAGTGGTGCGATGCCCTGTGCAGCAGGGACATGGAACGCTTGCGCTCGCTCATCCATCCCGACTTCGTGCTGATCGGGACTCGCTCCACCGGCCCGTTCATGATGCACCGCGACGAGTGGCTCGATGCGATCCAGCGCCGCGACGTGCACGACATCGATCTCGAGGTCCGCGACGCGACCGTGCTCGATCAGGTGATGATCGGCACGGTGCAGGCGCGGTGGAGGATCAAGTATCTCAACCGGGTCATCGAAGACTGCGTTCTGCTGACGGACGTCTGGGTATTCGATGAGGGCCGGTGGCGTGCCATTCGGCGCCACTCGACGCCGGCTTCGGCTGCCGACTGCAAATAGATGCGAGGGGAGAATTGATGGCGACAGAGGTGAGCGGCCTGCGTGCGGCCGGCGATATCAAGGAACTGAGCGTCCGCGGGATTATCCTCGGGGCCCTGATCACCGTCATCCTCACCGCAGCAAATGTGTACGCGGGCCTCAAGATCGGCCTCACCGTCGCAACCTCGATTCCAGCTGCCGTGATCTCGATGGCGATCCTGAGATTCTTCCGGGACTCAACCATCCAGGAGAACAATATCGTCCAGACCATCGCCTCGGCGGCGGGCACGCTGTCGGCGATCGTTTTCGTCCTCCCCGGGCTGGTGATGGTCGGCTGGTGGACGGGCTTTCCCTACTGGCTGTCGGTCGCCGTGATCGGCATCGGCGGCATCCTCGGCGTCCTGTACTCGGTACCGCTTCGCCGCGCGCTAGTGACGGGCACGGACCTGCCTTTTCCGGAAGGGGTGGCGGCCGCCGAAGTCTTGAAGGTCGGCACTGGAGTCGGCGGCGTCGAGGAAAATCGTCGCGGCCTTCGGATGATCGTCTGGAGCTCGATCATCGCTGCCGCCTTTTTCCTGTTGGCGCAGACCCGGTTGCTGGTCGCTGACGCTGCGAAGGCGTTCAAATTTGGATCAGGCGCCACTGCTGCTTCCACAAGTTTGTCGATGCTCCTGATTGGTGTCGGACACCTGGTCGGCTTGACCGTCGGCATCGCGATGTTCGTCGGGCTGCTGATCAGCTGGGTGTTCCTCGTTCCCCACTATACTTCCTTGGCTACCCAGCCCGCCGGTGTCGAGCTTGGGACCTTTGTCAACGACGTGTTCCGCAACCAGGTGCGGTTCATCGGAGCCGGAACGATTGGCGTCGCCGCGATCTGGACACTGCTTCGCATCATGGGTCCGATTATCGCCGGAATTCGCGGAGCCCTCGCGGCTAATCGCGAGCGCAAGGCCGGGCGAGGCGATTCATTGCCTTTGACCGAACGTGATCTGCCAATCGGTATCGTTGGCGGTTCGATTCTTTTGCTGATGTTCCCGATCGGCTACCTGCTCTACGCCTTCGCCAACACCGACCCCATTGCGTCCAATCCAGGCGCAACGCTGATCGTCAGCATCATCTACATCCTGATCGCAGGTGTCGTGATTGCCGCAATCACCGGCTACATGGCGGGCCTGATCGGCGCGTCGAACAGCCCCGTTTCGGGCGTTGGAATCCTGTCGGTTCTCGGAATTTCGGTGATACTTGCGCTGATCTTTCCCAAGGTCGACCCGCAGGCGACCAAGGCGCTCGTTGCCTTCGCCCTGTTGGTCACCGCGTTCATCTTCGGCGTCGCGACGATCGCCAACAACAATCTGCAGGATCTCAAGACGGGCCAACTGGTCGAAGCGACGCCGTGGCGGCAGCAAGTCGCACTGGTGCTGGGCGTGATATTCGGCGCCGTCGTCATTCCGCCGGTGCTCGATCTGTTGAATAATACCCTTGGATTCCAGGGCGCACCCGGAGCCGACGCAAATTCGCTTGCTGCACCGCAAGCCGCGCTGATTTCCGCCATTGCTCAGGGCATTCTCGGCGGCAATCTCGATTGGAAGCTGATCGGCTGGGGCGCGGCGATTGGCGTGGGCGTGGTGATCGTCGACGAGCTACTCCGCAAGGCCAAGCGCGGGGCGTTGCCGCCGCTCGCAGTTGGCATGGGCATTTATCTGCCAATGGCCCTTACCTTGCTGATCCCGCTCGGGGCGCTGCTTGGCCGGATTTACGACAATTGGGCGAAGCGCACGTCGAACCCTGAGTTCGCGGAACGAATGGGTGTGCTGCTCGCGACCGGCCTGATCGTCGGTGAGAGCATCGCCGGGGTCGTGTTCGCGATGATCGTCGGGGCAACGGGCAAGGATACGCCGCTCGCGCTCATCGCAGAGAACCCTTGGGCGATGCCGCTCAGCATCCTGGTCTTCGCGGCGGCGATCGTCGGGCTGTATGCCTGGACCAAGCGCGAGGCGGCAAAACCGGTCGAGGCCTAGCGGCCGAGAACCGCGCGGCGAAGTTCGGCGGGCGGCAACGGCTGGGCGCCCGCTTCGGCCGCGCGGATCAGCTCGACGATCCGGTTATTGACCGGCGCTGGCGCACCGAGGTGCTCGGCGAGCGTAGCCAGCTCACCGTTGATGTAAGCAACCTCGGTCTTGCGACCGTGGGCGAGATCGTCTGACATCGACGATCGGGCCTTGGCGTCGATCTTCCATTTCTTCAGGAAGACGTTGTTGAACAGCCAATTCGGCGCGCCGATGATGTAGGGTAGAAGGCGAGGCGGAACGGGCCCGACCTTTGCGGGCCGGATGCCGGCGCGCCCCAAGAGCCCCAGACCTTCGCGCATCGACGCGGCGAACACGCGGCGATAATCGCGCTCACGGAGCTCCTCGATCAGCGTCCGTCCGGACAGCGCATTGACCGCATTGTTGAGGTTGATGAGCAGCTTCCCCCAGGCAAGTCCGACCATGTCATTTGAGAGCCTGAGCGCTGCCGGTCCGCTGACAATACGCCCAGCCAGATCGCGCGTCCGCGGTCGGTCCTCGGCATAAAGATCGCCAGCAACACCTTTGTGAAATCGCCCGTCGCCTAGATACGCGACATTGAACGGCACCATTCCCCACGCCACCTCGAAGCGATCTCCGAGCTCCTGCCTGAGCACATCGAGATTGCTCACTCCGTTCTGGAAGCTAATGACCAGAGCACCGTTGCGCCCATGCTCGACGACGTCGCGCGCAGCCTCGGCGGTCGATCCGCTCTTCACGCAAAGGGCAATGACATCAGCTTCGCCAAGGCAATCGGGCACGCAGGAATAATCGACTTCGCCCGGCGGGATGATCGCCTGCCAGCCGCCATAGTCGCTCAGCGTCAGTCCGTGGTCGCGAATGTCCTTCGCGATTCTGGGGCGGCCGACGAAGCTGACTGGCAGTCCTGCGGCCTGCCAGGCTCCGCCGATCAGGCAGCCGACCGAGCCGGCGCCGAGGACGGCAACGCGCGGGCTGTCGGCCAATCGCTCAGCCTCGGCCACGGTAGGGCTGGACGCCCTGTTCGGGCAGCCACAGCCCTTCGGGCGGAGGGCCGCTCTGCCAGAAGACGTCGATGGGCATGCCCCCGCGCGGGTACCAGTAACCGCCGATCCTCAGCCACTGCGGTTTCATCTCCTGAGTCAGCCGCTGGCCGACGCCGACCGTCACATCCTCGTGGAAGCCGCAGTGGCTGCGGAAGGATCCGAGGAACAGCTTCAGGCTCTTGCTCTCAACGATCGTCTCCGCCGGCACATAGTCGATCACGAGGTGCGCGAAGTCCGGCTGCCCCGTGACCGGGCACAGCGACGTGAACTCGGGCGCCGTGAAGCGTACGAGGTAGAGCGCGCCGGGACGCGGATTGGGCACATAATCGAGCACCGCTTCGTCGGGCGAAGCGGGCAGGGGGCTGATCTGGCCGAGGTGGCGCGTCTCCATCGCGCGCGCTTCTACGCGGCGGTGACGGGCTCCGGCAACGCCCAGTCGATCGGCCGCATCCCCTTGCCCTCCAGGAATGCGTTGGCCTTCGAGAAATGCCTGCAGCCGAAGAAGCCGCTGTGCGCCGACAGCGGGGAGGGATGCGGCGCCTTCAGCACCAGGTGCCGCGACCTGTCCACGAATGCCGCCTTCTTCTGGGCGTAGCTGCCCCACAGCATGAACACGACCGGCTCCGGCTTCGCGTTCACTTCGCCGATGATCTTGTCGGTGAAGCGCTCCCACCCCCGATCGCGATGCGAGGCCGCGCGTCCCATCTCCACCGTCAGCACGCTGTTGAGCAGCAGCACGCCTTGCTGTGCCCAATGCTCGAGGAAGCCGTGGCGTGCCGGCCTGATCCCGAGATCGCTCTCAAGCTCCTTGTAGATGTTGATGAGGCTGGGTGGCGGCTGAACGCCCGCGGGCACCGAGAAGCACAGCCCGTGCGCCTGACCCGCCCCGTGATAGGGGTCCTGGCCGAGGATCACGACGCGCACCTCGTCGAGCGGCGTCAGGTCGAGCGCCCGGAACCAGTGCGAACCCCTCGGGAAGATGCGCTTTCCTCGTTCCCGCTCTGCAACAAGGAACCGCTTCAGCTCGCCCATATATGGCTGAGCGAACTCGCCACTGAGCCGTTCGAGCCAGCCCGACTGAAGTCGAATATGGTCAGTTGTAATTGCCGTCATTGCGAGCGAAGCGAAGCAATCCAGAGTCTGTTGCAGAACTGAATTGCCACGGGGCTTCGGCCCTCGCAATGACGGGAGAAAGTCCCATGGATTCGCTGGTTTCGACCGAATGGCTGGCCGGGCATCTGGGTGAGCCGGACCTCGTGGTCGTCGACGCGAGCTGGCGCATGCCCTCGTCAGGTCGAATTGGTCGTGAGGAATTCGTAGACGCCCACATTCCCGGCGCCCGCTTCCTCGACATCGACGAGGTCTCGGACAGGCAGCATCCGGCGCCGCACATGCTTCCCGGCGCCGCGGAGTTCGGCGCGGCAATGGAGCGGCTCGGCATCGGCCGCGACGATCGCATCATCGTGTACGACAATTCGCCCACCCGCACGGCCGCCCGTGGCTGGTTCATGCTGCGGCACTTCGGCGCGACCCATGTCGCGATCCTCGACGGGGGCTTTCAGAAATGGGTCGCGGAAGGGCGTCCGACGGAATCCGGTGAGGCGGCGCCGCGCGAGGCCCGCTTCGACCCGCAGGAGCGCGGCGAACAGGTCGTCACCAAGCAGCAGATTCTCGCCGGCGAAGGCGCGCCCTTGCTCGACGCGCGCGGCGCTGGACGTTTCGAAGGGACGGAAGCCGACCCGCGTCCCGGCGTCGCTGCCGGTCACATTCCCGGCGCGCAGAATCTGCCCTTCGCCACGCTGTACCGGGAAGATGGCCGCTTCAAGTCGCTGGACGAGATCCGCAAGCTGTTCGTCGAGGCAGGCATCGATCCCGGGCAGCCGTTCACCGCGACCTGCGGCTCGGGCGTCACCGCCAATTCCCTGATCTTCGCTGCGCACCTGCTGGGGGCAGATGGCAACCGGCTCTATGATGGAAGCTGGAGCGAGTGGGGCGCCGACCCGGCGACCCCGAAGGCGACTGGACCCGCTTAGTCGAAAATATGCTTGGCGACTTCCGCCAGCTCGCGGCGGATCTGCTCGACGAGCGCCCGGCTTGCTTCCTCGTTCGGAACCCGGCCTTGCTGGCGCTGGCCCAGGAGAGCCTCAACGCCCGCCGCAGTAGTACCGACAAGACGCTCCGAGTGCCGCTCGAAGGAGCGCCGCTTCGCTTCGTCCGCGCTGTCCCAGGCGGCCGCGATCGCCTCGTCCTCGACGTCGGACGCAGGACCGCCGCCGAAGCCGTCCACGAGGCGCAGGGCGTGGCGGACGCCGGCAAGCCGCGACACTGCCTCGGCATAGGGTTGAGGCGTCGGCTCGGACTCCGGAGTCGGGACGAGATGCAGCATTGCACCGGGCTAACCGGCGCAAGGCTAAGAAAGTGTTAAAAGCTATCCTCCCTGTCGCGCAGCGATGAGGAGGGGGACCGCTCAGCCTAGCTGAGTGGTGGAGGGGCCCCTCCGTCAGTCCTCCGGACTGCCACCTCCCCACGAGCTGCGCTCGCAGGGAGGAGAATTAAGCCCCGCTCTTCTCGTCGATGTCGCGCAGGATCCAGCCCCGCTGTGGGATCGTCTCGATGAACTCGGCGCCGCCGCTCGCATTGCGCAGCTTCTTGCGGAGCTTGGAGATGAACACGTCGATGATCTTGGGCTGCGGCTGGTCGTCGGCCCGGCGATACAGATGCTTGAGAAGCATGGCGCGCGTGACGACATTGTTGCGCGCGAAGGCGAGCAGCTCGAGCACGCGATATTCCATCTCGGTGATTCCGATCGGATGACCGTCGATGCGGATCAATCGCTGGACCTGGTCGACCGACAGGCGTCCGCCGCACAGGCTTTCGGGCATTTCGCCGCCGCTCGCCTTGAGCGACGCAAGCAGGCGCGAAGCAGCCTCCTCGCTATCCTCCGGCGAAACGCTGCGCGGTGAGCCGATCAGTGCCTGCTGGATGTCGGCGAGTGTCTTGTGAGCTTCTTCGACAAGGCGGGTGCCTTCCTCAAAGCGGCGGCGGGACCGGTCGAGCATGGATTCGATTTCGACCAGTCGTGTGGAGAGGGTTTGTTCAGCCATTTCTAGAGCTTTTCCCCCCGATCGTCCTCATTGTCCAATCTGCGCCGAAGCGACGTTGCTGTTCGCGACCGGCGCGGCAAGGATTTCGAGCGTGGTCGAACCCTTGTCGACGATGCGCGTGTCCGGATCATGGACCGTCGAGCGAATGCCGCTTTCCGCCTGGTCGCGGCCAGCCCGGTCGAGCATGCTCGTCTCGGCGCTGCTCCGCGGGGCGGGGGGGCCGAACAGGGTGTCGATCGCCTGCTGCTGGACTTCGCCCGGCGTCGTTGCCGTGCCCGCAACCGGGGGTGCCAGGCTGTAATCCGGCGGAATGATCAGCGGCGCGGCGCGCGCGACCGCCATTTCGTCCGGGCCCGTCCGGCGGCCGCGGAATGCCGCACAGCCGCTGGTCGAAACGACAGCCACCAGCAGGACGGCGGGAAGCAGTTTACGCATGTTCGATAGACTCCTCGGAGCGGTCCTTACGGCTCAGGAACGCGCGCAGCAACAATATGATGACGGCGATGCTAATCGCTGCGTCCCCGACATTGAATACCAAAAAAGGGCGGAACTCGCCGAAGTGAAGGTCGGCGAAGTCGACCACATAGCCGTGCCGCACCCGGTCGAGGATGTTGCCGAGCGCACCGCCGAGCACCATCCCGAGCGCCGCCTGGTCGATGCGGTTCTTCTCCCGGCCGATCCAGATGGCGACGCCAATTGCGATCGCGGACGTCAGCGCCACCAGCATCCAGCGGCCGACGCTGGTCTCGGCGTTGAGCAGGCCGAGTGAGATCCCGTTGTTCTCGGTGTAGGTGAAGTTGAAGATCGGCAGCAGCACGATCTGGTCGCCGAGGCGATTGAGCCTAAGCGGCCCGGTTACAATCCACTTGGTCAGCTGGTCGAGCGCGAACACGACCGCGGCGATGATGAACCCGAGAGAACGAGCGCGCATCAAATCCTCCCCGAAACGGGGAGGGGGACCGCCCGAACGTCAGTTCGGGTGGTGGAGGGGGCCCACGCGTGTTGCCGCGCTCGACGGTGGGCCCCCTCCGTCAGTCCTTCGGCCTGCCACCTCCCCGTTCCGGGGAGGATTTTGACGCCCTCATCCATTCACAACCTCGTTGCAGCGGTCGTCGAGGTCGCCGTCCGCCCTTACCTCCGGCATGAAGCGCCAGCAGCGCCCGCACTTGTGATTGCTGGTCTTCTTCACGCTGAGACCATCGCCTTTGTGAACTGCAGAGACGATGAACAGCTCGGCCAGGTCCTCGGGCGAGGCGGGTAGATCGGGCAACGTAACCTCCGCCTCCAGGCTCGAACCGATGATCTTGTCGCGCCGCAGCGGCTCGATCGCCTCGGTCACCGCCGCGCGAAGCTCGCGAAGCCCGGCCCATTTGCCGTCATCGGCATCGACCTGCGGCACCAAGGGCCATTCCAGCAGGTGCACGGAGCCGCCGTCCGGATATCGCGTGCCCCACACCTCCTCAGTCGTGAACACGAGCACCGGCGCAAGCCAGCGCACAAGCGCGTGGAACAGGGTGTCGAGCACCGTCCGATACGCCCGCCGCTTAATCCAGGACGGGGCATCGCAATAGAGACTGTCCTTACGGATATCGAAGTAGAATGCGGACAAATCGTTGTTCGCGAAATCGCTCAGCAGGCGAGTGTAGGTGTTGAAGTCGAAGTCATCGACCGCATTGCGCAGCTTCTGGTCCAGCTCGGCGGTCAGATGGAGCATGTAGCGCTCGAGCTCGGGATACTCATTGATGTCGTCGAGCCGCTCCTCGTCGGTGAAGCCGTCGAGCGCTCCAAGCAGGTAGCGAAACGTGTTCCTCAGCTTGCGATACTGGTCGCCGACGCCGGCGAGGATCTCCTTCCCGATCCGATGGTCCTCGGTGAAGTCGACCGACAGCGCCCACAGCCGCAGGATGTCGGCGCCATATTCCTTCATGAGGTCGAGGGGGTTGATGACGTTCCCCTTGGACTTCGACATCTTCTCGCCCCTGGCGTCCATCGTGAAGCCGTGGGTCAGGACCGCGTTGAACGGCGCCCGCCCGCGTGTCCCGCAGCTTTCGAGCAGCGACGACTGGAACCAGCCGCGATGCTGGTCCGAGCCTTCGAGATAAAGGTCGGCCGGCCAGCGCTGGTCGGGCCAGCGCCCGCTCTCCAGCGTGAAGACATGGGTGGATCCGCTGTCGAACCAGACGTCGAGGATGTCGGTCACCATCTCGTAATCGTCGGGATTGCGGTTGCCGAGAAAGTGCGCGGCGTTCTCCCCGTCCCAGGCGTCGACGCCCTGTTCGCGGACCTTCTCGACGATGCGTTGGTTCACGTCATGGTCGACCAACAATTCGCCACTCTTCTTCTCGACGAATAGCGCGATCGGCACGCCCCACGCCCGCTGGCGGCTGATCACCCAGTCGGGGCGCTGCTCGACCATCGACCCGATGCGGTTGCGGCCCTTCTCCGGCACGAAGCGCGTCGCCGCGATCGCGTTGAGCGCGAGCTGGCGAAGCGTAGCCCCTCCCCCCTCCGCGGGGGAGGGGTTGGGGAGAGGGGGCGAGCCGTCAGACGGCCCCTCTCCCTGCGTCGCTTCGCTCCGCTGTCCCTCTCCCGCAGAGGGGAGAGGGATCGGAGCCAGCGCACCCCCCTCATTATCCCATCTTTGCTCCGCCCTCGTCTCCGCCGAAAACTGCGCAAGCGGCTTGTCCATTCCGATGAACCACTGCGGCGTGCAGCGGTAGATGACCTTGGCCTTGGACCGCCACGAATGCGGGTAGCTGTGCTTGAAGTCGGCGCTCGCTGAGAGCAGCCCACTGTAATTCCTTAGATCGGTGCAAATCGGTCCGTCGGGTGCATTGAACTTCGCATTGATGACGCTCAAGCGTCCATCTTCCTGAGTTGAGCTAGGCCAAGCCCAGTCGTCACGAAAGCGGCCGTCGGCTTGAACGGCGAACACCGGGTCAATGCCGTTGGCTCGGCACAGCTCGAAATCGTCCTCGCCATGGTCGGGCGCCATGTGGACGAGGCCGGTGCCCTGGTCGGTGGTGACGAAGTCGCCGGGGAGGAGCGGTCGGGGCTTGGCAAAGAAGCCGCCCACATCGCTCATCGGGTGGTCGGCTGTCGCTCCGCACAGCTGCTCGCCCGGAAAACGGGCATCCTCCATGAGTTCGACGTTCTTGATTGGCGCATCGTCAAATGCATGTTCCCGATACGTCGCTTTAAAACGCTCAACGAATTGCTCCAAGAGATCGGCCGCGACTACAAAGGTCCTGCCGATTGGGCCCGCAAATTCATCCAATTGCCACGTCAGCGTGAAAAGGACGTACTCGACCTCTGGGTTGTAAGCGATGCCCTGGTTGACTGGGATCGTCCACGGTGTCGTCGTCCAAACTACGGCAGTAACCTCACCGCACCACTTCGTCGCTTCTAGGATTGCTGGGCAATTTGGAGTTTCGATCAGATCAAACCCGACATCGATCTGCGTCGAGGTGATATCCTCGTATTCGATCTCGGCCTCGGCGAGCGCGGTCTTCTCGACCGGCGACCACATCACCGGCTTCGCACCTCGGTACAGCTGACCGCTCTCGGCGAACTTGAAGAGCTCGGAGATGATCGTCGCCTCCGACGAATAATCCATCGTCAGGTATGGGCGCGCCCAGTCGCTCAGCACCCCGAGCCGCTTCAGCTGCTCGCGCTGGACGTCGACCCAGTGCTGCGCATAGGCGCGGCACTCGGCGCGGAATTCCTTGACCGGAACCTCGTCCTTGTTGAGCTTCTTCTTCCGATACTGCTCCTCGACCTTCCACTCGATCGGGAGGCCGTGGCAGTCCCAGCCGGGCACGTAGGGCGCGTCCTTCCCCAGCAGTGTCTGGGTGCGCACCACCATGTCCTTCAGCGTCTTGTTCAACGCATGGCCGATGTGGATGTCGCCGTTCGCGTAGGGCGGGCCGTCGTGGGAGATGAACTTCTCGCGGCCTGCGCGCGCTTTGCGGAGCTGGCCGTACAGGTCCTCGGCTTCCCAACGCGCGAGGATCGCCGGCTCCTTCTGCGGAAGCCCGGCTTTCATCGGAAAGTCGGTGCGCGGAAGGAAGACGGTCGATCGGTAATCGCGCTTGGTCGTGTCAGGGGCGTCGGCCATTTCGCGCGGGCCTTAGCGGGGAGGTCGCGAGAGATGCAACCGTCACGCTCCTCCCCGGAACGGGGAGGGGGACCATTCACCGGAGAGTGAATGGTGGAGGGGGCGTGGTGCAGGGCTCCGAACCCCCTCCGTCAGCGCTTCGCGACTGACACCTCCCCGTCCCGGGGAGGATTTACTCGAGCGCCAGCAACTTCCGCGCCTTCACCTCGTCCTCATTCATGTGGGCGACCAGCGCCTCAATGCCATCGAACTTCATTTCCTCGCGGATGTACGCGTGGAGCGCGACCTCGACCTTGCGGCCGTAGAGATCCCCGTCGAAGTCGAAGAGATGGGCCTCCAGCAATTCGCGCGGCGGGTTGAACGTCGGACGGACGCCGAGGCTCGCGACCCCGGGAAGCTCGCGACCGTCATCCAGCGTCACCCGCACCGCATAGATGCCGTACTTGGGCCGCTGGTAATCGCCGAGCTCGAGGTTTGCCGTCGGATAGCCGAGATGACGCCCGCGAGCGTCGCCCCGCTGGACCACACCCTCGATCGCATAATCCCGGCTGAGCAGGTGCGTCGCCGTTCCACTGTCGCCGGCGATCAACGCCTCGCGGATCCGGCCCGAGGACACGCGGACACCGTCAATGACCACCTGCGTTACCGCTTCCGCGATCACGCCATGCTTCTCGCCCAGCGTCCTCAGCAATGCGACGTCGCCCGTCCGGCCCTTGCCGAAGGTGAAATCGTCGCCGGTGACCACGCCCGCCGCGCCGATGCGCTTCGCCATGACATCAGCGATGAAGGCCTCGGCGTCCATTGAGGCAAGCCGCCCGTCGAATTCGAACACCAGCATCGCGTCCGCTCCGGCGTGGGCGAACAGGGTCTCGCGCTGGTCCAGCGTCGTCAGGCGGAACGGCGGGAGCTCGGGCTTGAAGAAGCGCACGGGGTGGGGGTCGAAGGTCGCGACGATCGCCGGCCGCCGCTCGTGGAAGGCGCGCGCGATCGCTCGGCCGACCACCGCCTGGTGGCCGAGGTGGAACCCGTCGAAATTGCCGAGGGCGACGATGCTCCCCCTGAGGCTCTCGGGGATGCCGCCGTCGAGGGTAAGACGCTGCATTGCGGCGGCCTCTATCGGTGAGGAGCCGAGGCTGCAAATCAGCTTTTAGGATAGCTCCGTTTCATCAGCCGATATTCGTTCCAGGCGAGCGCCATGACGATGAGATCGAGCACGGTGATCGCGATCAGGCCGATGTCGTGGGTGAAGGTGTAGCGGTAGAGCTGGTAGACGATGAAGAGCGTGAGAACCGCGAAGGTTGCCGGATAGGCCCACAGCTTTCGGCTCAGCAGGGCAACGACGATCGCCAGGTTCACGAGGCCGTGGCTGACGAGATAGAAAGCGTAAAAGCTGTGCTCCGCGCCTGAAAAGGTGCGGGCGAATTTTGCGAGCAGCTCTTTGCTGTCCCCGCTTTCGCTGTAGAGCCAGTGCACGATCGTGGCGGTGCTGAAGAAATAGAGCGCGATTCCGCCGGCGATCTCGATCAGCGCGTGGAGGCCCTTCAGCGTGACGCTGACCAGGAAGAGCTGGTGGACCCTTTTTCCGGGCATCGCCGCCTCTTCGAAGCCGCGAGCGGATAAAGGTCAAGCGGCTCCTTGACTTAGGCCCTCGCGAATCCTATTTGCACTCCATCCCGATCCACCGGTAGCCCGGCGGCGCATTCGTGCGCGCGTCGGTTTTTCGTTTAGGAACGGGCCTAAGAAGCGTCGAGATGGGTGTGGGATCGCGTGGGATTTTCCCTCTGCAACGTCCACGCCTGTGGAGCTGAAGAAGGAAGCAGAATGGCACGTATCGCCGGCGTCAATATCCCGACCAACAAGCGCGTGGAAGTCGCGCTGACCTACATCCACGGAATCGGCCGGACCACGGCCCAGCAGATCATCGCCAAGCTCGGCATCGCGCCCGAGAAGCGGGTCCAGGACCTCACCGACCAGGAGGTGCTGCACATCCGCGAGACGATCGACCGCGACCATAATGTCGAGGGCGACCTTCGCCGCGAGACCGCGATGAACATCAAGCGGCTGATGGACCTCGCCTCCTACCGGGGCTTGCGCCATCGCAAGGGCCTGCCGGTCCGCGGCCAGCGCACGCACACCAACGCGCGCACCCGCAAGGGCAAGGCCCGTCCGATCGCGGGCAAGAAGAAATAGGTCCTTCGAGACGCGACTTCGACAGGCTCAGCCGCTCCTCAGGATGAGCGGGACAGGTTTCAGGGATTAGGGATTTAGCATGGCTCAAGCACCCCAGCGCATCCGCAGAAGGGAGCGCAAGAACATCACGGCTGGCGTCGCTCACGTGAACGCCAGCTTCAACAATACGATGATCACCATCACCGACGCGCAGGGCAACGCCATCGCGTGGAGCTCGGCCGGGATGATGGGCTTCAAGGGCAGCCGCAAGTCGACGCCTTATGCCGCGCAGGTCGCCGCGGAAGACGCGGGCCGCAAGGCCGCCGACCACGGCGTCCGGACGCTCGAGGTCGAGGTCAAGGGCCCCGGATCGGGTCGCGAGAGCGCGCTTCGTGCGCTCCAGGCGGTCGGCTTCACAATCACGTCGATCCGCGACGTAACCCCAATCCCGCACAATGGGGTCCGGCCGTCGAAGCGCCGCCGAGTCTAACAGTTTCGGCCAAAGTGGTACTTTGGCCGGGATTAGGAAGAATGAATTGAAATCAGGGGCTTAGGCCCCCAACTGCCAAGGGATGAAAATGGCCGTCAACGCAAAGAACTGGCAGGAACTGAAGAAGCCCAACGCGCTCGAGAAGAAGCCGACCGGCGACAACCGCCGCCGCGCGGTGTTCGTCGCCGAGCCGCTGGAGCGGGGCTTCGGAATGACGCTCGGCAACTCGCTTCGCCGGGTGCTCCTGTCGTCGCTCCAGGGCGCCGCCGTTACCTCGATCAAGATCGACGGCGTGCTGCATGAATTCTCGTCGCTCGCGGGCGTCCGCGAGGACGTCACCGACATCGTGCTCAACGTGAAGCAGATCGCGCTCAAGATGGAAGGCGAGGGGCCCAAGCGGCTGCACCTTTCAGCCACGGGCCCGGCCGACGTCACCGCGGGGATGATCGCGACCGCGGGCGACATCGAGGTCACCAACCCCGACCTCCTGATCTGCCACCTGGACGAGGGCGCGACGCTCAACATGGAGCTGACCGCCGACGTCGGCAAAGGCTATCAGCCGGCCGCCGCCAACCGCCCGGCCGACGCTCCGATCGGGCTCATCCCGGTCGACGCGCTTTATTCGCCGGTGCGCCAGGTCGCCTACAAGGTCGAGAACACCCGCGTCGGGCAGGAGCTCGATTACGACAAGCTCACGCTGACGCTCGAGACGGACGGGACCGTGAACCCCGAGGACGCGCTCGGCTATGCGGCGCGGATCCTTCAGGACCAGCTGCAGCTCTTCGTCCACTTCGACGAGGCGGCCGTGCGCATGGCGCCGTCGCCGATGATCGGCGCCGCCGCTCCGCTGGCGGCCGAGCAGATCGCGGCCGACACCAACCAGCTCAACCGCTACCTCCTCAAGAAGGTGGACGAGCTCGAGCTGTCGGTGCGCAGCGCCAACTGCCTCAAGAACGACAACATCATTTACATCGGCGACCTCGTGCAGAAGACCGAGGCCGAGATGCTGAGAACCCCGAACTTCGGGCGGAAGAGCCTGAACGAGATCAAGGAAGTGCTCGCCTCGATGGGCCTGCGCCTGGGGATGGATATCCCCGGCTGGCCGCCCGAGAACATCGAGGAGATGGCGAAGAAGCTCGAGCAGGAAATGCTGGGCTGATCAGGCGAAAGTGGTACTTTCGCCCCGGCTAACCAGGAAAAGTGAGGGCCGCTCCATTGGGGCGGCCCTTTTCTTATGTGCTATGCACGAGCGGACGGAGGCTCAGATGGTCAACACACGCCGGTTCGATCCCTACAGGAACTTCAAGTTTCTAGCAGTGATTGGTTCGGCCCTGGCTGCGGTGGCCGGTTTTGCGGTCGTGAGGAAGCTCCTGCCCGGACTTTCCGCGAAACGCCGGACGCCTAAGGAAACGAGCAGCGGCGCACGGCCGATCGAAGGCGTCGGCACTTCCACGGTGGGATTCGTCGGGACGACACCGCCGCCTGAGACGGGCCGGAAGCGTCCGTCGTCGCCGTCGCGGCGTCGCACGGGTCCGAAGAGGACAAAAAGTCGCGCTGAATAGCTGCATGCCGGAGCGAGCGCAGGGCGGCAGTCCGGGGGCTGGTGCGCAAGCTGCAGGCCATCCGACGCCGCGACCGGCCAGCGCGGCTCGCGCAGGGCTGGAGCTACGACGAGGAGCATGATCGCGACATTCCGCCGGGATGGGTGAAAGCAGAGAGAGACTGATCGCAGCGACGACTTGCTCGGCAGCCTGCCCGTTACCGTCGACGAGTCGCACTAGATTAATGCGAAATACCGCAGCATCGTCCGGCACTTAGAGTCGATTGAGTGGATTTCGGGGTCACGGATGGCGAGCACGGCGCGGTCACGGCCGAACCATTATGAAACGCTGGGGCTTGGGCCAACGGCGACCGACGATGAGATTACGAAGGCGTTCGTCAGGCGGATGAGCCCGTTCGTGCCGCGTCCGATGGCGGCCGCCGCGCAAATCAGCGCCGCCTACGAGACCCTGCGGAATCCGGCCAGGCGGCGAGCCTATGATGCGTCGCTCGCTCTCGAGCCGGAGCTGGAACCGCATCAGCCGCGGACGGCGACAGCCTCACAGAACGCGATGCCATACATCGCCTCGGAGCCTGCGGATCCTGTGGAGCGGCCAGCCATCGACACGCCGCCGCGGCCGGCGCCTCAGATGAAAGAGGCCCGATCGGAGACGCCGCCCGAGCGGAGGATGGGGTCGTTCATCGCCGAATCGCTTCGGGAACCGGTCGACCCCGACGCGCGCGACAGTTCTCCGGGTCCCGCCCCGCAACCGGCGCCGCCGAAACGGTCGGAAGCGGGACCGGCACCGATCATCGAACCGCACCTCGCGGATCTTCTCGCGGATCGCTGGGCTGGACGGGATGGCTCACGTGGGGCTGAGGCCCGCCCGACCCGTTGGGTGCGAAATGGCGCGGCCGTGGGCGCCCTGATCCTGGCGGTCGGGCTGCTCGGTGCGCTCGCGGGGTGGCAGCGAGGCGATGGCGACGAGCCGCAGGCGGTCCGCGTTGCGCTTCCACCGCCGCCACCGCCAAGCACGGTTGCCCCGGCACCAGTCCCGGCACCGGAGGTGCTCGAGGCCCGGCCTCAGCGGTCGGAGCCCGTCGCCCTTGCAGCATCCCGGGCCGAGCGCACGCCGCCTCCACAGCAGTCCATCGTGCCGGAGGACAAACGGCCCGAAGTTACCCAATTCGCGGAAAGCCAGCCCGAGGAAGTCGCAGCCGGGCAGGCCGTAACGGAAGCTCCGCCCGCCGAGACCGTCGCGGCCGACATGCCCCTTCCGAATGCGGTGATCGCCCGAACGATCGAGCGGATCGGCTATTCCTGCGGCCAGGTTGCTTCCACAACCCCCGTCGATGGCAAAGCTTCAGGCACCTACAAGGTGACCTGCACTTCCGGGCAATCGTACCAGGCGACGCCCGTTCGCGGCCGCTATCACTTCCGTCGCTGGGGCAATCGCTAGATCGCTGGTCACTTGATGCTGCGATAGGGCGTGAAATCGCCGAGCACGCAGCGGCGCCCCAACGGAAGGAGAGTCTCGCGACTGCCGGCGAGGACGAAGTCGCCGCGGCAGTAATAAGACGCGGACTCATCCGGGATGACCGACTGGCCGGCCTCGAAGCCGCAGCCGGGCGCGAGGACGCTGGCCCAGATCGTCTTGCCGTCATCGTAAAGCAAAAGATGCGGATCTGCGTCCGACACTCGGAAGAGGAAGCCCGGCTCGACCGTGACGCAGCGCTGGGGCTTTCCTGGGGCGCGCTTGGCGAGCTCAGCCATCTTGGGCACGGCAATCGGCGCCGGCTGCGACGCGGCGCAGGAGCCCGCCAGCGCGGCGGTAAGGACGGCGGCGCGCAGCTTCATGGCCCGTCTTGATGCGGCCGCGCCTCACTGAGTGCAAGGGCGCGACCTAGTCGGCCGCCGCTATTATCTGTGGTTAGACGCAAGCCGGCGAGCGCGGTCGATCGCGCCGATCATCTGCGGTCTCGCGCGTTCCCACGCTCCCCAGGTGCAATAGGTGTAAGCAGGTTCACCCAGCCCGTACCAGCGACCCTTGTCCTGGAGACAGACGCGCTCGACGGCCTGATTGACGCGTCGCTGCAATGACTGTTCTCCGGCACGCGTTGCAAGGTTGAGATCACCATAAGCGACGCGTTCGATGCGCATATTGGCCGGCGGCGCAGTCTGCACGACGATTTGGGCCTCCTGCGCTAACGCGGGCGTGCCTGCGACGACAAAAGACGCTCCCACCCCCGCCAGAACGGCTGCAGACCTTCCTGTGAAGCGGATGACCATCTCGCCTCTCCTCCTTCTTCTGGTGGACAAGCGCACAACGAACGATGCAGCCGATGGGAGCCAACGCGGATTGGATGCTCGGCACCCAAAGGCTAGCGTAAGCTAGGATGCAGTCCGATTGCGCAGGGGGAGCGGCAGGGGATCATTCTCGGCCGAACGCCGATCAGGATCGACCTTCGCAACGAGACGGCGGCCGTTCCATAATTGGCAAATTGCTCCAGGATTGCTTGCTTGAACGGCGGCAACTGCTTCCTGGTCGGTGCCGGTTTCGAACAACTCGAAATAGAGAAGCCAACCCGAACTATCGAGAAAATAGGCACAATATTCTCGCATGTCGGACAAGCAACCGTCCGGCAGGAGTCTGGTTCCAGAAACCGCGTCCGTTGGAGCGGCCCCTCCTCTTATGTGCTATGATCGGGCCCGACGGGGAGGGCACACATGCGCGAGCGGTTCGAACGGCACCGGCAGCCATGGCGGGCGGACGAGCTTCACAAGCTGCGCACGCTGGCGGGGAAGGGGATGGCCCTCAAGGCGATCGCCAAGGCGCTCACGCGCAGCGAAGAGTCGGTCAAGCAGCGCGCCAAGGAAGACGGGCTGAAGATCGCAAAGCTAAGATGATCACACCAAGGTGGTGCGTCGAGCCGCGGTCCACGTCCGACAGCCTTGAGCAGCCAAGCACAATGCCCTAGCCGCGCAAAACGTCCCTGAGGTCGCTCGCGACGGGTAACGGGCTTGGGAGCATTGGTGCGATGTGTGGAATTGCCGGTTGGTACAGGCGCGGCAAGCCCGTCTCGGACTCGATCGTAACACGGCAATGCGACACGCTCTTCCAGCGCGGCCCTGACGACAGCGGCGTCTTCGTCGACGGCGATTTCGGCTTCGGCATGCGCCGGCTGAGCATCATCGACGTCGAGGGCGGGCATCAGCCGATTTTCTCATCCAATGATCGCTTCGCCATCGTTTTCAACGGTGAGATCTACAATCATCCGCAGCTGCGACTAGAGCTCGAAAGCCTCGGGCATTCCTTCCGCACACACAGCGACACCGAGACCGTCCTGGTTTCCTTCATCGAGTGGGGCGACGAGGCCTGGCTGCGGCTCGACGGAATGTTCGCCGTCGCTATCTGGGACCGTGCGACGCGAACGCTCACGCTCGCCCGGGATCCGCTCGGAATCAAGCCGCTCTATATTACGGAGCAGAACGGCGGACTCGCCTTTGCATCGGACATCCGGGCGCTGCGGGTCCTTCCCGAGCACCATTGGGACGTCGATCCCCGCGCGGTGCATGACTTCTTCAGTTTCGGGTACGTCCAGCCGCCACGATCGATCTACTCACAGGTGCGCAGCCTTGGCCCGGGAACGTACATGCACGTCGGCCCTGGCGGCAGTGTCGAGAAAACCTACTGGAAGCCCCTCTTTCGCGTAAACGACCGGCTGTCCGAGGCGGAATGGATTGAAGAGACGCGGGCGCGCGTGAAGGCGTCCGTAAAAGCTCACATGCTTGCCGATGTGCCGATCGGAGCTTTCCTGTCGGGCGGAGTTGATTCAACGGCGATCGCCGCGGCAATGGCGAAGCTCGCGAGTGCGCCGGTCAAGGCATTCACGCTGGGCTTTCCCGGGACATCGATCGACGAGAGCTCGGCTGCTTCGCGGATCGCCAGAAAGCTGGGCATCGAACATCACGTTCTACCGCTGGAGCCGCTTCATGCCGGAGACGTCTTGCCGCGGGTGCAGGCCGACTTCGACGAGCCTTGCGCAGCAACCGCGGCGCTTCCCCTTTGGCACCTCAGCCGGTTTGCAAGGGAGCATGTGAAGGTCGTGCTCTGCGGCGAGGGGGCGGACGAGATACTGGCGGGCTACAAGCGACAGCGCACTGCACTCCTGGCGTCCAGGCTGGCGCCTCTGCTGAAAAGCCCCATTGGGCGGATTATCGATGCGCTCCCCTCCGGCAAGTCGGTGGCGTGGAATTACCAACTGCAGAATATACGCCGATTTCGAAGCGAAGCCCTGCTCGACAACAACCTGCAGCGCTACATCGCCGCAACCCAGATCTCGACCCCTTCCGTCCGCGCCCGATTGTTCGAGCCGGAGTTTTGGCAGGAAGGCGAAGAGCGTAGCTCGCTGGCCCGCCTGGAAGCAGAGTTCTTCCGGCCCGAGGATCGCTCGCTCAAACCGCTCGAACAGCTGATGCTCGGCGATCTGACAATTCACATGCCCTCGTCATTGCTGATGCGGCTGGACCGCGCCAGCATGGCTCACTCGCTCGAGGGCCGAGTGCCGTTCCTCTCGCGCGCTTTCGTGGACTGGAGCCTCACGATGCCCCTGAAAATGAAACTTCGCGGCCGCGTCGGCAAATTTGCGCTGCGGCAGGCGATCGCGCCGTGGCTGGGAGACTGTGCCCCCAGAACGCAGAAGCTTGGCTTCCAGCTGCCGTTCGCCGAATGGTTCCGGGGTGACTTCAGCCGTTTTGCTCGCGAGGCGTGGGCCGACAGCGGAGCGCGCGAGGCCGGCTATCTGCGTCAGGATTCCGTGCAGCAGCTGTTCGCCGAGCATGACGCAGGCGTCGCCAATCACGGCCGCATCCTCTTCGCAATCGCGATGTTCGGGTGCTGGTGGCAGCAGAACGTCGTTCAGAATCAGACAAGGGCCGCGTAGCATCCCGGGGGAGGTTTCTTGCTGATCGATCTGCGCGACGCGCCTGAGCTGGATTCGGTCGACACGGACGTGTGCATCATGGGAGCGGGTGCTGCCGGGCTTCCGCTCGCGCGCAAGCTCGCCCAGGCGGGACATTCGATCTGCCTCGTGGAAAGCGGCGGCCTCGATTTCGAGCAGGCGACGCAAGACCTCTACCGCGGCTCCAACGTTGGCATGCCGTATTACGATCTCGAAGAGTCCCGACTGCGCTTCTTTGGCGGCACAGTCGCCATCTGGGGCGGCCGGTGCGCGGTCCTCGACCCGATCGACTTCGAGCATCGCCCGTGGGTCCCACATAGTGGTTGGCCGATCAGCCGCGCAGAGCTCGACCCCTTCTACCGCGAGGCCAACCGGATCTTCGAGGTCGGAGCGTTCGACTATGAGCACGACGTCTGGGAGCGGTTGGGACTTTCGGACCCCGGACTTTGTCCGTCCGAGCTGGATGCAAAGTTGTGGCGCTTCGACGAGACGGCGGAGCGATTCACGGCCGGTCGCGCGCGCGACCTGTTCGACGCGGCCAACGTGAAGGTGCTGCTGCACGCCAACGTCGTGAACCTCAGCGTGAACGGAAGCGCCAGCGCGGTCGAACATGCGGACGTGAGCACGCTCGAAGGCCGGAAAGCACGCATCGGGGCGAGGCAATTCGTGCTGGCTTGCGGCGCGATTGAGAATTCCCGGCTGCTGCTGGCGTCCAATGGGGTTGAGCCGAACGGCATTGGGAACGCTTACGGCAATGTCGGCCGCTATTTCATGGAGCACCCGGCGGGGCGCATCGCCAGGATCGAGACGTCCGAGCCCTATGAACTTTGGGCCTTGTTCCAAAAGAGATTCATGGCCGAAGGGCCTCCGTTGGCTCCCGCGCTACGAATTGCCGACGAAGCCCAGCGGCGGCATGAGGTCCTCAACAGCATCGCTACATTCAAGCTCCAGCGCGACCCGCGGCGGGGCGTTGCGCTCGGCAATGCGCTTTACCACCGGCTCAAGCACTCGATTGCCCCCGACCGAAAGGGGCGCATGCTCGATCACCTTTATCGCGCGATCAGGGCGACGTTCCACCGATCGCTGCGAAACACGGTAGAAAGGCTGAGGGCCAGCGCCGGACTGACGCAGCTCTACGCGATTACCCGCGGGGAGCAGGCCCCTAATCCTGATAGCCGCGTCCTGCTCTCGAATGATCGCGACCAGCTGGGATCCCAACGTGCGGACCTCAATTGGCAGATGAGCGAGATCGACAAGAGGACCGCCCGGACCTTCGCGGAGCTGCTCGACCGCGAGCTGAGACGGCTCGGCAAGGGAAGCGCAGTGCCAAGCGAGTGGCTTTCGGAGCCGGGTCCGCAATGGCCGGTCGATCCGACCGTCGGGAACCATCCTCTGGCGAATTATCATCAGCTCGGCGGCACGCGAATGAGCGCCGATCCGGTGGATGGGGTCGTGGACGCCGATTGCCGGGTCCATGGCTATGCAAACCTTTATGTCGCTGGCGGCTCGGTCTTTCCAACCAGCGGCTGGGCAAATCCAACGCTCACAATCGCTGCGCTCTCACTGCGCCTCTGTGAACATCTCGATAAACGTCTCTGCTAGCGTCCACTTTGGGTCGAAAGCTCACGTCCGGCTTGGGTGGAAAGCGGACATTTCGGGCCGCGGGCCTTGAAGGGGGGCCCCGTTAAGCGCAAAGTTAATCGACTAGCAGGCGGGGACCAATCGGATGGCGCGAGTCTTCCTGAGCTATGCGCGCGAAGACGTCGATACGGCGCGAAAGCTTGCCGGCGTACTGGCTGACGCAGGCCAGACGGTTTGGTGGGATCGCCATGTGCACGGCGGCGCGAACTTCAGCACCGAAATCGACCGTGAGTTGAAGAATGCTCAGATCGTCATGGTTCTGTGGAGCCCCGCCTCCATAGCGTCGGCATGGGTTCAGGATGAAGCCGCCGAAGGCCGCGATTCGGGCCGTCTCGTTCCTGCCATCCTCGATTCAGTCAAGCCGCCGCTTGGATTCCGGCAGCTTCAGTGCGTCGACTTGTCGTCCTGGACCGAACATGGGGGAACGGAGCCGATCGACGATCTGCTGGCCGCGATCTCGAAGATGGTTGGGGACGAGGCAACTGCGAAGGCAGGCGGAAGTGCCGCCGTCCCGTCGCCTTTCTGCGTCTGCGTGCTGCCTTTCGTGAATCTGAGCGACGATTCCGAGCAGGAATATTTCAGCGATGGAATCACCGAAGACATCATCACGGACCTGTCAAAAATCTCGGCCCTGGAGGTCGTCGCGCGCAACAGCGCCTTCATTTTCAAGGGCAAGGTCATCGACGTCAAGGAAGTGGCCCGCACACTCGACGTCAGCCACGTGGTGGAAGGGAGCGTCCGAAAGGCCGGAAGCCGGGTCCGGATCAGCGCGCAGCTGATTGCCGGCGACACCGGCCGTCACCTGTGGGCGGAGCGGTATGATCGCGACCTCACCGACATATTCGCCATCCAGGACGAGATATCCCACGCGATTGTCGAGGCGCTGCAGCTGAAGCTGCTTCCGGAAGAAAAGAAGGCGATCGAGGATCGCGGCACGTCGAATGCGGACGCCTACAGGCTTTACCTAATGGCTCGGCAGCAGTGGGTCAGCGGTGCGTTTGGTTACCTCAAGCGGGACGAAGCGATCGAGCGGATTTGCAGGCAAGCCGTCTTGGTCGATCCTAATTACGCGCAGGCATGGGCGCTGATGGCGCTGGCCCAGGCGGAGCTGCGATTTTGGCACGGGAAGGAGGCGAACGCCTTGCCCGCTGTCGAGCGCGCGCTTTCCATCGATCCAGAGCTGCCTGAAGCCCTATGCGTCAAAGCGCGGTATCTGGAGGAGGAGGGCCGCCAGTCGGAGGCGAACTCGCTAATCGACACCGCGCTTTGCCTGGGTGCCGATTCCTGGGAAGTTAATCGCGAAGCCGCGAGGATGCTGTTCAGGCAAGGCCGGATTCGCGAGGCGATTCCTTACTTCGAAAAGGCCGCGGGACTGCTGAACTCCGACTTCACCAACCCGCTCATGCTGATGACGTGCTACACCGCGATCCATGATGAGGAAGGCGCCAGGCGAGCCGCAAGAATAACCCTCGAGCGGGTGGAACGCGCCCTTGCTCATGACCCCACGAACGGAGCCGCCATTGCCAACGGCGCCTGTGCCCTTGCGGTTCTTGGCGAAGCGGAACGAGCGAGGGAGTGGATCGAACGGGGCCTGCTTCTCGACCCGGATAGTCAATATATGCGTTACAATGCGGCCTGCTCGCTCACCGCCCAGCTCAAAGATGACGAAGCCGCCATGGATGTGCTGGAGCCGTTTTTCGATCAGGTGAAGACGGCGTCACAGCTCAAGCACGTGGAAGCCGATCCCGATCTTGAGCGACTTCGGGACAAGCCGCGGTTCCAGGAGATGCTCGCAGCGACAAAGAGGCGATTGGGGATGGGTGCCGCAGAGGCTGAAGTGACCGCTGCGGGTTGAAAGGGCGGAGGGGACCGTGCTCGCGTCGTTGGTTCTGTTGTTGGCGCTCGAATCCGCTGTTCCGGCGCAGCCCAAGTTGTCGGCCGACATTGCGTGGGCCTCGGCAACGGCCGATGACGACCGATTCTGGATCAAGGCCAAGGAGATCAGCGCTCAATACTACCCGGCCCGAGTTACGGTCTGGCTGCACGGCGAGCACGGCTATAACCACCGCGTCAATTACAAGAAGTCGCTCCAGCGTATCCGCTTCTTTTGCAACGGGACCCTTCAGCTCGTCGCCTTGACCACAGTCAATTCCGAAGGCCGCACGAGCAAGTGGCATGGCGCCGGAGTGGTCACATCCATCACGCCGCGCACCGTGTATCAGGACATCGAACGGGAGTTCTGCCTCCGCTGAGGATGGCACCGACGAGCTGTAGTGCAGCAAACATGCGGACCGGCGAACCCGGCCGTCGTCCGCGTTTCTTTTGCAAATGGATAATCGTTAAGAGACGGACCAGAGGTTCGTCAGGTCGGGCACGCCAATAGGCAGGTTGTGGGGACGGAGCATTGAACCGTCTGGGAACCATCATGGCCACAAGACCCGTCAAGCCTCTGCGGCTGATCTATCCGGCAGCCATCGGCGCCGGCGCGGCGATGCTCATCGGCGCCTTTATTACGGACCTCATCTACTGGAACACGCTTCTCTTTCAGTGGGAGAATTTCTCGGTCTGGCTGATAACCCTCGGCCTCATTCTCGCGGGCGTTGCCGTCTTCATCCTTCTGTTTGAGGCAATCGGCGGCGTGGGAACGCGGATCGACTGGGTGCGCTTCGCGCTTGTCGCCGCCGCGGCGCTGCTCTCGCTGCTGAACGTCTTTATCCACAGCCGCGACGCATACACCGCGGTGGTGCCGCAGGGCCTGATCCTGTCGGCAATCGTCACCGTCCTTCTCGTGATCGTCGGCGTGCGTGGCTGGAGCCTCGCCGCCAACCGTCGTGCCTCGGGAGCCCCCTCATGACCCGCACATCATTGATCGCCACCGCCTCGCTAGCCAGCCTCATCGCCCTTGGCGCTTGCAGCAAGGATCCGCCGCCTCCGAGCACCCAATATCGCGCGAACCCGCTGCTGCCGGCGCCGTCACAATTTGTCGGTCTCCCCACGATGGAGGTGCCGAAGGCCGTGGGGTGGAAGCCGGGCGAGATGCCCGTCGTTCCCGCGGGTCTCGAGATTCAGCGGCTGGCGACGGGTTTCGAGCACCCCCGCCAGGTCTACACCCTGCCGAACGGCGACATACTCGTCGTCGAGTCGAACGGGCCGTCGGCGCCCATTTACCGACCCAAGGATTATTGGGAGAACCAGGCTCAGTTCCGCGCCGGCGCCGGCGCCCCGGGAGGCAATCGCATCACCTTGCTTCGCGATGCCAACGGTGACGGCCGGCCCGAGCTTCGGACGATCTTCCTCGACCACCTGAACGCGCCGTTCGGAGTTCGGCTGGTCGGCAACACACTGTACGTCGCCGACACGGACGCGCTCCTCCAGTATCATTATACGCCCGGGGAGACGCGCATCACCGAACAGGGCAAGGTGCTTACCAGCCTTCCGGGCGGGCCCATCGACCACCACTGGACGAAGGCCCTGACCGTCAGTCCCGACGGATCGAAGCTGTTTGTCGGCGTCGGCTCCAACAGCAACATTACCGAGAACGGCATCGGCGCCGAGCTGGACCGCGCAGCTATCTGGGAAGTGGACCGCGCGACAGGCTACAAACGGCTGTACGCGTCGGGGCTGCGCAATCCGACGGGTCTTCAGATCGACCCCCAATCGCACAAGCTCTTCGCGGTGGTGAACGAACGCGACGAGATCGGGCCTGATCTTGTGCCCGACTACCTGACGTCGGTGACGCCGGGCGCGTTTTACGGCTGGCCGTGGAGCTATTATGGCCAGCATGTTGACGTTCGCGTGCAGCCGCAGCGCCCGGACATGGTGGCGAAAGCGATCAGGCCCGATTATGCGCTGAGCTCACACGTCGCCCCGCTCGGCCTGCTGTTCACCGAAGGAAGCAGCCTTCCGCCCGCCATCCGCAACGGCGCGCTCGTGGCCGAGCATGGCAGCTGGGACCGTGTTCCGCTCAACGGCTACAAGGTGGTCTACATCGCGTTCCGGAACGGCCACCCGGTGGGCGTGCCGCGCACCTTGGTCTCGGGCTTTCTTTCGCCTGGCGAGAAGACCGTTCGCGGCCGGCCCGTCGGAATGGCGCTCGACAAGACCGGCGCTCTGTTGATCGCCGACGATGCCGGCGACACCGTGTGGCGAGTCCGCGCGGCGCCGCGGGCGTGAACTCCGGCGAATTGCGTGTGCAGCCTAAAGGTCGCGGCTGTTCGGGTGGGCGCGATCCCTCATGGGTTTGTCGCCAAGGGCGCTCTCGATCCCGCCGGCAATGAAATCACCGGCCCAAATGGCGGCACCAATCAGAAGGATGGCGCCGACGAGCTGTAACGCAGCAAGCATGCGGACCTCCGAATCCGCTTTAACTCAGTCAGATTAAATGAGAAGTTAACAGAGTCAATCGGGTTGAGAGCAGCTTTCCGCCCAGGAATCGCCGGTTCGTGCCCTTGACGGTAAGGTGACTGAGCAGAGCAAAGCAGGGGGGTGCTATGAGCTCTCGACAAACCGTCGGCCCTGACATTCGCAGGCAGTGTCTTCGCGGGGGTGTCGGACTTGCCTTGCTGCTGACGAGCTGCGGCACTCCGCCGCCCGTACGCACTCTGGCCTGCCGTGCGGCAGCGCCGCCCGTCATCGTCCAATCGCCCGACGGCAAGAAGGCGATGGCCCTCAAGGTGCTAACCTACAATATCGAGGGCCTGGGCTTTCCCGCGCGAAAGGGGCGTGCAGCGGAGCTTAGGCAGATCGGCGAGCGGCTCTCCGCGATTCGCGCCGCGGGCACCGGACCCGACATCGTGTTGTTCCAGGAGATGTTCAGCGGCGCCGCGAAGAACGCCGTCAAGGCGACCAATTATCCCGCGATCGCCCCGGGTCCGAACCGGATGACACAGCCGTTCGAATCGACGCGCGAGAAGCTGCCGGGCAAGGCCAAGCTGAAGCGCGGCGAAATCGGCATTCGCTTCCAGGGCAGCGGCCTCGCGATCGCCTCGCGCTACCCGATCATAGTCACCGACGTGCGCGCTTTTGGCGCACGATCCTGCGCCGGGCTCGATTGCCTGGCGAACAAGGGCATCATGCTGGCGCGGATCGTCATTCCGGGCCTGCCGACCCCGATCGACCTCTACGACACCCACATGAACTCGCGCGGCGCGTCGAAGGCTTCGGCAGCTCGGAACCTCGCGGCACACGACCGGCAGGCGCTCGAAGCATCAGAGTTCATCGACCGAACGCATGACGACAATTACCCCGTGATCTTCGGCGGCGACTTCAACATGCGCCACTCCGAGCCGCGCTGGGAGAATTTCACGCGCTACCAGTCGATGACCCTGGTGCACCGGGTGTGCGCGGACAAAGCGTCGGGCTGCGAGGTCAAGATGTCTTGGGACGGCGACGAGCCGTGGATGGATACGCAGGACCTGCAGTTCTTCTGGCCAGGCACAGCGGTGTCGGTACGGCCGGTCCGGGTCGAAGCGCTGTTCGACGGCAGCCCCGGAAGCCCACAGCTGTCGGACCATGACGGGTACATGGTGACCTACAGGCTCGAATGGCCCATTGCGGCCCACGGGTACACGTGCTGAACCGGCGCGAAGGAGCAGGTTCCCCTGCTATATGAGGGCGAAGACCATCAGGACGACGGTCCATGAGGCCAGGGCCAGGCCAATCATGATCCAGAGCCTAGTCCTGAGGGGCAATTTGTCGGACTCGCCGCCTACGGGCTCGCCGTCGAACGCATGGGGAAGCTTCGGTTCCGGGACGAACGGGTTCATGAGCAAGGCAGCGCTCACGCCGCCTGTCGATATCGGCTCGTGGAACTGGCAGCCGAAATATTGGCCGCTGTTCCAAACGACCCGGGCTGGACGCAGGCCGGTTTCGGGCAGATCGATTGCGAGGTCCGATCCGACTGACAGATCGGCCGACGTTTCGATGAGAAGACCCGTGAGCGAAAGATCGTGAACGAGAACGACGACGCTGCGTTCCGACACCGTGGCGCCGGCCAAACGCAGTTTCAGGATTCGCCGATCGAAATCGCGGCGGTTCGACCCGCGCTGCTCAAGCTGAGCCAACATCGCCACTAATCTGCACTCCGCACCGTAACTACGGTGGTAGATCAATGTTAAAGAGTTGTTGCAGCGCTGTCGGCGCGCGCCTTTCCGCCAGGTTTTTACGGCTGGATGTCGAAGTGCATTACGTCCTCGCGGAGGCCGAGCTTCGTGTAGAGGCGGATTGCGGCTTCGTCGCCATAATCGGCCTGGACGTAGATGACCCAGGCGCCGCGCTCGCGGGCGATTTCGCGCAGGTGATCGATCAGCCTCGTCGCGATCCCGCGGCGACGGTGCGGCTCGGCGACGGCGAGGTCATAGATGTAAATCTCGCTCCGCTCGCGTTCGAGCTTGGCGAGCTCATAGGCGACGAGACCGCCGACCACGGCGTCCCCTGCGAGTGCGACGAGGACGATCACCTGGTCGCTGGCAAGCACGCGATCGAAATACGTGTCTGAGGGCGGCGCGCCCCCATAAGTGGCGACATCGTCGAACGCTTCGGAGAAGAGCGCGTTTAGCTGGCGCAGGAACGGAGTCTCGCCCGCGGTCACGCGCAGCGTTCGATAGGATTCGTCAACCACGCGACTGGAGGCTCACTCCTCCGTCCGGATCAGGACCGTTTCGCCGATCAGCAGGAAGAGCAGGAAGGGCGCCCAGGCAGCGATCAGCGGCGGATAGGCGCCGGCATTGCCCATCGCCAGGCTGAAATTGTCGGCGACGAAATAAGCGAAGCCAAGCGCCATTCCGATGACTGCGCGCAGCAAAACCTGGCCCGAGCGGGCGAGGCCGAACGCTGCGACGGCGGCCAGCAGCGGCATCAGCACGGTCGACAAAGGGCCCGATATTTTGTGCGCCAGGCCGGCCCGCGCCTCCTCGGTCGGGCGACCGGCCGCCGCAAGCTCGTCAATTCGCGTCTTCAGAGTCCAATAGTCGAGCTCGGCGGGGTCGACCCTGGCGAGCGTGAGCTGGCTCGGCGTCACGCCGCGCATTCCGACGAGATCGGGCACGCGCCGCGTGACGTTCATATTGGCGTCATAGATGCGCACGTCCTGGAGCAGCCAGTCGCCGAAGCCCGGTCGGGGAACAGCGCGGGCGGCCGTGATCACCCGCTGCAGGACGCCGCCGCCACGATCATAGATGGTGACTTGCCGGGCGGTGAAATTCGGGCCGCGCCCGCCGACGATCCCCGCGCGGATCAGGTCGTCGCCCTGGAGCACCCAGACGTTGCTGTTGATTCCACTTTCCGGCGGGATCGGCTTGAAGTCATTGTCGGACCAGGCGGTCACGGCCCGCGCGGAGTTCACCGCCACGGTCTCGTTGAAGGCGAACAGCACGCCGGCGATGCCGATGCTCGCGACGATCAGCGGCGCGAGGATCTGGTGCGCCGACATGCCGGCAGCCTTCATCGCCACGACCTCGCTGTGCTGGTTGAGGCCGACGAAGGCGATGAGCGCGCCGAGCAGCACCGAGAAGGGCAGGAAGCGCGAGATCAGCAGGGGGACGCGAAGGCCGACGTAGCGCCACAGCTCGGCGTCGCCATTGCCGGGCACGGCGAGAATCTGGCCGGCTTCGCCAAGGAGGTCGAGCGTCATCAGCACCAGCACCAGCACCAGCAATACGGCGAAGCTTCGCGTTAGAAATAGCCGCACCATGTAGAAGGCGAGCCGGCGCGACGGGAAGAAGCTGAGGTTGATCATGCCTCACCCAGCTTGGGCATGAGAGCCCGCACGCGCCTGACGACCTTGGCGGCGAACCATTCGAGCGCGCCGATCGGCTGTCCGCCGGGCTTGTGGGCGAGCACGTGGTACATCCAGAAGATGAGCGCCGAGAGAATTACCAGTGGGACCCACAGCGCAAGCGTGGGGTTGACCTGCCCGTTCGTTCCGGCCTGGGCGGCGTACTGATTGACCTTGTGATAGGCGACGATGATCAAAATTCCGAGGAAGATGCCGAGTGAGGATGAGCTGCGCTTCGGCGGCACCGCGAGCGCGACAGCGAGCAGCGGAAGCATCAGCATCATGAAGACCTCGACGAGCCGGAAGTTGAGCCTGGACTGAGCCTCGAGCTTCTGGTGGAGGGTGGTCGCGCCGCCGCCATAGCCGATGCGCCACAGCTCATGCAGATAGAGCTCGTCTGACTCGCTACCCCCGCGGCGGCGAAACTGGTCGATTACAGGCAGTGCGACCGGAAGATCGTAGCTGTCGAAGGCGAGCGTCCGCGGTGATGCGAACCTGGGCGAATCCTGGATGAGCCGGCCTTTCTCCAGGCGGAACAGGATGGTGTCGGGATCGTCGGTCGACAGGAACCGGCCTTGCCTGGCGGTCGCTGCGACGGACGTTCCATTTGGCTGATCGCTCTGGACGAAGATGCCGTGAAGCTGCGTCCCCTTGTTCTCGCTGCGGTCGATTCGAAGCGTCAGATGCTTGCCGAGCTGGTTGAACTCGCCGACCTTGATCGCCGCGCCGAGCGCGCCGGAGTTCAGCTCGAAGCGGAGGCTCTCGTACCGATATTCGGTATAGGGCTCGACATAGCCGACGATCGCGAGATTGATGATCGCGAGCGGGACCGCGTAGAAATAAGGTACGCGCAGCAGCCGGCGGTAGCTCACGCCGATTCCGCGGAGCGCATCGAGCTCCGACGACAAAGCGAATTTGCGGAACGCGAGCAGGATCCCAAGCATCAGGCCGATCGGGATTCCGAGCGCTAGATATTCCGGCAAAAGGTTGGCGAGCATTCGCCAGACGACGCTGACCGGGCCACCCGCGTCGACGACGTACTGGAACAGCCGAAGCATCTTATCGAGCACGAGCAGCATCGCCGCGAGGACGAGCGAGCCGATCAGCGGCACTGCAATGGAGCGCGCGAGATAGCGGTCAATCAGGCCAGCGTGGTGCAAATTTGGTCGTCCCACCACCATCATTTGGCCGCAAAGGCAGCCGAGATTCCACAGCGGACGGATGCATCCGACGCCCGGGCGCAGCCGTTCCGTAAGCCCCTATAGCGAACCGGTCCCCGAATACATGTTGAAAACGCGTCACACGATGGAGGCAGACGTCCCCGTGGGCGACGCGTGCCCGTCGACCGGGTCAGCCGGCACCAGGCCGCGCCCGCGCGTCGCCTTGTTGTCGAACCCCAAGTCGACCGGAAATCTCGCGCAGCTGCCGCGCATCCGCGCCTATTGCGTCGACCACCCCGACGTCTTCCATTACGAGGTCGAACGCGCGGACCAGATCGGCGAGGCGATGAGGACGATCGCCCGAGTGCGGCCGAAGCTGCTGGTGATCAACGGGGGCGACGGCACGGTGCAGGCTGCGCTCACCGAGCTGCACAACGGAGCCCATTTCGGGGATGAGGCTCCGCCGGTGGCCGTGCTTCCAAGCGGCAAGACCAACCTCATCGCACTTGACCTCGGCGTGCGCGGTGACCCGATCGATGCGCTTGAGCGGCTGATCGCGATCGCACAGGACGACCTCGAGCCCTACACCGTGGCACGCGAGCTAATCGCGCTACGGCGCGGCGAAGGCGATGGCCAGCCGACTATCGGCATGTTCATGGGCGGGGCGGCCCTGGCTGAGACGATGCTCTATTGCCGCGAGAAGATTTATCCGCTCGGACTGCCCAACAGCGTCGCCCATGTACTCGCTGTGCTTGCCGGCCTAGCCAAGCTGATCCTGCGCGCAAAGGCGAGTTTTCTTCCGCCCGACACGAATCCGCTCAGCGTCTCTATGTCCGAGCCGGACAGCCAGCTGACAGGCCGGTTCTCGCTGCTCATGGTGACCACGCTCGAGAAACTGCTCCTCTCGATGGACGTCCGAGGCGAGCGGCAAGGCACATTGAAGCTGCTGGCGGTCGAAGCGCGGCCAGGCTCGCTCGTCGCGGCCTTCGTCGCGAGCGTCGCCGGCAAGCTTGGGCGGTCGAAAGCCAGCGGCGTTCATTTCAAGGAAGCCGACGAGATCACGATCGAAAGCGAAGGCTCGAGCGTCATCCTCGACGGCGAGACGTTCCATGCCGAGACCGGCAGCCCGATCTATTTGCGCCCGGCTCAGCCGCTATCGTTCGTCAAGCTCGCGGCCTAAACGTCTACCATGTCTGAATTGCGCCAGCTCGTCGCAGAGGAGCTGAGCCTGCCCGTCGATCGGCGAGTGACGGTGATCGCGGAAGCGATTGCGGCCAAGCACGCGCCGGCGAGCCGCGCGGTGCTGTTCTATGGCTCGTGCCTGCGCGAGCAAGAGCTGGAAGGGCGGATGCTCGACTTCTATCTGATCGTCTCGGACTATGGCCTTGCGTACCGCAAGCGCTGGCTCGCGGCGGCGAACAAGCTGATCCCGCCCAACGTCTTTTATTTCGAGCGTGACGGACTTGCCGCCAAATATGCGGTGCTGAGCGAAGCGGATTTTGACCGGCTCAATGGGCCGGAAACGCGTAACGTATCCGTCTGGGCACGGTTCGCGCAGCCTTCCCGTCTCGTCTGGGCCGCCGATGCCCACTCGCCGAGCCGGATGATCGACGCGGTGAGCCGCGCCGCGCCTACCTTGCTGGCGGCCGCGGGCATTAAGGCCGGTGAGCCGCCGCTCGATCTGTGGCGACGCGCCTTCGCATTGACCTATTCGGCCGAGCTTCGGGCAGAGCGCACGGGCAGGGCTTCTTCTGTCGTCGACCTCGATCCGGAGCGCTACGTCCGGTTCACCGAACCCGCTCTTCAAGCCGCGAAGCGGATTTCAAGCATCAGCGGCTGGCCGTCGCGGCGCACCACAGGGAAAGCGCTGTCGGTCCTCCGCCTCGCAAAGGCGAGCTTCACCTTCGCAGGCGGCGCGGATTACATCGCGTGGAAGATCAACCGGCATGCGGGCACAAATATTCAGCTGAAGCCGTGGCAGCAGCGGCACCCGCTGCTGGCAGCGATCAGCCTCTTGCCCCGCCTGCTGAGGTCCGGGGCGGTTCGTTAGTTCTGGCCAAAGCGGACGAAACCGCGCCCGCCAGAGCGCCGACGGTGAACGGCTTGCGCAGCAGCTCGTAGCCGCGCAAATCATCGCTCTCGCCTTCGCCGACATAGCCGGTAACGAACAGCACCGCGAAGTCGCGGTCGTGGGTCGCCTTCAAGTGGCGAATAAGCTCGGGCCCCGTCATTTCCGGCATGATCACGTCGGTGATGACGAGATCGAAGACGTGGGTCTTGAAATATTCGATCGCTTCCGCGCCGCTAGAGCAGGCAACGGGATCGTAATCCAGGTCCTCGAGCGCATCGACGGTCGCGGTGCGCACCCGCGGATCGTCCTCGACCAGAAGGATGCGTGCGCCTGGGACATGCGCTTCGCTCTCGCTGCGCTGCACCGCAGGATGGAGCCTGACCGGTGCCGCCACCTCGGTCCTCGGCAGATATATCGATACCGTCGTGCCGTTGCCGACCTCGCTCTCGATTCCGACCTCGCCGCCCGACTGGTGCGCGAAGCCGAAGATCTGGCTGAGCCCCAGGCCCGTACCTTTGCCGACCGGCTTGGTCGTGAAGAACGGCTCGAAGGCGCGCTCGAGCACTTCCGGAGTCATTCCGCAGCCGGTGTCGGAAAGGCTGATCTTCACATAATCGCCGGCGCGAATGTCCCCGACCTGGTTGGCCGCCAGTTTCACATTCTCCGTGGCGATCCGCATCACGCCCTGTCCGTCCATTGCGTCGCGCGCGTTCACCGCGAGATTGACGATGGCGTTCTCGAGCTGATGCGGATCGACGTAGCTCGGCCAGGTTTCGGGAGCGAGATCGACTTCGATCTTGATCCGCTCGCCCAGCGTCCGGTCGAGCAAGTCGGACATGCCCGAGATCAAATCACGGCTGTCGACGCGCTCCGGAAGCAGCGGTTCCGAACGGGCGAACGACAGCAGCCGGCGAGTCAGTGCCGCCGCGCGGGTCGCGCCTTCCATCGCGTTCTGGAGGTGCATCAGGACCTCGCGCCGCGGTCCGTTGAGGCGTCGCTGGGCAAGGTCGATACCGCCGACGACGACAGCGAGCATGTTGTTGAAGTCGTGCGCGATGCCGCCCGTAAGCTGGCCCACCGCCTCCATCTTCTGGACCTGGCGCAGCTGGGCTTCGGCCGCCTGGCGCTCCTCGGCCTCCGCCTTAAGCGCCTGGTTCGCCTCCCACAGCTCCTGCGTTCGCTCACGAACGGCCTGTTCAAGCGCTTCGGCGCGCTCCGTCTCGGATTCCGCCAGCCGGCGCGCGACCGCATTCTGGCGGAGCGCCTGCACTGCGACCACGCCGAGGAACACGGCGCCGACTGCAACGAGAGCTCCCAGCCAGCTCAGATAATCGGTGAAACGATCCGCCTCGGCGGAGAAAATCTGGCTCAGCTGGATACGCTTGCGCAGGGCTTCGCGTTCGCTGGCGATGATCTCGTTGAGCTTGCGATCGAGCTCACCGACCGTTGGGGACCGACCAGCCTGATAAAAATAGCTGATGCCGTTCTGACCCTGCTGCTCGAGCGCGGCGCGGGCCGCGAGAGCCAGCTCCTCGCCGCGCTTGCGGTAGAGCAGCTGAAGCTGCCGTACCCGCGCTTCCTGATCGGGTTCCTGGCGGACGAGCTGGCGGAGCTGTTTGATCTGGAAACCGGCGAGCGCCCAGTTGCTCGAATACATATTCCCGCTCGTTTTCTGGTTTTCGTCGAGAACGAACCGGGCGAGCGCGGCTTCGGAGCGGGAGATGCTCGAGCTGACGTTACGGACGACGAGCGCGACATCATAGGCGTGGCGCTCGGCGCTGAGCGCACGCTCTCGTGCGTCGTTCGCCATGGCGACGAGCCACACCATGCCCAGGAGAACCAAGGCTGCCAGAAGGCCCGCCGCAGCAGCGCCCCCGCGCCGCCAGTCGAACCGGACGTCCTCCCCATCGCCGATCATCCGGTCAATGTAGCCTCGTTAACCATTTGGCGAAAGCCAAAGGTTCCACGAATTTTCCTCAGCTTATGCAGCCCGTTGCACGGCCTGCCGCAGCGAACATGCCCAAAATCTCGCCAACCTGCTCTGTCGAATGCTCGGCGCACAGCGAGCACCGCAGCAGGGTCATCCCGGCGGGCGTAGCCGGCGGCCGGGCGAGATTGACGTAAAGTCCTTCCTCGAGCAGCGCCTCCCACATCGCGGCGCCGGTTTCGAGGTCGGGCATAATGACGGCGATGATCGCCGATTGGGGCTGGTCGGTTCCGAGCGTGAAGCCGAGTTGGCGCAGGCCGGCGTGGAGGCGCTTCGAATTCTCCCACAGATGCGCGCGCTTTTCGGAGGAATTCATCAGCTTGCGGATAGACGTCGCGGCGGTGGCGACGACCGAGGGTGGAAGCGAGGCGGTGAAGACGTAGGGGCGACAGACCAGACGAAGGATTTCGAACTTCGGGTGGTTGGACACGCAGAAACCGCCCACTGTGCCGACCGACTTGGAGAAGGTGCCGATGATGAAGTCGACATCGTCGATCACGCCCTGCGCCTCGGCGACACCGCGGCCGTTCTCGCCGATGAAACCCATCGAATGGGCTTCATCGACGAGCACCATCGCACCATTGGCTTTCGAGACCTCGACCAATTCCTTCAGCGGCGCGACATCGCCGAGCATCGAATAGACGCCTTCGAGCACGACGAGCTTCCCGGCCTCGGCGGGAATCCGTTTGAGGCGCTTTTCGAGCGCTTCGATGTCATTGTGGCGGAAGGGGACGATCTGCGCGTTGCCGAGGGCGCAGCCGTCGTAAATCGACGCATGGCTGTCGATGTCGAGGATGATGTAGTCGTCCTTGCCGGCCACGGTCGAAATGACGCCGAGGTTCGCCTGGTAGCCGGTCGAGAAGACCATGGCGTGATCCATGGCGTAGAAGTCCTTGAGGGCCTGCTCGACCTCGCGGTGGCCGACGTAGGTGCCGTTGAGGACCCGGCTCCCGGTCGTTCCGGAGCCGAACTCGTCGAGCGCCTTCTTGCCGGCCGCGACGACGTCCGGGTCGAAGGTCATGCCCATATAATTGTAGGTGCCGAGCAGAATCGTGCGGCGGCCGTTGCAAATGGCGACGGTCGGGCTTTCGACCTTCTCCATGACGAGGTTGAAGGGGTCGGTGACTCCGCTGTCAAGCAGCTGCTCGCGTTGCTCGATCAGCGGGTCGAACTTGGAGAAGAGGTCAGCCACGCTGCGACTGAAGCCGCTCGAGGGCGTCGACCAGCTGGCCGACGGTCTCGATCTCCGCCTGCATGTTCATGGTGATGATGACGTCGAACTCGTCCTCGACGTTGGCGACGAAATCGAGCACGGTCAGGCTGTCCCACTCGAGGTCCTGGGCGAAGCGCGTGGCCTCGGTGATCGCGACGCCCTTCTTGTTGAACGGCTCGATTAGCTCGGCAACTTTGGCATAGGTCTGCTGGCGGTCGGACATGTCAGTTCGTTAGTGGCGAGGCCCGGCTTTCGCAACGCAATGGGGCGCCATTGCGGCGCGGGTGAGGCCGCTACGGCCGGGGCTCGCCTCGAACGAGGTGGTGACGTCCGACGCTAGTCGGCGCGGCTGGATAGCAGCCGTCGGAGGTCGTTCCAGCCGTAGGCCACCTCGGCGAGATTGGCTCGTTTCTCGGCGACCGGCGTCCCACCGAGGCGTTCGTAGAACAGGCGGGCTGGCCCATTCTGTTCGAGCACCCATAGGCTCATCCCGCGATGGCCGCGCTCCAACAGCGCTCCCGCCATGGCCTTCATCAGACGGGAGCCGGCACCCTGCCGTTGCACGCTGCGGAGGACGTAGAGCTCGCCGATCTCGCCGGTGAAGCCGTGGTTCCGCAGGGCGCGGGTGCGCTGCTCGCCGCACGACCCGTACCCTACGACCGATCCGTCCTGGTCGGCCACGAAGGCGATGGTTCCACCCCACGCGCGGGGACGATCCAGCATGCGCTGCCAGCGAATGGCCTCCTCCGCGATCGACATGCGCGCGAGCATCGGTTCCGGCAGCAGACCCGGGTAGGTCTCTCGCCATGAGATGATGTGCACTTTCGCCATCGCCAGCACGTCGGCGTCGGTCGCCGGGCGTATCGTTGGCGAGGAAGGCGTGTGTTTCGCCAGCGCGCTCATGGGGGGAATTTAGGACGAAATTCGGCAATCGCCAGACGGCTGAAGGGGTGGAAAGCAGACGTGTCCGGGGCAGTGGTTCTCTGATCTCCTAGTTGGGCCAGTACACATATTCCTGGCCCGGCTTCCACGGCGCGTCGGCCGGGACATCGATGCGGATCGGTTCTTCGAGCAGGGCAGGCCACAGCGGTTTCGCCAGCCCGCGATCGTGGGCTGCGATCTCGGCGCGGAGGCGGTTTACCTGGTCGGGGCGCTTGCGGGATAGGTCGGAGCGCTCGGTCGGATCACGCGCGAGATCGAACAGCCAGATGCGCGGCGGATTACGGGAAATCTGCAGCTTCCAGTCGCCGTCGCGGACCGCTTCATAGCCCCCTGAGCGCCAGAACAGGGCCCTTGGCGCGGCGCGCACTCCCCGTGCAGTGACGAACGGCAGGAGGTTCATGCCGTCAATCTGGCGATCTTGCGGCAGGGCCGTGCCAGTCGCCGCCGCGAGGGTGGGAAAAACGTCGATAAATTGCACCGGCATCGACTGCCGCTGCCCCGGCGCAATCCGGTCAGGCCAGCGAACGAAGAAGGGCACGCGGATTCCTCCCTCAAAGAACGTCCCCTTCCAGCCGCGATAAGGCTTGTTGATATCTGGGAGGCCCGCATGCTTGGCGCCACCATTGTCGTTGGTGAAGATGACGATCGTGTTGTTGTCGAGTCCCTGCGCCTTCAGCGCCGCCGTCACCTTGCCGACGCCGCGGTCGAGCGCGCGAACCATTGCCGCATAGACGCGGGCGCGCTGATCCTTGATGGCGCCGAGCGCAGCATAGTCGGCCTTGCTCGCCTGAAGCGGCGTGTGCGGCGCGTTGTAGGCGAGATAGATGAAGAAGGGCCGGTCGCGGTTGGCCCGGATCGCCGCGGCCGCCTGGTCGCTCAAATAGTCGGTCATATATTCGCCGGCGTGAAACGGCTTGCTGCCGTTGAACTGGACCGCATCGGTCAGGGCCATCCACAGCAAGCGGTCGAGCGGATCGCCGGGGAGCTTCGCGTCCAGGGACGCGGTATCGGGCTCATATTTGGACGCGCCGGGCATGAAGCCGAGACTTTCGTCGAAGCCCTGATCCTCGGGCCGCAGCCCATGCGCTTCGCCGAGATGCCACTTGCCGAGATGAACGGTGTGATAGCCGCGGCCCTTCAGCAGTTCGGCAATGGTCAATTCGCTCGCAGGCATGCCCATGTCGGCCATCGGTGGCACCTGGCGCTCCAGCTCGGCATGGTAGATCGTCGGGTACGGCCGGTTGCGCGGCGAATAGCGCGGGACGTACTTCGCGAGCTGGTCTGGGACGGCGGTGAACTCGAATCCGAAGCGCTGCGGATAGCGGCCGGTCATCAGCGCCGCGCGCGAAGGCGAGCAGGTGGCGTTCGCGGCATAACCGACGGTGAAGTCGGCGCCCTGATGTGCGATGGCGTCGATGTTGGGGGTCGGCACCAGCCCGTCGGCAACGCCCGTGCCCGGGCCTTCGGCGGTGACGTCGTTGATGCCGAGATCGTCGGCGACAATCAGGACGATGTTGGGCGGGCGCTTGCCGGGCGGTGGATTCGCCGGACCCTCGGCCCAGTGCACGGGGTGGTTGGCCGCGACCGGGTGGGTGAAGCGGTAGGCGGTGACCATGATCTGAACCGGCCACAGACGCCACCCGGTCCACGCGGCGATGCCGGCGAGCGCGACGGCGGCGGCAAGGATTTTCACCCATTTCACCGTTCTCTCCACGGCATGCGCGCGTCTAGAACGCTACAACCAGCCTTGGGTCCTATACCAATCGGCGGTTTGTTTCAGACCATCTTCTGTCGCGATCGCCGGCTGCCACAGACCGGGCGGGCAGGCGCGCTTGGGCTCGACCACCCAGTTGCGATGCGAGAAATAAGCGGCGCGATCGACCGTGAGCTTGGCGCGCGGACCGCGAAACAGTTGGTCCGCGCGGGCGGCCATGCGCAGAAAAAGGCCGGGTGCGGCGATGATGGCGGGTTTTGTGCCTACGGCCTTGGCGAGAGCGCGCGCGAACTCACGGTGGGTCCAGCCGTTCGATTTGCCATCATCTGCCTCGATGAGAGTGCTTGTCGGCGCGAATGGGTTCGCAAGGGCGAGCAAGAGCCGTGCGAGGTCGCCGACGTGGATCACCGAGAGCCGGCCACGCGGGGGCATCAGCATCACGCCGAGCCTGGCCATCCGGAACAGTTCGAGTGTCTCCTTGTCGCCCGGCCCATAGACCGCGGGCGGGCGGACGATCACCCAATCGAGTCCGGAGCCATGAACCAGCTCTTCAGCGCGCGCCTTGGACTCTCCGTAGAGCGACAGTCTTCGCTCGCGCGCGGCGAGTGACGACACATGGACGAAGCGGCGAACTCCGCCCGCCGTCGCAGCGGCTAGCATCGCCAACGTGCCCGCGACATTGCCTTTCTCGAATCCGGCGGCGCCCTGCGCGCTGATCACTCCGGCGACGTGAATTACGGCGTCGGCATCATCGACCAGACGCTCGAGCGCATCCCGGTCCTCGAGGCTCCCGGGCACCCACAAGAGGCGCGCGCGCTCCGGCTGCTCTCGGCGGGTGAGTGCAACGACCTCATGGCCGGCGGCGAGGGCCGCATCAATCAGGTGCGAGCCGACGAAGCCGGTGCCACCCGTGACCGCGAGCCTCATGGCTGCGGGGCCTTCATAGGGGCGACCAAGGGCGCTCCACGGCCGCTTCTTCGCGCTCCCGATCCTGCGTTGCGCCGAGGGTCTCGATCACCGCGTCAAGGACAAGCTCCAGACCTTCATCAAGCGGTGCGGAGACGGGCATCGGTGTGGTTCCGGCGGCTTGCCCAACGGCTGCAACGACCTCTTCGAGGCGCGTTTCGTCGAGCAGGTCCGCCTTGGTCAGCGCGACAATCTCGGGCTTGAGCTCAAGGCCTGCACCGTAGGCGGCGAGCTCGTCACGGACGATACGATAGGATTCCGCCGGGTCGTCGGTCGAGGCGTCCACGAGATGCAGGAGCAGCCGCGTGCGCTCGACGTGGCCGAGGAAGCGGTCGCCGATGCCCGCGCCCTCTGCCGCGCCCTCGATCAGGCCGGGGATATCCGCAAGCACGAATTCGCGTCCCTTGTGGCGCACTACCCCGAGCTGCGGTCGAAGCGTTGTGAACGGATAGTCGCCGATCTTGGCAGTCGCGTTGGTGACCGAATTGAGGAACGTCGACTTGCCCGCGTTCGGAAGCCCGACGAGCCCGACATCGGCAAGGAGCTTGAGGCGCAGCCACACCCACATTTCCTCGCCCGGCTCGCCGGTCTGGTGCTGGCGCGGCGCGCGATTGGTCGAGGTCTTGTAGCTGGCGTTGCCGCGGCCGCCCATTCCGCCGCGTAGAAGCACGACGCGCTGGCCAACCTGGGTCAGGTCGGCAAGTGGCGATCGCTCCTCGCTGTCGGTGAGGATCTGCGTGCCGACCGGCACTTTGATCACCAGGTCTTCGCCGCCCGCGCCGGTGCGGTTCGAGCCGGCGCCGCCCTTGCCGCGCGGCGCGCGGAAATGCTGGGTGTAGCGGAAGTCGATGAGCGTATTGAGGCCGGGCACCGCCTCGAAGACGATGTCGCCGCCCTTGCCGCCGTCGCCGCCGTCCGGCCCGCCGAACTCGATGAACTTCTCGCGCCGGAACGAGACCGCGCCCGGGCCGCCGGCGCCGGAGCGGACGAAAATCTTCGCCTGGTCGAGAAAGTGCATCGCGGCGGATTAGGCGATGCGGACGGGGAGGGGAACCTTTGCCGAACCCTCCTCATGATGTACGGTCGCAGCCGACCGCCGGCAGGGGAGCGGGCATGCTGATTGGGCTTTTGGTCCCGCTGTCGCTGGCGACGATAGTCTATGCCGCGCTGCTGGTCAGATCGGCGATCGAAAAACGCGCGGTCCCAAGCATCGAAGCTGTAGGCCTGGGTGCGATCACCAATTTCTTCGACACTCTGGGCATCGGCTCGTTCGCGCCGACCATGGCGTGGTTCAAATTCCGCAAGCTCGTGCCGGACCGGCTGATCCCCTGCACCATGCTTGTCGGCCATGCGCTTCCCACCCTGGCCCAGGCGGTGATCTTTCTCGTGCTTCTCGGAGTCCTCGTCGACCCCGTGCTTCTCGTCGGCTGCACGCTGGCGCTGTTGATGGGCGGCCTGCTCGGAGCTCCAATGGTGGCACGCGCCAGGGTCTGGGTGGTGCAAACGGTAGTTGGAATCGCGCTGATCGTTGCCGCGATCCTTTATACACTTGCCAACCTCCACTTGATGCCCGGCGGCGGAACAGCGGCCGGGCTTCCCGTGGCGCTGACAATCATTGCCATTGCCGCCAACTTCGTTTTCGGGGTCCTCCTGAATTTCGGGGTCGGCAATTATGCACCGAGCCTCGTGATGTTCAGCCTCATGGGCATGGACCCGCGCCTCGCATTTCCCATCATGGCCGGCGGTGCGGCGCTGACCGCGGCCGGCGCCGGCGGGCGTCACATCGCTATCGGCGAGATCGATCTGCGCATCGCCGTTGGATTGGCCATCGGCGGAATTCCCGCAGTGCTCGTGGCGGCCTTTATTGTGAAGAGCATGTCCCTGGAGATGCTTCGGTGGCTGGTGATCGTCGTCGTTCTCTACGCGGCGGCGATGATGCTGAGAGCCGCAATTTTCGGGCGACCCGAACGTGTCGACGAGGTGGTCTCGCGGGCTGTCGGCTGATCCTACGCTCCCGTTAGAAAGCTTCAGGGCCGTGCGTGGCGCGGCTCGTAAAGCCCGATCTTGCCCCCGCCGGGGAGCGGAAGCGAGGTGGCGCGGCCCCCCAGCTCGCAAAGCGTCTCCTCAGGCCATCCGGAATCGTCGAACTGTCTCACTCTGCCAACGCTCAAGCGTAAACTGTTCACAACGCGGATCAATCTTGGGGCTCAATGACTTACGCTTGCTGGTTCGGACGAGTCGGCGGGGGAGATGCAGACACAAAGCCCAATCAGAGTGCGCGAGACGGAGCCGCAGCAAATCGGCAGCGAGGAGCTTGCCGAGGGGCTGATGCTGGTTCGCGCCAGTACGCTGAAAATCGTTCGCCTGCAGCTGGCGATGGAGCGGCGCGACCGTCGCGTCGCCCTTGAAGCGGTCGACGAGCTGGTCGAGCTCGACCGGCGCTTGCAGGAATATCTGGGCGACGTGCCCGGGTCCGACGCGCAGCTCATGTTCGCCAGCGAACTCGAGGACGAACGGGCGGCGCTCAACCGCGAGAAGCTGACGCTTGCCGCCGAGATCATCAGCCGCAAGCCGGCTGCCGAGTTTTCCTCGACGTCGGAGCAGGGTGAGGAGTCCGCTGAACCGGCCTGGGAACCAGAAACCTATTTCGAGTTCGATGGGTCGACGCCGCGGCGCGCGCATTGGTGGCTTGCGGCGATCCTGGTCCTGCTCTCGGCGATCGCTGCTGCCGCTTATGCGTTCGCCACCCCCGAGGCACTGGCATTGCTGGCCGCAACGATAGGAGCGGAGTGATGATCATCCAGTCGGACAATGTCCTTCGCGCGAAGGAAATCGAGGCTTACGAGGGCATTGTGTCGCTCGAGACGCATGGCGAGCTGGTCCGGCTCATCCTTGCCGAGGCGTCCCTCCTCGCCGACAAATATCGCTACGTGCGGCGTCATGACGTCCCGCACATCCGTGAGCTTTCGGGGCTGATCGACCTCTTGTGGCAGGAAGTCGAGATGCAGTCGGCGCGGCCGCCCGAACTGAACCCGCTCGACGAGATCGGGACTTATTGAGTGATGGGGTGACCGGAGCGGCCCGGTCACCTGAGAACATTGATTATTCGACGGGCGCGAATGCGGCTTGCGTAATTAAGCGCGCCACTTCGTCCGGACGGGAAACATAGATGGCGTGGCTGCCGGCCGCCTCAACCATTTGAGCGCCCGCACGCTTTGCCATTTCGCGCTGAGCACGCGGCGGGATCATGCGGTCATCGGACGCGATTAGGTAGTAGGTCGGCTTCGACTTCCAGGCCGGCACCGTGATCTTGGTCGAGAGCGCTCCGACGCCCCACGGCACCTGCGAATCCCCCATGAACCGCGCGAGGCCTGGATCGACGTCCGCAGCGAAGGAGTCCGCGAACTTGGCGCTGTCCAGCCTCAGGAACCCGTCCTGCGGCGGAAGGATTGGCGGGACGGGCTCGCCGGGGGCCGGATTGGCGAGCAGCATTTCCAGCGACTCGCCCGCGTCTGGAGCGAACGCGGCGATATAGGCGAGGCTGCTGACCTTCGGGTCGTTTCCGGCCTCGGTGATGACCGCGCCGCCGTAGGAGTGGCCGACGAGGACAACCGGATGCTTTGCGGCCGCAATCGCGCGCCTGGTGACGACCACATCATCTTCAAGCGAGACGGTCGGGTTCTGGACGACGATGACTTCGTAGCCATCCCTGGTGAGGATGTCGTGGACACCCTGCCAACCTGAACCGTCAACGAATCCGCCGTGGACGAGAACGATGCTAACGGGCTTATCGGTCATGACTTTTAGTTCCTCCGTTTAAAGCGATAATCATTATCGCGATAACTATCTCCTATGACTCGAAGCGATCCCTTGTCAAGCGATTATTTATCGCGATAATAATGTGCAGGAGAATTGATCATGAAGCCTCCCAAGCTGCCACTGGACGATCAGCTTTGCTTCTCGCTTTACGCGGCGACGATCGCGATCAACCGCACCTACAAGCCGATGCTCGACAAGTTCGGGCTGACCTACCCGCAATATCTCGCCCTTAGCACATTGTGGGAGAAGGATGGACTACCCGTCTCATCCATCGCCGATCGCCTGGCGCTGGAATCCAGCATGATCACGCCGGTGGTGAAGAGACTTGAAGCGGCGGGATTTGTCACGCGCAAGCGCAACCCGGACGATGAGCGCCAGGTTCTCGTGAGTCTCACTGCCAAGGGCCGCGCACTCAACGAGAAAACGGCTTGCCTGACGCAGACCTTGCTTGAGCGTTCGGGCCTGACGCCGGAACAGCTGATCAAGCTTAATGCGCAGGTTCAGAAGCTGCGGGACGCCCTGAGCGACGGATGACGAGCTAAGTCGTCGGCTGCGGATGGTGCGGCACGAGAACCAGTGTCCGGCCTTCGACGCGCCAGGATTCGAGCTTCGAAAGAAAGTTCATTCCGAGCACGTCGAGCTCTCCCAGACCCGGCGAAGTCACGACCTTCAGATTGCGCGCGACGATATTGCCTACACGCAGCTCGTCGATGCTTCCGGTTTGCGCCGGCGCGGCACCGTTCGCCGTGCGGAGAACCACTGGCGCGAAGCCGGTGCCGGTATCGACGTCAGCGGCTTTTGCCGTCGCTTCCGAAATCGCGGTCACGGTCGCGCCGCTGTCGATCAGCATCCGGCGCCTGACCCCGTTGACGGTCGCATTCACCCAGAAATGGCCGTCGGAAGACATTCGGACGCGGACTTCTTCACCCACTACCTTCTGGTCGTCGAGCCCGAGCCGGTCGGTGATGCGCGCGAGTTCGGGCTGGTAGGGCGCCTGTTGCAGAAGGATGAAGATGAGGAACGCGAGCAAGGCGAGAGAGAAAGCGAAACGGATGATTCGCCCGACGACGGGAATGCGCTGGAGCAGCATGATGATGAGCGCGGCGCCGATCGCGTAGAGCGCCAAATGCTGCCATTCGGGAGTGGTCGTCGGCATCGTCAAATATTAGGGGCTCTTAATCGAGCTGCTCCAATATCGATCCTGAATGGGGCGTCGCAAGCATGAAGCGGCCGGGCAAAAATTGGCAGCCGACCGATACTTTGGCGAAACGCTAGGCACTTCATGCCCATACGGACGTTTTACACTAACATGGATTAGGTTGCGGAGCGTCTTGCCATGCAAGATCGGATCGTCGCGGTTGGGCTACTGACTCAGCATGATTTGAATCTGCTGGGTCCGGCGTTCGATCGCGTATGGCCGGTGGAGGAGACGCCGAGCTTCAGCGAGCTGCTGCAAGCAATCGACGAAGCGGACCGCGAGCTAGGCGGTGGAAGCGCCGTTCATCGTCGAGACGAGATGAACATTTGAGCGGCGGGTCTCAGGCTTAGCAGCCCGCAAACGCGTCTCATAACGCTCCGCCAGATCGAGATGCGCCTTGCGCGCCTTGGGATGGGCCGCTTGTTTCGCTGCGAGCCGTTCTTCGCTGGCACGACGATTCAGGTAGAGAGCTTCAGCTTCCATAAGCCACCCCCCGATTGTGGCGACTCGCTTGTAGCACTTTTCCACAGCGCCGCCGAATCATATCCATTGGTTTTTGCTTCCGCGGGAAGCGCTTAGTCCGGTGGAGCAAAGAGCCGCTATTGTCGTTTACCGGCGGTGGGCGACTCGGGCGGCGAGCAATCGAAAGAGGCAAAGGCGCAGGGGGCGATCGAGCGCAGCGCGCGATCGATCGAACGAAGCGCGGACGTGCTCGATCTGGAAGCGGACCGGCGCACCAATCTGGCCGCGGACCGAACAGTGCTTGCGGCGGAGCGGACTTATGCCGCCTGGGTTCGAACCGCGCTGACCGCACTGGCGAGCGGCGTCGGGGCCCGCGCCTTGCTCGGGGAAGTCGTTCCGTTGTGGCTCGCGCGCGTGACCGGCACGGTGCTCATCCTGTTCGCCGCCTTCTGCCTGTGTGCCGCGGTCTGGCGCGAGTTCAGCGGAGTTCCCTCGCATGCGCGCGCTAGAACGCTGCCGCGCATTATCCTCCTGCCGCTGACATTCTTCCTGCTGGTGGTGACGCTCGCCGCTTTGGTCGGCGTCTGGACGAAATAGTCAGCTCCCCACGGCCATCCCGTAGAACATGGCGACCGACGCCGCGGCCATGATTGCAGTGGCTCCCCAGCCGAAGGCGAGGACGCGCTTCCGCTCATGCAAATGGCCCATGATGTCGCGCCGTGACGCAACGATCATCATCGCGGCCATGATCGGAACCGATGCGACGCCGTTGAGGACCGCGCTGTAGATCAGCGCCTTTATCGGATCGATCTCCGACCAGTCGAGCATCACGCCGATGAGGGTCGCGACGACAATGATGGAATAGAAACGGAGGGCTTGCGCGGGCTTGTATTCGAGGCCGGTCTTCCAACCGCGAGTCTCGCCCACCGCGAAAGCAGCGGACCCGGCGAGCACCGGGACGGCGAGCAGGCCGGTCCCGATGATGCCGAGAGCGAACAGGGCGAAGGCGAACTGGCCGGCGAGCGGCCGCAGTGCCTCGGCGGCATCTGCAGCGCTCTGGATGTCCGTAACCCCGCGCGCGTTCAAAGTTGCCGCGGTCGCCAGCATGATCGCAAGCGCGATCAAGTTCGAAAAGGCCATCCCGACGAGCGTGTCGAGCCGGATCCGGTGGTATTGCTTCGAGACTTCGTGGGGCGACTCCCTGAGCGGTCCATCGTTGGCGGACACGGCAATTTCCTCGGCCTCCTGCGAGCTCTGCCAGAAGAAAAGGTAGGGGCTGATCGTCGTTCCGAGCACCGCGACGACGGTCAGGATCGCCGCGCGCCCAAGATCGCGCGGCCAGATGAGGCCAAGGAGCGCTTGCGACCAATCAACATGCACCAAAAGGAGGACCGCAACATAGGCGAACAGGCTGAGCGTCAGCCATTTCATCACCCGCGCGTAATTCTTGTACGGCACGAACAGCTGCAGCACGACGCACAGGACGGCAAAGCCGATGGTGAAGACGTGCGCGCCGCCGCCGGCAACCAGATCGGCTGCTTCCCCCATGGCGGCGAGGTCCGCTCCGATGTTGAAGATGTTCGCTGCGAGCAGCACGCTCACGAGGACCGTTACGACCGGCCGCGGAAAGCAACGCACGAAATTCTTCGCGAGGCCTGCTCCCGTGACCCGGCCGATGTGCGCGCTGACCAGCTGCACCGCCGCCATTAGCGGGTAGGTGAGCAGCATGGTCCACAGGAGACCGTAGCCGAACTGCGCGCCGGCCTGCGAATAAGTGGCGATCCCGCTCGGATCGTCGTCGGCCGCGCCGGTAACGATTCCGGGTCCGAGTTCCTCCGCCGACCGAACCGCCCGCTTGGTCAGTTGCGCCGCGCGCGCCTCTACGGCGGTCGGATCAATCATGCGGGTGCGCCGCCTCGATTTGTGCGCGCAGCCGCCGCGTCGCGATTTCGCGCGCGGTGTCGCGGTCGAGTTCCAGCGCCTCGCCGATCGGTCCGCCAAGCAGCGAATCGCCGAGCGCGAGCAGTACAAGCCACAAGGTCGTCTCACCGACGTGGTGGCCCTCGTGGCCGACCGTCAGCTGGGCGACGAGTGCCCGGACAGAGTCGAGAATCGGGTTGAGGGCGTCGCGGTTGCCGGTCAGGATCATCCAGGCGGCGAGCGCTCCGGCGCCTTCCTTGCCGAACGCGTCAAAGGTTTGGTCGACAATGACCCGGGCGTCAGCCTCGCCTGCTCGCGCGCGCTCGACTGCTTCGGCGATGCTGGTTGTGACGGAGTCGGCGATCGAGCGCGCCAGCTCTCCCTGGAGGCCTGCGGCAGAGCCGAAATGATGGAGGAGATTGGCGTGAGTCCGGCCGATCCTGGCGGCAACGGCCTTCAGGGTCACACCCTGCGGACCCTCGGTCAGGAGCAGTTGCCGCGCAGCCTCGAGCGCGGCGGAGCGGCTCTGTTCGGGGCTGAGTCGCGTCCGTCTTATTGACATTGGTGTAAGTTGTTATAGCTTCCGGTCATGGCCGCGACGATTCTTCCCACTCCTGCCGACCTTACTATCACTCCGCGCGATCGCCGCTTCGGCCGCGAGGCGTACGCGCCGCGACTGTGGCACGGCGGCCGGGTCGAAGCGACCGCTATCTACAATGCACTTTCAACGACATTTCCAGCGGGTGAAGCTTTCTTCGTTGAGAGCGTGCGCGCGTTTCGCAAAGGCGCTCCGCCCAAGCTCGCCGAGGAGATCAAGGCGTTCACTACGCAGGAAGCGATCCACAGCCGCGAACATGACGCGTTCAACAAGCGCGCCGAAAGTTCCGGCTACGACCTCTCGAAGCTCGAGGCGCAGGTGGAGAAACGGCTCGCGGTCACGCGCTCCAGGCCCCCGATCGTCAGCCTCGCCGCGACCACGGTGCTCGAACATTTCACGGCGATCCTCGCGCACCAGCTGCTCGCGAACCCAGGGCACCTCGCCGGAGCGGATATCGAGACGGCGAACCTGTGGCGGTGGCACGCGGTTGAGGAGATCGAGCATAAAGGCGTCGCCTACGACACCTGGCTCCATGCGACGGGTCACTGGGCGCCTGGAAAGCGCTGGAAGGTCAAGGCGAAGGTGATGCTCTACGTCACCCGCAATTTTCTCGTCGATCGCACGGCCGGGGCGCTCGAGCTGATGCGGCAGGACGGGGTCACGGGCGTTCGCGCCTGGGCTTTGCTTCTTTGGTATTTGTGGGTTCGGCCAGGCATGTTCCGGAAGATCGCCGGTGCGTGGTTCAAATTCGTCCTTCCGGGTTTTCATCCGTGGAACGAGGACGACCGGCATCTGCTCATCACTCATGAAGCGAACACGCCCCGCGATCCGGAGCCGAGGCGAAAGGTGAGGCGGGCGCGCTAGCCGCGAGGATTTAGACCGCAAGTGGCCGGAAGCCGGCGGTTGCGGCAGTCGGCTATCCGCCTGCCATGACAATCGAAGACCGAATCTCGAAGCTCTCCTGGCGGCGCATCGCGGACGACATCGATGAGCGTGGCTGGGCAACCACCGCGCCGCTGCTGACTCGCGCCGAACGAAAGGAGCTGATTGCGGCCTATGACGATGACGCGCGCTTTCGCAGCACGGTGACGATGGCGCGGCACGGTTTCGGACGCGGCGAGTATCGCTACTTTCGCTATCCGCTTCCGAGCCTCGTGCGGAGCCTTCGCGAGGCGCTGTACGAGCAGCTCGCGCCGATCGCCAACAGGTGGCGCGAAGCGTTGCGCGTCGGCGCGCCGTTTCCCGAGCAGCACCGTGACTATGTCGCAATGTGTCACGCGGCTGGGCAGACGCGGCCGACACCGCTCCTGCTCCGCTACGGTCCGGGCGACTACAATTGCCTGCACCAGGACCTCTATGGCGCGCTGGCATTTCCGCTGCAGGCGGCCTTCCTGCTCTCGGATCCCGATGCAGATTTCACCGGCGGGGAGTTCGTTCTGACAGAGCAGCGGCCGCGCATGCAATCACGGGCGCACGTCGTTCCGCTGGCCGCGGGCGAGGCGGTGATCTTCGCGGTCAATCACCGCCCGGTGCAGGGGACGCGGGGCACGTATCGCGTGACGATGCGCCACGGCGTCAGCGAAGTGCACTCGGGTCGCCGTCTCACCCTCGGCGTCATCTTTCACGATGCTGCGTGAACCGGCGTCATTGCGAGGAGCGGAAGCGACGAAGCAATCCAGCGGCGCAGAGGCTGGATTGCTTCGCTATGCTCGCAATGACGACTAAGCGGCCAGCGCTTCGTCCTCATCCTCGGCGACACGCAGCTGAAGGCGCATCAGCCGCGCCGGGACGTCGGTTCCCCGCGCGCAGCTCATCCGCGGAGCGATGATCCCGAGGGCCTCGAATCCGAGCTTTTCGAGCACGCGCGCCGAGGCCGGATTGTCCAGAAAGTGCGAACCTTCGAGGCTCGGAAGGCCAAGCGTGCGAGCAATCTGGATCAGCGCCGTGCACGCTTCGGTCGCGAAGCCGTTGCCCCAAAACGGGCGGGCGATCCAATAGCCCATTTCGACCGCTCCGGACGGCCTCCGCCCGAGCCCGCATGAACCGACTAGTTGCGGCTCCCCGTCGGTGCGTTCGAAGACCAGGAAGGAAGGCAAGACCGGGTCGCGCGGAGAGGCCAGGAACGCCTCGGCATCTCGCATTCGGTAGGGCCACGGAGCCGTCGCCAGGTTGCGTACGATCGCCTGGTCGGCAATCGCGGCGGCAAGCGCCGGCGCGTCTTCCGGAAACCCCGGCCTCAGCAACAATCTTGGCGTTCTCGCGAACATCATTCCTTACTCCTCGTGCCGGCCGCCTAGAAACGGCCGGTGACAGTTTCGGGAGAAGACAAAGAAAAAGGGGAGACCCCTTCCGGGGCTCCCCTTCTCCCTTGTCTGGTCTCGATCTTTTTAGGATCTCGTCCGGGCCGCCCCTTCTGGGAACGGTCCCTTTATGACCGTTCCTATTCGCTCGCTTCCGTCGTCGGCATAATGTGGACGAACTTGCGGCCCAGCTTGCCGTCGCGGAACGCGACACAGCCGTCGGTCAGCGCAAAGAGGGTGTGGTCCTTGCCGACGCCGACGTTCTGGCCCGCGTGCCACTTGGTGCCTCGCTGGCGCACGATGATGTTGCCGGCGAGGACCGATTGTCCGCCGAACTTCTTCACGCCGAGGCGCTTGCTCTCGCTGTCGCGGCCGTTGCGGGACGAGCCGCCTGCCTTCTTATGTGCCATAACTGATTACTTAGCCTTTGGAGTCTTCTTGGCCGCAGCCTTAGCAGGTGCAGCATTTTTTGTCGACGGGGTTTTGGCCGCAGCCTTGGCAGGAGCAGCCTTTTTCGTCGCGGGTTTCTCGGCGCCCGCCGCAGCTTCGTCGTTTGGAGCCGGGTTTTCGGTCGGCGTTCCGCCGACTTCGCTCGCCTTGTGCTGGTCCGCGGTGGTGTCGGCGGCTTCCTTCGCACGTGCAGCAGCCGACGTCCTGGACTTGGCCTCGGCCTTGGGCGCCGCTTCAGCCTTCGGAGCGGCCTCCGCCTTGGCCGGGGCAGCCTTCTTCGGCTCCTTGTGGTCGCCGATCGCGACGATCTTGAGGATCGTGTGCTGCTGACGGTGACCCTTCTTGCGGCGGTAATTGTGGCGGCGGCGCTTCTTGAACACCGTGACCTTCTCACCCTTGGCCTGAGCGACGATCTCCGCCGCGACCGTCAGGCCGCTGGTCGACTTGAGGTTGCCGCCATCACCGGCGAGCAGGACATCGCCGAGCGTGATCTTGTCACCGGCGTTGCCGTCGAGCTTCTCGACGACGATCTTGTCTCCCGGGTGGACGCGATATTGCTTTCCGCCCGTGCGCACGACTGCGAACATTGGCTCTTCTTTCTAGGTCGAAATTCCGCTTCCCACGCGCGCGTACACTTGAAAGAGGCACAGCTGCGCTCGGGAAAGCGTGCCGCCTATGGCAGGGGGCAGAGCGTGTCAACCGCCGGCGCTAGTGCCGGTGCTCGGGCCTCAGCCGATACCGCCCGTCTTCCATCCGGTCGAACATGCCGGCGATCGCCGGATGATCTACCGGCTCGTCGCTCTCGTCGGGCACCAGATTCTGCTGGCTGACGTAAGCGACGTAGGTCGACTCCGCGTTCTCGGCGAGCAGATGGTAAAAGGGCTGGTCCTTGGAAGGGCGGATCGCCTCGGGGATCGAGTCATACCATTCTTCGCTGTTGGCGAAGACAGGGTCGACGTCGAATATGACTCCGCGGAAGTCGAAGATCCTGTGGCGCACGATATCGCCGATGGCGAAACGGGCGAGCGGCATGTCGATCTTGCGGGCCACGGGAGGCAAACGTTCGGAAGGTTCAAAAGGGGCCATGCCTTCCTATCTAGGCAAGGTTGGGGTCCGCTGCTAGAGCGCCCGCCCGACCTTTAGGGAGCCGGTGTCCGCCCGGCCCGTTCGCCTCAAGCGGAGAGGTGGCTGAGTGGTCGAAAGCACCGCACTCGAAATGCGGCGTACGGGCAACCGTACCGTGGGTTCGAATCCCACCCTCTCCGCCAAGTAGTCCGCGATTCTGCGTCACGACCGTTGAGCTTGCAGCTTGATTCCTAGAGATGCCGGACAGGTTCAACGAATGGCCAAGAGAGACAACCGGCCACGCCCGGAGTTTAGATCGAACTAGAGAGTTACGCCCGCTTTCAATCCCAAAACAGCGACATCGTGCCTGTCGCTGCGGCCGCCCGGGTTATGAATATATTGCACGTTGGGCCGCATCTCGAGCCAGTGGAAAGGGTGAGCACTGTAGTAGAGCTCCGCTGCATATTCCGAGGACTGCGGCTCGGGATCGGTCGGGTCGAGTACCTGCCCATGCCTGACGCGGCTGTTCACGTGAGTCCGGCCGACGGCGAACGCGAGCACGTCGTTGGGCAATGACTTGAATGGCGGCTTCCAAAAAATGCCCAGGGCGATCTGGTTGTCGGTGAACGACGTCTTCTTGTCCGCCTGCGTGGCGTTGAGGAACAGCCCCACCCCGGAGACCGGCTTGCCGTTTTCCGACCTGCCGAGAATCTGCTGCCAGGCGTTGATCCAGACGCCGTAGCGCGAGTTGTGCCGCAACGGTTCGAGGCCGGTGATCATGCGCGGATCGTGATTGATGTCGAAGAACACGTCGTCGGCGTTCGCATTCGTGTACCAGGCGCCGATCTTGTAGGAGCCGACCAACTGCTTCGATCCGAGCAGGGGTGACCAGCCGATCTCGACCGGAACGAGAACGCCGCTGCCGCGCTCGAAGTTGAAGTTGAGGAATTTCTTGTTCAGGTTCGCCTCGTTGACCTGGTAGACCGCAGCCTGCGCATAGAGATCGCGGTGGCTGACCTTGAGCCGCGCCATCCACTGGCTTACCGGCCAGTTGAACCAGTAATCGCCGACGAGATTGCCGGGCTGCGACCCGCAGAAGGTTAGGTTCATGAAATAGCAGGAGAAGGCGGAGAAATCCTCGCCGACGGTGGCTCGGCCGGCCTTGATCGCCACTGCGCCGTCCGCAAACTTCTGCTCATACCAGAGTTGGGTGATCCGCCACGTCTGGCCGCGACCCCAGATCTCCTGGACCTGCTGGAGGGTGCCGAGCCCGGCATGACGGTCGAGAAGGGCACCGTGACGAAAGGTGACGGTTGCCTGGAACGCGCCGCCCTTGATGCCGGCGATCTTCTCGGCATCGAAGGTCGCGCCGAGCGCGAACTGGCCGGTCTCGGTGACGGTTTTCCGCCTGCCTCCCGCGAAGTTCCCACCGACCTCTCCAGTATAGCCCGCGGAGATGTCGATGCCCGCATCGTGCAGACTCGCCCGAAGCCCGCCCATGTCGCCAAGAAGGCCCGTGGGCGGCGGCGGCCGATGGGTATCGATCCTCTCGGGAAGGCTGACGGGCGGCTTGTCCTGGGCGGCGGCGGCGGCCGACGCCATGCACATGCATGTACAGGATGCGACAGCCGCGATCGTCCGCATCAGCGCGCTCCTATGGGCAGCGCATAGGCGATCAGATAATCGCCCATCGTCGTTCCGAGCGATCCGTGCCCGCCGGCCATCGTCACCACCATCTGGCGTCCCGACGGTGACCGGTAGGTCATCGGCGTCGACTGGCCGCCAGCGGGGAGACGGTCCCGCCACAGGACGTTGCCCGTCGTCATGTCATAAGCGCGGATGTAATAATCGAGAGCGGACGTCAGGAACCCAACGCCGCCGGCCGTGACGATCGGGCCGCCGAGCGAAGGAACGCCCATCTTGAACGGAAGCGGGACGATCGCTTCGTCGCGGACGGTTCCGTTCTTGTGCATCCACACAGTCTTGCCGGTCTTGAGGTCGATCCCCGCGACATAGCCCCAGGGCGGCTGCTGGCAGGGAAACCCGATCGGCGACAGGAACGGATTGAGGTCGACTGCGAATGGTGCACCCGCGTTCACGTTGAGGCCATGCTCGTCGGCCGGCTTGGAGGCGAAGCCGCGGGGCGGCGCCTGACTGGTCGTAGCGAGGCCCTGCTTTACGGCGATTTCGGTCGGGATGAGGCGGGAGACGAACGCCAGGTAATTGGGATTGACGAAGATCATCTGGCGCACCGGGTCGACCGCAATGCCGCCCCAATCGGTAACGCCATAGTTGCCGGGATATATCAGTGATCCCTTTATCGACGGCGGAGTGTACGGTCCGTCGTACCTGAGCTGATGGAACCGGATCCTGCAGGCGAGCTGCTGCAGCAGGGTCGCGCCCCACATGTCTTTTTCGCGCACGCGTTGCTCGGGCATCAGCGACACGGCGGAATAGGGCTGCGTCGGGGATGTACGATCGCCGGGCGCCGCACCCTGCGGCACCGGGCGTTCCTCGACCGGGAAGATGGGCTTGCCCGTGCGGCGGTCGAGGATCCACAGGTTCCCCGTCTTGGTCGCCTGCACCAATGCCGGCACCCGGCCGCCGGGGCGATCAAGGTCGATCAGACTCGGCTGGGCCGGAACGTCCATGTCCCACAGATCGTGATGGACGGTCTGGAAAACCCAACGCGGTCTGCCGGTTGCGAGGTCAAGAGCCAGGATTGACGTCGCATATTTTTCGGTCGTTGGAGGACGCGTGCCGCCCCATTGATCGACTGCACCCATGCCCATTGGGAAATAGGCCATTCCGAGCGCCTCGTCGGCCGACGCCGTGCTCCAGCTGTTGGGCGACGACCAGGAGTAATGCTGCCCTGGCCCAATCGGCGCGCTGCTGTCCGGATTGCCGGGATCGAAGTTCCACAGCAGCTTGCCGGTCGCGGGATCGAAGGCACGGATCACGCCGGATGGAACGTGGATCGAGACGTCGTCACTCACATTGCCCGCCACGATGACAGCCTTGCGCGTGGAGAGCGGGACCGACGTCGAATAATACCAACCCGCCTGCACCTGAGGCATGCCTACCCAGAGGTTCACCGCTCCATTCTGGCCGAAACCGCGGCAGGGCTGGCCCGTGCGGGCGTCCAGCGCGATCAGGCGTGCGTCCGCGGTCGCGAGGAAAAGACGCTGCGGACATTCGCCATTTGCCGCCGCCGTCGCTCCCGTCTCGGCCGCGTCATGATAGGACACGCCGCGGCACGTGAGATGCTGCAGGTTCTTAGAAACAGCCTCATGCGGATCGAATTTCCACTTGGGCCGCCCGGTCTCCGCGTCGAGCGCCACCACGCGGGCGTGCGGCGTGCAGATGTAGACCGTGTCACCGATCTTGATCGGGGTGACCTCCTGGGTCGTTTCGTTGGGATCGCCAGGACCCTTTGAGTCGCCGGTTCGATACGTCCATGCGACCTTGAGGCGCGACACATTGGCCGGCGTAATCTGGGTCAGCGGCGACCATTTGTTGCCGTAGAGCGACGCGCCATAGGCGCCCCAGTCGCCGTCGCGAACGCCGGCGTAATTTGCTGGAATCGCGCCCTGCGCGACCGGAATCTCGCCATCGATGTTGTGATAGTTTGTGAACATCGAGGCCAGGCCCACGACCCCACCGATAGCGAGCGCACCGAATAGCGGAACTCCGGCCACCCGCCGGCGCTCTCCCCTTTCCTTCGCGATGAGCGGCCTCATCATGAACGGCAGGCAGAGGTAAATTCCGATCAGGAAAATAACGTCACCGCGCGGCACCATCGGCCACCAATCGAAACCGATCTCCGCGATGGCCCAGATGACGGTGGCCAAGATGATGAAGGCGTAAAGCCAGAGCGCCTCGCGCCTGCGCAGGAACAGCAACACGCTGGTCGCGATGACCCCGGCACCGCACAACAGATAATAAAAGCTGCCGCCGAGCGAGACCAGCCAGATGCCGCCGATCAGGATGGCGAGACCGATGAGGCCGATCACGGCCGCCGAGATGGTGAAAGCAATATGACGGTTTGCGCGCTTCTCAGCGGTGGAAGTGGTGGCCATCTGATCCTCCGATCCAGTCTTGGTCTGCTCGTCTGCAACTGGCGACCGCGCCAGGCTTTGGAGCGTTGATTAACTCGGAGAGGACGCTTCCGGGATCGGCGTGATCCGGAACATCACGGGTCCCTCGATGCCGACACGGAGCGGTTGCAGCCGCACCAGCTCGGCTCGGCACGCGTCGCCGAAATCGGAGAAAAGGTCGACCGAATCGTGCGCGAGAAAGTCCCTGACCTCGGCCCTGGTGCGGTTGGTGTCGGCATAGGCGTCCAGGATCTTGTGCGCGAGCGCATTGGCTTCTCTCAGCACCGGCTCCGAGGAAATGAGCCGCATCCGCCCAATCTCACCGTACAGCTTCGCCAAGGTCACCGTATCGGGGTCACTTTCCTGCAGCGCGTCGGCAAAGCAGCAGGCGGCCGCCTCGACGAAATCGCTGTAGAGCTGCTGCCTTTGCTTGATTTCCTGCGCGAGCCAATTCGATCTCGATTGGACGCGCTGCGCGAGCCACGAGGCGAGGACCGACAAGCCTCCGCCGATGACCGCGCCGAGCAGCGCTGCGAGTGTCGAGTCCATGGCTCAATCGTCCGTGTTGATGCGGGCAACGACCGACATGCCGGGTCGCAGCCGCAGTGCCAAAGCCTGGTCCGGATCGATACGGATCCGGACCGCGATTCGCTGTGCGACCTTGACGAAATTGCCGGTCGCATTGTCCGGCTTGAGAACGGCGAACTCCGACCCGGTTGCCGGCGCCATATTCTCGACGTGACCGGTGAGGCGCTTGCTTCCAAGCGCGTCGACAGTGAAGGACGCTTTCTGGCCCACGCGCATGTGGCGGGTCTGCGCCTCCTTGAAGTTGGCCGTCACCCAGAGCGTATTCGGCACGAGATACATGAGCTGAGTGCCGGCCGTGACATACTGGCCTCTGCGTACGGAGACTTCGCTCAGCTGTCCGGCGACTGGCGCGCGGATGACCGTATAGCCAAGATCGACTTCAGCCAGCCGTGCCTGGGCCTTGGCCGCCTCGACATTGGCCCTGAGCCCGCTGCGGCCAACAATGACCGTCCGAACATCCTGCGTGCCGATCTCCCGCGCCGCATGGGCTTCCCGGAGGTCCGCTTCGGCGGAGCGCAGGGCAGCGACCTGCTGGTCCCGTTCGCGCTTCGTGACCCAGCCGCTGGTGATCAGGTTCTCGGTCCGCGCCGTGTCGGCCCGCTGGCGTCGGAGCTGCGCATCGGCGCTAGCGATCGCCGCATCCTGGGCGAGCGTATTCGCCTCTTTTGACCGCTGCGCCTGGTCGGAATTCTGGAGGTTCGAAATCTGGGTGAGGACATTCGCCCGCGCCTGGGCGACCCTCGCGCTGTAGATGCGATCATCAATGCGGACGAGAACGTCGCCCGCGCGCACGGTCTGGAAGTCGGTGACGGGAACTTCGGCCACGTAGCCAGAAACCTGCGGACTGATCACCGTCGTCTGCCCGCGAACATAAGCGTCGTCGGTCTGCTCGACGCGGCCGAACGGCGGTAGCCGCCATGCGTAGAGGATTGCCAAAATCGCGCCCACGGCGAGCACCAATACGAGTACAGTCCCAAACCAACCGGGTGTCGGCGGACTCCAACGGTCGGGCGCCTGAGCAGCGGCGGTTGCGTCAACGCTAGTGGCTTCGTTCACGACGAATGTCCTTGCTTCTTGGCAGCCGCCATCTGCGCCGCAATGGCTTGGCCGAATTGGACGATGGGGGAAATCTCGCCGCGCCGACGCATCTTGAGCTCGATCGCGATGCCCCACAGAAACAACAGGAAAGCGGCGACACCGATCACCATGAAGACGTCGTTATAGGCCAGCACATTGGCCTCGCGCGTCACCCGCTGGCTGACGAGGGCCGCGCCCTCGGCCGTTCGAAGCGTGGGATCTATGATGACTCCGCCCAGCTGTTTCGCGGTGCCCGAGATACGGGCCGCATCGGTTGGATCGCCGAGCACCACCTGCTGAACGAGGATGTTCGAATGGAATTTTTCGCGCGCCGTCTGAAGCGTTCCGAACAGCGCGGAGCCGACGAGACCACCAAGGTTCTGCGAGGCGAGGAATATGACCAGCCAGGTGATGAAATTCTGCGGCCCGGCGAGCAACGCCCTGGTGAGACCGATACCGAAGGCGGGTCCGATGAAAAGCAGGGCAGCAAAGCCGACCAATGCCTGGCTCAGGAACATTTGCGACGGCCCCGTAAGGCTGGTCGATCCAGAGTCGATGAAGGCGGCGATCGCGATCAGCAGGCAGGCGATCTGGATCGGTCGGGCCGGGGATTGCGGCTTCAGGGTGGTAATCGCCGTGACGAACCCGGCGATCGAGGCAAGGGTGACGATGATGTAGAGAGTCCGAAGCTGCTCCGTCCCATAACCGAGCGTCGTCAGCAGGCCGACCGAGCCGAAGGTCTGCTCGGAGATGATGATGCGTATGCAAAAGGCGACAGTGAAGATGCGCAAGATCGTCTTCCGGGCAATGAATCGCGTGGTCAGTAGCGGGTTTGATCGGTAGTGCTCGTGGAGCAAGGTCGCCGTGAGCAGCACGATCGACGCGATCATTGCCCAAGCGATCCAGGCGGCATCCGTCCACCAGTCGATTCGGCCGAGCGCGAGCACTGTGCAAAGCAACCCGACGCCTGGGACCATCAGGGCGATCGTGACGAAATCGCTCCGTTCGAACGTTTTGCTGCGTTCGCTGGGCGGAAGCGGAAGGATGATGATTGCCGCCAGGATCAACATCGCGAGCCCAAGCTCGAACATATAGGCCATCCGCCAGTTGCCCCATTCCAGCAGCGACGGCGCAATCACTCGGGCTAGCGGTGTCGCCAATTGAGGAATGCTCACGCCCATTAGTACGCCCATCACCCGCTTGGGCGCGGGCATTGCCTGAAAGAAGAGAAGGACTCCAAGCGTCGAAAGGCCCGCCGCCGCGATCCCGCTCAGGCCGCGCACCAGCAATGCCGACCAGAAGCCGTGTACGAACAGGTGCATCGCCGTAGCCACGACATAAGCGACCAGCACCACGCGGAGGAACAACGCGAGTCCGAATTGCTGGCGGAACTTCACCAGCACCAGGTTCGCGCAAATATAAGTGGTCGCGTAGATCGCCGGGCTGAGGGCAACCTCCTCGGCCGTGAGTCCGAGAGTCCCTTGGAAATAGGGCAGGTTGGCAGTGACCAAGGCGTTCCCGAGCCCGCCGGTCAGCGCCGCCAGCACGCCCATAGCGCCATAGGCCCACATCCGCCCTGGCGGATGGTCAGGGTTGAATGGCGAGCCCGGGATTATCGGGCGCTCATACGGCTTGAACTGATACGCCAGAGTCATGCGCAATGCCCGTTTACCGAGGGCGCCTTACGCTTAAACAGGCCAACCGGCCGTCGCGCATTAACACCGTCCATCACTGTTTGCCACGCGATCATGAGGCCCCTTTCTTCGCGTGGAAAACTAATACAGCGCGTAAGCCAGGGGGATTGCCCGAAATCGAGAGACAGCCTCTCGCAATCGCTATGGGGTCAGCAGCCTTCGCAATCTTTCAGGGCCTGTCGGAGCCGCGGGGTCATGCAGTCGATGAAGGCTCGCGTCTTAAACGGCAACAGGCCTTGCTTCACGTCCAGCGCAAAGGCTGGGCTCTCGACGGCCTGGGCGTTCGAGTCACGCATTCCAAAGGCTCGGCTACGGCGAAAGATCGCTTCGTTTGCGAACTGGAGCTCGGAAACGCGACCGATGAACAACGCGAACGCCTGTTGAGCATCGCCCAGCGTTGTCCCGTGGATCTAGTGCTTGAACGCGGGGGCGACGTGCCCACCACCGTCGTTCCCGACCGGCGCAGCGCTGGCCGCCTAGTCCGCGCTACCCGTGCGGACGCCCGGCCTTTCGTTGGCTGAAAAGCTTCCTTTCGGTCGCGCCATACTAACGGCTGATGGCCGCGACCTGCTCGATCGCTATTTTTCCGCGATCGGCGAGCTGCAGGCTGGCACTCGCGACTAAACAAGGGACCGGATGCGGCCATGGCTACCCTCGCGCGCGACCTCAATGTGGGCGATCTTCCCGGCGACTTCGGGGCGCCAGTCCGGACTGGCGACATAGTCCGCACCGGTGAGAATCGGTACCCTCACTACCGAGTCATCGCGATAAACGCCGACAGCGCCTGGGTGCGGGATGTCCAGTACGGAACCGACTACATCGTGCCGCTCGATCGGATCCACAAGATTCAGCCACAGGCAACCGTGTCCGCTCGGCATCGGTCTTGTCCGACCAAGCCAGCGAGTGCATAGCGCCAGCCAAGGCTCGAGAGACAACCCGCGTCGCAATCACGCATAAGGGTGTCACGATGACCGATGGCTCGGTGACAGGCGAAATCACCCGCTCGCCCGACGCGCTGGATCAGCCCGGCATGTCTGCGCGGGCGCTCGAGCCGTTCACCCGTCAGCTTTTTGTGGAAGCTGGTCTTAAGCCGGGCATGCGAGTTCTCGACGTGTTCAGCGGCGCAGGCGATGTCGCCTTGCTGGCGCGGGAGATCGTGGGACGAGATGGGCTTGTCATCGGCTTTGACCCGTCGGTTCAATCAGTCGCCTATGCGACCGAGCGGGCCGCGTTCCGGGGTCTTGGCAACGTCGACTTTCTTGAAGCGCAGATGGATGATCTGCCTTTCGGAGCTGACTTCGAAGCGATCGTTGGTCGAGTAGTGCTCGCGTATCGTCGAGATCCAGTACGCGACTTGCGAGTGTTAGTTCGCTGTCTCCAGCCGGGCGGTCTGTTGGTGTTTCAGGAGATTGACCATTTGACGGCGAGGACGATCCCACCAACCGCAGTGGTCGACCAGGTCCGCGAATGGCTCATCGAGACGTTCGAACGAGCGGGCATCAAGCTGCAAATGGGCTCGGAGCTGTACAGGGCATTCAGGGAGGCCGGCCTCCCGCCACCGCGGATGCGTCTCGACGGCTTCGTTGGCGGCGCCGAAAGCACTGCGCCGATGTTCCTGACGAACGTTGTCCGAACGCTTCTGCCGCAGCTCGAGGCGCTGGGCGTTGCGACAGCCGAAGACGTACAAATCGAAACGCTTGAAGAACGCATGCGCCTCGATCTGGCGCGCACTGGCGGAGTCATGCAGAGCCCGCTCCTGATTGGCGCCTGGACAAGACCGCCGGCCTGAGCCTTCCGCGGATCGGAAGGCTCGTTCCCGAAAACGCCGTCTACTCGACTTAGGTTTACCTCGCCATTTCCGGTCGGCCGCACGAACTGCTGCACTCGCAACGGAATGGAGATTTTTGGATGGCCACTGCCCTCAAGTATTCGGAACCACGGCCGCTGCCGGCGCGCTCCGGGCGCACAAGCGGCTCCTCAAGCAGGCGTCGATTGAAACGCTCCGGGCTGCTGTGACTGCCGAAGCGCAGGAGTTCGAGCAGCGCGTCATCTCGGCCGACGCGAAGGAAGCTTTCTCGGCTTTTTTCGAGAAGCGTCCGCCCAATTTCGCGAAGGCGGCGTGATCGCCATGGCTGACGCCCGCCAGACCGCAATCGCGGAATTCAAGCGCATCATGAAATGGATCGCGGTGATCGCCGTCCTCATGGTGCTCGGCGCGCTGACCTATCTCCAGCTGTTCAGCACGCTCGATACCGCCACAGTTGTTGCAACGACGCTCGGCGTCTTCTTCTCGGTCCTGCTGGGTTGCGGTCTCTTCGCTGCCGCCTTCTTCAGCGACAAGAGCGGCCTCGACCAGGAAGTCACGAACGTGACCAGGTCCGAGCAGAATCGCGCGCGGCGAAACAAACCGCTTGCCGTCATCACCAAAAGGAACACGCTATGACAGTCCATCACACCTTAGATGCCAAGAACTCATCGGACGCGGCCCGGACCGCCCGGCTCTTCGTCCTCGACCTCGGCGGCGGTAAGATCTTTTCGATCAGTCCCGACGGTTCGGACAAGAAAATCCTCGTCACCGATGCGCGTCTTCCCGACGGAATCGTGGTCGATGCCGAGAACGGGCATATCTACTGGACCAACATGGGTGTTCCCAGCCAAAACGACGGCTCGATCGAGCGCGCCGATTTCGACGGCAAGAACCGCACGACCATCGTGGCTCCAGGCAGCACCCACACACCCAAGCAGCTGATCCTCGATAAGCCGACCGGCAAGCTCTACTGGGGCGACCGCGAGGGCATGCGCGTCATGTGCTGCAACCTCGACGGGTCGGGACTCGAGACCCTCGTCCAGACCGGCGACGGCGACGAGGACCGGAAGGATCAGACTCGCTGGTGCGTCGGCGTCGCGATCGACCACGGCTGGAACGAGATCTGGTGGACGCAGAAGGGACCCGACAACGGTGATGTCGGCCAGCTCTTCCGCGCGCCACTCAAGCTGAGGGCCGGCGAAACGCCAGGGTCTCGGACGGACATCGAGCTCATCAAGGATCGCCTGCCCGAGCCGATCGATCTGGAGATCGCAGACGGCTGGATCTACTGGACCGACCGCGGCGATCCGCCCCGCGGCAACACGGTCAACCGCATGCGGCTGGAGATCGACGAGCACGATCCGGGCCAGCAGGAAATCATCTTCGATCATCTGATGGAAGGCATCGGCATCGCGCTCGATGCCGCCAACGACCGCATGTTCCTGACCGACTTCGCCGGCACGATCTACTCGGCCCGCCTCGACGGCTCGGAGCACAAGGCCGTCGCCTACGCCCAAGGCAACCTGACCGGCATCGCCTACGCCGAAATCTAAACACCGGAGATATGAAATGACCAAGCCCATTCGCCGCGTCGCCATCGTCGGCACCGGAGTTATCGGCGCGAGCTGGGCCGCGCTCTATCTCGCCAAGGGACTGGAGGTCGTCGCGACTGATCCGGCATCGGGCGCGGAAGAAAGGCTGCGCGAATTCGTCGCGAAGGCGTGGCCCGCGCTGGAGCGGCTTGGCCTCTCGGCCGGCGCGTCGCAGTCGAATCTGAAGTTCAACGCCGACCTCGCCGGAGCGCTCAGCGGTGTCGATTTCGTGCAGGAAAACGGGCCGGAACGGCTCGATTTCAAACAGAAGCTCTAGGGGCAAATGGACGCGCTGCTCCCATCGGAGGTGATCATCGCTTCGAGCTCATCAGGGCTTCCAATGAACCAGATCCAGCTTGGCGCGACCGCCCATCCCGAGGTTGCGTCATCGGCCATCCGTTCAATCCGCCCCACCTGATCCCGTTGGTCGAGATCGTCGGCGGCGCTAAAACCTCGGAAGAGACCATCGAGCGCGCCGACGAATTTTATACGTCGATCGGCAAGGACACGGTCCGTATCAACAAGGAGCTTCCGGGGCATGTTGCCAACCGGCTCCAGGCGGCGCTCGCGCGCGAGGTTTACTACCTCGTCGCGAACGACGTGCTGAGCGCCAAGGATGTCGATACGGCCTTGTCCTCGGGGCCCGGGCTGCGCTGGGGCCTCATGGGCAACATGATGCTCAACCATCTCGGCGGCGGCGCCGGCGGGATCGAGCATTTCTTCGAGCAGTTCGCCGGTCCGCTGCAGGCGTCGTTCAAGAGCCTCGGCAATCCCGAACTCACGCCCGAAGTGCAGAAGAAGCTGATCGACAGCGTCCACAACGAAGTCGGCTCGCGCACCATCGCGGAGCTCGAAGCCGAGCGAGACGAGCTTCTCCTCAGCCTGATCGAATTGCGGACCAGGGTTGCGGAGAGGACGACCGCCGAGCGCGAAATTGCGGCTTGAGCAACCGGTCGCCCGAGTATCTCACGTCGCTGATTGCCCGCTGGCCGGAATTGCATTGAGCCGCAGCTGTTGCTCGACGGCCTCAGCGTTCGGGCCAATGATGAGCTGGATGCCGCCGTCGACGAAGACCCAGCCGCGCGTTTCCAGCTGGTCGAGCTGGGCCGCTGAAATCAGTGATGGATGGTCGAGGCCGATCAGCAGGCGGCTTCCGCTCCGGCCGACGGTTCGTATGCCGGCTTGGTCCAGCGCACTGGCGATGGCAGACGCCAGGTTCGTCCGTTCCGCCGGATGATTCCGTGCGGTCGCGGCGCGCATTTCGCCGGCGAGCTGATCGGCAATGGGACCAACCACCACCTGCATTGCGTCGCCGCCGGGATGGACGATTCCACGAGCTCCGAGCGCTCGCAACGCGGGCTCGTCGACGACCGCCGGATCGACCAAGCTGAGCCTGAGCCGCGTCGTACAGGCATCGATTGTCTTCAAATTCGCAGCGCCACCCAGCGCCGCAACGAATTGTTCGGCGCGTTCGCCCGAGGTCGTTACCGCCGGCGCCGACGCTGCTGATTCTCCCGCCGGCTCGCGGCCTGGCGTCGCCAGATTGAAATGGCGGATGCACCAGCTGAATGTCACATAATAAACGAGGAAATAGATCGCCCCGACGGGGAAGAGGAGCAGTGGCCGGGTAGCGAGGCCGAAGTTTAGAACATAATCGAAGAGGCCTGCAGAGAAGCCGAACCCTAGCTTCACTCCGAGCGCGTCCATGACGACCATCGCCAAGCCGGTCAGAACGGCGTGCACCGCAAACAACAGCGGCGCGAGGAAGATGAATAGGAACTCGATCGGCTCGGTCACGCCGGTGAGCAGCGAGGTGAGCGCGACGCTGAGCAGCAAGCCGCCGACCGCCTTTCGCCGCTCCGGAAGGGCATTCCGGTACATGGCAAGGCACGCGGCCGGGAGGCCGAACATCATCACTGGGAAGAAGCCGGCCATGAAGCTTCCGGCAGTCGGATCGCCGGCGAAGAAACGCTTCAGGTCGCCGGTTGCGCCGTTGTAATCGCCGAGCAGGAACCAGGCGATGTTGTTGAGAATGTGGTGCAGTCCGGTGATTAGGAGCAAGCGGTTGAGAACGCCGTAAAGGAACAAGCCGATCGGCCCCGCGCTCACCACCCAGCGGCTGAGCGTGTCGACGCCGGCTTCGAACCATGGGAAGCCGTAGCCGAACAACACCGCACCGATCACGCCGGCAAGGCCCGCTGCGATGGGCACGAAGCGGCGCCCTCCGAAGAAGGCGAGGTAGTCGGGCAGCTTGATGTTCGAATAGCGGTTGTAGAGCACCCCCGCGACGATGCCGGAGAGAATCCCGGCGGGAACGCTCAGCTTGGCGATCTCCTTGGCCCGCCACGCAGCCTGCTCAACTTCGCTGGCCGTGACAATGTCCGGCGGCAGCCTCAGCAGCGTTTTTGCGCCTTCGGTGGCGACGACATAAGCGACGACTCCGGCAAGCGCGGCGGCGCCGTGATTCTCGCGCGCGAGGCCGACGGCGACTCCGGCCGCGAACAGCAGTCCGAGGTTCGAGAAAATGGCATTTCCTGCTGCCGCCACAAACGGAATGTCCAGCATGTCCGCTTGCCCCAGCCGAAGCAAAAGCGCAGCGATGGGCAACACTGCGATCGGCAGCATCAGCGCCCGGCCGAGCGGCTGAAGGCGTTCTACGCGGAACATCGCGACAATTCCTCGGCGGCAATCGTGCGGACCTCTTGCGCGGAGGCGGCAGCGCAGGCGCGCTCGGCAAGCGCTCGGCAATCATCGGTGCGCAGGCGACGAACCGTCGCTTTGATCGTCGCAACCGCCGCCGGCGCGACGGAAAGTTCGGTGACTCCCAGGCCGATGAGAATTCCCGCAGCGAGCGGGTCCGACGCCAAGCCGCCGCACACGCCAATCCAGCGGCCATGCTTCGAAGCGCCTTCGGCGGCTTCCCGGATCAGGCGAAGTACCGCCGGGTGAAGCGCGTCGGCCTTCGCGGAAACGGCCGCGTTGCCGCGGTCCGTCGCCAACGCGTATTGCGTGAGGTCGTTCGTGCCGACCGAGAGGAAGTCGGCTTCGGCGGCGAGCGTCTCCGCAAGCATCGCTGCCGCGGGGGTCTCGACCATGATCCCGAGATCTATCCTGTCGCCGACCCCAACGGCTGCTGCCGCTTCGTCCAGCATTTTCCGGGCCTGACGAAGTTCCTCAATGTCGACGACCATGGGCAACATGATCCGGCATTGGGTAGCGGGAACAGCGCGGACGATCGCGCGCAACTGAGCGCTGAGCAAGTCCGGGCGCGCCAGGGTCAACCGGATGCCGCGCAGGCCGAGCGCCGGATTGTCCTCACGCCCCAAGGCGAGATAGGGCACTTGCTTGTCGGCGCCGATGTCGAGCGTCCGAATGACGAGCGGTCGGCCCTGCAGGGCTTCCGCAATCGCGGAATAGACGCGCTGTTGCTCCATTTCATCGGGGGGCGAATCCCGATCGAGGAAAAGGAATTCGGTACGCAGCAGGCCGCAACCTTCGGCGCCGGCTGCAACCGCGGCTTGGGCATCTTCGATCGAAGCGAAATTGGCGAAGATCTCGATGCGCACACCGTCGGCGGTGAAGCAGAGTTCGAGTGCGTCACGCGCGTCGGCGGCTCGGCGCGCGTTGCGTTCGGCGAGCTGCGCTCGGGCCTCGCTCAGTTTGTCGGGAGCCGGATTCATTTCGATGCGCCCGTGATCGGCGTCGAGAATCGCGCTCGTGCCGTCGGCGATATCGAGTACGTCGGCGCCGGCTGACACGAGCATCGGAATGCCCGCGGCGGCCGCGAGGATGGCTACGTGCGACGTCGGTCCGCCCTCGGCTGTGCAGATTCCGGCGAGCCGCGACTTGTCGAGGGCAAGGAATTGCGACGGCAGCAGGTCGGGTGCGATGAGGATCGACTCCGGAGGAAGCCCGGGAATCGTGTCGGCCGTATCGCCGACGATCGCAGCGATCACGCGCCGCTCGATATCGAGCAGGTCTGCGGCTCGCTCGATGAGCAATGCATCGCCCGTCGCGCGAATATCCTCTCGCGCGGAGTCGCAGGCGCTTCGCCAAGCGAAAGCGGCGCTGCGACCTTCGGCAATGTCACGATTGGCGCGCACGAGGAGATCGGGGTCTTCCAGGATTGCGCGGTGAGCTGCCGCGAGCTCCGCTGCGACCAGATCGGTTCCGATCAGCGATGCTGCGACCGTCTCGAGTGCCTTGGCGAGCCGTTCACGCTCCTCGCCGACTCCTGCGCCGTCACGCGGCACCGGCAGGTCGCTCACGCGGAACTGGACGACCCGGCCAATGGCGAGCCCAGGCGACGCGCAAGCGGGGCCGTGCGTGCGCGGAGGGGCGATTGCCGTCGCTGCGGCGCCGCTTTCGCCCAGCCCGCCTTCAACAAGTCCGACGACCGCCTCGACCGCTGCTTGCGAATCCGGACCGCGCCCGACAACGCGCACCTCGTCGCCTTGCCGGACACCGAGCCCAAGCATGGCGACGGTGCTCCGAGCGTTGGCCGAACGATCGTTCAATGTCAGGCTCACTTCCGCGGTGAACGGTCGGAGAAGAGCCGAAATCCTGGCCGCCGGACGCGCATGAAGACCGTGCGCTGCTTCGATCCGGACGGTGCGCTCGAAGACTTCTCCAATATCCTCGGTTGCCGTCGCCGCTGCCTCACCGGAGACGGTGCCGATCGGGTCTCCGGATTGCACGGGCCGCGAGACTTTCTTTAGGACGATCGAATAGCCTTCGCTCGCCAGCACGATTGGCGTCACGAGGCTTCGGGCGCCTTCGGCGACCTGCTTGAGATCAATCTCAATCAGCGGATCGCCGGCCTTGACCTGCGCTCCAGCCGAACTCAGCGCGCGAAAGCCTGCGCCACCGAGCGCAACCGTTTCCAGTCCGATGTGGATCAGGAGCTCTGCACCGTTGGCGAGCCGCAGAGTTGCCGCGTGGGCAGTCTCGGGAATCGCGATCACCGTGCCGTCGGCAGGCGCTTGGAGCACGTTTTCAGTGGGGTCGATTGCGATGCCTTCGCCCATCATGCGTTCGGCGAAGACCGGGTCGGGCACTTCGTCGAGCGGAGTTAGCCAGCCCGAAAAGGGCGCGTGGAGAACGACGTCGGTCATTGGGTGAGCAGCTCAACACGATTGACGGCCCACATCGGGTTCACGCCCTTCGCCGTGTAAGTGATGCACAGGTCCTCGCGACCCTTATGGGGTTTGATCGGCGCGATGAGACGCGTGACGCCGGGGTTTGTTCGCGCCGACGGCAAGGGCAGCACGGCGACGCGCTGGCCGTCGCATCCGGGTGCGCGCACTTCGAACTCACCGTTCGGCGTTGCTTGCGGACGGAAATGGATGTTCTCGGCGTCCTTCCCGACCTGGAAGTTGAACGGGAACTGGCCAACGTCGATGGCAATGCGATGAACTATTCCAGTATGCGCCTTCTCGAAGATCCAGCAGGGGTTGAAGATGTCGGTCACGAACACTGCGCGCGGTCCCGCAGCAGGATAATCGTCTTCGACCGCGAGTCTTACCGCGTCGGTGCAAGTGCGCAGCTGCTCATCGGTGCGCGTCCATACGGAGCGAAAGTCGACGACCTGATCGATTGCACCGTCGAGCGGGCGCCCATGGTAGAAAGTCGCCGCACGAAAGCGCGTGGGCTCAAGGGAGAGCGGCTTTCGATAGATTGACGAAGTCCTCGATGGCGGCGTTCCATCGAGCGTGTATCGGATCTCAAGTCCTGACTGATTCGACAGGGCGACAGTCACTTGGTTTTCGACTGGCGAGAAATCCGTCTCCGTCTTGACGGCGAAGGCAGTCGCTGCTGGCACAAGACCTAACGACTTCATGCGTGCCATCTGCGGCACAAGCCGATCGATGAAATCTGCGAAGTTGCGTCTGGGCGGATCGGACCAGCCGATCTCGGCGACTGCGCTGGCGCGGGGGAAAAGATTCCATGCCGCACGCTGCTCGGTGCGCACATGCTCGGTCCACAGATTGCCCTGTAGGCCGAGAATATGCCGACGCTCAGCGGTCGTAAGCTCCGGCGGCGATGGTTCGAAGGCATAGACGCTCTGCAAGTCGACCAGATTGCCCCGTCCGGGCGGCTCAATGTCGCTGAAGCCCTGACGGTTGTCGAAATAGAGTATCGGCGATGGGCTCAAGACCGAATCATGTCCCGCCTTTGCCGCAGCGATGGCGCCGTTGGTGCCCTGCCACGACATTATCGTCGCATCCTTGGGGATGCCGCCCTTCAAGATTTCGTCCCAGCCGACCATCCGCCGGCCGTGGGCTTCGAGAGACTTCCCGACTCGACCCATGAACCAACTCTGCAGCGCATCCTCGTCCTTGATTCCGAGCGCCTTCATTCGCGCCTGGACATCGGGCGATGACTTCCATTGATCCTTCACCGCTTCGTCGCCGCCGACGTGAATGTAGCGCGACGGGAACAGCTCCATCACTTCGCCGAGCACATCTTCGAGGAATGCGAAGGTGCGATCGTCGACATTATAGAGCCAGGGAAAGACGCCCCAGTCGGATTCAACTCCAGGCGGAATCGGCGTACCGGTTCCCAGCGCCGGATAGGCGCGGATCGCCGATAGCGCGTGGCCCGGCATTTCGATCTCCGGCACGATCGTGACGTTACGCTTGGCCGCATAGGCGACAATCTGCCGGACCTGATCCTGCGTGTAATAGCCGCCGACGCGCGGCAGCGGCGGAGCTCCCGGGGCCGTTGCCGGGACCCGCCACGCGGAGACATCGGTCAGCCGCGGATATTTTCTGATCTCGAGCCGCCATCCTTGGTCGTCGACCAGATGCCAGTGGAGGACGTTGAGCTTGTTGACAGCCATCCAAACTATCAGACTGTGAACGAACTCCGGCGATTGGAAATGGCGGGCGCTGTCGAGCATCAGCCCGCGCCACTGAAACCGCGGCTCATCACGAATGGTCACAGCGGGAACGACGTTCTGCTTTTCGCCCGTCGCAAGCTGCCAAGCGGTAACTGCGCCGTAAAGCAGCCCCGCATCGCTGCTTGCGCTTATCCTGATTCCGTCCGGACCCGATCGAAGCGAATAGCCTTCCTTTCCAAGGCCACGCTCTCGAATGAAGCGTATTGCCCCACGGTCAGGCCGAACCTTCAGTTCGAGACCATTGCTGCGGCGCAAGAGATGCGAAAGGTAGGCTGCCGCCTCCGCGGCACCGTTGTCACGTGGCGGAACCCGGATGGCCTCCGAAGGGGACAGGATATAGCTTCCCCGGTGTTCCGCCACGTGTCCTGGCATCGGCAGCAGCTTCGGCGACGCCGCAGCTGCGCATCCCGAAAAAAACACTGCCAGCACAAGCGACATTCGGATCACGCGTCGCGGTTCCCTCCGACATGCGGCGGCGCGAGGCCGTAAAGCCCCGCGCCGCTCCCCCGCTCTTAATAGCGGAACCGCGCGCCAATGTAGAATTGCCGGCCATTGTCGTAGATGGCCCGCGGCCGGACGGTGGTTCCCGAGAATTGCTCGATCTTCTCGTTAGTCAAATTGACCGCGTCTGCGGTCAGCCAGAAATTCTCGGTAAGCTTGTAGCTTGCCGATGCGTCGAGCGAACTCGTCGACTTCTGGTTGAGCGGCGCGGCGCGGTCGATGTCGATGAAGAACTTCGACCGGTAGGTGTAAGACAGACGCGCCGAAACCGGTCCGCGCTCGTAATAGCCGGTCGCGTTGAAGGCGTGCTTGGAGTTGCCTGGGATCGGATCACCGCTGTCGGACTTGGCGTCTGAGTAGGTGTAATTGCCGATCACTCCGAATCCGCCCCAGATCGGCCGCGACACTTGCAGTTCGAAACCCTTGTTCCTGCCGCCCGGCCCATTGGACCGGCGGTTGATGTCGAAGATGCAGTTGAAGAGATCGGGATTGCCCGTGCCGGCGGGCGTGCAGCGCGACAGGTTCGGATTCTCGGTTTCGATCGGGAAAACCTCCTGCGTCGTGCGGTTCACGATGAAGGAGATGATGTCCTTGTAGTAGATCGCGGCGGCGACGATCGTTTCGCGATCGGGATACCATTCGATCGAGAGATCGAACTGGTTGGCGCGGAACGGTTTGACGAGTGGATCGCCGCCGCTTCCGGTGAGGGCGCCCGGATTGAGACTGACCCGCGGCACGATGTCCGTATAGTCGGGCCGCGCCATGGTGCGGGCGGCGGCGAAGCGAAGAACCAGGTCGCGCCTGAGATCGAAGCTGAGGTTAGCGCTCGGCAAGAAGTCTGTGTAGTGGCGCTTCACCTCTATCGGGACGAAGGCGCCGAACGGATTAGGGATCGCGTCGGGAGGGGGATTGCTGGCGAAAAGCTGGTTTCCACGCGATGTCTGATCGGTGCGGACTACACGCAGCCCGATGTTGCCTCGCCAATTCTCCCCGCCGAACTTCGCCAGAGCGTAGCCGCCATAGGTCTTTTCGTTGATCGAGTAGTTTTCCGGCGGATTGAGAACCCGAGGGTGCGGGAACGCGAGGAAAATGTCCTCGAGCTTGTTTTTGTCTACCTGCCAGTAGCTCGTCAGTGTGCCCGGCAACGCGATATTGTCGAGGAAGTCGCCGGGAGTCAGGCCGTCCGCGAAATCGGCCGAAGTACAGGGGCCGCCGCAACCAGTGTCCCGCAGCGGAAGGAAAAAGCCGCCGAAGGTCGTCGCAAGGAACGTCGTCTTGCGGTCATGATCGGTGAACTTGGCGCCGATCTTGATCGCCTGCAGCGGACCCATCTCGAGCCGTTGCTCGAAGTCGAGATAGGCGTATTTTTCCTTATCCTCGTTGGTGATCTTGTGGAGCGACCCAAAGTCGAAAATCAGATCGTTGGGGTTGGTCGGATCAATCCCCGTGAACGACACTTGGGGCGTGCGGCCAGTCAGATCGAAGGTGAAGCCCGCCGGAGCGCCGCCCTCGAAAAATGGTTGCGCCTTCGTATCGCCGTGAGCCTCGGTGTACCCGGCCTTGAAGTGAACTGTCGACAGCTCGCTGGGACGCCAGATCGCGTCGAAATCGCCGAACCAGACCGTGGCCAGGGCCTTGCGATCGATGGCGTCGAACACCACTCCGCGGCCTTCCGGCGTCGACGTGATCGTTCCGCTGGTGACCGTGTCGTCCTCCACGGTGAAGTCGGTCAACGTGCCGCCACCGCCAATCGCCTGCGAGCCCCAGGCCAGGAAATTCTGGTTGAAATTGTTAGCGTTGAGACGGGAATAGAGCCCGGTCACATTGATCTCGAGTGCGTCGTTGGGCCGGATTTGGATCGCGGCATTGCCTCCGTAACGCTCGCGCTCCTGCTGAAATAGCGCGGATCCGATCAGGCCAGGAATGAGCGCGCCGCCAGCCAGCTCTTCGTTGACCAGCGGCGTATCGGGGTTATCGAGCTGCCGGAAATAGGTGAGCACCTCGACGCCGTCGCGGCGAATCCGACGCTTCTGATAAATCGCGGCGACCAGCACTCCGACGGTGTCGCCGGAGTTCTTCCAGCTGATGAGCCCGGATACCTGCGGATCCCATTTCTTGGCGCGCTCGCTGTAGACCATTTGCGCCGAGGCCGAGATCGTGAGCGGATCGAGATCGAGCGGATTTCGGGTATGGACATTGATCGTCGCTCCGACACCGCCTTCCTCAAGATCGGCCTGAGGACTTTTGTAGACCTCGAGCTCGCCGACGATCTCGGCAGGAAGAGTCAAATAGTTGAAGGCGCGCGTCGCGCTCAGCTGGTCGAGAATGAACCAGTCGGCGGTCGCGATATTATGCCCGTTCAGAAGCGTCTTCGTGAGGTTCTTGTCGGTGCCGCGGACGCTGACGCGCTCGCCTTCACCGAACTCACGGTTGATGACGACTCCGGGGATGCGCTGAAGGGCTTCGGCGACATTCTTGTCCGGGAACTTGCCGATGTCCTCCGCCGTCAGAACATCCTCGATGACCGACGAGTCACGCTTCGCCCTGATCGATGCTTCGATCGACTTGCGGAACCCGGTGATGACGATCGCTTGATCGTCGGGGCCCGCCTGGACCGCGCCCGAGGGAGCGGCGTTGGTTGGCGGTTCATCCGGGTTGGTTGATTGCCCCGTCGACTGGGCGTGCGCGGTACCGGCCAGCAACGCGATCGCGCTTGCCGACCCAATCAGCATGTGGCGAATGGCCATGTCTCTCCCCTCTTTCCCCCGGACCAGTTATTATTTGTTCTAGGTCCAAAGCGATACCAATGGTTCGCAATTGGCACACCATTCACCAGTTGCTGTTAAACGTCAAGGGGAGTCGTCGAGTGCAGCAGGCCAAATAAATCGGTTGGCGTGTGGTCCCATATTGGTATTATACCGGGACGCGATGGGTGGGGAGGATCGAGTGACGAGCCTGGCGGATCGGATCGGCGCCATTGAGGGAAAGGGTCCGCTCTACCGTCGCCTGCAGGACGCCTTGCGCCGGGCAATTGAATCGTCCGTGCTCGGCCCTCAGGACGCGTTACCGCCCGAACGTGAGCTCGCTGCGGAGTTCGCGGTGTCGCGGATCACCATTCGCAAGGCACTCGATGGCTTGGTCGCCGACGGGCTCCTGACTCGAAGGCAGGGTGCCGGAACCTTTGTCAGCGGCCGAGTCGAAAAGCAGTTCGCCAAGCTCACCTCTTTTTCCGAAGACATGGCCGCGCGGGGCCGGATGCCGCGGAGCGAATGGCTCCTCCGGGCGTCGGGCAATGTCACTCCCGAGGAATCGCTGACGCTTGGTCTCAGCCCGGGAGCGCCGGTCTATCGTTTTCATCGAATTCGCTTCGCGGACGATTTGCCGATGGCGATCGAATATTCGACGATTCCCGGTTTCGGTCTCGCGAGCGCCGATTCAGTCCAGGATTCGCTCTACTCCGCCCTCAAGGCGGCCGGGAACCGTCCGAGCCGAGCGCTGCAGCGTCTTCGCGCGGTGTCGGTCGACGCGGAGCGCGCGAGGCTGCTCGGGGTCGAGCCTGGTGCTGCCGCACTTTACATCGAGCGCCGAGGATTTCTCGATGACGGACGGGTCATCGAGGCCACCCTGAGCTGGTACCGCGGCGATGCTTATGACTTTGTTGCCGAACTGAACGCGCGCGCATGAGCGGAGCCGCGCCCGAGGCGACCCGAATGTTCGCCGAAGCGGCCGAGGCGGCCGATGTTGTTGACCGGCAACTAAGCGCGAACGCTGCCCTCATAAGCAGCCTTGCCGAACGACTCCGCGCCGATCGTCCGCGCGGTGTCGTCACCTACGCGCGCGGCAGCTCCGACCATGCCGCGACATTCGCCAAATACGTGATCGAGACTCGCGCCCGTGTCCTCACAACGTCCGCTGCGCCCTCGATCGCCTCGATCTATGGCGGGGCGCCGGATCTATCCGGAATGCTCGCGATGGCGATTTCACAGTCCGGAAAAAGCCCCGACATCCTGAGCGCGATGTTGGCCGGCAAATCCGCAGGGGCGCTGACGCTTGCGTTCGTGAACGCCGAGGGCTCTGCGTTGGCCGACCTGTGTGATGTGACCATTCCGCTGCGTGCGGGACCAGAGCAGAGCGTCGCGGCGACAAAGTCCTACATCGCGACCCTGTCGGCCATTCTTCAGCTCGTGGCGGCGTGGAGCGATGATCGATCCATTGCGGCCGCGTTGAAGACGGTACCGGAACTGTTACGCGAAGCATGGCGCTGCGACTGGTCGCCGCTGATTGAACACCTGACGGGCGCCCGCAGCCTATTTGTGATCGGTCGAGGGCCAGGGCTCGCGATCGCGCAGGAAGCGGCGCTGAAGTTCAAGGAGACGTGCCGGATCCAGGCCGAGGCGTTCAGCGCGGCCGAGGTCCGTCACGGTCCGATGGCGCTGGTGGGTCCCGATCTTCCGCTGCTCGTGTTCCGTCAGTCCGATGAGACGGCAGCGGGCATCGACGAGCTCGTCCACGACGTGCTGGCACGCGGAGCTCCGGTATTCATTGCCGGTGGTGATGTCACCGGAGCCACCGCGCTGCCGGTGCCATCCGCACACCCGTTAATCGAGCCGATGCTTCAGATCGCGGCCTTGTACCGCTCTGCCAACGCACTCTCGTTGTTGCGCGGCCTCGATCCGGACCGGCCGCCTCATCTTACCAAAGTGACCGAGACGTTGTGATGGCAACGGCGCTGGTCAACGGCCGCGTCCTGCTCGAGGGGAGGGTCGTCGCCGGCAAGTCCCTGATACTCGACTCCGGGCGCATCTCGGCGGTGATCGATGAGGCAGAATTGCCGGCCGGCATTGAACGGCGCGACCTCAAGGCCGGGCTGCTGGTACCCGGCTTCATCGACACCCAGGTCAATGGCGGCGACGGCGTGCTTTTCAACGATGCTCCCGCCGTCGAGACCATCCGCACAATCGGCCGTGCGCACCGAACGTTCGGCACGACCGGCTTCCTGCCGACGCTGATCAGCGACGACCTGTCGGTCATTCGGCGTGGAATCGAGGCAGTCGAATCGGCCATTGCCGAAGGCGTCCCCGGAGTACTCGGGATCCACATCGAAGGCCCGTTCCTCAACGAGCACCGCAAAGGTATCCACGATGCCGAGAAGATCCGCGCACTTGATGAAGAGGGTTTCGCTGTCCTGACCTCGCTAAAGGCGGGGCGGACGTTGGTGACTGTGGCGCCCGAATGCACCACGGCCGAGATGATCGCACGACTTGTGGCTGCGGGTGTCATTGTGTCCGCCGGACACAGCAACGGCCACTACATTGATATGGAAGCAGCGATCGAGGCCGGTCTTACGGGCGTTACGCACCTCTTCAACGCAATGTCCCCGCTCGGCGCGAGAGAGCCGGGGGTTGTGGGGGCGGCGCTCGAAAGTGAGCGCACCTGGTGCGGAATCATCGTCGATGGTCATCATGTGAGCCCCATCACGCTGAGGTTGGCGCTCCGCTGCAAACCACCCGAGAAGTTCATGCTGGTCACCGACGCCATGCCGAGCGTCGGTTCGGCGACAAAGGAATTCCTGCTTCAGGGCAAGCGCATATCCGCACGTAACGGCGTGTGCATTGACTCGCGCGGCACATTGGCCGGCTCCGACCTCGACATGGCGCTCGCCGTGCGGAACGCGATCGAGATGCTGGATGTAGCCCCGGAAACGGCCTTTCTCATGGCGAGCGGCGCGCCGGCCGCCTTCCTGGGACTGCAAGAGGACTGCGGCACGATCTCCGCTGGGCGGCGCGCCGACCTGGCATTGCTCGACGATGACTTGTTCGTGCGCGAAACATGGATTCAAGGACAGCACAGTTTCGCGGACAATAGCTGAGAAGGTGCTCGCCGCGGCGATCAGCACGCTTGCCTCGGCGCGCAACTGATCTACCTTTCCCAGCCACGCGCAGCGGGAGGCGAGCAATGTTTCTAACGCGTCCGCCCGGGAAGATATTCTGCATCGGCTTCAATAAGACGGGCACGACCTCGCTCCACAGCTATTTTCGCGCGTCGCAGCTCTCGTCTCTTCACAGCGACAAATGGCCGCATTGGAGCTTCGACATCGGGTTGAAATCCAAGTTCCGCCGCTGGACCTGTTATAGCGACGGAGAGCAATGCAATTTCCGGAACCTGGAGGCTTGGTACCCGCGCAGCGTTTTCGTTCTGAATACCCGAGCCGTTCGGCCCTGGATTCGGTCTCGCATTAAGCATGTCATGCGCCTTGGCTTCCCGACGGAATTCGAGCGAGGCGTCTATCCGCCGCAGTTCGGTAAGATGGCGCGGGAGTTCTTCACTGCTCCTGAAGCGGCAATCGACAAATGGCTTTTGGAACGCTCGCTGTACCACCAGCTGGCTCGGCGCCATTTCCAGGATCGGATCAACTTCATCGAACTGGACGTCACCGCGAACAAGAACTGGGAAAGCGCAATTAGCGAATTCCTCCGCAGCCGAGGCTTCCGGATTGCCGACACCCAGCCGAAGACCATCCATGCCAACGTGCGCACGGAGGAGGGCATGACTGACCAGGAATTTCTCCACGACTTCTTCTCTTTGGGAGATGCTCGGATTGAGGCGATTTCGCGGGCACACTCGCTCGACTGAACGTCGAGAATTGCAATCATGGTGCTGCTAAGCCTCGCCGCATGAGCGAGCCGTTACCGTCGAGCTAGCAGCCGGTCGATCATTTGATAGTCGCGGAAGTAATGCTTGTGGATCAGCGCACGCGCCCGTCCCGAGATCTCGACATTGGCTTGGCTCGATGGGTTGGCATTGTGGGCGAAGACCTCGGCTGCGTCAGCTCCCACGATTTCGCTCATTGCCGCATGCAAGCCGGACAGCGGAATCGCATGAGTATAGCGGAGCGGCTTCAAATGGTCCCGCTGCGGGACGCAATGCGGATCGGCATTGAGTAACGCGAACTCCGCAAACTTTTCGAAGGTGCTGGGCTCTTCGCCCATGCTCGATGTGTACGCGCGAATGATGTCGTCGGCGCCTTGCCGCTCCAAGATCTTGTTGCGGTAGAGACTCGTCAGCCGCTCTTCCGGATCGCGCCATACGAATATGATTGCGTCGTAGTTTCGCCAAGGGCTCCAGCGGTGGAGCGGTTCGATCTCCCTGATGTCCGTGTCAGGCGCAAATCCCAATGCGCGCTTGAACGTCGAACAGCCGTTCTTGCGGATATAGGCGTAAGCGATGCGCTTCCCGCCCAATTCGAACGCTAAATGCAGCCTGCCTTTCTGAAGCGTCCATCGATTGTCGAACACCCACACCTGTTATATCATCGCGGCTCCTTGAGATACCGTGAAACGATCATCGATTTGCGCCGAATGTTGCGCCGGCGCCGAAGGCTGCTCCTTCGACGTTGGCACGCGTGGCGCGCGCTCAGCAAATTGGATGCTCCGCGCAGAGGCCGCGCCCATGGGCTACCCGGCGAGCTGATCGTCAGCTTGACATCCTATCCCGCGCGATTCGACGGCCTGCACCTCACCCTTGCTTGCCTTCTCAACCAGGCGGTCAGGCCGGACCGGCTGATCCTCTGGATCGCGCATGACGACATGGAGCAATTGCCTCCCACCGTCCGAGCACTCGAGGAGCGCGGCGTGGAGATCCGGGCATGCGACGACCTGCGCTCATTCAAGAAGCTGGTGCCCGCGCTGCAAGCCTTTCCCGACGCCTTCATCGTCACTGCGGATGACGACCTTTGTTATCCGCCGGACTGGCTCGAAAGGCTCGTGAGCGCGGCTGAGCCGCGGGTGATCACAGGCCATCGCGCGCACCGGATGAAGCGATCGGAGGACGGCTCGCTTCGCCCCTACGTCGAATGGGAGTTCAACGTGCAAGATGCGATGGCGCGGCAGCCTTCTGCGGACATTCTGCCGACGGGCGCTGGCGGCATTCTGTATCCGCCGCACAGCCTCGATCCCAGGGCGACGGACCGGTCGTTGTTCGAGCGGATCTGCCCGGACTGCGACGATTTGTGGTTCTACTGGTGCGCTCGATTGGCTGGAACAATGCATAAGAAGGCTCCCGGCACGTTTCGGCTTCTGCATTGGCCTGGATCGCAACGATCATCGCTATGGAAGAACAATGAGCATGGGGGAAACGACGCCGCGATTGCAGCCCTCGAGCAGGAATTCGGCAACCCCCCAATGAGAGGCCGGTTGGTGACGTTCGCGACGCCTACCCGGAAGTCGTTGGCGCCCCCTGCCGCGCGATCCCGATCTAGGGGGTCAGGGGCCAGCAGATCCGCGTGGAGACGGCGCGGCGAACCATAGAAGCGAACATCAGTGTTCGTATCCTCACAGATCATTTATTTGCAAATGCAGAAGACTGGCAGCACGCACGCCGCCGAAGTCCTGCAGAAATATGTTCCCGGACGAGTTCAGAAGAAGCATGAGAAGCTAAAGGACCATCACCGCTACACGTCCAGGATTATCGCAAGCTCGGTTCGAAATCCTTGGGAGTGGTATGTGTCACTGTGGGCCTATGGTTGCTCAGGCGCAGGAGGATTGCGCAATTATCTAAACCGCTTGCCGGGGAGTGAGCTCAGGGGCGCATTAAGGTCCTCGGATCTTGGCTCGGCCTTTCTGTTTGTCCCACGAACGCTTGCGGGCCGTCCCAACTGGAAACGCCTGTATTCTGACCCTACCAGCGAGGCGAACTTCCGCGAGTGGCTAAAACTGATCCTTGGCTCTGAAGGCCTACACCTTTGCCTGGAAGGATATGCGTCGAGCCGGATCAAAAAGTCTGTCGGGTTCATGACTTACCGCTTTCTCGCGCTCACCACGGCTTATTGCGAGTGGACACGCATTGGGCGCGAATGTCGAAGCTACGACGAAGTCGTTGCTTTCGCGCAAGAACACACCATTGTGACAGAAGTTCTGCGGTTCGAGAGCTTGGATCAGGATCTCTTCAGATTATTGAAAGCCGCGGGAGCAGATGTCTCGGGAGACGATATGACGCGGTGGGGCAAGCAAAACACCTCTTCGCATCGTAAGTATGCCGACTACTATGATGACGAGACATCGTTACTCGTAAGAACCCGCGATCGCTTCATTATAGATCGGTTCGGCTATCAACCTGTTTGGGAGGGAACGCGCTGAAATCTGGACAGTAGCTTTTCACGTTCGACGTTAATGTCCGCAATGGCTCGAAAGGGGCCGCTGGCGTTTCTGGAGAGTAACGAATGGAACTTTGGTGGCTGATCTGCGCTTGATGCAGGAAAGGTTTCGCAGCAAATGCCGCCGCTGCTCGTATTTGCGTTCTTCGCGGTGAGCTCGTCTCCGGTCCAAGAGCCGGCAATCACGAGTTCATTCAACCTGTCGTCGACGAAGCAGGTGACGGAGCCCGAGCGGTTCGCGCCTCCTCGCGGAATCCGTTTGCCCGTCATTGATTATACCGGCCCCACAGGAGGTCGGGAGCGCGAAAGTGGCATCGTCGCGGGCGTATCCATTGCGCCGAACGCAACTGTCGGTGTCGGGTTTTTCAACACTCGGCGGGCGAAATCCGGGCTTGCACCCGATCCTCAACTCGACAGGACGAGGCGCAACTCGAAAAGGGCAGCGATGGGAATTTCCCTCAAGTTCTGACCCCGCAGCTCATCGCCAACGTCGCCTCCGACTCAATCGGCGGGTGTATAGAGCTGTTCGAAGATGTCGGGCTTGCAGGGATAGTGTTCGCCGGCAATGCCGGTAATGATCCAGTCTCCGGCCTCTACCCTAAGGCGACCTTCAGGGGTGTCGATATAGCCGACGCCGTCGCCGGCGGATCCCGGGAGGACGGCCGGATGATCTCCGTGCTTGAACCACTGCACGGCCTCTACGACCACCGACTTCTTCAGATATCGAGCCATTCCCAGCATCGTGCCGTGTTCATCGAATGTCCGCAATGGGGTCGAAAGCGGAATTGCTCCCGGTCAGTTTCGTGCGCTCCGGTTCTTTCGGTAGATGGCGGGGCCTAGCGAGCCATAACTGCCGCTGGCAACATGCAGTCGCAAAGGCCTGTGGGTAAGTACGAATTTTTAGGAAGCGGAAACTAAATCCTTTGATAAGGTGAAGGAATCGCAGTCGGGGGGCTGCGCAGTTGTAATCCGGGTGGGGGGACCAGAGCCACACGGAGAGTTTGAGTGAACATCCAGGCCCCGCGGGACTTTATCGATCGCCGCCAGCTCGTCAGCGCCTTGCGCGGGCTTCGACGCGGTGATTTCAGCGTTCGCCTGCCGGAAGATGTCGACGGCGTCGACGGCGAGATCGCCAGTCTGTTCAACGAGGTGGTTTCCCTCAACGAGGAGATGGCACAAGAGTTCGAACGCCTCTCGAGAGTGGTCGGCAAGGAAGGCAAGATCACCCAACGAGGACGGGTGAAGAATGCGCGAGGCGGTTGGGAAACCGCCGTCCGTTCCGTGAACGAGCTCATCGAGGACATGGTCCAGCCGACGGCGGAAGTGGCCCGCGTCATCGGCGCGGTGGCGAAGGGCGACCTCTCCCAATCCATGACCGTCGAAATCGAGGGTCGCCCGCTCAGGGGCGAATTCCTCCGCATCGGCAAGGTGGTGAACACCATGGTCGAGCAGCTGGCATCCTTCGCCTCGGAAGTGACCCGCGTGGCGCGCGAGGTCGGCACGGAAGGCAAGCTGGGTGGTCAGGCCAAAGTGAAGGGCGTTGCCGGCACCTGGAAGGACCTCACCGACAATGTGAACGCGATGGCGACCAACCTTACCGGCCAGGTGCGGAACATCGCCGAAGTGACGACGGCTGTGGCGCGCGGCGACCTCTCCAAGAAAATTACGGTCGAGGTGAAGGGCGAGATCCTCGAGCTCAAGAATACGATCAACGTCATGGTCGATCAGCTCAATGGCTTTGCTTCCGAAGTGACCCGGGTGGCGCGCGAGGTGGGCACGGAAGGCAAGCTTGGCGGCCAGGCCCGCGTCGAGGGCGTCGCCGGGACGTGGAAGGACCTCACCGACAACGTCAACCTGATGGCGGACAATCTAACCGGTCAGGTGCGCAATATCGCCGAGGTGACGACCGCGGTCGCGAAGGGGGATCTGTCGAAAAAGATCACGGTGGATGTGAAAGGCGAAATCCTCGAGCTCAAGAACACCATCAACACGATGGTGGACCAGCTAAACGGTTTTGCGAGCGAAGTGACGCGCGTTGCCCGCGAGGTGGGCACGGAAGGCAAGCTCGGTGGGCAGGCCCAGGTGCCGGGCGTCGCGGGCACGTGGGCCGATCTCACCGACAATGTGAACCAGCTTGCGAACAATCTGACGGGCCAGGTGCGCAACATTGCCGAGGTCACGACAGCCATCGCCCGCGGCGACCTCTCCAAGAAGATCACCGTCGACGTCAAAGGCGAAATCCTCGAGCTTAAGGACACCATCAACACGATGGTCGACCAGCTGAACTCGTTCGCTTCCGAGGTGACTCGCGTGGCCCGCGAAGTCGGCTCGGAAGGCAAGCTCGGCGGCCAGGCGCAGGTCGAAGGCGTTGCCGGGACCTGGGCGGACCTTACCGACAACGTCAACCTGATGGCTGCCAACCTGACGGGTCAGGTGCGCAACATCGCGGAAGTGACGACGGCCGTCGCGCGCGGCGACTTGTCGAAGAAGATCACGGTCGACGTCAAAGGCGAGATTCTGGCGCTCAAGAACACCATCAACACCATGGTCGACCAGCTCAACGGCTTCGCGTCAGAGGTGACCCGCGTGGCGCGCGAAGTCGGCACCGAGGGCAAGCTCGGCGGACAGGCGCAGGTCGAAGGCGTCGCCGGAACGTGGGCCGACCTGACTGACAGCGTGAATCTGATGGCCGGCAATCTCACGGGTCAGGTGCGCAACATCGCCGAAGTGACGACCGCCGTGGCGCGCGGCGATCTGTCCAAGAAGATCACCGTCGATGTGAAGGGCGAAATCCTCGAGCTCAAGGACACCATCAACGTCATGGTCGACCAGCTCAACGCCTTCGCCAGCGAGGTGACCCGGGTGGCGCGCGAGGTGGGCACCGAGGGCAAGCTCGGCGGCCAGGCGCAGGTGCCGGGGGTGGGCGGGACGTGGAAAGATCTCACCGACAACGTGAACGCCATGGCTGCCAACCTGACTGGTCAGGTGCGCAACATCGCCGAGGTCACGACCGCCGTCGCGCTGGGCGACTTGTCGAAAAAGATCACGGTGGATGTGAAAGGCGAGATCCTCGAGCTGAAGAACACGATCAACACGATGGTGGACCAGCTCAACGGTTTTGCCAGCGAAGTGACGCGCGTTGCCCGCGAGGTGGGCACGGAAGGCAAGCTCGGCGGGCAGGCGCAGGTGCCGGGCGTTGCCGGGACCTGGGCCGACCTTACCGACAATGTGAACCTGATGGCGGCCAACCTGACGGGCCAGGTGCGCAACATCGCGGAAGTGACGACCGCTGTCGCCCGCGGCGACTTGTCGAAGAAGATCACCGTCGACGTCAAAGGCGAGATCCTGGCGCTCAAGAACACGATCAACACGATGGTCGATCAGCTCAATGCCTTCGCTTCCGAGGTGACCCGCGTCGCGCGCGAAGTCGGCACGGAAGGCAAGCTCGGGGGCCAGGCGCAGGTGCCGGGCGTGGGCGGGACGTGGAAGGACCTCACCGACAACGTCAACCTCATGGGTAACAACCTGACCGATCAGGTGCGCGGCATTGCCGAGGTCGTGACCGCCGTCGCGCAGGGCAATTTGAAGCGCAAGCTGACCGTTGAAGCCAAAGGCGAGATTGCGGCGCTCGCCGACACGATCAACTTCATGATCGATACGCTTTCAACCTTCGGCGATCAGGTCACCAACATGGCCCGCGAAGTCGGCATCGAAGGCAAGCTGGGCGGCCAGGCAAGGGTGCCTGGCGCCGCGGGCCTGTGGCGCGACCTCACTGACAACGTGAACCAGCTCGCAGCCAACCTTACCAACCAGGTGCGCTCGATTGCCGAAGTGGCGACCGCGGTGACCAAGGGCGACCTCACCCGCTTCATCGCCGTCGAGGCATCGGGCGAGATGGCTGCGCTCAAGGACACGATCAATGAGATGATCAGCAATCTCAAGGAGCAGACCCTCAAGAACGCGGAGCAGGACTGGCTCAAGACCAATCTCGCCCGCTTCTCTCGAATGCTTCAGGGTGAACGCGATCTCGCGACCGTCTCAAACTTGATCATGACGGAGCTCGCTCCGCTGGTGAACGCGCAATATGGCGTCTTCTACGTCACCAAGCGCGAAGAGGACGAAACCAGGCTCGAGCTTGTCGCGAGCTACGGCGCTGAAAGCCCCGAGGAACTGAAGCGAGAATTCCGCCTGCGCGAAGGGCTGATCGGGCAGGCGGCGGCCGACCGCCGTCCGATTCTCTTGAAGGAAGTGCCACCCGATTTCATCCGTGTGGGCTCCGGCCTCGGCCACGCGACACCGGCCAACGTCAACATCTTGCCGGCCCTGTTCGAGGACGAAGTAAAGGCCGTGATCGAACTCGCCTCGTTCAACGATTTCAACGAGACCCATCAGAGCTTCCTCGACCAGCTGATGGAATCCGTGGGCATTGTTTTGAACACGATTGCCGCGACGATGCGTACCGAGGGTTTGCTAACTCAGTCGCAGTTGCTGACCCAGGAACTGCAAGCCCGCCAGAAAGAGCTCACCCGCAAGCAGCAGGAGCTGCACGCTACCAACGAGGAGCTTCAGGAGAAAGCGCAGCTCCTCGAGAATGAAAAGAAGCAGGTCGAAGCGAAGAACCTAGAAATCGACATGGCTCGCCGCGCCGTTGAGGAGAAGGCCGAACAGCTCGCTCTTACGTCGAAGTACAAGTCCGAATTCCTGGCGAATATGTCACATGAGCTTCGCACACCGCTCAACTCGCTGCTGATCCTGTCGAAGCTCCTGGCCGACAATGCCCAAGGCAATCTCAACGACAAGCAAGTCGAGTTCGCGCGGACGATAAACTCGGCCGGATCGGACCTTCTGAACCTCATCAACGACATTCTCGATCTGTCCAAGGTCGAATCCGGAACCGTGACAATCGAAGTCGGCGAAATGCCCATGGCGCACCTCAAGCAGCATATGGAGCGGACGTTCCGTCAGCTTGCTGCCGACAAGGGGCTCGACTTCAAGGTCAAGTTCGACGGCAAGCTGCCGCAGACCATCCGTACGGATGAGAAGAGGCTGCAGCAGATCGTGCTCAACCTCTTGTCAAACGCGTTCAAGTTCACCTCGAAAGGCAGCGTCACCCTCGGCGCGCGTTTCGCGTCCAAGGGATGGAGCCCAAGCCATCCGGTGCTCCGCAATGCCAGCAGAGCGGTCGAGATTTCGGTCACCGATACCGGCATTGGTATCCCCGAGAACAAGCAAAAGCTGATCTTCGAGGCCTTCCAGCAGGCAGATGGGACGACCAGCCGCAAGTATGGCGGCACCGGCCTTGGCCTATCGATCAGCCGCGAGATTGCGCGGCTGCTGGGCGGCGAGCTGCAAGTGCGCTCGACTCCGGGCGAGGGCTCGACTTTTACCCTTTACGTGCCGCTTGAGGCGGAGCCGGCGACCAGCTCAACGACGGACGGCACGACGGCCCGATACGAGAATAGTGGTGCGGTCGTCGTGACGGCGCTTCCCACCGGATTTGAGGTCGGCGACGATCGCGACGAACTCGGCAAGAATCCGTTCGTGCTGATCGTCGAAGACGACCCGACCTTTGCGACGATCTTGCTTGGTGCCGCGCACGAGGCGGGGCTCAAGGGCGTTGTGTCGACCGCCGGTGCGGGCACCCTGGCGATGGCCCGGAAGCTGCAGCCGACGGCGATCACACTGGATCTCGGGCTGGCTGATATCGACGGCTTCGTGCTGCTCGACCTGCTGAAGCACGATCAGGACACCAACCACATTCCGATCCACGTGATTTCGGGCGTCGACCACAGCAAATCCGTGATGGGAATGGGCGCCCTCGGGGTGACGGAGAAGCCGGCCGAGCGCGCCGATCTGGTCCGCATCTTTTCTTCGCTGCGCAAGGAGGCGGAAAAGGGCAAATCGCGGCGACGCAAGATGAGGCCGGGGGAAACCGCACCGCCCGTTACACGGCCGGTCCCAGAGCTTGCCGGCGCGAAGGTGCTGATCGTTGACGACGACATCCGCAACATCTTCTCGCTTACGAGCGTTTTAGAGAGCCACGATGTGGAGGTTCTCCACGCAGAGCGGGGGAAGGATGGGATCCTGATTCTGGAGCAGACGCCGGGCGTCGATGTCGCCCTGATCGACATCATGATGCCGGATATGGACGGCTATGAGACCATGCAGCAAATACGGCAGAGGCCGGAGCTTGCAGATGTTTCGCTGATAGCCGTCACCGCCAAGGCGATGAAGGGGGACCGCCAGAAGTGCCTTGCCGCCGGAGCTTCCGATTATATCGCCAAGCCGGTCGACATTGAGCTTCTGCTGGCCTTGGTGCGCGTGTGGGTAGCCCGAGCCCGTGGCGCTGCCGCGCAGATCCCACGGGAGGCCGCGGAGTAAGCGCCGTGAACAGGCCTGCGGGGGAGATGCCGGTCGCGCTCCAAACGGACCAGGAGCCTATCACAACGCCCGAGGCCGAACGGGCGAGGGTGCTCTTGGTCGACGATGACGAGCGCAACCTTCTCGCGGTTGCGACCGTGCTCGAGGATTTGGGCGAAGTCGTTCTTGCCCGCTCCGGCGAGGAGGCGCTCCGGCATTTGCTCAAGGGAGAGTTCGCCGTCATCCTGCTTGACGTCTACATGCCCGGCATGGACGGTTACGAAACCGCCCAGATCATCCGCAGCCGTGACCAGAACAAGGGCATTCCGATCATATTCCTGTCGGCGGTCAACAAGGAAGTCGAACATTTGCTGCGCGGGTATTCGATGGGCGCGGTCGATTATGTGTTCAAGCCGGTCGATCCCATCATTCTGCGCTCGAAAGTCACGGTGTTTGTCGACCTCTTCGAAAAGTCGAAAGAGATCGAGCGCAAGGCCCGCCACGAGCAAGCGCTGCTTGATGCCAACCTGCGCGCCAATGCGGAGCGATTGCAGGTGGAGCAGGAACTGCGCCGGGCAGAGCAACGCCAGGCTGCGATCATTCAGTCGCTACCGATGGTACTCTACCTCGAACCATTTGAGTCGGCCCCGCGCCGGCCCAACTACGTCAGCGGCGATTTCGAAGCGATTACCGGCTTCAAATATGAGGAGCTGGCGGAGCATCCAGGCATCTGGTCGGAGCGGCTTCATCCAGATGATCGCGACCGTGTGATCGCAGCGATCGAGGCTCGAATGATGAGCGGACGCCTATCGATCGAATATCGCTGGCAGTGCGCCGACGGAAACTACAAGCATTTCCTCGACCAGGCAGTGTTGCTCAGGGACGGCGACGGGCACCCGGTCGAGTTTGCCGGGACGCTGACCGATATCAGCGAGCAGCGGTCTCTCGAAAGCCAGTTGATCCAGGCGCAAAAAATGGATGCGATCGGCAAGCTCACAGGCGGCATCGCACACGACTTCAACAATTTGCTTGCTGCAGTCATCGGGGGTCTAGGGCTCCTCGAGCGGCACGCAGACCTGGAGCAAGAACAGCGCCGCATTCTTGGCATGACCAAACGCGCTGCCGAGCAGGGAACCGAGCTTGTGCGCAGGCTGCTCGCTTTCGCGCGCCGCCAGAAGCTTGAACCTCACTCGATCCCACTCGATTCGCTGCAGGACGCCGTTTCGGACCTGCTCACTCATACGCTTGGCGGGCTGGTCAATATCAAATGGCGAGTCCCCAAGAAGGTATGGCCGGCGTTTGCCGACCAGGCGCAGCTCGAACTCGCGCTGGTGAACCTCATCATCAATGCTCGCGATGCAATGCCGGCTGGCGGCACGGTGACGATTTCGGTCGAGAATCATGTGCTCGAGGGCGAGGAGCTGCCCGGTGTGCCCCCCGGCGATTATGTCCGGCTTGCGGTGGCCGACTCCGGGAGTGGCATCTCGCCCGATATTTTGGAGAAGGTCCTGGAGCCATTCTTCACAACCAAGGACGTCGGCAAAGGCAGCGGCCTCGGGCTTAGCATGGTGTACGGCTTCGCCAAGCAGTCCAACGGTGCGTTCCGGCTCGACAGCGCGCTCGGGACTGGGACGACCGCGGAACTGTGGTTGCCGCGCGCGCCCGCCACGGCGACTGCCGAATCGACGCCGCCGGTGGAGCGAAAGCGCCGTGAACGTGCACCCAAACGCAAGGTGCTGCTGGTCGATGACCACGCCGAGGTACGAAGCACGACGGCTGCTGTGCTCAGGGACCTTGGTCATAAGGTGCTCGAGGCTGCGAATGGCCCTGAGGCGCTTCGCGTGCTTCAAGAGAATGATTGCGACTGCAACTTACTGATCAGCGATTATGCGATGCCGCACCAGTCAGGGTCGGACTTCCTGCGCGCGGCTCGTGAGCTGTGTCCCGAAGTTCCGGCGCTGATCATTACCGGCTACGCGGAGGCGGACGCGATCAGCGATCGTCCTGAGGGGATCGAAATCCTGATCAAACCCTTCACGGTCCATGTGCTCGAAGACGCAATTGCGCGCGTATGCGGCGCGAAGCCAATAGCGTTCTGACCACACGTATCGCTCTTTGCAGCGAATGTCAGCGAATGGCGACAGGCCGAGAAACCTTTGCCGCATTGAGAGGTTCGAACCGCGGATTGTCGAGAGGTTCGTGGTTCGATCATGTCAGACGCGAAAGATTCCGGGAAAGCGGCTTTCGAGGAAGCCAGCACAAGGCTCGATGAAGGATTGAAGACCTGCCGAGCTGTGGTGGAAAACTATCGAAGCATGCTCACTTTCGACCAACAAAGGGGCGGCCACTCCGAGGTCTCGGCTATCGCGCCCAACGCCGAATCCTCAACGGCAGCGATCGGAAACCAGGAAGAACTGGCGGCGCCTAAGCCGGAGTGACGTCGCACTCGAATGTTCGCGGGATTGGATTAGAGGTCGTCTCCCTTGCTCGCGCGACCGCCGAACGCGCGCTGCACTTCGCTGGCGATTCTCTCGACCTGCTCGTTGATGCTGCGCAGTTCGGCCATCAGACCCGAGGTCAGGGTGCGCGGCACCTGCGGTTCATCGACCGGGGGGCTGCGCAGCAACGCAGCGCTCAGCGCCGCGGTCGAGAGAGGTTCCTTGAACTGGCAGCCATAGAACTCGCCGCTGCTCCAAACGACCGATGCTTCGACCTTGCCGGCTTCGGGCAGGTCCACCTCAAATGTTTCGCCCTCCGTAAGGGGCGTGGAGGTTTCGATGAGGACGCCCGTCAGCGACAGGTCATGGATAGTGACCCGGCACGCACCGTGCGCCTGGCCATCGACGGCCAGCCGCAGCGCCCGTCGCGCAGACCCGCGCCGCTCACCGATCTCCGCCGGCTCTTCGAAATGCGCCACCATCGCCATGAACAAACCTCCTGATTGGGCAGGAGTGCGTTGATTTTGGTTAATAACGCGTAACCATTTCAATCGTGGCTCAGCCGGTCGCGAAGCTCGGCCAGCTCCCAATGGTCATTGCGGCTGAAAGGTAGAAGCGGCTTCAACGCCGCGAAGCTGCTTCTGCCGAGCGAGCGCTTGAGACTCGCCAATTCGGCGAAGGCCGCTTCGATCTTGATTCGATCGAGCGTCACGTCGCCCTTGGCCTCCTCGAGCATGGCCTCTTCGGCCTGCACGACGAGCCAGGCCTGGACTTCCCAGTACCGATGGACCCGGCGCCCCTTGTCCGGGCCGAGGCGGTCGGCCAGCCCCGAGATCATGCGCCCGGCGGCGCCGTCGGGCCAACGCCCGGCTTCCAGCGCTCGGAGGTCCGTCTGGTGCGCCGCCCGCTCCGTCTCGAGCCAACTTTGTGCCTCGGACGTCCCAAGGTTGAAGATGAACATGACCACCAGAGGAGCAACGACGATCGCACCCAGCATCGCCAGCAACGGCCGATCCGGAAACTGATTGAACGCTGTGTGCAGCGCGACCGCGACCAGGTAGCCGGGCACGAACCACCAAAAGTGGAAATCGAAGTCGCCTGCCGCTTCGCGATTCTCGCGCTCGGCGAATTGGTGCGCAATCGCGGCGAGAAGGGCGAGGGTGGTGCCGTGCATGACGGCCGTGCCCAGACCGCGGACCAGCCAGGTAACGGCGCCATACTGAGGGAAGACGATGAGATAGATGATATTCTCGACGACCGAGAAGCCGGCGCCGACCGCGAAGCCGGAAATGACTGCGTCGACTTTGTAGCCAATGCGATTGAACCGGAAGAGTAGGATCATGACGATCGCTTTTGACGCCTCCTCGAGCCAAGGCGCGACAAAGCGGCTGTAGCCCGAAAAGCCGATCGGCAGAGTGTCGATGAGGCGGCCGCTGATCGGATAGACGGCGACCGCACTAAGCCCGCCGAATGCGAGCAGGAGCAGGATCTCCTTGAGGCTCATAAGCTGGAAGGCGTCGAGCCAGACGAAAATCGCGAGCAGGATGAGGACAGGGACAAGGGCCAGCCACCAATGCGCGCCTTCGGCAAGGAATGTGGCCATCGCGCTACATGATCTTCAGCGAGGCAAGCCATTCGGTCTTGCGATAGCCGTCATTGTCGAAGCCCGCGGCGGCGCCGACTGAGAAGACCATTGGCAGGCGAAGCGCCACTGTGAAATTGAGGTCGAACTGCGCGCCGACAGCCGCATAATGGCGACCGCCGCCCTCCTGGCGCTGCGTTAGCATGCCGCTGGCGAAGACTGCCGGGCGGATGTAGCTCAGGTAAAAGGCGGGCATCCCTACCTCGGCGAAGCGGATCGGCGGCAGGTTGATCTCGCCGGTCAGCTTGGCGAACTTGCGCGCGGCTATCTCGTCGATCTCGAAGCCGGGAAAGCTCTCCATTTCGCGATATCTCTTCTCGGGCCGATCATCGACATAATTGTTACGGAAGGAGCCGAAATAGTAAGCGGCAAGGGGGCTTTCGCGCTGGCCGCCTACCATTCCGGCATGGGCATAAAGCCACACCGAACTGTTGCGCCACGGCAGGGCGGTGCCGATGTCGAGCCCGCCGTAGAGCCGGGGGTACCAATGACCCAGCGCCTGGTCGGTGCCAACGACGACGCGCCCGGCGATGCCCTTTTCATGATCGACGCCGCCCAGCGCTTTGGTCGTGTTTGTGTAGCGCAGGCCGATCTCGCCCGAGCGCAGATCCTTGGGGCTGGCGATATTCTGGGCGCCGGGAAGAGTCTTGAGGCCGAAATAGGCCGCGGCTGAGCCGAAGACGTCGAGCTGCCGCGGCGGGTCGTAAATCAACGGCCGTGTATAGTCGACGATGAAGGCATCGCCCTTGCGGCTGCGCAGCACGGGGCCGGCAAGGTCATAAACGTCCGCTAGGTTGTGCCAGTAGTTCAGCTTCCAGTTTGGCGTTTGAAATTCGAGGTTCGCGTGGAATCGCTCCCCGCCGTGCACCTTGTAAGCGGAGACGGCCAGGCTCGCGCTGAACTGACGGAACTGCAGCGGGTCGGCGAGGTGGAAGTAATAGCCGAGCGCAGCCTTCCGATCGTAACCGGAGATGATCGGATAATGCGCGTCGAAACGCATCCGCTTGAACGGATCGTAGATTCCGCGCTGTGTAATGAGCTCGTCTAGCGGGACCTTGGCAGGAGACCCAACGCCCCACTGCTTGAGCTCGGGACGGGCGTTGACCACCTCGGTGCCGAGGAAGCGCACGGTTGCCAGATCCTCGCGCACTTGCGGGTGGATAATCGACGGATTCAAACCGTCGCCCGTATAGTCATAAACGAACAGCGAACCGTCCGGGCGAAGTTGCGGCCGGAAGAAGCCGGTCGCGGCGTTGGTCAGGACGTCATACTTGCCGGTTGCGATGTCGAACCGGAAGACGTTCGAGACGCCCGTATAATATGAATTCCCGAGCAGCGCCTTTCCGTCGGGCGTGAAGGTGAACATTTCCGGCACCGAGGGCGGCAGCGAGAGCGTCGCAATCGGATCCTCGGCATTGCCCTGCTCCAGGTCCTCGCGCTTCCACACCTTGACCGACTGCTTGCCGTCAACGGTCCCGTAAGACGCGGAGATGAGCTCCCCGTCGGGGGAGACGTCGAGGTCGAAGATGATCTCCCCGTAGCGGAAGGACTTGACCTGGGTGAAGCTGGTGTAGGGCGGCGGGATCCGGACCAACGTCACGAAGCCGTTCTGGTGGCGGATACCCCAAAGGCTGTTGTCAGCCTTGCTGAAGGCGAGGTCGCCGATCCGCGCGTCGGTAAGAAGCCGCCGCTTCTTGCCGGTATCGACATTGATCGCGTTGACCTCGCGGTAGGCGTAATTCTGGTTGGTGTAGAAAGCGGTTCTTGTGGACGGATCGAAGGCGACGCTCGTCACCTTGTAGAGCATCATGCCATCCAGATCGGTGAGATGCGTGAGCTTGCCGGTCGCGAGATTCATTCGGCCGAGGAAGCCGATGCGTCCGGGATAGCGAAAAGCTGCGATGAGGCTGTTGGTCTTCTCGTCGATGAAGCCGCGCGACATCGAGCCGAGTCCGCGCGGCGACAGGTGCCGCGCCTCGGTCAGCGGATATCGAGCGAGCGCGGCCAGATTTTCTTCCTGGAACTTGTGCTCGAAGGTGATCCAGTCGTCCCACACGTCGTCCAGCGGCCGCCCGAACACATGCTTGAACTGGCTCGCGTAGAAGGCTTTCGAATCCTCCGACCGGCGGAGCCATTCGACCGTCCGCTCGACGCCGTAAGTCAGCGCCAGATAGGAAAAAAAGCGTGTCCCGTAGAGGTAGGAGTTGGCGCCGACCATGAAGTCGGCGGAAGTGCCCTCGCTCTCCAGGCCGAGCGGGGAGTAGATGCGCGTGCCGTCCCGCACCTTTGCGCGGAACACCATTTCGTCATAGCCGCCCTGGGCGCGGCCGAGGCCGCCCGCCATCCAGGTTTCGAAAAAGACCGCGCTTCCTTCCATGTACCAGCGCGGAGTCAGATTCCGGGGGCTCGTCAGGAAATTGTAGAGGATCGATTCCGGATGCTTCTGCAGCGGCACCGGCTTGCCGCCGAAAAAGCGGCGCCAGAACGCATCCTTGCTGTTCCACGCGTCAATCGCGGCGACGTGCGCGAGCTCATGATTGTTGAGCGTGAAAAAGCGCTCGCCCGGCGAGAAGGTCTCCATCGATAGCGACAGAGGCGCAACGTCGAGCAGGACCATGTTGCTCGGCGAGCCGAGCGCGGCGGCATTGCCGTAATCGGAGAAGTCCTTGAGCAGGATTGTCGTCCGATCCCACGGCTTCCAGTGGAACTCCTTTTCGTGGAAGGCGAGCGCGTTTTCGAACGCCCGGCCAAGGTAGGGCGTCAGATAGGTCTGGATCGGGTCGATATAGAGGAGCGACAGGTTCTTCGTTTCGAGGGTTGAAAGGTGAAAGCCGGACACATCTGGCGGGACGTGCTCGGTCTTCTGTTCCGGCGCAGTGGGCTTCTTCGGGCCAGGCTGGACCGGCTCCGATGGCGGTTGACCCTCCGGTTGCGGCGGCACGTCCTCCGGTATTTCGATCTGGGTGGTCGTGTCCACGGGCGGCGGCGGGGGCGGCTGCTGCGACGGGGTCTGTGAGAAAGCGGTGCTGCTGGACCAAAGAGCAACGAGCGCCAGCGAGCTGTGTGCACGCCGGCGCCCGTTGAAATACGCAACCCCCATTAACGGGCCCCCAGCCGTGTCGTCAGTTCGCTTGGGACTGAGACACGCCGGCCTGGTTCAAAGCGGCGGAGAAGCTGGGATTGGCCATCAGCGCCGCGAGGTTGGGCTGTGCCGCAAGCGCCGCCCACGCCTTCTGGTTCGAGGACAGTGACGCCAGCGCCGCAGAATGCTGGCTCACCGCCGCGAATGCCTGCGGGTTCGCCATCATCGCGGCTGACGCTTGCGGGTTCGCCAACACGGCCTGCATCGCGGACGGGTTGATCTTCCCCGCCGCAGCCGCAGAGGCGGCGAGCGAGTTTGCGTTGTACGCCTGCAGCGCCTTCGCCGCCGAGCTCAGTTGGGCGGCGTTGGCCATGTTGGAGAACGCCGAAGCGTTCTGGCCGATCGCCGCCATCACTTGCGGGCTCATCATGCGCGCATTGCTGGCAAGGCCGGCAAACGCCGCGGAATTCGCGTTGATCGCGGAAAAGACCCGCGGATCGGCGCTGAGCGCCTTCATCGCAACGCCGTCATTGGCGAGCTTCTGGAAGGCATTCGCACTGTTTGCGAAGCGAGCATTGTTCGCGGCCGACGCAGCGAACTTGGAGAAAGCCGCTGAATCGTTGGCGAACCGGGCAAAGGAGGCCGCGTTGGCAAAGATCGCCGCCATCGCCGCCGGATGCGCGGCGAGCGCCTCGAACGCCTTGGAATGGCTGGCCACCGCCTGCAATGCCTTGGGCTGACCTGCCAGCGAGCTGAAGGCATTGGAGTTGGCCGACAGCGCCGCAAGGGCCTGCTGCGAAATGCCCGCCGACGCCGCGAGTTGCGCAGCGGCCGCCGCGCTTTTGACCGCCGCGGCGAGCGCCTGCGGCTGACCGGACAGCGCCTTGAAGCCAGCGGCATTCGCGGCAAGCGCACTGAACACCTTCGGATCGGCGTTGAGCGCCTGCATCGCCTTATTGTCGGCAGCGAGCTGCGCGAAGGCGGCAGCCTTGCTGGCCATTAGCGCGTTCGAAGCGGCCTTGGATGCCGCGTTCTGGAAGGCACTCGAGCTGGATGCGAAACTGGCGAACGCAGCAGCGTTCTGCGAGATTGCTGCCAACGCCTCTGGATGCGAAGCGAGCGCGTGCATCGCCGCCGAATGGCCGGACACTGCCGAGAGCACCTGCGCGTTTTGCGCGCGCGCGGCCGGCGCGACCGCCGACAAGGCTTGGGCGGCTTTGGCGACCCCGGCAAACGCTTGCGGGTTGGACGCCAGCGCAGCGAACGCCTTGGGATTCGACATTAGAGCTGCCATCACCTGAGGCTGACCAGCCAGGGCCTGGAAGCCCGGGTTGGCGGCGAGCGCACGGAAATTCGGATCCTTCGTCATCAACTCGAAGGCGTCGGTCTGCATCAGCTCGGGCACCGCAGTGTCTCCGAGCGTGACGTCGGCTTCGGTCACCTGCGCGGATACGTAGCGCTGCGCGGGCGCTACCGTGCCCGAGCTCGGACCCATTGGAGGATAGATGCGGCCAAGCCCGTACGCCGCGATCCCTACCGCGAGCACGCCGGCGGTTGTCAGGTACATCCTGCGCTTGTTTGAAACAGCGGTGGTCATCGATGTCCCCCTCATTAATTGAACGCGGTGATGTGCGCCGCGTTTAACAAAAAGTCAATGAAACAGTCGTCCACTAGGCATTGGCTAAACTGCTGTAAAATAGCAGAAAAGCTCCGAAACGCGCGACCGAAGGCCCTGTTTTTGAGCCGAATTTCTTTATAACATTAACCATTTGCCGAAGCGAGTTGGAAAGCACGCGCTGTGTCCGTATTCAGCAGGGTGCCGGTTCCGGATACAAACCAAAGGCTAGCCGGACGAGGGCGGCCAAGACTGCTAAGCTCCTGGTATGCAGGGACTCCCGCCGACCGATCCGCCGCAAGCCGCGATCATCGTCACCGGCAAGGCCCTTCCAGAACCCAAGGCCGATCGCGTGTACACGGTCGAGCGCATCGACCGCCGCCAGATCGTGCAATCGCCGAGCCATGAGCTCGACCAGCTGCTGAAGGACGTGCCCGGCGTGCAGCTGTTTCGGCGCTCTGACGCGCGAAGCGGCCATCCGACGAGCCAGGGCGTGACTCTGCGGGCGCTCGGCGGAAACGCATCGAGCCGGGCGCTGCTGGTGCTCGACGGAGTGCCGCAAAGCGATCCGTTCGGCGGCTGGGTCAACTGGCCCGCCTACGATCCGGCGGACCTTGCCGGAATCCGGATAGTCCGGGGCGGGGGCAGCGTCGCCAATGGGCCTGGCGCGCTCGCCGGCACGATCGAGATGACCAGCCGCTCCGATGCGGGCGCGTCAGGCGAGATCGACACCGGCAGCCGGGAGTCCTTCGAAGCGCGCGGTCGCCTGGGCCTGATCGCGGGCGGGAGCGTCATCAGTTTGTCCGGCCGCGGGGAACGCAGCGACGGATTCATTCCGATCACCGAGAGCACGCGCGGCCCGGCGGACAAGCGCGCGCCCTACCGTGAATGGAGCGGACGAGGGCGCTGGGTCGCACCGATCGGGGAGGTCACCGAACTGCAGGCGAACCTGTCGGGCTTCCACGACTGGCGCACGCGCGGGGTCGATTTCACGTCAAACCGGACGAATGGAGCCGACGCCTCGGTACGCCTGGTCAGCCGCGGGCGCTGGCAATGGAGTGCACTCGCCTATTGGCAGTGGCGCAACTTCAGGAGCAGTTTCGCCAACGTCAGTCCCGGCCGCCTGGTGGCGACGCGGGTGTCGTTGCAGGACAATGTGCCATCGCATGGGATCGGCGGAAGCTTCGAGCTCCGGCCGCCGATGCCGGGCGGAATTGAGCTGCGCTTCGGTGCGGACGCCCGGCGCACCGACGGCGAATCGCGAGAGCTCTTCTCCTATGTTGCGGGCGAGCCCACGCGGCGGCGCAGGGCCGGGGGGGAGACGTGGACGAGCGGCGGCTTCGCCGAAGCGACGGCGGATCTCGGCGTCGTAACCCTGACTGGCGGAGCGCGGCTCGATTATTGGAGCGTTAGCGACGGCCATCTGCTCGAATTCGTGCTCGCCGACGGGACTATCCTGCGCGACGACCAATTTGGTGCCAGGCACGGGTGGCTTCCGACCGCGCGCGGCGGGGTGCTCGCTCCGGTCGGCGGCGGGTTCAGTCTGCGGTCGGCCGCCTATCTCGGCTGGCGGATGCCGACCCTCAACGAGTTCTTCCGTCCGTTCCGGGCAGGGCTCGACGCGACCGCGGCAAATCCCGAGCTCGATCCAGAAAAGCTCGTCGGCGCGGAGGCCGGCGTCGAATATGCGCGGGGCGAGGTGCGGCTGTCGCTGACCGGCTTCGTCAATCGCCTGAAGGACGCGATCGCCAATGTCACCCTGGGGCAGGGCCCGGGGGTGTTCCCTGGCGTCGGTTTCGTTGCCGCGGGCGGCACGTTCCGGCAGCGCCAGAATGTCGACGCGGTGAAAGTGCGTGGACTGGAAGCTTCCGCCGAATGGACCCGCGGCCCGTGGGCGGTTCGCGCTGGCGCGAGCCTGACTCACGCGCGAGTGAAGTCGAACGGGGCGGCGGCATTTCTGAATGGCTTGCGTCCCGCGCAGACGCCGAATTTTGCGGGGACTTTGGCGGTCAGCTGGGAACAGGACGGGAAGGGCGCTCAGGTCGTGCTGCGCCGAGTCGGTGCGCAATTCGAGGACGACCTCAATTCGCGCACTCTCAAGGCAGCAACGACGATCGACGCTTACGCCTCCTGGCCGCTGACCAACCGTCTCCTGCTCGTCGCACGAGGTGAAAACCTCGCCGACAAGCTGGTGATGGCGGGGATCAACGGCGACGGCTCGATCGAGCGCGCAACTCCGCGCACCCTCTGGATCGGGCTTCGGCTGCGCTAGGCGCCGCCTCCAGAAACAGCAGTTCCTAACCTCCATCAGCATTGTGAACACGCGGAACAGCCATGCGTTACACGGTCGCCACTTAATGGGAGGACAAGCATGGCAACGACCAAGAGCGGCGGCTCGAAGCGCGGATTTGCCGCGATGGACCCGGCAAAGCAGCGCGAGATCGCCAGCAAGGGTGGAAAGGCGAGCCACGGCGGCGGCCGCAAGGCATCCAGCCGATAGTTCGTTCGTTCGTTCCTCTGTGGCGTAGGCGCCGGGCGCGCGTCATAGCGTCCGGCGCTTTTCCTATGTTCCGGTGCGGCAACGCCTGTTAGCCCAGCGGCGTTAAGCTTGCGCAATGTACCGGTCGAACCTCAACTCGCGGGACAAAGGCGGCGCAATCGCGGCCGTGATCGCCGTGCATGCTGCGCTGCTGTACGCGTTCCTTCACATGTCCGGGAGGATCGACCTCACCGATCCGCAGAGCGCGCTGAAGGTAATCGACGTCAATTTGGCTCAACCGCCCCCACCGCCTCCCCCCCCGCCGCCCAAGCAGAAGGCGGAGCAGCAAAAGCCGATGGAAGAGGAAGGCGGTTCGCCGGCAAATATCCGCAGCCAGGCCACGCCCGTTGTCGCGCCTAAACCCCGGATCGAAATCCCGCGGCCGCCGCCTATCGCGGTAACCGAAACTCCGCGCCAAGGGGCTGCTCCAACCCAGGGGGCGGCTGACGTTCGAGGCCCCGGGACCGGCACCGGGGGAACCGGGACCGGCACTGGAACCGGATCCGGCAGTGGTCCTGGCGGAGGAGGGGAGGGTGGTGCCGCCTATCCGCCGCGTCTCATCACGCCGGTTCTTAGAGGGCGCGATTTCCCGCGCGAACTGCTCGACTATTGGCCGCGCGGCGCGACAGTTTTTCTGCGCTTGCGTGTGGATGCGCGCGGCTACGTCAGCGAGTGCGCGGTCGACCGCGGCACGGGCGTGGCCGCGATCGATTCGAGCATGTGCAACCTTGCCCATGACCGGCTCCGTTTCCGGCCGGCGCTGAGCCGAGGCGGGCAAGCGGTTGCAGGATGGTTCGGATACGCGCAACCAGCCCCGCGGTAATCGTAAAAGGAATCACATGATCGAAGCGGAATGGTGGGAGTATGACTCCCTGGACGAGCTCGCCGATGCGGTCGCGGGCGATGTCGGATTCATCATCGGCAGCGCGGTCGACGCGCGCAACGCCTCGCTGATCGCGGTGCCGGGTGGAAAGACCGGACCGGCGATCTTCCCGAAGATCGCGGGGCAGAAACTGCCCTGGAAACAGGTCACGGTGATCCCGACCGACGACCGTCTCGTGCCGGTCGACAGTGACCTCTCGAACGTGCGTGAGATCGCGCGAGCTTTTCTGCCGACCGGCGCACGGGTCATCCCGATCGCGAGCGGCGCGGCGGACGATTACCGCCTGGCCGGCAATGCCGCAGACGCGCGGCTTCAGGACCTGCCCTGGCCGCCCGACCTCGTGTGGCTTGGGGTCGGCGAGGACGGGCATACCGCATCGATCTTCCCGGGTCCCGACCTCCAAGCGGCGTTGGATTCACCCAATGCCCGCCGAGCGATCGGCGTGCTGCCCGATCCGCTGCCTGCGAACGCGGAAGTGGCACGAGTGACCCTGACGCGGGCGTCGATCCTGTCGGCTCGGACGATCCTGATCACCGTGACGGGTGACCAGAAACGGGCGCTACTCGAGCAGGCTATCGCAGACGGGCACAGCTCGAGACTGCCGATCGGCCGAGTGCTCGCCGAGGTCGAGCAGCCGATCGACATTCATTGGGCGCCGTGAATGCTGATGAAGCCGGATGTATGCTTCAAGTTTAAAGCGGGCTCAGCCAGACAAGATGGGTCGGCCGTCAGGCTGCTACGTAGCCTCCATCGATCATGTAGATCGAGCCATTACAGTAGGACGATGCGTCGCTAGCGAGGAAGGCCAGCAAATGTGCAACTTCATCGTTCGTGCCATAGCGCCGCATAGCGATGCTGGCTTCGATCCCCGCGCGTAGAGATTCGGGATCCCCGGGCGCCAACTGCTTCTCAAGCGAAGCAATCATGCGGTTGTCGATAGGGCCTGGCCCGACGGCATTGACGCGAATGTTGAACGGCCCAAGCTCCAACGCGCCGGTCTTCACGAGGCCATATACGGCATGCTTGCTGGCGATGTACGGCGCCATGCCTGGAAAGCCGATGCATCCGGCGATTGAAGACAGAGCGACGATCGACCCGCCGCCCCGCGCTTTGAGCGGGGCCACGCAATGCTTCATCGCCAGCCACACTCCCGTGACGTTAGTGCGCATGGTGTCTTCGAACTCCTCGACCGACAGCGCTTCGATCGGTTTTGCCACGCCCTCCGTTCCGGCATTGGCAATGAGAATATCAAGGCCGCCAAACTGATCGAGCGTCGCTGCGACCGCTGCGGCTATGCCTTCCTCGTCAACTGCGTCGGAAATGCTACCGGCCACTTCGCCATGGGACTCAAGCCGGCTCTTGGTCGCGGCGAGCTTATCCGAGGAGCGGGCGACCAACATCACCTTTGCGCCGAGATCGAGAAAGAGTCTGGCAGTCGCTTCGCCGATCCCTCCGGTAGCTCCGGTGATGATCGCCACCTTATCATCGAGCCGCTGTTCTTGGATCGCGCTGCGCATCGCGTCCTCCGCTAGGAGATTCAAAAGAGGTCCGATGTGCGACAAGGACAGCGGCGAGCTTACCACGGTCAGGGATACGGACGTAAATCTAACGTCTCACTGCAACGAGTAGAAAGGGATCGTTCGACTTCTTGAAGCCCGCGTTCAAGCGAGTTTTCATCGCTCCATCGAACGACTCATTAGGTCTGCTCCGGCCTCAAGCAGGCGCAGCGTGCGTCAATCGCGAACGTCCGCAATGAGTCGAAAGCGGACGTTCCATCTGCTGCTTAGATCTCGTGGAGCCGCCTGCCCGCCGTTTCCTTGAGGAACAGCAGCGAGACGATGACCGAAATCCCGGTGAAGGCCACCGCGTACCACAGCCCCGCGTAGATATCGCCGGTGACCGCGACGATGGCGAAGCTGGTGACGGGGAGGAAACCTCCCACCCAGCCGGTGCCGACGTGATAGGGCAGCGACATGGCCGTATATCGCACGCGCGTGGGGAACATCTCGACCAGGGCCGCGGCCTGCGGCCCGTACAGCGCGGTCGCGGCGACGACGAACAGCAACAGCAGCACGATCAGCAACGTCATATTGGCTTTCGCCGGGTCCGCGCTCTCGGGGTAGGCGGCGAGCTGCAATTCGGCGCTGATCGCGTCGGCGGTCTTTGCCTTGAGCGCCTTGAGGCCGGCAACGCTTAGACCGGTGCCATCGGGGATCGGCACGGTCTCGGTTCCGATGATGACGCCCGTCCGGCCGTCGGTCGAAGCGCGCGTCTTGAAGGAAATGCCCTTGGTGACGAGGATGCTCTTGGCGATGTCGCAGGCGCTGTCGAACTTGGCCGTGCCGACAGGATCGAACTGCACCGAGCAGGTGGCCGGATCGGTCACGACGAAGATCGGCGTTGAGTTTTGAGCCTCGATGAGCGCGGGATTGGCGGCCCCCGCTATCCAGTGCGACCCAGGAAAATAGAGGACGAGCGCGAGCAGCATCCCGGCGAGCATCACCGGCTTTCGTCCGACGCGGTCGCTGAGCCAGCCGAAATAGACATAGAGCGGAGCGCTGACGACGGTCATCACGATCAGCAGCAGGTCCTTGGTCTGGCTCGGAAGTCCGAGCGACCTTTCGAGAAACACCTGCATGTAGAAGAAGGCGAAGTACCAGACCGCGCCCTGCGCGCACATGATCCCGAAGAAGGCGATCAGCACTTGCTTCAAGTTGCGCCAGGTTCCGAACGCCTCGCGCAGCGGTCGTTGGGCCAGTTCGCCTTCTTCCTGGAGCTTGGCGAAGGCAGGGCTTTCGGCGAGCTTCGCGCGCATCCAAACCGAAATCACGAGCAAAATTGCGGACATCAGGAACGGAATGCGCCAGCCCCAATGGGTGAACGCGGCGTCGCCCACCGCGGCTCGTGTCGCGACGATAATGAGGAGCGCGGCCAGCAGGCCGAACGAGGCAGACGACTGGATCCAGCCGGTCGTGCTGCCGCGCTTGTCGCGGGGAGCATGCTCGGCGACGTAAATTGCGGCGCCGCCATATTCGCCCCCCAACGCAATTCCCTGGAGGATGCGCAAGGTGATCAGGAGGATGGGGCCCAGCGCTCCCACTTGTGCATAGGTGGGAAGCAGTCCGATGAGAAAAGTTGCTCCGCCCATCAGGCTGACGGTCAGGAGAAAGGCGCCCTTGCGGCCGAGCTTGTCACCTATGACACCGAAGATCAGCGCACCAAGGGGGCGGAAGGCGAAGCCGGCGGCGAACAGCCCTAGCGCGGCGATGACGCCAGCGGTTGGGTTCAGGCCGGCGAAGAAGACCTTTTGAATCGTCGTTATCAGCGACCCGAAGACGAAGAAGTCATACCATTCGAAGGCGGTGCCCGCTGACGAGGCGATCACCACGCGCTTCATCGACCAGGGCTTGTCGTCTTTTTGCTCGGCTACTGTGGCCATCAACTCAGCTCCCCTCTCGGCGAGGGATAGCAGCGCGGGCAAGTCAGTCCAGCTTGCGGATTTTTCCCTCGACTCTGGCGAACTTGAGGCCGAACTTCTTCACGGTCACTCGGTTCGACAATGTTCGGCCGTCGCCCTCGAGCGTGAGGCTTTGGTCGACCTTGAGGCCGCCCTTCATCGTGTATTGGATTGTGGCCTGTGCCCCATCGATTGCAACTTCGACCGGGCCGACCGCATCGCTCAGTGTCCCAGTGTATCGGTCCGGTCCCACCTGACGCATGATCCATTTGCGCATCCGGACCGGCTTGCCTTCTTCGCGGACCGTATCGATCAGCACGAAGTCGCCGCGATCGCCCTTACCGCCGATGCTGTCGACGATCAGGCGCGAGGGCCCCTTCATGGCGACTTTCATCACATTCTCGGCATGGGTTTTGCCGGTGAAGAAGGCGACCATGTCGAGCTTGGGTCCCGGCTCGGCCGAAGCAGCGCTCGCGACGAAGGCCGTGATTGCGAGCGCCGCGCAGAGCTTCATTGGCGTCCCGCGAGCAGCGCATCGACGACCGTTGGGTCGGCGAGCGTCGAGGTGTCGCCGAAGCCATCGGTCGCGCCCTCCGCGATCCTGCGCAGGATGCGGCGCATGATCTTGCCCGAGCGGGTTTTTGGAAGCGCCGGCGTGAAGTGAATCTTGTCGGGCGCCGAGAATGCTCCGATGTCGTGCCGCACCTCCTGGATCAGCTCCTTGCGAAGCTCATCGCCGCCTTCCTCGCCGGCGTTCAGCGTTACATAGGCATAGATTGCCTGGCCCTTGATCTCATGCGGGTAGCCGACGACCGCCGCTTCGGCGACCTTCGGATGCGAGACCAACGAGCTCTCGACTTCCGCCGTGCCGATGCGGTGGCCGGAGACGTTGATCACGTCATCAACGCGACCGGTGATCCAATAATATCCGTCCTCATCGCGGCGGCAGCCGTCGCCGGTGAAATAGAGGCCCGGATAGGCCTTGAAGTAGGTCTCGAAGAAGCGGCCGTGATCGTTCCAGACGGTCCGCATTTGCCCGGGCCACGAGGCGGAGATGCAAAGATTGCCGCTTGCCGGTCCTTCGAGGACATTGTGATGTGCATCCACGAGCTGCGGCTTGATTCCGGGCAATGGCATGGTCGCCGAGCCGGGCTTGAGCTCCGTAGCGCCGGGGAGGGGTGAAATCAGGATCCCGCCGGTCTCGGTTTGCCACCAGGTGTCAACGATCGGGCATCGCCCGTCGCCGACCACGCGCCAATACCATTCCCAGGCGTCGGGATTGATCGGTTCGCCGACCGTTCCGAGCAGGCGCAGCGACTCTCGCGAGTGACGGGTGACCCATTCATCGCCCTCGCGTTCTAGCGCGCGGATCGCTGTCGGCGCGGTGTAGAAGATTGTCACGCCCAGCCGGTCTACGGTCTCCCAGAAACGGCCGAAGTTGGGGTAATTGGGAACTCCGTCGAACATCACGCTGGTCGCGCCCATAGCGAGCGGCCCGTAGACGACATATGAATGGCCGGTGATCCAGCCAATGTCGGCGGTGCACCAGAAAATGTCGTCTGTGCGATAGTCGAACACCCATTCGAACGTGGTCGCTGCCCAGGTTGCATAACCGCCGGTCGTGTGGACTACGCCCTTGGGTTTCCCGGTCGAGCCTGAAGTGTAAAGGATGAAGAGCGGATCTTCCGCGCTCATGATCTCGGGCTCGCAGTCCGTGGCGAGGCTGTCCCGGACGTCGGCGTAACGGAGGTCGCGGCCCTCCTTCATTGGCACTTCGGCGCCGGTCCGGCTGACCACGATGACCGTTTGCACGTCGCGCTCCTCGAGCGCGGTGTCCACGTTCCGCTTCAGCGGTATGGTCTTGCCCCCACGCACGCCCTCGTCGGCGGTGATGATCGCGCAGGCGTCGCAATCGGCCACCCGTCCAGCAAGGCTTTCGGGAGAAAAGCCGCCGAACACCACGGAATGGATGGCGCCGATCCGAGCGCAGGCGAGCATCGCTGCGGCCGCTTCCGGGATCATCGGCATGTAGATCATCACGCGGTTGCCGCGACGGACACCTCTCTGCTTGAGGAGGTTCGCGAAGCGGCAGGTCTCCTCGTAGAGCTCGCGATATGTGACAGTGCGGCCGGTCCCCGGCTCATCGGCCTCGAAGATTAGCGCCGTTCGATCGCCGTGCTCAGCAAGGTGCCGATCGAGGCAATTGACCGACAAGTTGAGACGCCCGTCGGCGAACCAGTGGATGTGGAAATTGTCTTCGTCGAACGACCAGTCCCCCGCTTTCGTCGGGAAATGGTTCCAGGTGAGTCGCCGCGCCTGGTCGAGCCAGAACCGGTCGGAATCGGAACTAGCGAGGTCGCGAAGCTCCGCTGCCTCGGTGGATCCGACGCGTGCGTCGAACCACTCGGGGACCGGATGGATCGCTTGGCTCACAGGCCACGGCTCATGTCGATGACGAAGCGATAACGCACATCGTTCTTCAAGAGGCGCCCATAGGCCTCGTTGACCTCCCTCATGCCGATGGTCTCGATGTCGGGATGAAGGTCATGCTCGGCGCAGAACTCGAGCATGTGCTGGGTCTCCGGCACCCCGCCGACCCCGGATCCCCCCAGGGCTTTGTTGCCAAAGATGAGCAGCCGACCGTCGACTGACGGTAAAGGTTCGACCGCTCCGACGATCACCATCCGCCCGCCGCGGCGCAGGAGCGCGAGATAGGGATTGACGTCGTGGGACACCGGGATCGTATCGAGGATGAAGTGGAAACGGTTCACGGCGGCCGCCATTTGTTCAGCGTCGCGAGAGATGATGACATCATCAGCCCCGAGCGCTCGCGCATCCGCGGCCTTTTCAGGCGAGGTGGTGATCATCGTCACCCGTGCTCCGAGCGCGGAGGCGAATTTGACGCCAAGATGGCCGAGGCCACCGAGCCCCGCGATCGCTACTTCACGATCCGGCCCGACATGCTCCGGATATTGGCGGAGCGGCGACCAGGTCGTGATACCGGCACAAAGCAGGGGCGCCGCGCGTGCGGGGTCGAGACCTTCGGGCACGCTGAACACGAAATGCTCGCGGACGATGATGTGGTCCGAATAGCCGCCGTAGGTGACGCTGCCGTCGACCTTATCGATGCCGTTGTAGGTCCAGGTCGCGCCGCTGAGGCAGAACTGCTCCCAGCCGGCGACGCATTCGCGGCACGTCATGTCGGAATCTACAACGGTTCCTACCGCAACCGTCTCGCCGACCTTGTATTTCGTCACTTGCGGGCCGACGGCCGCCACCTCGCCGATGATCTCGTGTCCGGGCACGACCGGATATATGCTGTTGTGCCAGTCGTTCCGGCACTGGTGGAGGTCGGAGTGGCAGATTCCGGCGTAAGTGATGCGAATCGCGACGTCGTCCGGTCGGAGCGCGCGGCGCTCTATGTCCATCGGTCGAAGCGGCTGGTCGGGGGCATCCGTCCCCCAGGCCTTCGCCGTCGTCGGCTTGCCGGTGCTTTCCATAGTGGTTGAGGGTTGAGGTGGCGCTGTCGTCGCCATGGAAACCTCCTATCTTGTTCGTTCCAATACACGCCTCGCCTGCACCAAGTGCGGGCGATCAACCATTTTGCCGCTGACGGACAGCACTCCTGCGCCGGGATGTGCTTCGAAGGCAGCGACAATCTCTTCGGCGTGGCGGACCTCATCTTGCGAAGGCGTGAACGCTTCATTGATTATCTTTACTTGCGTCGGGTGGATCGCAAGTTTGCCGGTGAAGCCTTCGCGCCGCGCGGCCTCCGTCTCCGCGAGCAATCCCTCTTCGTCGCGGAAATCGGCGAACACGCCGTCGACCGGCTGCACGCCCGCGGCGACAGCAGCTGCGAGGCAGAGCGAGCGCGCGAGTTGGTAGGTGAAGCTCAGACTGCCGTCGGGATCATATTTCGACGAGGCGCCGAGCGCCGCCGACAAATCCTCTGCGCCCCAGCTCATCGCGACGAGCGGGAGTTTCAGATCGCGATAGGACAGCATTCCGAACAGACTCGCCGGGGTCTCGGTCACAATCGCATGAACGGGGATGTTCCCGGTGCGGTGCGCCAGCTCGGCGACATCCGAACCGCCTTCCGCCTTCGGCAGGACGATTCCGTGAATATCCGCGACGCCGATCAGCTTCAGGTCTTCTTTGATGAACTCGCTGCCTAGCGGATTCATGCGAACCCACCATTGCGGGCCGCCTGAGCGGTTCGCCAAGTTTTTCAGGATGTCGCGGGCGCCGGCTTTTTGCGCCGGAGCAACGCTGTCCTCGAGGTCGAAGATGACCGCGTCCGCTTCGCTGTCGAGCGCCTTGGTTATCTTGCGCTCGCTGTCGGCGGGGACGAACAGCCAGCTGCGCGGTTCAGTCATTGGGACTTCCTGAGCAGCAGCGCCGTGCGCGTGCATTCGCAAACCAGCTCATCGCGTTGATTGAAGCTGCGGTGTGCCCAGGTGACGATCCCGGCATTGGGCCGCGATTTGCTTTCGCGCACCGCGACGCACTCGCTCTCGCTTCGCAAAGTGTCGCCGATAAACACGGGATTCGGAAAGACGAGCTTGTCGTAGCCGAGGTTCGCGACAAGGGTTCCTAGCGTGGTGTCGGCGACGCTGACCCCGATCATCAGCCCGAAGGTGAAGACCGAATTGACCAGCGGCTGGCCGAATTCGGATCGCGCCGCGACTTCGCGGTCGAGATGCATCGGCTGGGGGTTGTGGGTGAGAGTCGAGATCAGCAGGTTGTCGGTCTCGGTCACGGTGCGCGTGATCGCATGGTCGATGCGGTCGCCGACCTGCCATTCGTCGAAATAGCGCCCGGGCATGCCGTCTCCCTATTGAGCGAGTAGGAGCTCGGCAACGCCTTCGGTGATGGCGTCGCCGTCGAGGCGGTAAGCGGCGTAAAGGTCAGCAAGGCTGCCGGTCTGGCCGAATTTCTCGACTCCGAGCGGGGCGACGCGATGGCCAAGCACTCCGCCGAGCCACGAGAGCGACGCCGGCGCCGCGTCGGCGATGGTGACGAGGCCAGCTCGCGGTGAGAGCTTCGACAGCAGCTGCTCGATGTGGCTTTGAGTGCGTGCGCCCTGCCAGCGGGCCGCCTGGGTGGCGGTCCAGCCGCGGTGGAGGAGGTCGGGCGAGGTGATGGAAAGCAGGCCGAGGCCGGGTAGGTCGTCGCGCAGCTCATCCCAGGCGGAGAGCGCCTCGGGCATGACCGCGCCCATGGCGACAATCGCGGCTTCGGCGTTGGGGCCAGGTTCGCGCAGCCAGTAGCCACCCTTCAATGCGCCGTCGCGCCAGCTGTCGTCTGAGCGTTCGATCTGGCGGACTGTGCGGGTCGAGAGGCGCAGATAGGTGCTCTCGCCATTGGGATCGTCGATCAGTCGGAACGCCTCTTCCATCATCGCCGCGAGCTCGTCGGCATAGGCTGGTTCGTAATGACGCAGCCCCGGCTGGCCGAGCGCGATAAGCGGCGGGTTGATCGATTGGTGCGCGCCGCCTTCAGGCCCCAGCGTGATCCCGCTCGGGGTCGCGACGAGAAGGAAGCGCGCGTCCTGGTAGCAGGCGTAGTTCAGCGCATCGAGGCCGCGCGCGATGAATGGGTCGTAGAGGGTGCCGATCGGGAACAGGCGCTGGCCGAAGAGGTCACCGGAGAGGCCCGCCGCGGCAAGCATCAGGAACAGATTGTTCTCGGCAATCCCGAGCTCGATATGTTGGCCTTTGTTGCCTGCCGACCATTTTTGTGCCGAAGCAATCTTTGTCTGTGCGAAGATGTCAGGCATTTCGCTGCGGCGGAAGAGGCCGCGCTGGTTTACCCAGGCGCCTAGGTTGGTCGAGACGGTAACGTCGGGCGAGGTGGTCAGGATGCGATCAGCGAGGTCGCTGCCGGCTTTCGACAGGTCGAGAAGAATGCGTCCGAATGCGGCCTGGGTCGATTGTTCCTCGCCGCCAGGGGCGGGCATGGCCGGCATGCTGACCGAGCCAAAGCTTCGGGAGCGCTTGTCGCGGGCGATGCGGCTGTTCTCGAGGAGCGCCTCGACGGCCGGACGGGCGTTGTCGCCGACGCCTTCGAGCGGCTCCCACTCGTGGCCCTCGCGCACGCCCATCGCCTCGCGCAGAGCAGCCATCTGGGTCGGATTCATCAGGCCGGCGTGATTGTCCTTGTGGCCGGCGAAGGGCAGGCCGTAACCCTTGATCGTCCAGGCGATGAACAGGGTTGGGACATCGTCCTGGGCGGCATCGAACGCTTCGACTAGCGAGTCGATGCAATGGCCGCCGAGGTCGGTGAAAAGCGACTCGAGGGCCGAATCGTCATGCTCCTTGAGGAACGCCGCCGCGGATTTGCCGAGGTCGGCCTTGATCCGCGAACGCCATGCCGCACCGCCTTGATAATGTAGTGCCGACAACTCGGCGTTCGACAGCTGCTCGAACCAGTTCTTGAGCGCCTTGTGCTTGGCGAGTGCGGCAGAAAGGCGCTTGCCGTAGCGCAGCTCGACTACGCGCCAGCCGCAGCTTTTGAAAATTTCGTCGAACCGCTCGAACATACGGTCGGCGCTGGTCGCGTCGAGGCTCTGGCGATTGTAGTCGACGATCCACCACAGGTTGCGGACGTCGTGCTTGTAGCCCTCGATCAGCGCTTCATAGATATTGCCTTCGTCGAGCTCGGCGTCGCCGATCAAGGCGACGAAGCGGCCGCGGTCCTGCTCGTCCAGCCGGCGGTGGGCGGTCAGATAATCCTGCACGAGGCTTGCGAAGAACGTGATTGCAACGCCCAACCCCACGGAGCCGGTCGAGAAGTCGACCGGGATCTTGTCCTTGGTGCGGCTGGGATAGCTTTGCGCGCCGCCGAACCCGCGAAACTTCTCCAGCGCTTCGCGGGACTGGGATCCGAGTAGGTAATGGATCGCGTGCAGCACGGGGCCGGCGTGTGGCTTCACCGCGACGCGGTCGTTGGGTCCGAGCGCATGGAAATAGAGCGCGGCCATGATCGCAGTCATCGACGCGCAGCTTGCCTGGTGCCCCCCGATCTTCAGCCCGTCGGCATTCTCACGAACGTGGTTGGCGTGATGGATCGTCCCTGTCTCTTATACACATC
>JBKPMC010000054.1:0-69468 GCA_046731955.1 Pseudomonadota bacterium | reverse complement strand
ACGATACGCTGAACGGTGGTGCCGGGATCGATACTGCGACGCTGAGCTTCCAGAATGCGGCCAGTGGAGTCACCTATGTTCTGGGCGACGGAAGCGTCGAAACCTCATTCGGCACCAAGACGCTGATCAGCATCGAAGCGGCGCAGATTACCGGCAGCGACTTCGGCGACACGATCACCGGCGGCGCCGGCAATGACGGTATGAGTGGCGGCGACGGCAACGATGTCCTGAGCGGACTTACGGGTAACGACGGCCTCACCGGCGCGGCTGGCAACGATGTGTTGAATGGCGGCGCGGGCGACGACTATCTGCTCGGCGGCAGCGACTGGGTCTTCCACGATGATGGCGACAGCGGGAACGATACGCTGAACGGCGGCGCCGGCAACGACTGGCTCGATGGCAGCGATGGCGATGACATCATAAACGGCGGCCTCGGCATCGACCGCTCGCTCATCACTATGTCCTCTGCCGGCGGCGCTGCAAACTTCTCGCTGGCAGACAATCCGACCGTTCAGACGATATTCGGAACCAAGACCCTGATCAGCATCGAAGGTCTCGATATCTCGGCCACGACTCTTGCGGACAGGATCACCTTGGGGCCGGCCACTGACTTGATCTGGGGGAATTTGGGTAATGATCGGCTGGACACCGCGGGCGGCAACGACTTCATCGACGGCGGCGAAGGCGATGACGTCCTGATCGGCGGGGGCGGCGATGACATCATCTTCGGAGGCGGAGATTCGCCCTTCCACGAGGACCCTGAAGGGAACGACAAGCTCTACGGCGGCTCCGGTAAAGACTGGCTGGTCGGCTACAAGGGCAATGATTTGATCGTCGGCGGCACCGGCAACGACTGGCTGGTGGGCGGCGATGGCTCCGACAGGCTGACCGGTGGGGACGGAGCGGACCTCTTCATCTTCAGCGGCTCAGCGCTCGACACCACTCGCGCCGGCGAACATGACGTGGTGACCGATTTCCTCAAGGGAACCGACAAGCTCGACTTGAGCGCACTGTACGAGTCGCATCCAATCGGCTCCATCAGCGCGGGGTCTGCAGCCGCTGGTGAGGCTGTCAGCAACTACGGCCTCATCTACAATCAGAGCGGAACCAGCACGTTCGTCTACGGCGACACGGATGGGGTCGCAGGAGCAGATTTCGTGATCGAGCTGTCGGGCAGTATCCAGCTCACCGCGGCCGACCTCATCACCACGCAAGAGCAGTGGAATGCCACGACCGGACTCAATTACGAGTACGTCAAAGAACTGGGGTACCTGCACGATGATCAGCCGCTGCCCCTTTCCTGGTACTACGCTCTTGGATACGACGCCTAGACAGACACTAGACAGACATACGACATATAAAAGGAGCGCCGGCGTTTGCCGGCGCTCCTCCTTCGTCCAGAGTCTCACTTAATATCTGCGGTTGATGTCAACGTTACGCACATAGCCGCGGAAATCGACGTCACAGCGGAAAGACAGGTCCGCCGCGCTGGCGTAATTGTAGCCGAGCGCACCGTAAGCACCGACGCCGTATGGCCCGTAGCCATTGTAGGCGTAGCGGCCGCTGCTCGCGAGACCGCGGACGCGCACGGTACCGTTGTTGCGCGGCATGACCTGCGTCACCGACAGCACTCGGCCGGTCGTATTGGCGCCGAGAACTGCGCCGAGAATGTTGCTAATGCCGCCGCGATTATAGAGCCGGCTCTGAACAGCAGCAGTGCACTGCTGGGCCGCCATCTCCGTATTTACCCCATAGCCGCCATAAGGGGCGTAACCGTACTGGGCCGCAGCAGGAGCCGCAGCCGCAAGTGCGGCAAGACCCGCCCCGCCGGCGAAAAACTTCGTTGTGATACGCATGACTCATCTCCTTGTTGGAGCCTACGCGCATAAAACGATTGGCCGGTGGCCGCGGTGCGGCATTCACCGAGGACAAGCTTCGCCTCGTCGCACCACGATGAACGTGCGATGAAAGGTTCGTTAGTCAGGCCATAAGTGAACCAAATCGGTTCCTTGGAGGTCCTGCAGATAGATTCTGAAGGAAGCTCCCAACGAAGAAGGCCCGCATCGCGTGCCGGGTGCGAGCCTTCCTACGCAGGGACTGTTAAGCGGCGTCCCCGGCCGCACCGAGCTCACAAGGGGATTAGCGAGCCGGCTGCACCTTGCATCTCATAAGGCCCGCCGCACCCGCAATTGGCTTGTTGGGGTGCGTCCCAATCGTGGACGGGTGGTTGTGTCCGTGAGCGAGTAGCGAACGCCACGATGGAAGACTGGATAATGGGATTGGCGCGCTAGAAACTCCAACACAAACGGCGTGTCAGAATGCCTCTGCCGGAATCTTCATCAAGGTTTCCGCTCCGGCCTCGATCTTTCGGCGGAGGGCATTCGATAACGGCAACTCGCGCTGGGCGTAGAAGCGCGCGGTGGTGAGCTTCGCCTCGTGGAATGCACGATCGCCCGTGCCCTCATCAAGCGCGCGCTGCGACACCGCAGCCATCTTGAGCCACATCCAGCCCAGCGAGACGAGGCCCATCAGGTCCATGTATGGATAGGCCCCTGCCCCCGCATTGTCCGGATCGGCCATTCCGTTTTGGGCGAGCCACATGGTCGCGGCCTGGAGATCGGAAAGGGCGGGTTCGAGCGCCACGGCGACGCCCGCGGGATCGCCGGCCGCCTTGGCTTCCGCAATCTCCCGGCCCACCAGCTCGAAGAACGCCCGGACTGCGCGGCCGCCGTCCTTGGGCAGCTTGCGACCGACCAGGTCCATCGCCTGGATGCCGTTGGTGCCCTCGTAGATCTGGGTGATGCGCGCGTCGCGGACGAATTGCTCGATTCCGTGCTCGCGGATGTAGCCGTGGCCGCCGAGCACCTGTTGAGCATGGACGGCGGCCTGGAAGCCCTTGTCGGTGAGATATCCCTTGATGACGGGAGTGAGCAGCCCAAGCAGGTCGTCAGCCTGTTGGCGTTCCGCCTCGTCGGGAGAACGGCGGGTGAGATCGACGAGCAAAGCGCCCCACAGGACCAGGGCGCGACCGGCCTCGTTCCACGCCCTCGCCTCCATCAGCATGCGGCGGACGTCGGGGTGGACGATGATGGGATCGGCCTTGGCGCTGGCGTCGCGCTCGGATTCCTTGAGCGCGCGGCTCTGGCGGCGCTCGCGGGCGTAGGCCGCAGCGTTCTGGTACGCGACTTCGCCCTGAGCCAAACCCTGCAGCCCGACACCCAGCCGGGCAGCGTTCATCATGATGAACATCGCCTGGAGGCCCTTCTCGGGCTCGCCGACCAGCCAGCCCTTCGCGCCGTCATAATTCATCACGCACGTCGCATTGCCGTGAATGCCCATCTTTTTCTCGAGCGCGCCGCACTGAACAGCGTTGCGCTCGCCGAGCGTGCCGCCCTCCTCGACGAGAAACTTCGGGACCACGAACAGCGAGATGCCTTTCACATTGTCCGGAGCGCCCGCGATCTTGGCGAGGACGAGGTGGATGATATTTTCGCTGAGGTCGTGCTCGCCGCTCGAGATGAAGATCTTCGTGCCCGTGATCGAATAGCTGCCGTCGCCGTTGGGCTCGGCGCGGGTCTTCAGCAGCCCCAGGTCGGTTCCGCAGTGCGGCTCGGTGAGGTTCATCGTTCCGGTCCAGCGGCCGGTCACCATGTTAGGGACGTAAGTCTGCTTGAGCTCGTCACTGGCCTTGACCAGCAGCGAGGCGATCGCACCCGAGGTCAGCCCCTGGTACATTTCGAAACTGTGGTTGGCCGACAGGATATATTCGCTGACCGCGGTGCCGATAACCTGCGGCAGTCCCTGCCCGCCATATTCCTCCGGGGCGGTGAGCGTCGGCCAGCCCGCCTCGCAGAATTGCTGATAGGCTTCCTTGAAGCCAGGCGGCGTGGTGACCGAACCATCGTCGGCGCGCTTGCAGCCGACCTCGTCGCCGACGCGGTTCAGCGGCTGCAGCACTTCCTGGCAAAAGCGCCCGGCCTCCTCAAGGATCGCTTCGACCAGGTCAGGGGAGGCGTTGGAAAAGCCGGGCAGGTTCGAATAGCGTCCGATGTCGAGGACGTCGCCCAGGATGAAACGCGTCTCTTTCACAGGCGCGGTGTAGATCGGCATCAGCTTACCTCCGTGTCAGTACCGTCCTATTCCGCAACCGGAAAGCCGTCCAGCCGCTGTAAATGTCGGGTTCGCCACATTAGGTAAGGACCCACAAGAGGATTGCTCATGAAGCTGGCCAGATTGCTGATCCCGGCTGCCTTGCTGGCAGCCAGTCCTGCGGCCGCGGCGCCGCGCGTGGAAACCGCCGTGCTCGCCGGCGGCTGCTTCTGGGGCATGGAAGCGGTTTACGAGCATGTGAAGGGCGTCGCCAATGTCGTTTCGGGCTACGCTGGCGGATCGCCGCGCGACGCTAACTACAAGGCGGTGAGCACCGAGCGGACCGGCCATGCGGAGGCGATCCGTATCACCTATGATCCGACGCGTATCAGCTATGCCCAACTGCTGCAGATCTTCTTCGCGGTCGCACACGACCCGACGCAGGTGAACCGGCAGGGGCCGGACGTCGGCCCGAGCTACCGCTCGGCAATTTTCCCACAAAACGTCCGCCAGGTGCAGGTCGCCCGCAAGTTCATCGACGATCTCAATGCTGCACGCGTGTTCAAGCAGCCGATCGCGACACGGATTGAGGCCGGACGCTTCATTCCTGCGGAGGCGTATCACCAGGATTTCGCGCGACGGAACCCGATGCACCTCTATATACTTGTGAACGACCGTCCGAAGGTGGCGGAGCTGAAGCGGCGCTATCCCGCTCTTTTCAAAGCCTAATGCTCGGTTAAGCAGTTAAGATTTCACGCTTTATTCAAGCGAGGGGCGACAAAGGTGGTCGGCCGCACTATATGGACGGCGCGATCAGACACTGCGGCGCGCTCGGGGACCCAGACATGATGCTGACGACCAACCCGTTCGACGACGACAAGCTGCGCGAGGAGTGCGGCATTTTCGGCATCTGGGGCGCCGACAATGCGGCAAGCTTCGTCGCGCTTGGGCTGCATGCGTTGCAGCACCGCGGCCAGGAAGCGGCCGGTATCACCAGCTACGACGGCAAGCATTTCCACTCTCACCGGGCGATGGGCCATGTCGCGGGCAATTTCGACCGCGACGACATCATGCGGAAGCTCGCGGGCCGCGCGTCGATCGGCCATGTCCGCTATTCGACCACGGGCGAGACGGCGCTCCGCAACGTGCAGCCGCTCTTCGCCGAGCTCGCCGAGGGCGGCTTCGCGGTCGCGCACAACGGCAATTTATCGAACGCAATGAAGCTGAGGCGGACTCTCAACCGCCGCGGCTCTATCTTCCAGTCGACCAGCGACACCGAAGTGATCATTCACCTCGTTGCGACTTCGCACTTCACCAACACGCTTGACCGGCTGACCGACGCGCTGAAGCAGGTCGAGGGCGCCTATTCGCTTGTCGTGCTGACCGATGAAGGGCTGATCGCCTGCCGCGATCCGCTCGGCATTCGCCCGCTGGTCATGGGCAAGCTCGGCGAAGCGACCATCTTCGCGTCCGAAACTGTCGCACTCGATGTGATCGGAGCGAGCTTCCTGCGCGACGTCGAACCGGGAGAGCTGGTCCTGGTCAATGACAGCGGCATCCGCTCGTTCCGGCCGTTCGAGAAAGTCGCGGCGCGACCGTGCATCTTCGAGCATGTCTATTTCTCGCGTCCCGACTCCATCGCCGAGGGCGTATCGGTCTATGAAGTGCGCAAGAGCATCGGCGCAGAGCTGTCGCGCGAGGCGCCGGTCGAGGCCGATTACGTTGTGCCGGTCCCCGATAGCGGCGTTCCCGCGGCAATCGGGTTTTCCCAGGCGTCCGGCATCCCGTTCGAGCTCGGCATCATTCGCTCGCATTATGTCGGGCGCACCTTCATCCAGCCGAGCCAGGAGGTCCGTCACCTCGGCGTAAAGCTCAAGCACAACGCAAATTCCGCTCTGGTCGACGGCAAGCGCATCGTGCTGATCGACGATTCAATCGTTCGGGGCACCACGAGCGTGAAGCTCGTCCAGATGATGCGTGATGCGGGTGCTCGCGAAGTCCACATGCGGGTCGCCTCGCCGCCCACCAGGCACAGCTGCTTCTACGGCGTCGACACACCCGAGCGAGCGAAGCTGCTCGCCGCGCAGATGAGCGTCGAGCAGATGCGCGACTATATCAATGCCGACAGTCTCGCCTTCATCTCGATTGAAGGCCTCTATCGCGCGCTCGGCGAGGAGCGGGACAACGCTCATCCGCAGCGCTGCGACGCCTGCTTCACCGGTGATTATCCGACAAGTCTCACCGATCTCGCTGAGAAGGAAGGCGGGGCCCCGCTCTCTTTGGTTGCGAGCCGCTAAGCCGCTAGAGGCGGCCCCATGACTGATTCGAAGCCCCTTTCCGGCAAGCTCGCGCTTGTGACCGGAGCGAGCCGCGGTATCGGCGCGGCGACTGCCGAAGCTCTCGCCGGGGCCGGAGCACACGTGATTCTCGTGGCGAGAACCGCAAGCGCGCTCGAAGAAGTCGAGGATCGAATCCACGAGGCCGGCGGAACGGCAACGATCGCCCCGCTCGACCTCACCGACGGGGAGTCCATCGGCAAGCTCGCGGTCGCGATCGCGGAGCGCTGGGAAAAGCTCGACATCCTCGTACTCAATGCGGCGATGCTAGGCTCGCTGACGCCAGTTCAGGACATCGACCCCAAGGAATATTCGCGGCTCTTGAGCCTCAATCTGCTGGCGCCCCAGGCGCTCATCGCAGCGTTTGATCCGCTGCTCAAGAAAGCTGAACAGGCCGACATCGTCGCACTTACGTCATCGGTGGGCGGCGAGCCGCGCGCCTTCTGGGGCGCCTACGGATCGTCCAAAGCCGCACTTGAAACGCTCATCGGCGCCTATGCCGATGAGACAGCCTTCACCAACCGGATCCGGATCCACATCGTCGATCCCGGCGCGACCCGCACGCGCATGCGCGCTCTCGCCTTCCCCGGCGAGGAACCGGAAAGCGTCAAGCCGCCGGAAGTCGTCGGACGAGCGATCGTGGAGCGGCTACTAACCGACGTGCCAACGGGCGAAAAAATTCGCGTCGAGGCCTAGCAGAACGAAGTGCTCAATCGGGGCTGGTGGTGATAGGCCGCGGGTGGTGATTGTTGTGGGTCGCGATGTAGATCATCGATGCAATCGTACCGAGCCAGATGACGATCACCGGCAAAGGTATCTTCCGGCGGTCTTCATCTTCCGGTGGAGTTCCTGGATCAGCGGCAACGCCGGCGCTTCCAAGCGTCGCTGCCCCGACCGGCGTCATCATGCTGAGTGCCACCCAGGGGTTCTGGGCCTGTTGCACGGCGGCCTGCGGCGGCGCAGCCGGCGCTGCGTTCGCCATCGAGCTGGTGACGAGGGCTAATGCCAAGCTGGCAAAAGCAATCATTCTGCCGACAGGTCGCACGCGCATTAGTCCTCCAGACCGGTTTGACCCTACTCCGCAATGGCATTGATAGCGACCACGGTCGGTCTTGCAAAGCAAACCCATCGACGTTGGCGCCGTTAACGTCGACTCGTTACTTCTTCGTAACTTTCTGCCCCAGGTTCGCCCCACCACGTGCGACAGACAAGCTACTGTAGTCGTTAGATTTTCACGCCCACAAATGATGGCCTTGCGACTCTGCTCATGATAGCATGCCCGTCGCGGGCATTTTTTGTGCGCGCGTGCAATGGGGAGGGGATCATCATGGGACGCTCGTTCGGCGAGAATTGGCGCAATGCGCTCGTTGGGCTCGGGCTGACAATTGCCGTTGTCGGCGGCGGACTGGCCGTCGCCTTCTGGTAAAACGTCAGGCGAGCGATCGCGGACAATTCTCCGGATCGAGCGCCAGGCCATTGGTGGGCTGATGAATGCCGGCGCCGTGGCGGTCGGCTGAGGGCGATGTTCAGCCCTTGACCATCGTCACCTGGGCGACGTCGATCGCGCCGCCGCGGAAGCCTCCCTCGCAATACATGAGGTAATAGCGCCAGAGGTTGTGGAAGGCTTCGCCGAAGCCGTCGAGCTCGCCGCGGGCGACTGCGAGATTGTAACGATTGCGCCAGCGCTTCAGCGTCTCCGCATAGTCCTGGCCGAGCCCCTCGCGTCTCTGCCAGGAGAGTGCGCGCTCCCTCGCGAGCGCCTCGAAACGCGGCTCGTCCAGCAGGATCCCGCCGGGGAAGATGTAGGTCTGGATGAAGTCGGCGTTGCGCGCATAATTTTCGAACAACGGGTGCTCGATCGAGATGAACTGCAGCGCGGCGCGCCCGCGCGCTTTGAGATTGCGCGCTATGGAATCGAGATAAGCCCCCCACCAGCGCTGGCCGACCGCTTCAACCATCTCGACCGAGGCAACGGCGTCGAATTCCTCAGCCGTCTCGCGATAATCCTGAAGGCGAATCTCGATGCGCTCGGCAAGACCAGCCTTCGCGACCTTCTCGTCGGCCCAGGCCTTCTGTTCCCCAGAAAGGGTGAGACCCACAACGCTCGCGCCACGTCTGGCCGCCTCCAACGCCAGCGTGCCCCAGCCGCATCCAATCTCGAGCAGGCGCTGGCCGGGCTTGAGGTTAAGGCGGTCGAGCAGAGTCGCGACCTTTCGCTCCTGCGCATCCTCGAGGCTGTCGTGCGGACTCGCAAACCGCGCGCATGAATAGGTCATCGTCTGGTCGAGCCAGGCCGAATAGAAGTCGTTGCCGAGATCGTAGTGCGCGGCGATGTTCGCTTTCGCCTTGCTTGGACGATTGTCGCGCAGGCGGTGGGCGAGCGAATTCACCCAGCGAAACGGCCCCTTCGCTCGGCCGATCTCGCCGAGCGGGACGGCGTTGGCTGAGAACAGTTCGAAGATCGCGACCGGATCAGGGCTCGACCATTCGCCCAAGGTCCACGCTTTGTACCAGCCGACCGATCCGGAAGTCGCGAGGCGCACCAATGCCATCCAGCTATTAAGCTGGACGGCCGCATCCGCCCCGCGGGCGCGAAAACCGATACGGCGCTGCGATCCGTTTGGGAGCGTGACGTCGAGGCCGCCACTTTCCAGCTTCTTGTCGATCTCTCCGAGCAGCTTGGAAAAGGCAGGCGTCGTCAGCCGCGCGAGCACTCCGCCGCCGGTCGCGAAACGGCGGTCCGCGCGCACCAGATGTTCGCCGCGCGTGCTCATGCGGGGCAGTTATGAATTCGATCGCGGATTGTCGAGCGGGATGAGAAAATTGCGAGCGCCCCTGCGACGCGCGTCGTCGTAGAAACGCTGGTCGGTGAGGAACACATGCCCGCCGTCTTCCACGACCATCGGCATGCGCGACCAAAAGAGGAAAGCGCGGACCCGTTTGCTGGTCTTCGCCGCCGCCGCAAGGCGCGGATCATCTATGCGCAGCGGCGTAATGACGGGATCGAGCGTCGCGTGGTTGAGGCCCTTTAGCAGATTATAGCTGCCTGTTCCGCCCACGCCGTCGCCGCGCCAGATCATCCGGCGGCGCCAGAATTCGAGCGGGAATTCGCCCGCGACAACCATGCGAGGGTTGGCGACGCGCTCAACGAGCGGCCGGCTGATCGCTTCGGCGCGGAGGCTGATTGCGGCGTTGAGACCGATATAGCCAAGCATCGCAGCGAACGCCCAGATTGCCGGCCGCCGCCAGTTTCGTCCCAACCGCTCAGCTCGCCATGACAGTTCGAGGCCCAGAATCAGAATGATCCAGATCCACGGGTCCATGATGAAGAGCGTGTCGCCGTAAAACCAATGTTGCGACAAGGGATCGAGTATCCGAACCCCATACGTGTTCATGAAGTCGAGAATGGGATGACTGAGGGTGCCGAGGAAGCAGACAAGAAGCAGCGCCCCCACCTTGATTGGGCCGTCTTTGCCAGGTCGCAACCTTTCCCAACCAAGAATGATTGCGGCGGCCAAAAAGGGCATGGCGACGAGTCCGCCGAGGCCATGAGAGAAGCCGCGATGGGCTTCCATGCTCTCGTAGCCGAAAGCCGGCGCGACGAAGCTATCGATATCGGGCAGGTTGGCGGCAATGATCAGTGCGGGCATCGCGCGCGGTGTCAGGCTCTTGAGGCCCATGCGCCCGAGCACCGCACCGACGAGGCTGTGGGTAAGGTTATCCAATCAGGAGCAGTCGGTCAGAGCTTGTGCGGCTCTTTCTCGACCATCCAGGTCTGACCCTTGGAGACCAGTTTCTGGAGATCGGCCGTTTTGCCCGAAGCGGCGGCTTTGTTTTGCTCGATTACCGCGCCTTCAAAGGTCGGCGCCGGGTCCTCGTAGATCACGCCGAGCGCCATCGGGAAGCTCGGCGGCATTTCGATCAGCATCGCCGCGACGCCCTTGTTCTTCGGGTCGTGTACAAGGACGGCGGGGTCGTCGCCGTCGACGACCTTGAGTGCGAGGCGATCAACGTCGAGCGCGAGGCCCTTGGTACCGTTTGCGAACAGCATCTTCTCGCCGGCCTTCAGCCAAAGCTGCTTCTCCGCCGCGACCTCGCGCTCGGTAAAGCCGGCGAAGACGTCGTCATTATAGACCACGCAATTCTGGTAGATCTCGACGAAGCTCGCGCCCTTGTGCGCGTGCGCGGCCTTCAGCACCTCGGGCAAATTCTTGTGGACGTCGATCCCGCGGGCAATGAACCGAGCGCCTGAGCCCAGCGCGAACATGCATGGGGTCACCGGCCGGTCGACCGACCCGAACGGCGTGGAAGGCGAGCGCGTGCCTACGCGGCTGGTCGGCGAATATTGCCCCTTGGTGAGACCGTAGATCTCATTGTTGAAGAGCAGGATCTGGCAATCGAGATTGCGGCGGAGCACGTGCATCGTGTGGTTGCCGCCGATCGACAGAGCATCGCCGTCTCCGGTGATGATCCACACGTCGAGCTCGGGATTGGCGAGCTTGACGCCGGTCGCGACCGCAGGCGCTCGGCCGTGGATCGTGTGGAAGCCGTAGCTCGCCATGTAATAAGGAAACCGGCTCGAGCAGCCGATGCCGGAGATGAATACCGTCTTCTCTCGCGCGACCCCGAGATCCGGCATCGTGCGCTGCACTGCTTTCAGCACTGCATAGTCGCCGCAGCCCGGGCACCAGCGGACCTCCTGGTCGCTTGCCCAGTCCTTGGCGGTCGTGACGCTCGTCATTTCATTCATAAATACCCACCGAACCAAGCGATCAACAGTACAACGACGACCAGCATGATCAGCATCGGCCAGACGTTGATCTGTTTCATCCCAGCGCCCTTTCGATCGCCGCCTCGATCTCGGCGATGCGGAACGGATGGCCGCTTACCTTGGTCAGGGGCTGCGCGTCGACCAGATACTGGTCGCGAATCAGCGTCTTGTACTGACCCATGTTCATCTCGGGTACGATGATCCGCCTGAAGCTCTTCAGAATAAGGCCGAGGTTCTTCGGCGGCGGCCAGATGTGGCGGACGTGGACGTGCGCCACGTCCTTGCCGGCCGCAATTGCGCGGCGCACTGCCTGGTGAATCGGACCGAAGGTCGAGCCCCAGCCGACGACCGCCAGCTCCGCCCCTTCGCGGCCGAGGCAGATGTCCTGATCGGGAATGCTGTTCGCCACGCCCAGCACTTTGGCGGAGCGAGTCTCGGTCATCTCCTGGTGCGCGGCGGGCGAGTAATCTATGTTGCCCGTTCCCGGCTGCTTCTCGATCCCGCCGATGCGGTGCTCGAGCCCGGGCGTTCCGGGCTTGATCCACGGCCTCGCTAGTCCGTCACCGCGGGAATAGGGCATCACTCCCTGCCCTTCGGCGGGTGCGGTTTCGAAGAACTTCACCGGGAACGGTGCGTAGCCGCTCATGTCCGGCACCTTCCACGGTTCGGCGGCATTGGCGATGTAGCCGTCGGTCAAGAGGATGACGGGTGTCATGTAATGGGTGGCGATCCGGCACGCCTCGATCGCGCAATCGAACGCGTCGGCCGGCGAGCGCGCAGCAATTACCGGCACCGGTGAATCGGCGTTGCGACCGTAGACCGCCTGATAGAGATCCGACTGTTCTGTCTTGGTCGGAAGGCCCGTCGATGGTCCGCCGCGCTGGGAATTGACGACGATCAGGGGAAGCTCCGTCATCACCGCGAGGCCGAGCGCCTCGGTCTTGAGCGCGATCCCCGGTCCCGACGAGGACGTGATTCCGAGCTGCCCGGCGTAGCTCGCTCCAATCGCAGCGCAAATCGCCGCGATCTCGTCCTCGGCCTGGAAGGTCGTGATCCCGAATTCCTTGAGGCGCGCAAGGTGGTGCAGCAGCGGGCTTGCCGGAGTGATCGGGTAGGAACCGAAGAACATGTCGAGGCCCGCGAGCTGGCAGCCCGCGACCAGCCCCAACGCCAACGCCTCGGCGCCCGTGACGGTGCGGTAGAGTCCGGGCTCGGCAGGCGCCGGCGCGATATGGTGCTGCTTGAACGGCGCGCCCATTTCGGTCGTCTCGCCATAGGCGTGACCCGCGTTGAGCGCTGCGATATTGGCCTCGGCGAGTTCGGGCGCCTTGGCGAACTTCTGCTTCAGCCAGTCAACGATCGGCTGGCGGTCGCGATCGAACATCCAGAGCGCCAGCCCCAGAGTCCACATGTTCTTGCAGCGCAGCGCCTCCTTGTTGCCCAGGCCGAACGGCTTCACGGCATCGAGGGTCAGCTGCGAAATGTTGAAGTGGACGACCTGCCATTTGGCGAGGCTGCCATCCTCGAGCGGGTTCTGCTCGTATCCTGCCTTTGCCAGGTTACGCGCCGTGAACTCACCCTCGTCGGCGATGATCAGCCCGCCCTCGCGCAGCGCCTCGGCGTTCACCTTGAGCGCCGCTGGGTTCATCGCGATCAGAACGTCCGGTTGGTCCCCCGCTGTCTCGATCGAGGTCGAGCCGAAATTGATCTGAAAAGCCGAGACTCCGAACGTCGTCCCCTGCGGCGCCCGGATTTCCGCCGGGAAGTCGGGAAAAGTCGCCAGATCGTTGCCGGCAAGGGCGGTCGAGAGGGTGAACTGGCCGCCGGTCAATTGCATGCCGTCGCCGCTGTCGCCGGCGAAGCGGACGACCACCGCCTCAAGCGCAGGACGCGCGGTCGCTTCCTTTTCGGTGAGAAGATGGGTGGCTGTCGCCACGAACGAGTCCTTCACAAACGCAAAAGTTTTGAACGGCTATGCCTTTAAGCCTCCAAAGCCTCTTTCGCCACCTTTCTTCGTCTGGAGTTCAATGGCGGGCGCCAAGACGTCAAAGATAGCCGAGCAGCCGCCCGAGGATGATCACGGCCAGCCACAACAAGGCCGATACCGCCGCCGCGATCGCAGCCCGCCGCCCCGGCTTCGCGCCCCGCGAGATGCTCGCTCGTAACCAGAGCGCATTGACGATGGCCGCTGCGATTAGCAGCATCTTCGCGCGAAACAGCGGCGATGCGGCGTAAGCGCGCGCGTCCGTTGCGAACAGCAGGAATCCAGCCGGAATGGCGATGACAAGCCCGGCGATCGCAACCGGCCGCAGCAGACTTTCGAGCCGATCGACCGGCCCAGCTTCGCGCCGCCATCCGATCAGGCGCAGGTCGAGCGGAACAATCGCTCCGAACAGCAAGGCAATGCCGACAATGTGGAGCGTATTGACGAGCGGATAGGCGAGATACGAATTTCGCAATCCAGTAATTAACGGTGCCTGTTCTAGCGCGCCGAGCAGGTCACCGAACACGGCCGTCGCACTCAACTTGGACGGTCGGGGTAGAGATTGTAGCTCTTGCCGCGGATGACGATGCGTTCAGCTTTCATGAGTCGTTGACCCATCTTTGCCGATCGATGACCGTGAACAAGCAGCTTTGTTCCGGGCACAAGTATCTGCGGCGTCAGGCCGGCCTGCTCATTGCGCCACGGCTGGCCGATCTCCACCGTCCACTCGCCCGAGGGTGTCGCGAGCAACATCACGCCGTGCGGGTTGCCGTGCCGAACCTGCTTTACCGTGCCGGACAGCTCAAACTCCTCGGTCGTCGCCCAGGCCCAGCCATGGTGAGCCGCGAGCGGCGCCAGGGGGGCCAGGCCGACAAGCAAGGCCGCAGCGATTCTCGGAAAATGAGTCATGCGCATTCTCCCGCTTGTTCGCTGACCCTCGCTACTCCGCTGGCGCGTGCCGCGAAACAGGATATTGGAAGAGAATGGGAAAGGACGACCAACTTTACCGCCGCGCAGTCGGCGTGATGCTCCTCAACAGAGACGGCAAGGTCTTCGTGGGCGCGCGCATCGATAACACGGACGAAGCGTGGCAGATGCCGCAGGGCGGGATCGACAAGGGCGAGGAGCCGTGGGCGACCGCGCTGCGCGAGCTCGAGGAGGAAACGGGTATTCCGCCGCGGCTGGTCGAACGGATCAGCAGCACACCAGAGCGGCTGAAATACGATCTGCCCAAGGAGCTGCGCGGCAAATTATGGGGCGGCAAGTGGAAGGGGCAGGACCAGGACTGGTATCTTTGCCGGTTCCTCGGGACGGACGCCGATGTGAACATCGCGACCAAAAACCCCGAATTCCGCGAATGGAAGTGGATCGAGCCACGTGAGCTCCCGGAGCTGATCGTGCCTTTCAAGCGCGAACTTTACCGCCAGCTGCTGCGGGAGTTCGACGCCTATCTTTGAGGCGCGGTGAAATAGCCGATCCCGCCGCCGACGAGGGCGCCGAGGATGGGCCCTATGAAGGGAAGCGGAATGGCCACGACCGCGCCGATCGCGGCGGCAATTGCGGTGCGCTTGGCCACTGGATTTTCAAACATCGTCTTGGCTCCTTTGATGGTGTATTATAGTAATAATACACGCGAGTCCAATTTCGCGATTTCAAGGCGACCGCCTATCAAGGGAGCCAAGCGGAGGGGGCGATGAACTTCAGGCTACTCGCAGCGGCTGCTGCCGTCTTCATTGGAGCTGCCGCTCCAGCTGCTCCAGTCCTGTCGCCCCCGTCGGAGCTGACGCCTGAGCTCCAGCAATATGTTAATGTGCCGGCCGGGCGGATTGCGCTGACTCATGTCCGGGTGATCGACGGCACCGGAGCGGCTCCGGCCAAAGACCAGACGGTGCTGATCGATGGACCAAAAATCGCCGGCGTGCAGCCGACCTCGGCCGCGATGCCGGCGGGCTACCAGGCGATCGACCTCACCGGCGCGAGCGTCCTGCCTGGCATCGTCGGCATGCACAACCACCTCTATTATATCGCTCGGCCCAACCTCGACGCGTCGGGCCATTCCGAAGCCCCGCTGGTCGTACCGCAAATGACCTTCAGCGCGCCGCGGCTGTATCTTGCCAATGGTGTGACGACAATGCGCACGACCGGCAGCGTCGAGACTTATGCCGACCTCAACATCAAGGCTCAAATCGACAGTGGCAAGCTGATCGGGCCGCACATGGACGTGACCGGACCCTATCTCGAGGGCCCGAACAGCCCCTTCATTCAGATGCACCAGATCACGTCGCCAGAGGACGCACGCCGGACGGTCGCTTTCTGGGCGGAGCAGGGCGTGACCTCGTTCAAGGCCTACATGAACATCACGCGCGCTGAGCTTAAAGCCGCGATCGGCGAGGCGCATCGGCGCCACATCAAGATTACCGGGCATCTGTGCTCGGTCACATATCCCGAAGCCGCCGAGCTCGGCATCGACGATCTCGAGCACGGCTTTTTCGTTAACACCCAACTCGACCCCGGCAAGCAGCCGGACAAATGTACCGACACGGCGGGAACACCGACGCTGTTGGCGATGAAGCCGGGCAGCCCGGAAGCGAATGCCCTGATCAAAATGCTGGTCGATCGCAAAGTCGCTATCACCTCGACCCTGCCGGTGTTCGAGCAGAACGTGCCGCTGCACGCGCCCCTCAACCCGCGCGCGATGGCGGTTCTGACGCCCGAGGCGCGCGAAGCTTATCTCTATCTCCGGAACCTTATCGCCAGCCGCGCGGAGACTCCGCGCGCGCAAGCCTTTGCCGAGGCGTACAAGAACAACCTCGAGCTTGAGCGGCAGTTCTTCGATGCAGGCGGGCTGCTGCTCGCCGGGCCGGACCCGACTGGCAACGGCGGGGTGATTCCCGGCTTCGGCGACCAGCGCGCGCTCGAGCTGCTGATCGAAGCCGGCTACACGCCGCTCGAAGCAATCCGAGTCGGAACGCTCAATGGCGCCACCTATCTCGGCCTCGCCGACCGCATCGGCTCGATTGCTCCGGGAAAGAATGCCGACCTGATCGTGATCCGCGGCAACCCCGCAGCCAACATTCGCGACATCGAGAAGGTCGAGACGGTATTCAAGGACGGCGTCGGCTACGACACCGCGAAGCTGCTCGACAGCGTCAAGGGCCGGTACGGGCAGTATTGACGGCGCATACCGACAAATATGCGCTTGAGTGTGTCAGGCCTCTTATCCGTTTCCGCGTTCCTTCCTGAACACCGGCATCTTGACCGTGAAGACTTGCAGCACGTCGCCGTCCTGGTCGCGGGTTTCGTTGCGCATGGTGACGATGGCCATGTGGGGCTTGGAGCGCGACGGCTTTATGTCGACGATCTCGCTGAACAATTGCAGCTCCATTCCCGGCCTGGTCGGCCTGGGCCAGGCGAGCTGAAGCTCTGCCCCAATTAGCCCGTCGGCCAATGGAACACTCTCGACCAGCATCCGCATCGTTAAAGCCGCGGTGTGCCAGCCGCTCGCCGCGAGGCCGCCGAACAGCGAATCTTTCCCCGCTTCCTCGTCGAGGTGGAAGGGCTGAGGATCGAACTCAGCGGCGAATTTCTTGATCTGCTCGGCGTCGATCCGGTGCGGCGCGCTGGCGAAGCACTGCCCGACGTGGAGGTCCTCGAGATAAAGGCGTTCGGGTGGGGAACTTAACATGCTCATCGCGTTACGCGGACCCTGCCCGGCACGGAATGACCGCGCAACCGAATGGTTTGACTGAGACGCCGAGCAAGCGTCCCCGGCGGTTCACCGCAGCAGCGAACGCGCCGTTGGCTTGAGCCTGAGCACTTCTGGTTCACCCATCATCGACGGAGCCAGGATTGCGGCGGCCTCGGCGAGCGACTCGCGGTGGCGGGCGTGGTCGAGCTCGCTGTCGAAACGCGCGAACCAGACCAGCACCTGTTCGCCTTCGCGAACCGGCAGTCGCGGGAAATTGTTGGGCGCTGTTTCCCGTACAAACCAGGCGAGCGGGTGGATTCCTGCCTTCTCCAGTCCGGGCTTCGCCTGCTTCTCGAAGCGGGAAAGCGCTTCGCCGGGCGGAACCTTCAGATAATAGATGGTGGCGACAATCAGGCCGGAGGGCACCTGCTCTCCCCACCCGGGCCGAGCGGCCGGAGATGAGAAGCTGGCCCCGGCCGGCGCGCGAAGCAGCAGCACATTGTCGCTGTCGATCATCGTTGCATTGGCCTCGTCTCGGTGCGCCTTCCAGACCGGGCCGCCGTAAAATGCCGTGAGCCCGGCAAGGCGTGAATCCATATCCTTGAAGCCGCGGAGCCAAACGAACCGGTTCGGCCGGTCGAGGTCGGTGAAGGTGCCGAGGACCTTCATGCCTTCCGCTTCCTGGCTCTCGATGAACTCGTGCTCGAATAGGCGGATCAGCACATCCCTCCGGCCATCGTGAAGCGTGTACTGGCGTAGCTCGACAAGCGGAAACGAGCCCTCGAGCTGCCCTTCCTTTGCCGGACTGGCTCCCGTCAGCACCGCGGCAGCGACGAACAGCCCAACTGCGCTCGCGATCGCGACCATCCGTTCCTCCTCTTCTGAAGTTTCGACAAAACAAACCGGTTGTCCTGTTTTTGTCAAGCCTCTAATCAGTGCCGGTGGAAGCCGCTATGTCCAATGCCGTGAAACAGACCGCACATCGGCCCCCCACCACTCGACGGAAGAACGACCCCGCCGGAATGCGCGCTCGGATTCTCGATGCCGCATTCATCCTGTTCCAGTCGCATGGCTACGCCGCGACTAGCGTGCATGAGATCGCCGCCGCCGCCGGAGCGACCGGCGGGGCGCTGCATCACCATTTCCCTACGAAGAAGGCGTTAGGCCTCGCGGTCATCAGCGAGCGCGTTGCGGCGGCCTTGGAGGAAACCTGGCTGGAACCAATTCGGTCGGCGGCCAGCGCACGAGACGGCATCCTGAAGGTTTTCGAATCCCTTGCGCAACAACTCGACGCACAGGGCTCCGTGCGCGGTTGTCCGGTCAACAATCTGACGCTCGAGCTGGCCTTCGCCGACGTCGACTATCGCGCCGAGCTTCGGCTGCAGTTCGACCGATGGCGCTCGACGATTGCCGAGCGCTTCAGTCGGCGCCGCAACGGAGAAGCGCTCTCGGCCCTCGTCGTCGCCACCTATTCAGGCGCGATGGCGCTCGCCAAGGTGGAACAGCGCGGCGAGCCGCTAAGGCTGTGCGCGAAACAGCTTGAGACTTTGCTTTAGAGTTCAGGCGTCCTGAAGGAGATCCCTGGCCGCGACGAGCGTGAGAAGCTCCCCGCTCGCATAGGGCTTGTGCAGCACACGCGCACCCTGCGGAACTTCGGCCGGTGAAAGCTCCTTCCCGGCCGCAGTGACAACGAACTGCACGTTCGGTCGCTTCGCACAAATGCGCCGGCAGAGCTCAAGCCCGTTCACTTCGCCGGGAAGCTGCGCCTCCGCGACGACAACCTCGATCTCCGGATGCTCGTCGAACAGCTCGACAGCTTTCTGAGCGTCATAGGCGTGGAAGGTCTCGTAACCGGATTCGCGAAGAATGTCGGAGGCGACCATTCCGATGAATGGCTGGTCCTCAACGATCAAAGCGGCAGGCCGACTCGGTGTCATGTGAGCGGTAACCTATGTTGAGATGGCGGTTGTTTGCTTGCGCCTCAGGCCAAGAGTCAATGGGTCTTCTTACGGATGGGCCGTCGCTTTGTGAGACTCTTCTTCGCATTCCTCGAGGCCGCCTTCCCAGAAGGCCTTGTGACTGTCTTGGATTTCGCCCGTTTCGGCGCTTCTTCTTCTACCGACAAAACCTCCAGGCTTCGCCGGCCGATATCGAGCGCCAAGTCCCACATAGCGTTGCCGCGCGCGGCCGCCTGCTTGGACATTTTTTCAAGCTCGTCGCCAGCTTCGGACGCAAGCTGTCGCGCCTTTTTCGAATTCCTGATTGCCGCCGCGGTCGCGACCAAGGCAGCGGCCACAATGTCCGCCGCCAGCGGGTTCTTACTCATAGCCTTGAGGCTGTTCGTCGCCTTGGCGGCGGCGGCGCCGGCGCTGCCCAGGGCAGAACCGCCGTTGCCCTTCTTCCCTTTTTTCTTTTTCTTCTTGGCCACGAGCAATCCCCCGCCGAATCCGGTACTGGCCGGCCAAGTACCATGTTTCGTCACGGGAATGTAATATGCCTCTGTTTCAATTCTGCGACATGTCGCTGGATCGACCGGTCGCATCCTTGCCCGGCGCGGAGATCTGATGAACGACGTCACTGAATTCACTGCGCCCGCGGCACCTCCCTCGCCTGCCGCCGCTCCTGCGCCGATCACTGCCGCCGAACCGGCGCTACCGGAGCAACGCTATTTCAATCGAGAGCTCAGCTGGCTCGCCTTCAATCGACGGGTCCTCGAGGAAGCCTGCAATCCGCGGCACCCCGTGCTCGAGCGCATTCGCTTCCTTTCGATCTCGGCCAACAATCTCGACGAATTCTTCATGGTCCGGGTGGCGGGACTCAAAGCGCACCAGGTCTTGGGCGTCGAGGAATTTTCCGTCGACGGCCTGACGCCGACGCAGCAACTCACGGCGATCATGGTCGAGGCGGACCGGCTCGTCACCAGCCAGCATGAAGTCTGGAGCGCGCTTCAGACGAAGCTCGACGAATCCGGGATGCACGTGATCGGTGACGAGCCGCTCGACGAGGCGGCTGAAACCTGGCTCGACCAGCAGTTCCGCGAACAGATCTTTCCGGTCCTCACCCCACAGGCGATCGACCCGGCGCATCCATTCCCCTTCATCCCCAACAAGGGGTTGAGCCTGATCTTCGAGCTGAGGAAAGGCCGCACCAGCGTTCGCGAGCTGATCATGGCGCCGGGGACCTTGCCCCGATTCATTCGTATTCCCGGCGAAGCGGGCCGGTACATTGCGCTCGAGACGCTCATCCGCCGCAAGACCGATTACCTCTTCCCCAAATATCAGGTGCTGCGCGGCGGCGCCTTCCGGATCATCCGCGACAGCGACATCGAGGTCGAGGAAGAGGCGGAGGACCTGGTCCGCTTCTTCCGCACCGCAATCAAGCGCCGCCGACGCGGGCGCGTCGTCCGGCTGGAGCTTGAGCCGGGAATGCCGGAAAGCCTCGTCAAAGTCGTCTTGGACGGGCTCGATGCAAAGACCGCGATCACTTCGGAGACCCGCGGCTTCCTCGGAATGAACGATCTCTCTCAGCTCGTCGACGAGGACCGGCCGGACCTCAAGTTCACGCCGTTCAATCCCCGATTCCCCGAGCGCATTCGCGAGCACGGTGGCGACTGCTTCGCCGCGATCCAGGAAAAGGACATCCTTGTCCACCACCCCTATGAGAGCTTCGAGGTGGTGGTCGAGTTCATCCAGCAGGCCGCCGCCGATCCCGACGTCATTGCGATCAAGCAGACACTGTATCGCGCTGGCAGGCAGTCGGCGATCATTCGAGCCCTGATCGACGCCGCCGAGGCGGGCAAGTCAGTGACCGCCGTGATCGAATTGAAGGCCCGCTTCGACGAAGAGCAGAATCTGATGTGGGCCAATGCGCTCGAGCGCGCGGGCGTGCAGGTGGTCTATGGCTTCATTGACTGGAAGACCCACGCCAAAGTGTCGATGGTCGTTCGGCGCGAGGAAAAGGGCTATCGGACTTACTGCCACTTCGGGACTGGTAACTACCATCCGATCACCGCGAAGATCTACACCGACCTCAGCTATTTCACCGCCAATCCGGTGACCGGTCGCGACGCGGCCAAGCTGTTCAATTACATCACCGGCTATCTCGAGCCGCGAAACCTCAAGCAGCTGGTGCTGTCGCCGGCGAACCTGCGGAGCGACCTGATCAAGCTGCTCGACGCCGAAATCGCCAACGCGAAGGCCCGCAAGGCGGCCGGTCTGTGGGCCAAGATGAACTCGCTGGTCGATCCGGTCATCATCGAAAAGCTTTACGAAGCAAGCGCCGCTGGCGTGTCGATAGACCTCGTAATCCGCGGCATCTGCTGCCTGCGGCCGGGCGTGCCCGGAATGTCCGAGAACATCTATGTAAAGTCGATCGTCGGCCGCTTCCTCGAACATGGGCGGCTATGGTGCTTCGCCAACGGGCATGAGCTGCCGCACCCGGACGCCAAGGTCTACATCAGCTCGGCCGACTGGATGCCGCGCAACTTCGACCGGCGGATCGAATATATGCTGCCGATCGACAACCCGACGGTGCACGCGCAGCTGATCGATCAGGTGATGGTCGCGAACCTGATCGACAATGAGCAGAGCTGGCGATTGAACTCCGATGGGAGCTACACGAGGCTACAGCCCAAGTCCGGTCAGGAGTTCAACCTGCACGATTACTTCATGTCCAACCCGTCCTTGTCGGGTCGCGGGCAGGCATTAAAGAAAGGCCGGAAAGTTCCGAAGCTGCGCTTCCACCGGGGACGGTAGCCCGCAAGAGTGACCACGGCAGAACCTGCGGCCATCATCGACATCGGGTCGAACTCGGTGCGCCTTGTCGTCTATGCCGGACCGCCGCGCATCCCCACGCCCATCTTCAACGAGAAAGTCCTCGCCGGGCTCGGCTCGGGCGTCGATCAATTCGGGCCGCTTCCCGACGAGGCACGGGAGAAGGCACTCGCCACGCTGCGCCGCTTCCGGCTCCTGATCGACCATATGAAGGTCAAGCGGATTACGGTCGTCGGGACTGCGGCGATCCGTGACGCCGAGGACGGACCCGACTTCGTGCGCGAGGTCGAGCAGATCGGATTCGACTGCGAAGTGCTGAGCGCCGAAGAGGAGGCTCATCTTGCCGGCGAGGGAGTGCTTTCGGGCATCCCCGAGGCGGACGGAATCGTCGGTGATCTCGGCGGGGGAAGCCTCGAACTTGTCGAGGTCGGCGACGGCGCCGACCTGCCGGGGATATCCCTGCCCCTTGGCGTGCTCCGAATCGAACCCGGGCCGGACGGCGAGCGCGCTGCCCGAAAGCTGTTGAAGGCGGGGCTCAAGCGGTCGGGCCTTCGCGACCGCAGCCGAGGACGCCCCTTTTACATGGTCGGGGGATCCTGGCGCGCGCTTGCGCGGATCGACATGCTCGCAACGGACTTCCCGCTACCGATCACCCATCAATACCGGATGAAACCCGCCCGTGCGCGCGAGCTGAGGAAACTGATAAAGGCACTCGACCCACGACTGTCGACCGTGGCTGCTCCGCCGCGCCTCGCAACGTCGCCCATCGCGGCGATGATCCTCAATCTTCTGGTCGAGGAGTTGGAACCGTCCGAGCTCATCGTCTCCACCTACGGCATCCGCGAAGGACTGATTTACTCGACGCTGAGGCCAAGCGTCCGCCGCATCGACCCGCTGACCGAAGAAGCGCGCGAAGCCGGCGGCGGCGAACACCGCTTCGGCCAGCACGGCGATCTGCTCGATGCCTGGATTGCGCCCTTGTTCGACGATGCTCCGGACACGCGGCGACTGCGTCTCGCCTCCTGCCTACTCGCCGATGTCGCGTGGCAGGCCAACCCAGGCTTCCGCGCCGACCGCGGCATCGAAATGGCGCTGCACGGCAACTGGGTCGCGGTCAGTCCCGCCGGACGAGTGATTATGGCGCAGGCCCTCTCGTCGAATTTCGGCCGCGACCGACTGCCCGATCCACGGCTCATGCAATTGTGCAAGGCGGAGCAGTTGCAGCGAGCGCATAGCTGGGGCCTCGCAATGCGGCTCGGTCAGCGCCTCTCTGGTGGTGTCGCGGCGGTCCTCAAGCGCACCAGCCTCAGCGCCTTGAACGGGGCCATCCAGCTCAATGTTCGACGCGGCGACGAAGCATTGGTCGGCGACGCGGTCGAGCGGCGGCTGTTGCGCATCGCCGAGGCACTCGGTCGCGAACCGGTCATCGTCAGCGAGTAGCGGTCCGCTCAGCGCTGGGCCGTTTGTGTCGCAAAGGCCCGGGCCTCCTTCACTTCTGCACGGCTTGCATCGCCTCTCTTCGTTATTTCCGCGATCTGGGCATAATAAGCGCCGGCCTTTCGCGTATCTCCCGCAAGCCTGGCGGACCGCGCAGCTCCGTAGAGCCCCGCAAGGCGTTTCGGCGCGCGCTTCAGCGACGCCTCATATTCGGTGAGCGCCTCGGCCGGCCGGCCCAACTCAATCAGAATCTCACCGAGCTGCTCGCGAGCGGGAAGGACCGAGCCCGGTGTGACGGGATGCTTTTCGGTAGCGTCGTCGAGATCTGCGGCGGCACGCATTATGCGCGCGGCTTCGTCTTTCTGGCCTTCGGCATAGGCGAGCCACGCTTCACCTACCTGGCGTTCGATCGCCACCTGCGTTTTCCAGTCATAGGTGCCCGGCGCAACCACGATTGCCGTTTCAAGGGCTCTGAGTTTTGCTACTTCCTCTCGGGCGAGCACGACATTGCCGCTGTGCGCTGCGCCGATCGCACGAGCGAAGAAGATGTGCCCTTCGGCCCACGGGTTTTCCGCTAGTGGGGCGAACCCGCCCACATTCGCCGGCAGCTTCAGCGATGCCGCCTCCGCCCATTTCCGTCGTTCGAGCAGCAGGCGCGCCGGAATCGCCGTCGCCGCATATGCGACCTTGAAGTTGGCCGGGTCGACGCGTTTGATTGCCTTCAGGTCCTGATAGACGCGCTCAGCTTCGGCGTCCTGGCCCGTCTGCAGATAGGCATAAGCCAGATAATCCATCGCGTGCAGACGCTCATCCCAGGAATCTGCCAATCCATTTGACTTCGCATGAGCGCGCGCCGCGGACTCTGACCTGCGGTTCGAGGCGATGGCTTCGTCCCAAAGGCCAAGGCGGATGAAGATGTGCGAGGGCATGTGCTGCGCGTGCGCGGAGGCAGGCGCAATGTTCGCGTACCGCTTGGCCGCGGGGAGCGCGAGACTGGCCAGCTGCGGATAATCGAAGCTGTGAATCAGATAATGGGCGACGCCGGGATGATCGGGCTCCTGCGCTAGAACCGCGTTAAGGATCGCGCCGGCCTGCTTCTCCTTCGAGAATTCAGGATCCTTGTCCATCGTGCCCGCGGCGATGAGCGAAAGTGCATAGAAGACGGCAGCCTCCCGATCCTGCGGATAACGATCATGCAGTTGTTCCATCGCGGACGAATAGGCCAGTGCGCGTGCCTTGTGATCGCGTTTGTCGGAGCCGCGATAGAAGGTCTCGATCGCTGCAATGTAGTCCCGTTCGCGCTGGCTCTTCGTCCCGGCGGATTTGGCCTTGGCGACAGCCGCGCTTCCTTTTTTCAGCTCGGTGGCGGTCGGCGCCGCCCAGAGCGGATGATAGTAGGTCATCGCAACGCCCCACTGAGCGATGCCACAGCTCGGGTCGGCCACCGCGGCCTCGGAAAAGCTAGTCGCCGCGTCCGCATATTCGAAGGAATGGAGCCAGCCGAGCCCCTGCTGCACGAGCGCGTCACCCTTGGCGTTGCAAGTTGTTTCGAACGAAACCTTGCCGAGTTGCGGTCCGTGATCGTGGCCGGGCTCATGACCGGGATTAACCACGGCGAGCGCCGACGCCGCCAGGAGAAGATTCATGGCTGCACCTCCAACCAAGCCACTACCACAATCGCTGCACCAAGGCAGCGGCGCGCAGCTTCGGGATAGTGTGGCCTTCCGCATGCGGCACGGCTAGGAGCCCGTCGCATGGGGGCACTCTCATCCACCGAACACAAAGCGGTCGAACGCGCGGCTGAAGAGCCGATGCTCGATCAGGTGCTCGCCTGGTCGGTGGTGAACAGCGGATCGCGCAACCTCGGCGGATTAGAGCGAATGGCTGATCTCCTTGCCGATGCCTTTGCCGCGCTCCCGGGAATCCTACGTCTCGAGGAGCCCCAGCCTGTCGAGGCCGTCGGCTCGGCCGGCCGGACCGTGCAAATCAAGCACGGCCGGCATCTGCATCTCACGGTGCGGCCGACGGCTCCGGTGCAGCTGCTCTTTACCGGGCACATGGACACAGTGTTCGGCGCCGATCACGACTTCCAGCACACCCGCTGGCTCGAAGACGGGGTGCTCAACGGACCCGGAGTCGCAGACATGAAGGGCGGAATTGCCATCATGCTCGCGGCACTCAAAGCGGTAGAACAAAGTCCGATCGGCGACCGCCTCGGTTATGAGGTTGTGATCAACAGCGACGAAGAGGTCGGCTCGCTCGCATCGGCGTCGCTGCTCGCGCAAGCGGCGCAGGGCAAACGCGCAGCGCTGACCTATGAGCCTGCGGCGCTCCCGGACGGCACGCTGGCGGGAGCGCGGCCGGGCAGCGGCAATTTCGCGATCATCGTGCACGGTCGCTCGGCCCACGCGGGGCGCAATCCCGAGCACGGGCGCAACGCTTTGCTCGCCGCGGCCGACCTGGCGCTACGGCTCGCCGCCGGAAAATATCCCGGCCTCAGCATCAATCCCTCGCGCATCGAGGGTGGCAGCCCGAGCAATGTCGTGCCCGACCTCGCGATCCTGCGCGTCAATTTGCGCCCGAGGACGTCCGAAGACGAGCAGCGCGCGAAAGAGCTGATCGAATCTGCCGTGGCGACGGTTACCACAGAGCATGACGTGACGATTGAGACGAATGGCGGTTTCGGCCGCCCGCCTAAACCGCTGACGCCGGAAGCCGAGGCCCTGTTCCAGCTCGTCAAGCAGGCTGGCGCCGACCTTGGCCAGAGCATCGGCTGGCAGCCGTCGGGCGGCGTGTGCGACGGCAACAATATCGCCGCCTGCGGCGTGCCCGTGGTCGACACGATGGGCGTGCGCGGCGGCAAGATTCACAGCATGGAGGAGTTTCTGATCGTCGATAGCCTGCCTGAGCGCGCCGCTTTGTCCGCACTCACCATCCTGCGTCTTGCGGCATGAGCTTTCGAGTCCGGCCCGCGACCGGCGAGGATTTCGCCGCAATTTACGAAATGGCCAAATTAACCGGCGGCGGCTTCACCAATCTGCCGCCCGACCGCGGAACCCTCGTTTCCAAGCTCGCGAGGTCCGAACAGTCATTTGCCCGGGCGGAAGACAGCCAGAGCGGCGACCTTTACGTGTTCGTCCTCGAAGACCCCAAAGAGGGCACAATCCGAGGCACTTGCCAGGTGTTCGGCCAGGTCGGAGTCGACCAGCCCTTTTACAGCTACCATCTGAGCACTCTGACCCAGTCGAGCCCGGAGCTCGGCAAGACTTTCCGGAACCAGCGCCTGTCGCTCACGACCGACCTTGAAGGATCGTCCGAGGTCGGCGGGCTGTTTCTCCATCCGGCGTTGCGGGCGGGCGGCTGGGGCGGACTGCTCGCACGCAGCCGCTATCTTTTCATGAAGCTGCACCGAGCGCGCTTTGGCGACCGAACGCTCGCCGAGCTTCGCGGCGTCATGGATGACACCGGCAACGCACCCTTTTGGGATGCGCTCGCGGGCAAATTCTTCGACATGAGCTTCCCGGACGCCGACGAGTTCAATGCCATTCACGGGACGAAGTTCATCGCCGATCTCATGCCGCGCTCGCCGATCTATGTTGCGCTGCTAACGGACGAAGCGCGCAGCGTCATCGGCCAGCCGCATCCAAGCGGCCGGGCCGCGCTTCGGATGCTCGAAGAGGAAGGATTCTTGTACGACCGTTACGTCGACATTTTCGATGGCGGCCCGACCGTGACTGCTCCAACCGACAGGATCCGCACCGTGCGTGAATCCGCCGAGGAAACCGTTTGCGAGATCGCCGACGGCGGCCGCAGTAAGATGCTGGTCGCCGCGGGGCGGCTCAAGGATTTCCGAGCCTGCTGCGCGTCGGTGAAGCGCCTGCCGCGCAAGGGCATTTGCATCGATCGTGAAGCCGCCGATCTGCTCGGCATCGACGTCGGCGACCAGGTGCTCGCGGTCGTGCGCTGATGCTTCGGGAAATCAATTTCGACGGGATCGTCGGGCCGAGCCACAATTATGCGGGCTTGAGCTTCGGCAATGTCGCGTCGATGCGGCACGCCGGCCAGGTTTCAGAGCCGCGGGCGGCCGCGCTCCAGGGTCTCGACAAGATGCGCGCGAACCTTGCGCTTGGCCTTTCGCAGGGCATCTTCCTGCCGCACCCGCGTCCGGACCGGCCCTGGCTGGCCGAGCTCGGCGCGGACGTCGAGCGGGCCGATCCGGCGCTCGCCGCGAATGCCATGTCCGCCTCGGCGATGTGGGCGGCTAACGCGGCGACCGTCTCGCCTGCGCCGGATACAGCGGACGGCAAGTGCCATCTGACGGTCGCGAACTTGCGCACCATGCCGCACCGCAGCCACGAATGGCGCGCGACGCTGGCCCAGCTGCGGCTGGCTCTCCGCGCCGATGCCTTCGCGATTCACGATCCAATTCCACCCGCGTTCGGCGACGAAGGCGCGGCCAACCACATGCGTTTGGCCCCGGCGTACAGCGAACGGGGCGTCGAGATTTTCGTCTACGGTGTGTCGGGCGGTGCCTTTCCCGCGCGCCAGCACATCGAAGCGTCAAAGGCGATCGCGCGCCTTCACCGGCTCGACCCCGAACGCGTGATCTTCGCCGAGCAATCGGAGGAGGCGATCGCCGTCGGGGCGTTCCACAACGATGTGGTTGCCGTCGCCAACGAACGCGTGCTGTTCGCGCACGAGCGGGCTTTCGCCGACAAGGCCGCGCTCATTGCTCAATGCGAGCGGCTCGTCGCCGGTTTCGAATATGTCGAAGTGCCGGCGGCCGAGGTGCCGCTTGCCGACGCGGTCCGATCCTATCTGTTCAATGCGCAGCTGGTGACTCCGCCCGACGGCCAGCCGACGCTGGTCGTTCCGACTGAAGCGCGCGACACGCCTTCCGTGTGGAGCTGGATCGAGCGCCACGTGGCCGGCAACGGGCCGATCCGCCGCGTCGAAGTTGTGGATGTGCGCCAATCGATGGCGAATGGCGGGGGTCCGGCGTGCCTCAGGCTGCGCGTCGTGGCCGACCCGTCGACCGTGGACCCGCGTTTCATGGTCGACGATGCGAAGCTGGACTGGATGGCCGACGTCGTGCGGCGGCACTGGCCCGAACAAATCCATCGCGATGACCTGCAGAGTCCGGCACTGATCGCAGAGATCGAAAGCGCCCGCGCAGCCCTGCTCGAAGCCCTCGAGCTGCCCGAGCTTGTGTAAGGTTAATTGACACTTTACCAATTTCGTTAGTCAACAAATGGCGGAACTCCGCCATTGGCGCAGTGTTTGCTTAATCAATGACAATGTTGCGACGCATCGGACGCCTGTTTACGATCAAGACCCGCTTCGAAGCGTGGCTGGTCATTTACGCCATCGCCATCGGTGCGGTCGAACGCGGTCGCCATTATCTCGAGACCTATCCTGGCTGGCAGGGCTGGCTGCTGGCGCTTGCTTGCACCGGCGTCGTGTTCCTGGCTGGAGCGAAGCTTCTCGATTCCGTTCGCAAGCCTGCGCCAGCCGTAGCATACGGTCCGCATGCCGTGCCGACGCGACGGCGCTCAGCTACTGGTCGTAGTCGACCCAGGCTCCTGCCGAACCATCGCGGTTCAGAGTCACCGATTTCACGTCGCACAGATTGACGCCCGCCCAGGTGACCGGGCCACCGCCCGCGACCGTCGCGCGGAGATCGAACGCGCAATCGGGATCGCTGAATGTCACCGGTCCGCGAGCGCCCGCACCCGGAGCGGCGCCAAGAGACTTCCACTCCTGGGTTCCGGCGCGGCGGATCGACAGTTCGGACAAGGAACCTCCGGTGCCGTTCACAAGCGTGAAGTTCGACGCGCCCGCGAACAGCGGAGAAGGTGCCACGATCAAAGCAGCGAACAAAACGGCCTTCTTCATGCGCAGGAATATATACCTGCGCGAGATCGGCTTAAAGAGAATCCGTAGCGATCAGGCGGCTTCGAGCTCGCCGTAGTCGGGGCGCGAACGCCAGAAGACCGGCGCAGGCGCCGGGCCACGATTGCATGCTTCCTTGAGTGGTAGGGCAGTCGAACAGAACGCGCACTCTGCCGACATTCGGCCGATCAGCCAGTGGGTGCGGCCACAACCGGGGCAGTGGTTGACCTCCCCGTCATGATACATCGCGTGATATCCGCGCGCGTTCGGGTTGAACGCGAAGGCGCGGGTGTCGCTCGAATTCAACATGGTGCCTTCCTTCGAAACCATTTCGGACGTCCAACGAGCTTTGAGTCGTTAGGTTTCAACGATGGTCGCCGATTGATCCAAAACTGTCACTTGAAAGCAACGACTTGTGTCATCGCGGGACAACAGTCATTATAGAGGGGATATTCATGGCGGTTCTTTCCACGGCCGCTGTGGATATTAACCATTGCTTAGCTTTTGTGGGGCGATGGATGGGGGGCTCTCTTGAGCCGGAGGGGGACAGTGGAATCGAACGAGCGGTACTACCGAAGGCGTGCGGTCGAAGAACGGATGGCATCGCAGCGGGCAATGACCGAGACAGCGCGGGCCTGGCATGCGAAGCTTGCTCACGACTTCGCCGAACGCGCCGCGGCCTGCACCAGCGCAGCCTGCACGCAGACTGCGTTCAACGCCTGAGCCTCTAAACTAGCGAGAGGCTATTCCCTCGCTTTCCACAATTGCATCCACACTACTTCCGGCGCAACGCGCCATAATCCTCCCAACGAGCCTGCACCGCATTGCACTAAAGTGATAACTGCGCCTTGCCGAACCCTATCAGGCAAGGACAAAGACAAACGCGCCAGGAACCCGCACTTTTACGCCGCCTGCTTCGCGCGAAGGACCGCATGGATGCCGCCTCGCACGAGGAGTGGCCCGTTCCCCGGCTCGCGCGGGTGAGCGGCGTTTCCGAGCCCACTTCGCGCGATCGTTCAAGGAAGCCTTCGGCGTCCCGCCGCACCGCTACCTGCTCACGCGTCGAATCGAGCGGGCCAAGTCGCTCCTCCGCGACACGGACCTCGCCGTCACTGACATCGCGTTCCAGACTGGCTGGAACAGCCTGGGAGCGTTCGGCCGCATTTTCCGCGACATTACCGGCGAGAGCCCGAGCGAACTCCGTGCGCGCGAGAAAGCCGGATCGCATCAGCTCAAGGAGGTCCCGCACTGCTTCGTCAGCGCCGCCCATAGGCCGAACCTTAAAATCGCAGTTTCGGAGAAGCGGCGGCAGGAGTCGGCCGATAATGGGGACGGGTCCAACCAAACGGAGGTCCCATGAACCAGGGTGTCGGAGTAGCGAGTGTCTACGTTCGCGATCAGGACGAAGCCCTCCAATTCTATGTCGAGAAGCTGGGCTTCAACGTCCACACCGATGCACGGAACGGCGATTACCGGTGGCTGACGGTACAGCATCCGGACCAGCCAAGCTTCCAGCTCGGGCTGTTCGCGCCGCAACCGCCGACGGTCGACGAAGCCACGGCGCAAACGCTGCGAGAAATCGTCGCCAAGGGCGCGATGCCGCCCCTGGTGTTCGTGGTCGACGATTGCAAAGCCTCTTACGAAACGATGCGCGAGCGCGGCGTGGAGTTCACCCAGGAGCCGATCGAGCGCTACGGCAACGTGGATGCCAGCTTCCGCGATCCGTCGGGGAACGGCTGGAAGATGCTCGAGGCTCGGTGAGCATGTACGCGCGATTTTTCAGGGTGCGCCCGGAACCCCCTTCAAATGAGATCGGAATGAGCTGGAGCGTGTGGATTCGGCAAGTCCATCGCTGGCTGGCGATCCTCTTCACGATGACCGTCATCGCCAATTTCATCGCCTTTGGGATTGGGGAACAGCCAATGTGGCTGGTCTATTCGCCCCTGCCCCCGCTGTTTCTGCTCATGTTCAGCGGGGTCTACATGTTCTTCCTGCCTCATGTCGCGAAATGGCCGCGCGCGCGGCCATTTCGTCATGACGGAGACGATCATCATGACTGATTCAGAAGCGATCGATGCCAAGATCCGGTCGATGCCCGACTGGCGGGGGGCGGCGCTGGCCTGTGTTCGCAGGCTTATCAAGGAAGCGGCTCCGGATGCGGTCGAGGAAGTGAAATGGCGCAAGCCGTCGAACCCGCTCGGAGTGCCCACCTGGTCGCATGCCGGAATCCTCTGCACCGGCGAAACCTACAAGGATAAGATCAAGCTGACCTTCGCCCGCGGCGCGGCGCTCGAGGATCCCTCGGGCCTGTTTAACGCTAGCCTTGACGCCGGGACCCGCCGCGGCCTCGATATCCGCGAGGGCGACACGATCGACGAACCGGCATTCAAGGCCCTGATCCGCGAGGCGGTGGCGCTGAACCTCGCGCACAAGGGAGCCTAGTCGAGGGTTGCGCGCGCCCGATCCTCCCCCTATGTCGCGCGCCTGCCGCTTTCCCGGCACGCGCCCGTAGCTCAGCTGGATAGAGCACCAGACTACGAATCTGGGGGTCAGAGGTTCGAATCCTTTCGGGCGCGCCATTTCCTTGTATAGCCCGCAGCATGCGCAAAGCCGCCGGCCTAACGCTGCTGATCTTCGCCTTGGCGGGCTGCTCCTCGGCGGGCGGTCCCTTCCCCTCCCTGCAACCGCGGGCGGGGGAGAATATCGATCCACGGCTCCCGGTCGTCCGTCCGATCAACGACCGGCCCGTGACCCCCGCGCTGGCGGGCCGCCTGACCGAGTTGGTCGGACAGGCACGCAGCGGCGATGCGGCGTTCGAGCCGATCATAGCACGGGCCGAAAGCCTTGCCACGGCCGCGGGTGCAACGCAGAGCGAGAGCTGGGTGCTTGCCCAGCAGGCGCTATCGGCCGCGATGGCTGCCCGCGAGACCACCGCCAGCGCGCTTGGCGACATCGACGCCCTCGCCGCCACGAGACTGCAGACGCAGGGCGGGATCGCACCCAACGATCTCGCTGCGATCCAGAAAGCCGGTGCCGAAGTTGCCGCGCTCGACGAGCGCCAAGCCGCGCGGATCAAGGCGGTTCAGCAGCGCCTGGGGCTCTAGCCTGGTCAGGGGCGCCAGGTGAACAACGGCAGCACCGATGCGTGGTCGTCCGACCATGGCTCGAACCCATTGCGCGGCTTGAGCGGTGCCCAGCCAGCCGGCGCGATCAGCCGGTCGATCGTCTCCGAGCTCGGCGACAGCGCAATCCAAATCGATGCGGTCTCATGGAGTGCCCGGCCCGCCGGGCTGGGCCTGTACCACCGCTTGGCGGCATGCCAGCCGCCCGTGGCCGCGGCTGCAGCAACGACAGGCTCGAGATCAAGGTAGCGGTTGGAGACGTGGATGAGCAGCAAGCCGTCACCGGCGAGACGGCGGCGATAGACGGCGAACGCTTCGCGAGTGAGGAGGTGGATCGGAATCGCGTCCGACGAGAATGCGTCAACGATGATGAGATCCGCATCTCCCGCCACAGCGCGTCCGAGGGTCAATCGGGCGTCGCCTATGACGATTGGGACCTGGGGCAGACACCTGGAGAGGAAAGTGAACTGGGCCGGATTCCGGGCGATTTGCACCACGGCCGGATCAATCTCGTAGAAGGTCCAGCGCTGACCCGGTCGAGAGTAGCAAGCGAGCGTGCCAGCGCCGAGGCCGACAACATCGATGCGCGCATGGGTGCCGAATATGTTCGGCGCAGCTTGCATCGCGAGACCGACGCCGGACAGCGGAGCATAGTAAGTGGTCTCGATCCGCTCGCGTTCCGGGCTCCCGAGGATCTGTACACCGTGCAACGTCGTACCATGGGCCAGCATGCGGGCGGTTCCATCGTCCGATCGCACTGAATATATCCCGAAATAGCTGCGTGTCAGCGCGCCAGGACGGGCTGACAATTCCATCCGCTCCCACCCGCCCACACAGACCATCAGCGCCGCGACGGACGCTGCGAAAAGCACGCGGTTGCCGATGGCGACAATGCCAACGCCTATGAGCGCGAAGCTCGCATAATGGGACAGGCCGCGAGGCGCCGGCAGCCCGAACAGACCCTTGCCTGCCAATGCCAGCAAGACAACCAGTGCGATGCCGATCCATGTCAACCGGCGTGCGGTTTCGTCACCATTCCACAGGCTGGCGAAGCGGTCGAAGAGACTTGGCGTCGCCATCAGGAATGCCGCCGCGACAAGCAAAATGACATGCTCGTAAGTCCAGTCGAAGACCAGCGGAGCGACGAGTGCGCAGAAGATTCCACCCAGGACGCCGCCGATCGACAACATCAGATAGAATAAGGTGAGGTACTGGGCGTCGGGCCGTCGCTCGAACAGCTGGCTGTGGAGGGCGACCGAGACGGTGAAGAGATTGAGAATCGCGACCGCGCCGAAGAACAGCGGGATCGACTTGACCTCGGTGAACAGGCCGAAAGCGGCGAAAAGCAGGATGAGCGGCGCAATTCGGGAAATTGCGTTTGGCAGTCCGCGCTGCGACGCAAATGCGACGGTGAAACTGAGCAGATAGACGCTCAGCGGCAGCACCCAAAGCAACGGCATCGCGCCAATGTCGGTCGTCAGGTGCAAAGTGGTCGACAAGATCAGTCCCGACGGCACCGCGGCCAGGAGAACCCAGATGGCCCGCTCGCGCCAGGCGGGCGCCGGAGCCGCCGAGCGAGCCGGTCGGCTGATGCTGGCGTGCCGAGGCAGCTTAAGCGCGCACCACGCGACGAGCAGCGCGAGCACGGCGTAGCCGATGCTCCAGATCCAGCGTTGCTCGCGTAGCGGAACCAGTGGCTCGACGAGGAGGGGATAAGACAGGAGACCTGCGAAGCTTCCGAAATTGGATGCCGCGTAAAGCGGATAAGGATCGCGCTGGCCGGCCAGCGAGTACCAGCGCTGGATCAGCGGAGCCTGGGCCGAGACGACGAAGAACAATGGGCCGATCGAAACGATCAACAACCACGGCACCCACAGGAACGGGTTGGCCTGCGCCGAGGGTTCGGCGGCGATGAGGCCGATCGGCAGCGTGAGCGCCGCCAGCGCAAACAGGGCAAGGTGAAACGCCGCCTGTCGGCGCAACGCTGCGCGCCCGAGCCAATGCGCGTAGGCATAGCCGGCGAGAAGCAGCGCCTGATAGACGAGCATGGCCGAGTTCCACACCGCCGGAGCGCCGCCAAGGCGCGGCAATGCCATGCGCGCGACCATCGGCTGGACGAGGAACAGGAGGAAGGACCCGACGAAGATTGTCGCGATGAACGGCAGAGCTGTCGACCTTACGGCCTGATCGCGCTCGATCGCACTCGTCGCCATTCGTCCCCCCAGCTGCAACTCCTACTGCAATAAGCCAGGAATTGCTTCCAAAACTGAAACGAACGGAGCCTGCGGGGTCAGGACATCGCGGCGGCCCTAGCTTTCGGCCAGTCGGCAGCGTCGATCAGGAATACGATCTGCGGATTGACCTCACTGTCAGGCGGAAAACGACCGTCAGTGAAGTCGAGATCGTCGCGGCGGCTCATGCCGAGGCGGATCATCAGACCCTGGCTCGGCATGTTGTCGGCCGCAGTGATCGCAACCACGCGCGGCGCGGCGAAATTTTGAAACGCGAGGTCGAGACTGGCAATCGCCGCCTCCTTGGCAATGCCCTTGCCCCACGCTTCCGGGCGCAGGCGCCAACCGATCTCGACTTCGCCGGCGATCGCCTCGGCGCCGGGCGCATTCGCGCGTTTCAGCCCGCAAAAACCCAGGATTTCTCTGCTTGCCCGGTTCTCCACAATCCAGAAAGTGAAGCCGAAGTCGCGCTGGTAGGCCCGAACACGCTGATATGCAGCGCGCCATTCCTCCGGAAGCTGAGTGCCGCCGAGGTGGCGCATCACTTCTTCGCGGTTCATGACTTTGTAGAAGCGGAACTCGTCGTCGTCGTCCCACTCGCGCAGCCGAAGGCGCTCGGTCTCCGCGATCACCTCAGCCATTGATGAGCCGCGCCGCGTCCACCGCATGATAGGTGAGGACTCCGGTCGCACCGGCACGCTTGAAGGCGAGCAGCGTTTCGAGAATGAGCGCGTCGCGGTCGCCCGCTCCGGCCGCCGCAGCATGTTCAATCATCGCATACTCGCCGGACACCTGGTAGGCGAAGGTCGGGACCCCGAACGCGTCCTTCACCCGAGCGACGACATCGAGGTAGGGCAGCCCCGGCTTCACCATGACGAAATCGGCACCTTCCGCGAGATCGAGCTCGACCTCGCGCAGCGCCTCTTCGATGTTGGCGGGGTCCATCTGGTAGCCGCGCTTGTCGCCCTTGAGGCGCCCGCGCGAACCCACCGCATCGCGGAAAGGCCCATAGAAGGCCGACGCGTACTTGGCGGCATAGGCCATGATCGCGACATTCTGATGCCCGGCTTCCTCAAGGGCCTCCCGGATCGCGACGACCCGGCCGTCCATCATGTCCGACGGCGCAACGATGTCGGCGCCTGCGTCGGCCTGGACGAGCGCCTGGTCGACGAGGACCTTCACCGTGTCGTCGTTGATGACATTGCCCGCCTCGTCGACCAGCCCGTCGTGGCCATGCGCTGTGTAAGGATCGAGCGCGACGTCGGTCAGGACGCCGATCTCCGGCACCGCGTCCTTGATCGCCCTGATCGCGCGGCAGATCAGATTGTCGCGGTTCAGCGCCTCGCGCGCATCGTCGGTGCGCAGATCCTCCGGAGTGTTGGGGAACAAAGCGACGCAGGGAATGCCGAGCGCGGCGGCGAGGCGGACACGGCCGGGCAATCGGTCGACGCTCCAGCGGCTGACGCCCGGAAGCGAGCCGATCGGTTCCTCGCAGTCGCGCCCGTCGCAGACGAACACAGGCCAGATGAAGTCGCTCGGGTGAAGCCGGTTCTCGGCCAGCATGGCCCGCATCCACGGGCTCGAACGGCCGCGGCGCATGCGGAGGTATGGGAAGGAGGCGGACATGCGCGCGCCTCTAGCGCGCCAGCCCCAAGGAAAGAAAGCCGAACCTCGCGCATTGCAGCGGCATGGAGCTTCCGAAGCGCGCCATCCTCGTCGTCAACACCGCCAGCCGGAGCGGCGCGGAAGCGTTCGGCCCGGCGCGCGACAAGATAATCGCTTCGGGCATCGAGTTGACCGACGCCCGGGCGGTCGACGACCCGCAGCGTCTTGAGAACGAAGTATCGGCGGCGATCGACCGGGCGCCGATGGTGATCGTCGGTGGGGGCGACGGTTCGCTGTCCGAGACGGTCGACCATTTCCTCGGGCGTGAGACGGTGTTCGCCGTCCTCCCGCTGGGAACCGCCAACAGCTTCGCCCGCGCGCTGGGCATCCCACTCGACCTCGAGGGAGCAGTGGAGGTGATGGCCCACGGCCGCCGCAAGCGCGTGGATTTGGGCGAAATCGACGGCGACTTCTTCGTCAATACCGCTTCAATCGGCCTGTCGCCGATGGTGGCGGAGACGGTGCCGGCGAGTTTGAAGCGCTGGCTCGGCCGACCCGGTTATCTCGTCTGGGCGACGCGCTGCGCGTTCAGGTTCAGACCCTTCCGGCTGACGATAGAGGAAGCAGGCGTCCGCTACCGCTTCTGGTCGACCGAAATGCGGATCGCGAACGGCGGGCACTTCGGCGGCGTCGAGCTCGTCGAGGCGGCCGAGCTCGACAGCGGCGAGATCGTGCTCGCGGCAGTGATGGGCAAGAGCCTGGCACGGTTGGCATGGAGCTGGTTCGCTGCGGTACTCCGGCTGCCGCATAGCAAGGCGGAGACGATCGAGCTGCACGGACGCGAGTTCCGCATCGACACAAGGCCGAGGCTCAGGGTCTCGATCGATGGCGAACTGTCGAAGAAGACTCCGTTCACGGTGCGTGTGGCGCGTGGCGCGGTGGAAGTCGCCGCGCCAAAGCAGGCTAGCCCGCCGGGTTGAGCGCGCCGCCAGGCTCGCGCGTGGCCTCGGCTTTCTCGATACATTCGTCTTCGCCGGGAAGCTGCTCGATGGTCATGCGCGCCTTCTTCCATCCTCCCTTCAGATAATAGCCAAGCGCCAGCAGCAGGTTGACGAAGGAGCTGACCAGGAAGCTGGTCCAGATCGCGTCCGCCCCAAGCCACCGACTGGTTGCAAAAATCCAGCCGAAACGCACCGGCACCAGTCCGATCGCAAGGATGATCAGCGGCGCCCAGACGGCGCCGTTGGCGCGCACCGTAGCGAACAGCACCATCATCACTCCGAACAGCAGGAAATTCCATGTCGCGACGACGTGAATGTGGCGGGCGATCGGCAGCGCTGGGCTGTTCCCGCCCATGAACAACGCGAGGACGGCGCGGTCGGCAAGCGTCAGCAGGACAATAAGCCCGCCGGTGATCAGCAACGACTGGATGATTCCGACCCGCGTGATTTGGCCGACCCGGTCCCACATGCCCGCACCGATGTTTTGCGCGGCCATGGCGCTGACGGCAGCCCCCAGCGCCATCGCAGGCATCTGGACATAGGTCCACAATTGCAAGGCGACACCGAACGCAGCGGTCGTGTCGACGCCTTCGCGATTGACCAGGCCTACGAGCGCGATCGCCGACAGCGAAATCACGATCATCTGGATGCCGATCGGCAGTCCCTTTTCGATCATCGTCTTGAGGATCGCGAAATCGGGCAGGAAATAGCGAAGCTCGCGGCCCCGCAGCCGCAACGGCAAATCCTTGAGGTACATGTAGGCGAGAAGCCCGATCAGCGCGGTATAATTGGCGATCAGGGTCGCGAGCGCCGAGCCGGCGATTCCCATCCGCGGCGCAGGGCCCAGCCCGAGGATGAAGACGGGGTTGAGGCCGCTGTCGAGGATCACCGCGACGAGCATGAACCATAGCGGAGTCATGCTGTCGCCAGCGCCCCGCAGCGCCATCATCAACAGGGTCAACAACAGCAGCGCGGGCATCGCCAGGAAGATGACTCGCAGATAGTCGAGCGCGAGCGGCTCGGCGGAAGCGGGCGTACCGAGCAGTCTCAGGATCGAACCCGACAAATAGAAACCGGCAATGGCAATGCCTATGTTGACGAGGAGGAAGGTACCGGAGGTTGTGCCGAACACGCGCCGGGCGCCGTCCACGTCCTTCCGTCCCCACGCCTGGCCGATGAGGATCGTCGCGGCCATTCCGAAGCCGAAGACGAAGGCGGTCAGCAGGAACATAACCATGTTGGCGTTGGCCGTCGCGGCAAGCGCATTCTCGCCTAGAAAGCGGCCGACCCAAATCGCGTTGATCGTGCCGTTCAGCGACTGGAGGATCGACGAGGCGAGCGTCGGGAGGGCGAAGGCGAGCAGAGTCGGGCCGATGCTGCCCTGCGTCAGGTCGCCGCGCCGTGCTGTTACCGCGTCTGCCAAGTCGGAATCCTAGCCGAGCCGCTCCAACGCCGCGCGGAGACGTTCGGCCTCAGCGGACTTGATGTCGTGATCGCTTCGCGCCTTTTCGACCGCTTCAGGCTTGGCGCGTTCGGTGAAGTTCGGATTGGACAGGCGTGCGGCGAGGCCGTCCCGCTCCTTTTCGGCGGCGGCAGCTCCCTTCGAAAGCCGCGCCTTCTCAGCTTCCACGTCGATGTGCTCGGCAAGCGGAAATGCGTAAGTCTGGCCACGCACGACTATCTGGGCCGAACCCGGCGGCGGCGCATCGGCCGTGCGAGCCCTCCCGAGCTTCGCCAGGCGCGCGAGCGTCGCGGTCTGGCCATTCAGCTGGTCTACGGGTGCGCCGATCGCAACCGGCTCGAGCGTCGCGCTCCAGGGCACGTTGAGCTCGACCCGCATCGCACGGGCCTCCGAAACAAAATCGATCAGCCACTCGATCTCGTTCCTGGAATAAATGTCGACCTGCGCCTGCGGGTTGGGCCATTTGGCGATGATCAGGTCGTAGGGCCTCGTCCCCATCGCATGCCACAACTCCTCGGTGATGAACGGCATGAGCGGATGAAGCATCACCAGGATCTGATCGAACGCCCAGGCGGCGACGCTCTTCGTCTCCTCATCGAACGCGCCTTTGATCAGCTCGACATACCAGTCGCAGAAGGTGCCCCAGACGAAATGGTAGATGGCGTCGGCCATCTCGTCGTAGCGCAGCTCGTCGAACGCACGGTCGAGCTTGGCCAGCGTTTCCACCACCTCGCCGATAATCCAGCGGTTGACCGGAAGCTCGGCGTCCGGTGCGGCGATGCTGTCGCTCGCGCCGACGCCGTTCATCTGCAGGAAGCGCGCGGCGTTCCACAGCTTGGTCGCGAAGTTACGGTACCCCTCGACGCGCTTCTCATCGAGCTTGATGTCGCGGCCCTGGCTTTCCATCGCCGCGAGCGTGAAGCGCAGCGCGTCCGCGCCATACTTGTCGATCAGCCCAAGCGGGTCGACGGTGTTGCCTTTCGACTTGGACATTTTCTGGCCCTGTGCGTCGCGGACGAGGCCGTGTAGGTAGAGCGTCTTCCACGGCGCCTCGCCCATGAGCTCGATGCCCTGCATCGCCATGCGCGCGTCCCAAAAGAAGAGGATGTCGAAGCCCGAGATGAGGACGTCGTTGGGGTAATGGCGCTTGAGGTCGACCGTGTCGTCGGGCCAGCCGAGTGTTGCGAAGGGCCAGAGCGCGGATGAGAACCAGGTGTCAAGGACGTCCTCGTCCTGCTGGATTTGCTCTCCGCGCGCCTCGCTCCCCGCCTCCTCCTCCGTCTCGGCGACGATTAAACGGCCGTCCTCAGCGTACCAGGCCGGAATACGATGCCCCCACCACAGCTGCCGCGACACGCACCAGGGCTGGATATTCTCGAGCCAGTTGAACCAGGTCTTTTCCCACGTCTTGGGGACGATCCTGATGTCGCCCTTCTTCACCGCCTGGAGCGCCGGAAGAGCGAGCTTGGCCGCATCGACATACCATTGCTCGGTGAGCCACGGCTCGATTACCACGCCTGAGCGGTCCCCGTATGGCACGTTGTGCTTGTGCGGCTCGATCTTGTCCAAGAGGTTGAGCTTCTCGAACTTCTCGACGACCAGCTTGCGCGCCTCGTAGCGGTCTAGCCCTTGGAATTCCGAGGGCGTGTTCTCGTTCATCCGAGCGTCGGCGGTCATCAGATTGATGAGCGGGATATCGGCTTCAGGGTGGCGCTTGTAGACTTCGAAGTCGTTGAAATCGTGCGCGGCGGTGATCTTCACCGCGCCCGATCCAAAGTCCATTTCCACATGGTCGTCGCTAATGATCGGGATCAGACGGTCGACGATCGGCAGCAGGCACATTTTGCCGACGAGATCTCGATAGCGTTCGTCGCGGGGGTTCACCGCAACCGCGCCGTCGCCGAGGATCGTCTCAGGCCGCGTTGTCGCGATAGCGATGTAGCCGGTGCCGTCCGCCAGCGGGTAGCGGAAGTGCCACATGAAGCTATCCACCTCGCGCATCTCGACCTCGAGGTCGGAGATGGCGGTGTGGAACTTGGGGTCCCAGTTGACGAGGCGCTTGTCGCGATAGGCAAGGCCGCGCTTGTAAAGCTCCACAAACGTATGCGTGACTGCGCGCTGGTAACGCTCGTCCATGGTGAAGCGCTCGTGCGACCAGTCGCACGAGGCGCCGAGGCGGCGAAGCTGGCGGGTGATCGCGCCGCCCGATTGCTCCTTCCACTCCCACACGTGCTGGAGGAAGGCCTCGCGGCCGATCTCGGCGCGCTTGTTGCCCTGGCTCTCGAGGTTGCGCTCGACCACCATCTGGGTCGCGATTCCGGCATGGTCCGTGCCGACAACCCACAAAGCATCCTTGCCGAGCATCCGCTCGCGGCGGACGAGCACGTCCTGAAGCGTGATGTCGAGCGCGTGACCGATGTGGAGCGAGCCCGTGACGTTCGGCGGTGGCATGACGATCGTCCACGGCGCCGCGTCGGGGCGGTCCGGACGGAACAGCCCGCGACCTTCCCAGTGCGCATACCAGCGATCCTCGATGGTACGGGGCTCGAAGGTTTTGGGAAGCTCGTTCATCGCCGCACGCGGTTAGCGATGCGGCGGTGCAGCATCAACCTCGCTCGGGCTGTTGTTTCTGAGGAGGAGGCGCGGGCTGGACCGGCTGAGCCTGACCCTTCAGCCACTGCCCAAGCCAGCCGAACACCTCGCCATACCACTGGACCGAGTTCTTCGCCTTGAGCACCCAATGGTTCTCGTCCGGGAAGACCAGCAGCCGCGACGGAATGTTCCGCCGCTGCAGCGCAGTGAAGGCGCCGATCCCCTGCGTATAGGGGATTCGGAAGTCATTCTCCGACGTGACCACTAGCTGCGGCGTTTTCCACCTGGTCACGTAATTGACCGGGTTCCACTTTTCGAACTCTTCCGGCGCCTCGTAATATGGGTGGCCGCCGTGTTCCCACTCGTCGAACCACAGCTCTTCGGTCTCGTAGGCCATGCCGCGGGCATCGAACACGCCGTCGTGCTGGACGATGCACCTGAACCGGTCGGGCCACTGGCCCTCGATCCAGTTCATCATGTAGCCGCCGTAGGAGGCGCCAAGCGCGCAGGCATTGTCCGCCTGAAGCTGGGAATCGTGGGCGGTCGCGTAGGCGAGGCCCTTCTGGAGGTCCTCGAGCGGCCAGCCACCCCAATTTCTGTTGATAGCGTCAACGAAGGCCTGGCCGTAACCGGTCGACCCGTGAAAATCGACGCTGACCACGCCGTAGCCCGGCCCTGAAAAGACGCGCGGATTCCAGCGGTAGGACCAGGCGTTGCCGAAGCTGCCCTGCGGACCGCCGTGAACGACGAACGCGATCGGTAGCTTCGCGGTGGCATTGGCCGGCTTTAGAGTGAAGCCCCACACCTTGTCGCCGTTCGCTCCGGCGAAGCTGAACTTGTTGAAGCTGACCGGGTCGAGCTGAGCGAGGATCTCCCCGTTGACGTTGGTGAGCTTCACGGCCCGGCCGCTCGCATCGAGGCGGTACAGGTCGTCCGGTGCCATGATGCTGTTCATGGTCGCGATCGCGCCCCCAGTGGGCAGCGCGCGAACATTGTCAAAATGGCCGTCGCCGGTCAGGCGGGTGACTTTGCCAGACGCCGCATCGGCGCGGAACACAGGCTGCTCCATCGTGTCTTCGGCGGTGACCAGCAGGCTCTTGCCGTCCTTGTCCCAAGCGATGGACGCGACCGAGCGATCCCAAGCTTGGGTCAGCGCACGGACCCTCCCGGTCGCGAGGTCGCGCAGCTGAAGCACCTGGCGATCGGCCTCATAGCCGGGACGCGCCATCGCGAAGTAAGCGAGGGTCCGGCCATCTGGTGAGACTGCCGGCAGATTGTCCGTTCCGTCATTGGCGTCGGTCAGGTTGACTGGCGCAGAGCTTCCGTCAGCGGGCACGGCGAAAATGTCGAGATTGGTCGACAGCGCTTCGATCCTGCCCGCCTCGCGCAGCGTGAAGTAGGTAGTGCGGCCGTCGGGCGAGAATGTGATCTCTTCTCCGCCCCCGAACGGTTTGGACGGCGTGTCGCCGACCAGGCTTCCGGTCAGCGGGACTCCCCCGCCCACCAGCTTGCCGTCTTGAACGGCGAAGCCGAACAGGCGCGATTTCACGCCCGGCTCGGCCCACGTGTCCCAGTGGCGGATGAAGAGCTGATCGTAGGTGCGTCCGCTGCCGGTCTTCGGCTTCTCCGGCAGTCCGGCGCAATTGAGGTCTGAGCAGCTGAGGTCGCGGTCCGCCCAGACCACGACCCGGTCGCCGGTCGGAGCGAGTTCGAACCCGCCGACGTCGCCAGTAAAGTTGCTGAGCTGCACAGGCGCGCCTCCGACCGGCATTCGGAAGAGCTGGTCGTGGTCGCCCACGGGCATGAGGAACCAGAGTGAGCCGTCGGGTCCGAATACGGCGTCGTGCCCCTTCTCTGCGCCTTTCACCGGCTGCGGAGCGGCGCCCGGTCTGGTCAGATCCAGCAGGTAAAGCGTGTTCACGCGCTTGTTCTTTTCCCAGTCGGTGGTGGAGATGGTGAACACTGCCCACTTTCCGTCGCGCGAGACTTCGGGAGCGCCGAGGCGATGCATGGACTGCATGTCGGTCGCGGTCATGGGACGGGCGGAAAGCGGCGAAGCAGCGAATGCAGCTGCTGCGGCGGTGAGGAGGAGCGAGGTGCGGGTCATATCGCAGGCGTAGCAAAGCCGCGCCTGCGCGCAAGCCGGGTTACAGCTGCCGCCCTGTAATCCGCGAGATCTCGCGCTTCACATGTTCGTCGACCATCTGCGGCAAATGCTCGTCGAGCCACTGCTTGAGGATCGGCCGGAGCATCTCCCGCACCATGTCCTCGAGCGGATTGATCTGCGGCGCGGCCGGCACCGTCGCCGCGACCGTCTGCAGCTCTTCGAGTGCCTGACGGCTATGCCCGGCCACATTCTCATCCAGCAGCGGCGGGCCGAGGTCGGCGGCGGAAACGAGCGGCTCGTTGAGCTCGAGTACCTCCACTTCGGACGTGCCTTCTTCCTCTTCGGGGAGCGGCTCGTCCTCGACCGCCTCGACCGGCCGAACGGTCGTGCGCAATTCCTTCTCCTCGGCGATCACTTTCTTGATCGACGCGAGTATGTCTTCCATCGAGGGTTCGCGATTGGGCGATTGCATGGGGAGGATATCGCCTATTGCTTCGGCGGAGTCACCCCTGGGGTGGTCGACGGAGGCGGAACTACACCGGTGGACGGCGGCAAGGGCGTCACGCGCGACGGCGTGGGGGGAGCCGGGTTGATCCGGGCCGGATCGACCTCGGGCGTGACGATCGGGGTCGCGGGCATTTCTTGAGGACTCACTGTCCGCGTGGAAACCGGCACGTGGCGCGGATCCGACGCCCAGTCGTTCCAATTGCCAGCGACACGGCGGTAATTGCCGAGCGGGTCATAGAGCGGACCGCCATCGAGGCCCAGGGCCTTCGCTTCGGCCTGGCCCATCGCGTTGAGCAACTGGAACCCGGCGACATAGGCGTCGCGCTTCGCGCTGACGAGCGCGACCTGCGAATTCAACAGTTCCTGCTCGGCATTCAGAACGTCGAGGACGGTTCGCGTGCCGACGCTCTGCTCAGCCCGTGTGCCTTCGAGTGCAAGTTCGTTGGCTTGCACTGCAACCGTTTGTGCCTGAATCGCCTTTTGGGCGGAATCGTAGGCCGCGAAAGCCGCGCGAGTCGTTTGGATCACCGCGCGCTCGGTGCCAACCAGCTGCTCGAACAACTGGCCCTGGAACGCCTGCGCCTGTCGAATCTGGGCCGCGGGCAGGCCGCCCTGGAAGATCGGGACCTGGGCGCTGAGGCCGATGTTCGTCGACGATCCCGACTTGATCTCCCTGCCCGTGAACGGGTCGGGTTCGGTGCCCCTCAGGACGTTGATGTACGACCCGCTGGCCACGCCCGACAGCGTCGGCAAGCGGCCCGCCCGGGCCACCCGCACGTCATAACCGGCCGCAATCGCCTGACGCTGCACCGAGAGCAGGTCGGGGTTGCTGGCGAGCGCGATTTGCACAGCCTCGTCCTCCGTCCGCGGCAGCGGCGGAAGCGGCGGCGGCGGCGAGAGCTGGCCGGGCGGCTCGCCGATCACCTGGCGATAGGTCGCTTCGCTCGCCGTCAAATTCCCCTGCGCGACCGCCAGCTGCGAGCGCCCCAGCTGCAGGCGAGCCTCTGACTGCGCGACGTCGGTGCGGGTGAGGTCGCCGATCTGGAATCTGTCGCGGGTCGCCTCGAGGTTGGTCTCTAGCACCCTGACGTTGTTCTGGTTGAGCTCGACGATCGAACGGTCGCGGATCACGTCCATGTAGGCGGCGACCGCCTGGGTGAAGACGTCGCCTTCGACCGCCCGAAGCGTCGCGCGGCCGGCCTCGACGCGGGTCTCGGCAGCCCGCACGTTGTTACGGACGGCGCCGCCGGTGTACAAAGGGACGCTGAGGTCCGCTCTTGCGGAGACCGTAGGGCCCTTGCTTCCGCCGGTGTTGAGAAGACCTATGCGCGTGAGGTCGCGGTTGAGCCCGACCGTCCCGCTGATCTGCGGGCGGCCGGCAGCCCTGGCGATCGCGACGGTTGCGTCGGTCGCCTTGAGATTCTCGCGTTGCGCGGTCAGCGTTGGGTTTGTTTTGTAGGCAGAGACGAGCGCCTCGCGCAGCGTATCGGCCGAGGCAGTGCCCCCTAGCAACGCGCCGATGAGCGCTCCTGTAATGATCCTGCGAACCACGAACCCGCCTCTGTTAGAAAGTGAACGCCCGCGGGCGCGTGAAACCGGGCAGCGCGGGGACGCCCGCATCGCTGACCGACAAATAACCGAACGCGCCGCCGGCCTTGCGGCCGATGACCAGCCGAGTGACACGCCGATCGACGATTGCCGTGCCGAGACGGCCGCCGTCTGCGAGCTGGCCGATGATTGGATCGGGCATATATTCGACGGCGCCGTCGATCAGGATCTGATCGTAGGGAGCGCCCTTCCTGTAGCCGGCTTCGAGCGGCCCTTCGACGACGTTGACGCCGAGCTCGCGGGCGATCGCGGCAAGCTCGGGGGAGCTTTCGAGAGCAACTACCTCGAGTCCTACCGCTCCCAGGACGGCAGCTGAATAACCCGTGCCCGCACCGACCACGAGTGCGCGCTGCCCGCGCTCGGGCATCATCTGCGTGAGCAGCTGGCCAAGCACCGAAGGTGCGGCGAGGAACCGTCCGTCCCCCATTGCGACCGCGCGGTCGACATAGGCGAGCGGCTGCGTATGGCGCGGCAGGAACGTTTCACGGGGGATCGAGCCCATTGCCTGAAGGACGGCGGAATTGGTCACGCCTTGCGGCCGAAGCTGGCTCTCGACCATCGCTTCTCGCGCCGCGGCGAAATCGGGAATCGGGGCCTGGACGATCATAGCTGTTCTATGCAGATAATACACCCAAAATTCAAGCGTGGCCTGAGCGACGCCGCGCACGGCGTCGAAGGAATAGGTCATATCGGCAGCTTTCCGCCCCGCCAACCTTCATTCATCGAAAGACGAGCGACTCTGGTGCTTGAACGGTGAACGAGCGATTGCCAGGTCGCCAGCAGGCGCTGGACTTGACCCGGCGCCAAAGCTCGCGAAAAGGCGCGAGAACTCCAGGGCCCGATGGCGGAGTGGTTACGCAGAGGACTGCAAATCCTTGCACGCCGGTTCGATTCCGGCTCGGGCCTCCACCCACATTTTGAGACTTAAGTCTCTGTTTTTATTGACGAAGTAATGGCGCAGTTCTGGGCCTTTCCGGCGCATTATCCGTGCATAGAGATTGGCAGGATGCCACCCCATGCGCCCGAATCCGGGTCTCGGTCTCTCCGCGGAATTCGCGCGCACGGTTTCGAAAAGTTGCACTCGGTCTCATGTCCGCTTTCGACCCAAAGCGGACATTCCGTCCGACTTGACTCGGGCATCGATCCGCGTTTCCTGATACCGCTCGGTTAACAGGGGGAGTTCGGCCATGCGGCTGCCGAGCATTGTCGCGTTGTTTGCATCGCTGAGCGCCGGTGTCCCGACGCTTCCGGCCGCGGCGCATCCGGGCGGCCTCAACGCCGAAGGGTGCCACAACAATCGGAAGACTGGCGGATATCATTGCCACCGCGGCGCTGCGGCTTCTCCTGAGCGCGCCTTCAGGGCCGTCTCGTCGAGCTCGCGTCGGGAGTTTGCCAACTGCTCTCAGGCGCGCGCTGCGGGCGCAGCGCCCGTACGAGCTGGAGATCCTGGGTACGGCCGGCACCTCGATCGGGATGGCGATGGTGTCGGTTGCGAATGAGTCCAATCGGCTTCCTGATCCGCTTTGCTGTGGCGATCGCCGGCTGGAATTTCCTCTCGCCAGCCGATGCGCCCGCACAGATCGTGCCCGCCGGCCAAACCTTCCGGTGCACGCCGACGGCAGTTTGGGACGGAGACGGGCCCGTGTGGTGCGCGGAGGGACCGAAGGTCCGGATCGCCGGCGTGGCGGCTCGAGAAATAGACGGCACATGCAAGCCAAATCAGCCTTGTCCGGCCGTCAATGCGATAGAGGCGCGCGATCGCCTGGTGCGTCTGTTCGGTGGATCACGGGACGTCTTGGAAGATGGCCACGTCGCCGTTCGTTCCGCAACAATGACGTGTCGATCGGATGGCCCAGCAGGAGGCTCACGAACCGCGGCCTGGTGCATGTCGCCCGCCTTCGGCGATTTGTCCTGTGCTGTCGTGCGGACCGGATCCATTCGCCTCGGTGGATGAGATAGCCGGCGTAGAGGGGATTTGAGAGAATTTGCCGAACGATCGCGGCTGTGATGGGCTGGCCACCTCTCCATTTGCCCGCTTTGGTGACCCACCGCCGAGTAACGCAGCCGCGCTTCCTGAGATCGGTGACGATCGTCTCGACACCTCCGACTTGTGGGTAGCGCTCGAAGAGCTCGGCAACAATCGGTGCGCGCTCCTGGTCAACCACGAGCCTGCCCCCCTTCTCGACGAGATAGCCAAAGGGCGGCATTCCTCCAGCGAATAGCCCCTTCCTTCGCATGGCGGCCTTCTTGTCCCGCACGCGGTCGCTCATCAGCTCTCTTTCGAACTGGGCGAAGGTCAGAAGGACATTGAGGACGAGAGGCCCCATGCTGTCGGAAGTGTCAAAACACTGGGTGACGCTGACAAAGCTCGCCCCGTACCTCTCCATGACGTCCATGAGCCGCACGAAATCGAGGAGCGAACGGGTGAGCCGGTCGATTTTGTAGATGACGACGATGTCGATCCGGCCAGCTTCAATGTCGCCGATGAGCCGGCCCAGCGCCGGGCGCACCAAAGTGCCACCGGAATATCCACCGTCGTCATATTGATAGGGCAGTTCGGTCCAATTCCGGTGGGCCTGGCACTTAATGTAGGCCCGGCAGACGTCTCGCTGCGTGTCAAGCGAGTTCACAGCCTGATCGAGCCCGTACTCAGTGCTCTTGCGAGTATAGATCGCGCATCGCGTAACGCGCCGTTCTATTGGGTCCCTTGGTATCATCGGGTCGCCTCCTTTGAGGCGTCGACCTTAGCTCGCGGAGACGGACCTAACTCGTTCTTTTTCGCGCAAATCTTCAGGCCCCACCATATGAAGCAGAAAGCATGAGAGTTATACTCGCGTTGAGACTCGCAACTGCCGTTCTGGGGTTCGGGCCTCGTTGCGGAGTGGCCCGGCCTTAGTCCCCTTTGGTCGGGCCGCTTCAGTCACGGGACCGCGTTCACTTGGTCATTGCACCGGCCCATGTCGTCTGCGGAAAGAGGACATATGCTGTTCCGATCCAGCCATGCGCAAACTCCGGCGAGCACTTAAAGCCTTGGCTGGTAACTCTGCTGAAACAGGCAGCCGAACTCCGCGAGTTCGTTCTTGCCAACCGCGCCAGATCAATGTCGGATCTCGCTAAAGCAAAGCGCATGGGACCGTCACAGCTCGCTCGATTTGTTAGGCTGAACTATTTGGCGCCAGACATCCAAACGGCGATTATCGACGGCACCCAGCCTGACGGAATCACGGCGTGGGACCTTCTGAACGGGCCTATGCCCCTGGATTGGGAGCAACAGCGGCAACTGCTCGGTTTCAATTGAGGTCGAGGTCAAGGCTTGCAATGTAGGATATTGCCAAGCAACGTCATCGAACAGCGTGCCGATGAATGGGGCGGGAGCTGCTCGGAGCGCCCGTCCCCACTAGCAGCGATGGTCGCGCCAGTAGCGAGCCCAACGCACAGCGCCTCCAGGCGCAAGTCGAACCCCTTGTGTCGCGCGGCCAATGGGATTTTGTTCAGGCAACCCGACTCAAGCGCCGCGTCACGCGCGATCCTGATCGCGACTTCCTCATCGGCATTCTTCACGATCAGATCGGTCGGCGCATGGTTATCTGTTCGTCGGCGCCTGGCTACGGACACAAGCCGCGTTATTACAAAGCGGAAAATCGAAGCCTTTCCATATCTCGCGAACCAGCCGTTTTTGTCGACGCGGTCAACGTTGAACGCCTCGCCAAGAGCGCTCTACAGGCGTTCTTTGTAGACCGAGTTCAGCTCAAGGACGCGGTCCTTTCTCTCGGACTCTACTCTGACCAAATTGCCGGGCTGCTCAAGAAGGGACGCATAGCCGCGCGCAGAGTCGGACTGATGGAAGGTCCCCACCTTCGGCGGGTGTTTCTGGCCCTCGTTCCTCGGGCTGAAGTGACAAAGTCGGAGCTGCGCCTCTACATCTCCTGCCACGAGTTGAGCCGCTTCCTCGCCTGGGACGGAACGGGGCTCTTCACCAAAGCACCTATTCAGGCCGAACGAGGAGGCGCCCGTCGCCAGCGAGTTAATTTCGCCTTCTTTCCATTGCAACCAACATTACGTGACTGTTACACAGTGGAGACGAACTCGGCTCGGGGGCTCGTATGACTCGCACCCAGTTTCGCGGGCTCGCGCCCGCAGTGGCCATATCGGCTATTTACTGGACCGTTGCGCTATTCGCTCCGTCGCTCCTCGGATTGGATGAACGACCCGTCCACTCATATGCTGAATTTCAGGCACTCCCAATCTGGGAGGCCCGGATTTGGTGGGCTCGAGTCTTTGTCGACGTTGCCGTCTTTGCTGCTCTGATCAGGGTATACGCTCTATGGACAAAACGGCGGACAAAATCGGCCTTTGCACTGTTTTTAATTGGAGCGACTGTCGGATTACTCGGGGTGCTTTTCCTACCCAACCAGCTGGTTAGATAAGCGCACGATCAACTCTACTCGGCCAAGCGGACCCCATACGCGACGTATAATTTTTTCGTCCTAATGTCCGCTTTCCACCCATTCCGGACATTAGCCGAGTGTCCGTTTTCGACCCATTGCAGACATTCACGCCGACAGCCAAAATTACCTTCCACAACAGTCATCGGGGGTCCGGTCGTGCTTAATCGCTATCATCAGCGGGTAGTTGAGCGGGCGAGCGTAGCAGCCACGAAACCCCGCGTGTCAGCGTACCTCGCGGAGTGGCGGGAACAGTGCCGTGGGGACTGCCCGCAGTTGCCGCGATTGTCATTTGCTGGGCCTTTGGATTGGTCGGCACTACGGATAGCCTCTACGTCGGCGTGCCGCTCGTGTTCATCACGATCTCAGGGTTCATCTACGTCTGGATTACCTACGCTAGGGCGCGGGAGCGGGCGATATCGCGAAGGCTCTAGTGTCCGCTTTCCACCCATTTCGGACACTTAAAATGTTAGGAGCTGAAGCTCAGGCGTCGATTTCCTGGGGTGCCGGTGCTTTCTTCTCCCACTCCGCCGCATATCTGCGGACTTCCGCAAGCTGCACTCGTCCCCATCGATCTCCGTAGCCGTCCGGTTCGACATTCTCCGGCTGGTCGAGCAGTTTCTGCCACCGGCGCAACTCTTTGATATAAGCATCGCACGGCACGCGTTCGAAGCTGTCCTTGTCTGCGACGTCGTAGATTCCGATCTTCGCCCATTTCTGGGTCCACCAATCCGGAACGTCCACGAACGGATAGAGGCAGACTCCGTGCAGATCGACACCCGCGTTGAGCGCCTTTAGGGATTCTTCCATCGTCATCCGCAGCCACTCGGCGCGGTTCTCCTGATAGCCGCTGGTTTCACCGATGATGATCGGGCGGTGGTAACGGTCCCACGCGAACTTGAGCAGTTCGCTCAGCGGCTTCCGACGGGGATCGCGGGGGCCGAGTATTTCCCGCTTTTTGTCGGCATCCAGCTGGACTTGGCTGTAGTGATAGACATTCACGCCGACGATATCGAGAACATCGGGTGAGCCGCCGAGCTCCGGCGCCAGCCGCCCGCAAAGCAGGTCCCACGCCTCGACGGCTTCGCGATGCTCCTCGTCGCGCGCTTCATCGGCGAGATCGGGCCGGTCCGGCGGCGGAACGGCGTGAACGATCGGGTCGACGTGGACCATCCGCGCCTTGGGCTCGACCTCGCGAATGGCCTTCACGCCCGCGATGTCCAGGCGGCAAAGGGCACGCTTCAGCTCGTCCTCCCGACCTTTCGCAAACGGGTACATCCATTGAAGGTCGCTCGCGGCCGCTGAAAAGAACGTGATCTCGTTGATCGGAGTGAAGAAAAACGGCCCCTCGGCGGTGCTTGTGACGAACTCGGCCGCGGCGCGGCAATAGGCGGCGAAACGGTCGAGACATTCCTGTGAAAAGGGGTCACAGCCGTCCGGAAAACCGTAGTGGCACAGATCCCAGATCGGCGTGATCTTGCATTCGGTGGCCGCGTCCTGGGCTGCCTTGACGCTGGACCAGGCGTACCGGCCGCCGCCCAAATCCACCTGCGGCCAGCGAATGGGTTCGCGGACGACCCCCATCCCAAGATCCATCGCTGCCGCAAGGTCGTTATACAAATGGCGGTCGTGACCCGTGGCGATCACGTAATCCTTCCGCTCCTTGTCCTGCCAGACGAACGTCGAGCACTCGAACCCAGCCATGAAAAACGTCGGGAAGATCGCGTCACCAGCCTCGGACTCGTTTCCATGCATCGGCTACTCCTTTCAGCGGTCGCGGTCGTCCGGCTGAACGAACTCACGTACGCAACGCTTGTTCAGAGCTCGCAGCGGAAGAGATACTGGCATGACGAACTTAGGGTCCGTTTTCGACCCATTGCGGACATTAGTCGGCAGCGGATCGGGCTGAAGTCACGGCATCAATTCCATGTGACTTCATATGGCCGCTTGTGTACTACGTGGATAACGTAGGTCACCGAGCGTGGTTGTGTCGCGGTTTGGGTTCCTTGAAAGCGAGCCCACTCCCGGTGAACGTCGAGGTTCACCGAGAAAGAGGCTACGGGTGGGCACACACTGGATGAGTGCACCCGGTGATCAGGTGATCGTCCACGAAATCTCAGAGACCGGGCTGCTTCTCGAAAGCTCACTGCCGCTGGCGCAGGGTGAGCAGCTCGACGTTATCATGCCTGATGAAGGAGCAAGGCAAATCAAGATCGTATGGGCCTGTGGGTGCTATTTCGGTGGTGAATTTGAAGCGCGTGGCGCCGCTCTCGAAGTCAGGTCCGTGAGTAGTGGCATGGACGCGTTACCCAAAAAGGGGTCGCCGGAAGCGGTTGCCCTGGCTGCGTTCCAGCTTCACGAGCTCTCAATGGCAATCGAGCGCATTGCCAGCGTACTCGATCGAGCAATTTACCAGCTCAGCAAACGAAACCGGCGAGACTGAGGATGTCCGCTTTCCACCCATTCCAGACATTAGCGTAGCGTCCGCTCTCGACCCATTGCGGACATTCGTTCGTGCGAGCTCTGAGCGTATCGCTCACGTGCCGCTGTTTGCACTTCGTCAAGAAATGTCGGGTACCTGACACAGTTGGTGTGGAGCGGTGGCTTTTGGACGGAGCATCGCTCATGAGACTATTCAAGGCTAATCGACCTTCAAAATCTCACGAGGACGAGGCCGCCGCAGTGCGGCTGCTCGCCATTGCAAATCGGAGCAAAGCCCGTATCTCGCCCGATCTTGCGACAGAGGCCCCACATTTGCCTGAACTGCCGGAAGCGCCGGAGACGGTGCAATGACGAAGCGAGTACCGCTGGACCGTTTGCGCGAGATTTCCAAGCAACGGGCCATCAGACGCGAAGAAGTACCCCGACCCCCATCTGACCTGCGGCCTCGTGAGCAAGGACCGACGGTTGAATGGCCGATCGAAGCTGAGAACCCCTTGCGCCAATGAGGTCGTCATGGCTCTATACAATGTATACGCCGGATGTGGCGAAGGCGGTCGCATGTCCCGCATTTACAGCTTCACGGCTCGCAATGACCCAGCCGCGGAAGAGTTCGTGATGGATCGGCTGACGGATAAGCCTGTCGAACTCTGGTGCAACTCAAGGCGCATCGCACGCTTCGAAGGAAAGCACTGTTGTTAGTCAAACGCGCTCGAAGCCGGCGCCTGCCAAACGGTGATCTTTCACCCAACCCTGAAGATCAGCGGCTTATGGCACGAGCGCCAGTTGAACGGCGTGAGCGGCGTCCAGTTAGCCTTCGCGGTTACGCTGCGCTTGATGATGGCAGGACCGGTGAGATTCTGGTTGTCGATCTCTCATATGAGGGCTGCGGAATAGAAATTCCTATGGAGCTCGTGGCGGGGCAATCAATCAAACTCTCAGTGTTGCGGCGTGAGGCTATCGAAGCCCAAGTCCGCTGGTACTCGCGCGGCAAGGCGGGCCTAATCTTCAGAGCCGAAGCTTCTCCTACGAAGCAGCACCGGTCTCGTAAGAGTAAGCGGGTCGGGCTCGTGGCCGAAGTTACGATGAGACGGGTAGGCAAATCTAAGTACCGAGTCCGTGTGTTCGACGCGTCGCCGGAGGGTTGCAAGCTCGAATGCGTCGAGCGGCCCAGGGTCGGTGAACATCTCTTCGTGAAGTTTGGCGGCTTGGAAGCCCTTTATGCAGAGGTTTGCTGGGTTGAGGGCTTTTGCACAGGAGTGCTCTTCGAAACAGCCGTTCACCCGGCGGTATTTGATCTGCTTGTTGCTCGATTGACGGGCGCAAACTCGGTCCAGTAGTTGTCTGCGGTACGGAGACGGGGCGGGCCTAGCGCTAATGTCCGCTTTCGACCCATTGCGGACATTAGTCGGCAGCGGATCGGACTGAAGTCACGGCATCAATTCCATGTGACTTCATATGGCCGCTTGTGTACTATGTGGACAATAGGTCACCGAGCGTGGTTGTGTCGCGATTTGGGTTCCTTGAAAGCGAGCCCACTCCAGGTGAACGTCGAGGTTCACCGAGAAAGAGGCTTCGGCTGAGCGCACACGATTTGAGTGCACACGGTGAGGCGCAGGCCGTCGTCCACGAAATCTCAGAGACCGGGCTCCTTCTCGAAAGCTCACTGCCGCTGGCGCAGGGTGAGCGGCTCGACGTTGTCATGCCTGATAGAGGAGCAAGGCAAGTCAAGATCGTATGGGCCTGTGGGCGCTATTTCGGTGGTGAATTTGAAGGGCACGGCACCGCACTCGAAGTCAGGTCCGTGAGTAGTTGTATGGATGCGTTACCAAAAAAGGGGTCGCCGGAAGCGGTTGCCCTGGCTGCGTTCCAGCTTCACGAGCTCTCAATGGCAATCGAGCGCATTGCCAGCGTACTCGATCGAGCAATTTACCAGCTCAGCAAACGAAAGGGGCGAGACTGAGGATGTCCGCTTTCCACCCAAAGCAGACATGGCCCATCTTTACGGATTGCTCACCCGACTCACGTATACGGTCAGCCCGGGAAGAAGCATGGACCGAGAGCCAATTGACTGGTCCCCTAGAGGACCTCGTCGGCGCGTCAGCCTGACGGGCCTTGCTCGTTGGCCCGATGGATGTTCAGCGCGGGTGCTCGTCTCAAACATCTCATATCAAGGTTGCCAGCTCTGGTCAGATCACGAGTTTGAGTATGGTGAGTCTCTGGCGCTCACTCTCCCGAATTACGGCAACATCGATGCCCAGGTCAGGTGGGTCTCCAGAGGAAGTGCTGGGGTGCGGTTCCTGACCGGCAGCTCGGCTAAGGATGATCGACGAGCTAGGATAGGTGTTTAGTGCTGGCGTGGCGCTGACGTAGCGTCCGCTTTCCACCCAAAGCAGACATTAGGTCCCGCTGATGTTCGCAACACAGTTGCAACATATTCGAGAAAACTATTTCGATTCAAAGACCCAGAGCGGACTCTGACTCCATCAATCGTGGTTCGAATCCACGCGGGGCATCCACTATTGTTCTGTAAACTATTCAAAAACAAGAACTACCCGGTTTCGTCCTACCGGACGCTCCCTCATTTGCTCCCACAGGCGGGCAGCTCCCGTCACGGCCGACGAGCGCCTCTCTGCCCTTCATCGGCAGAAAGTAGATCACCGATTTGCCGCCGAAAAGCGGCCCACGGTCGGGTGGTTTGGGGATGACCGGCACCATGCTCGATATGGTGATCGCCTCGGCCATTTTGAATAGTTGAAAGGGTCCTATGCACCGGGTGCTTGCAAGCGGGGTCGAAGGCCAAACGAACTTCGAATCCATGTTGGGAATGTCAGCCTTCGACCCATTCCTGCCATTAGCCGAGTGTCAACTTTCGACCCATACGGACATTAGGGCAGCCTCCGTGAATCAGGGCTTGCCGGCGATCAGTCCAGCAGCTTGCGCAGCTCCAGGCGGACCGTGCGGCCAAACGGATCCAGATATGCGGGCTTGTACCTCAGAGGAGTGTCGCCGTTAGCATCCCGCACTTTCTGGCGTTGGTTGAGCAGATTGGCGATCATTAGGGAAAGGCGAAAGCCCCGCGCCCACTTCGCTTCGGGCAGGCGGTCTCCGAGATCAGTGAACAGACGCAGCTCGTGTTGCATGAGGGGCGAGAAGCGCAAGAAATCCGTTGTTGCATTGGGGCCGCCGCGAACGTGCGTTCCGCTCCGCCAGCTGCCGGACAGACGGGCACCAAAGCCCTGCCCAAATGCGCCAAGCTCCCATTCCAAGACGTGCTGCGGCTGTCCGCCGTAGTTGCCATTCGGGCCGCCATGAAGCAGGTCGATTTCTCGAAAGCCGCGCCGCAGCAGGATTTCGTCCTTCAGATACCACGTGTGGTTAAAGGAGAAACGAATGCCAATGCCGTCTTCGGCACCGTTCGTGCCGTCTTCAGTGCCGCTTCTTCGACCCTCCTTTGGCGACTTCGTCTCAGCGCCACGCTGCAGCGCATGCCTCACCAGAACGCCCCAGTGCAGCTGCTCACGCTTCTCCCGCTCGAAAGTCAGTAGGCGGCTATCGAGAAGGGCGAGCGTGCCATTCGCGTCACGAACGAAGCGTTCGGGGAACGCTGCCTGGATCTCTCCCGTAGCGGCCGGGAGGCTCGCTACCGGATCGTCTATTCGGTAGTGCTTGTAGTCAATGCTAACGCGCACCGGGCCCGGGCCGAACGGAAGGACGTTCATGCTGATGGTGAGCGTCTTCCGCCGGTCCGCTTCGAGTTCCGGGTTGCCGCCGCTGACCTCAGTGAGATCGACGGTTTGCCCGCGCACGTAATCGAAATACCGAACTCCGCTCGTGGCGACGACAGGGCTGGCGAGCTGGACGAGGCTCGGTGGCTGGCGGTCATGCTTCATCGAGGCATTGACACTGATGCCCCCGAGCGGGGCCCAGCTGACCGCGTAGCCGAAGCTATGTAGCGTGCGGACATCTGACACGGACCGTATGCCTCCATTCAGGTGAGCCGACAGCCCGCGGAAAAGGATTGGGGAAGCATTGTTCTGCTCCGTGATCGGCACTTCCGCGTCGAGCCATGCGCCCGCGTCTGTTCGGTCGCGCTGGCCGGTTGCCACGAAGTCGGTCCGCGCTAGGCGCGCATCCAGCGAAGACCGCGTAAGATCGCCGCGTAAGCTGAGGCGCACGTCGCCGGCGGGTACCATGAGCAATGGGCCCGACGCGACGACAACGAGTCCCCCGGTGTTTATTCTCGAGCGTGCCCGGTCAGTCAGGCGATCGTCTGCAGTCGTTGAGGTGCGCGATTGGCCCAGCAATTGGTCGGTGAGCGTCCTCGTGTTGCGGTGCCCATATTCGCTTGTCGCCGACAATGACCAGCGGCCCAAATCGCCATTCGCCTTCAAAGCGATATAGCCGCCGAGGTTCCGCACGTTCTGCTCGAGCGGGTGATGATCAAGGATGACGGCATTGACGTTCGGCAATCCGTAAAGACTGTGGTTCCTGTCATAGCTGCCCCCGGCATTTAGCGAGAGGTTGACGTCCTTGCTCACTTGACGCGCGATTGTGGCATTCAGCGAATAGCGTCGTTGCTCCGGACTCAACGTGCGGAATCGCCCCTCATCGATGACAATCGCGTTTCCGGAGGCGACGACTGCTGTCGGCGTCGAGTGGATGCCGCGCTCGCTTTCGAGCAGTCGCTTGACGCCGAACGCCCGGGCCGCGATCGACAGGCGGTTGTTGCCCGAGATCCGACTCATTGAAAAGGCTGCATCACCGTTCTGACCGCCACCTTCTGTCGCGATGCCGCCTACGACACTTGCGTTCGCCGAGCGGTATTGCTCCCGCAGCACGAAGTTCATTACCTTCTGCGTCGCGCTACCCCCGACACGAAGCGCGCCCGGTGCAGAATAGACCTCGACCCGCGCGATTGACTCCGTCGGTAGGTCGCTGACTTCGCTGAGGTTGAAAATACGCCGGCCGTTCAAGAGGATGAGCGGCCGCGACTCCCCGCCGGTCGCGTCCTCGCGGTTGAGGTCCGACAGAAGGTCGGCGAGGGAGTTGTCACCGTATCCGGCAATATCGCCACGTTGGATCAGATCGATCAGAGGCACGCCATCGAGTGGTTCGGGCAGGCGATTGCCCGTCACGATGATCGGGGGGCGGGCGGGTGAAGCGGGCTGAGCTGCGCTCGCATCTACCTGTGCGGCTCCGAAGCTCGTGCACAGGGCGGCTCCAATGGCCGATAGCCGTCGTACGGCCCGCTTGCCCATGCCTTCATCCCCCTGAGCGGTCGGCGGCTCTGCTATTAAAACGCAGGCGAAACAATGGGTTGAATCGAAAGTTAATGTAAACTAGGCGGCTTTTCGGCACTCTGTAAAGCGAATTAGCCAGTGTCCCGAGTGGGCTCCGAAAGCACATTATGTGCTGGCTTTCATGCACACCGGTATTCGTTCACAAACAGGAGGACCCAATGAGATCCATCATTTCCGGTGCGAGTTCGCTCGCTCTAATCGCCGCATCAGTGACCGCGATTGCGGTACCGACCACTCCCGCTCGTGCGGAGTCGTGGTCGCAAACACAGTGCGAGGCCGGTGGCGGAACTTATATCAAGGACGGCTCCGACTCGCGGTGTGTGTATCCATCGACAACTACGAAGCCGGGCAACAATCCGCCCGGCACCCAAGGGTCCGAGATGACGACTCAGACGACCACCGATGGAAACGGCAATCTCACCAATCAGCAGACAACAACAACGACCTGTACAGGGCACAAATGTCCAAAGTGACCGCGAGCGCCTGACGATAACGACAGGCCGGCGGCCCAACGCCGCTGCCCTGTTCGTGGTCAGTCGGAGCTCGATTGAAATGTCCGCTTTCGACCCATTGCGGACATAGCGTAGCTGCCCCGTCCACAGTCGATCGGCGCTCTCACAAAGCATCTCAGCCGAAGCGACACTCCTTATTGCACCATTTTTTTGCAAGGAGCTCAGTCATAGCCTCGCAATCGACGCCGGCGAACGCGAATGCACCAGCGAGCGTCGCCCTCAGCTCGGGCGCGAGCGCTTCCTGGAGACGCCGACGAGCTCGCAAGTGCCGAGTTTTGACGGTTGCTGGGTTGAGTTCGAGTGCTTCTGCTGTCGCGTCGACCGTCAGCCCTTCAACATCTCGCAGTACGAATACCAGTCGGAAGTTCGTCGGCAGGGCGGCGATCGCTTCTTCAAGCAATCTTCTGACCTGCGATCTGGCGAGCTCACCATCAGGCGACATTCCGCTCAGGGATCCACGCATGAGCATTTCCCGGTAATCATCGAGAACGGCCACGGAAGACCGGTCAAGCTGCGCGCGACGGCGATGCGCTGCTCGCCGCCGTCCAATGGCCTCGTTGATGACTATGCGCGTCAGCCAGGTTGAGAGTGATGAACGTCCCTCGAAGCTTTTAATTGCCATGAAGGCATGGAGGTAAGCGCTCTGCACGGCGTCCTCGGCTTCGGCCCGATGCTTCAAGATGCACCAGGCCGCGCGGAACATCCGCTGATTGTTCCGTGTCGTCACGAGGCGCACAGCGTGCGCGTCTCGCGCCGCAATGAGCCGCGCCAACTCCAGATCCCCTAGCGCTTCATAGTCGATTTTCATCTGCGCGCTCACGGCTTCGACTCCTCTTCGGCCCTCGACAACCGCCACGGGGCACCTCGTTCCGTAAGTTCACCCCCTTGGATGACTGAATTTGCGCGAGGTTCCCGTGGCGCCCATGTGAACGGCTGGTTGTCCTGGCTGAGAGTCACATGAGGACGAGTGCCCATATGAAGACAGCGATTGGAAGGATCAGGAACAGCAGCAGACCCGCATTTGACCGCTTCAGCTTTCGACCGTGCTCTCTGCAGAATGCGTCGAGCCTTGTGCTGATGCTTGGATCCGAGGTCATGATGCCGACGTCCAGGATTGGGAGGCGAGGGTAGATGTCGATGAGACGGTCGAGCTCTGCAGCCGTGAGATCCGGATACCGGCTGATCAGTTGAGTGGCTTCGACGGCGAGCACGTGCGTGCCGCCGGAAAGGGTAGTGGTCATCGTGGCTTCCTTAAAATTCGGCTGTTGGATAGATGAGCGCGGCATCCCGGCGGGACCCGCGCTCTCAGCCGCCAAATTTAAGGCGCTCAGCCTCCAGCTGATCCAAGCTTGATCTGGTCACGACCAGCTCTCACTCATGTCCCGGCTGCGCGCGACGACGCTCATAACGGGGTTCTGCCGGACGCTTATTATTTTGAGAGTCCGCGGCCGTCCGTCAGGATATGGCCAGTCGATCGACTGGCCAGCCCTCAGTCCTACCAGGCCGGCACCAACTTGGGAGGTTATGGAGAGTGCGCCGCGCTCCATGTTGGCATCGGCAGGAAGCACAATCTGGACGCGCCGCTGCACACCCGTGCTTTTGTCGACGAACGTGACTGCCGAACCAAGCGTTGCGACATCCTGCGGCAGTTCGTCGCGCGAATGGACGTCCGCTCGATCGATCTCGTCGAGCAGCATTCTCGCGACCTTGGGAGCTGTTGCTTCCAGGCGCATCGCGTGACTGGCGATCAAAGCATAATCGGTTTCGGAAATGTGGATCGGCGGCTTAGCCGTCCCGGAATAGGCAATCTTTTCCATTTGAGACTCACAAGCGATCTGTGGGGACGTCGTGCGCCCAACGAGCGCCACGGACATCGATGCTTCGATAGGAGCCCCCAGACCCGCCGAGCCTTTGCTCCCAGGGTCTGGGGCTAGGCGCCCGCGAGCAGCTGCCCCGAGTGAGCGAGAAATCGCCTGAATGATGGCAACGAGTGCATAACGTGAAGATGGGGTAGTCAACGGGATTGTCAACGCGGGCGCACCGGGCGACGAGCTTGACACCCGGAAAACGCACCTCATATTCGTGTGGCCATGACGGTTTATGTTTCTGTATTCCGTTGCGAACTTCATCCGGGCAGCAGCACCGCACGTTCTCCGGCCCTAGGCCGCCGCGCACTCTAAGCGCCTGAACCAACCCTAGGGCTTCTTCACATCGCGAACTGCTTCGGATCGAAACCGATCCAAGCAGCAATGTCATTCACGACGGCGTGCTTACGCCGTGCATCCGCGCGCCCCTCGGCGGCGGAGATCGTGCAAGCAAAGGTGCAACATGTTCGACGACCGTTTCCTCATTGAAGCCGATGGACGAGTGGTTGGCGTAGCCGTTCGCGTTCGCGGCGGCTTCATGTTCTTTTCTTCTGACCCGGACCTGAAAGAGCTGGAGGCGACGGTCTTCCCGCGCGCGAAATCAATCGGTCGACGAGTGGCCGAGTTCGTGCGGGCGAAGAGGGCCGCGAACAACCAATCTCCTCAAGGTGGCGGCAATGTCGTGCCGTTGCGACTGCGACGACGCGAACGCCACCACCCGGATGATTCGCTACCGCCATTTGCGGCGTAACTGAGCTCCGTGAGGCCGCAGCTGCAATCCTGCCGCACGACGGACGAGGATCGCAACTGCGGGAACCTCGCGTGATCGCCGACATCGAAATGATGGTCGACCATCTGCCCCAGGAGACAATCATGTTCAAAAGAATTTCACTGTGCGGCGCATCCGCACTGTTGATGATCGCCAGTCCAGCACAGGCGCGCGAGGCGGCGCAGCCGAACGATGCGCAGATCGCGCATATTGCTTACACAGCCGGCCAACTGGACCTCGAGGCCGGCAAACTGGCGCTCACGAAGTCGAAGAACACGGCGGTTCGATCGTTTGCGGAGACGATGGTTCGCGACCATGCCGCGGTCAATGACCAGGCGCTGGCGCTCGTGAAGAAGCTCGGCGTGACTCCGGAGGCGAACGCCACCAGTGAGGCTCTGACCAAGCAATCGCGAGAAACGGCCCGCCGGCTAAGCTCGCTGCAAGGTGCTGCATTCGATCGCGCCTATATCGACAACGAAGTCGCATATCACCGCACGGTCAACGAGGCGCTTACAAAGACGCTTATTCCCGGAGCACACAATGCCGAGCTGAAGTCGCTCCTCACGACCGCGCGGGCGCTTTTCCAGGAACACCAAAAGCACGCCGAGGCTCTCGCCAAAAGCTTGCGTTGAGACAGCTCGTGTCCTGGTCGAAGGTTGTCCTGCTGGCGGCGGCGGTGACGGTCGCACTGATCCCCTTCCATCATGCGATCGCCGCCCCGCGGGTTCACACGGTCATAATCGACAAGATGAAATTTGGTGCTTCGCCAACTGGCATCCGCGTGGGAGACACGATCCTCTGGGTGAACAAGGATATGTTCAGGCACACAGCGACGGCGCGAGATAAGAGTTTCAACATTGATTTGCCGCCGAAAACCAGCGGCAAGACAGTGATCAAACGCTCCGGTTCGATCTCATTCTACTGCATCTATCATCCCGGCATGAAGGGCGCGTTGACAGTCGTCAATTAGTCATTCGGTTCATCCCATTCGCTGTGCGGTGGCTGCTGCCCGCAAGCCGGTCCGAACTCTCCCGACCACGCTTTCATCTGCCCTGGTCGAATGGACCATATAGGCTGGGTAAGAGAACTCGGGGCTGTCCGGGACCAGCTCCAGCCGGCCCTCGTCAATCAACTGCCTGACTGCTGCCATTCGGAAGTAGCCAGTGCCCCCGCGCGCGAGAACAAAATCGAGCGCCAATGGTCCGTAGCTGATCGAAACAACGCCGGGCCCAGCGTCCGGAAATGCCGCATGATAGCTGGCGGCAAACTCTTCCCCCCAATCGACATGCACATGGTCATGCGAACCTAGCGGACAATCGGCGTGGGTCGTTCTCACCAGCACCAGCTTTTCCTCGAACAGCAACTCCGCAACCACGCCGGGGCGGGCCGGGGCAGCATAGAGAATGGCAACGTCAAGCGCGCCTTCCTGAACCTGCTCCATCAGGCGGTCTGGGGAGTCGATGCAGGCACTGATCGCGATCTCCGGGCATTCGTGGCGCATCCAAATCAGCCAATGTCGCATCAACGGATTCCACTGGCTCAGCTCAGCGCCGATCGTGACAACGGTCTCCTGGCCGGGCGCGGTCGCGACCGACCGTCGAGCACGATCCCAGATCTGAACAAGTGACGTTGCGAAACGGAAGAACTGCTCACCAGCCGGCGTCAGCCGTGCTCCCGCCTTGTTGCGAATGAAAACCTTGCGGTCGAGCTGCTCTTCGAGAACGCGGATGCGGGCGCTGACTGCGGTCTGCGTTACATTGAGGTTCGCGGCTGCGCTGACGAAGCTGCCGGTTTTGACGACCTCCAGGAAAGTCCGCGCCACATTGATGTCCATTCTCGTCCTCGCGCTTGGAATTGTGGTCAGGTCCGCAACCTTAACAGCAAAATGTCGATTGTTATCTAGCAATATTACTCGTTTGCTTTATTTTATTTTGGCGACCATCCTCTCGTCGATGCGTGATGAAAACATCATCCGCCCCCAAATGGACGAGCTCCGCAATGTCAGTCCCGGCCCACTTTAAACCCACCGTGCAGCGCAAGCGGCGGAGGGCCTTCAGCCGACGAAGCCTTGAACTGGGTGCCAGTACCGAGCTCATGCGGGAGCGCAGCGAACTTGCCGCTCAAAAGATGTGCGCCCTCGGCGAGATGACCGGAGGCATTGCCCACGATTTTCGCAACATCCTCACCATTGTCACCGGCGGCCTGAGAGTGGCCGAGCGAAATGCCGGCGACCCGGACAAACTCAAGTCGGCTTTGGCCGCCATCCAGGAAGGAGTTGAGCGCGGGGAAAGGATGACGTCCCGACTGCTCAGTTTCGCGAATCAGCAGGAACTGATGGCAGGCCCCGAAGATGTGAACACGCTGCTTCGCAAGCTTGAGGCGTTTCTCAAATACGGCGTCGGTTCTGGGATTCGGATTGAGCTCCCCCTTGCGGCCAATCTCCCGACCTGCCTCGTGGACCCGCCACGCTTCAATGCCGCCATCCTCAACCTCGTCGTCAATGCTCGCGACGCGATGCCCGAGGGTGGAATAATCCGGATCAGCACGGCGGCGATTCGAGGAACGGAACGCGGTCAACCGCGGGATTACGTCCGCGTCCGAATCCGCGACCACGGCGTGGGCATGCCGCCGGACGTCCTCGAAAGGATCTTCGATCCCTATTTCACGACCAAGGGCGATAACGGCACCGGTCTTGGCGTGCCGCAGGTGCACGCGTTGATGCAACAAGTCGGCGGCTTCGTTCGAGTGGACAGTACCGTCGGCGAAGGCACGTCATTCGATCTGTTTTTCCCCATTCATGATGACCAACGACCGGCCGCTGGAGACGCTTGGCGGGAGCTCGATCAGTGGGCGAACGAGGGCGGAGCCATCGTCGGCGGGTCTCCGCTGGCGGCGCTCCCCCAATGAATTCCGAAGGAGCGACATCGATGTTGGCGACAGGCGTGGAAAGGACGGACCTCGACGCGGTTCGCGCTCTCGAACGCCGCCGTGTCGAATTGACGCGTGCCAACGACGCAGACGGCCTTGAGCCTCTGCTCGATGAGAATCTCATCTACGTGAACAGCGCCGGCGGGATCTACGACAAGCCAAGCTATTTGCGGAAAATCCGGACGAACTCTCTCACCTACGATGAAGACTTCGACGTTCGGGAGACTGAGATTCGCGTCCTCGACAACCTGATCATTTTCGCCGGCGTGATGCTCGGACATTCGCGGCTCGAAGGAGAGCAGCAGGTGCTGCGATTCCGCTGCCTGGCGGTCTGGCGAAAGGACAGCGCTGGATGGCGAATGCTCGCGTGGCAATCGTCATCGGGCAGCCAGGTTCACTAGGCGAACGGCCGCGCGGGAACGGTGGCGCCGGTTAGACCATCCAAGGGGAAGACACGGGCAGATTAGCCCGAGCGACTTGGCACGGAGGATCACATGAGTAGCGACAACGTGCAGCTTGAAGGACCGGACCTCAGCGCCGGAGTAAAACTCGACTCCCTTTCGGACGGTGCGATGTTGACCGGCCACTCCGACGGCGAGTCCGTGATGCTCGTTCGGAATGGCGAGGACCTGTTCGCGGTTGGTGCAACATGCACTCACTACGGCGGGCCGCTCCCCAAGGGTTTACGTGTAGGCGAGACGATCCGTTGTCCCTGGCACCACGCCTGCTTCAATCTGCGCACCGGTGAAGCGCTTCGGGCTCCCGCGCTTGATCCACTTCCACGCTGGCGTGTCGAGGCGAGCGACGGCGTCGCATTCGTGAGAGAAAAGCTCGTTCGGCAGGCGCCCGCAATTCTCCAGTCAAACTCCTTGCCTCAGTCGATCCTGATTGTGGGCGGCGGGGCGGCCGGCAATGCGGCCGCAGAAACGCTTCGCCGCGAAGGCTACACGGGTCCAATTACCATGTTCAGCGCGGACCCGTCGCTGCCATGCGATCGGCCTAACCTGTCGAAGGACTATCTTGCCGGAAAGGCGCCGGAGGAATGGACCGTGCTGCGGTCCGCCGATTTCTACGAAAGCAATGGGATCGACGTTCGACTGAACGCGCGGGTAAGCCGGGTTGATACCGAGTTACGAGAGGTGCGGCTCGCGGACGGCACTCATCACAGTTACGGAGCATTGCTTCTCGCGACGGGTGCCGAGCCGGTTAAGTTGAACATCCGGGGCGCCGATCGCGCCCATGTCCGTTATCTGCGCACCCTCGATGACAGTCGTGCGCTCGTCCAGAAAGCCAAAGCTGCGCGGTCAGCGGTGATTATCGGTGCCAGCTTTATCGGGCTTGAAGTCGCCTCCTCGCTGCGTGCCCGCGACATCGATGTGCATGTGGTCGGCCCGGAAGCGGTTCCGATGGCGCGGATCCTCGGTGAAGAGATGGGCTCGTTCATCCGGTCTGTCCACGAGCAGCATGGCGTCACGTTCCACCTCGGTCGAGGCGCTGCCGCGATCGATAACGAGGCCGTGACGCTCAGTGATGGCACTCGGATCGATGCCGACCTGGTGGTGATTGGCATCGGTGTTCGCCCGGCCACATCGCTGGCGGAGCAGGCCGGCCTAACAATCGACCGTGGTGTCGTGGTCGACGAATTTCTCGAAACCAGCGCGTCGGATGTGTTTGCCGCCGGAGATATTACGCGATGGCCCGACCGCCGCAGCGGCGAACATATTCGCGTCGAGCATTTCGTCGTGGCCGAACGGCAGGGCCAAACGGCAGCTCGCAACATGCTTGGACGGGAAGAACCGTTTGACGCCGTGCCCTTCTTCTGGACCGAGCAGCATGATCTCGGAATCGCGTACGTCGGCCATGCGGAGGAGTGGGATGATGTCAGGATCGACGGTTCGATCGAAGCCCGCGATTGCTCGGTCACCTATTTGCGCGAGGGCCGGAAACTTGCGGTGGCGGTGATCCATCGCGACCTCGAGGGGCTGCGCGCCGAGGTCGAATTTGAACGGCGCATCGCAGCCGAGGGTGCCGTTCTCCCCAGCGGCGCTCGCGGGCTTCAAAGAGAGGGGGTGTAGTCATGGGCGGCGGAATCAAGGTCGACGAGGTCAGGTTGAAACGCGCCTACGATCCAGTAGACGGAAACGATGGCCGGCGCATCCTCGTCGATCGCCTGTGGCCGCGCGGAGTCAGCAAGGCCGAAGCAGGTATTGACGAATGGCTGAAAGAACTGGCGCCCAGCACCGAGCTGCGCAAGTGGTTCGGGCACGATCCAGGCCGGTGGCAAACATTTCGCCGCCGTTACGCGCTCGAGATTCACGAGCAGGCGGAACTCCTGGCGCATTTGCGCAACCTAGCGCGCAGCGGTCCGATCACCCTCGTCTATTCGGCCAGAGATGAAACTCACAATGACGCGATCGTCCTGAGGGATGTTGTCCTCGGCCGTTCGATCGAATGAGACTGCAGGAGTAACTGGCAATGTCCGAGGAAATGTATCCATCGCCTTCGCGAGAACTCACGTTGAAACGTCGCGACCTTGCTCCCGAGATTTCTGCGGCATTCCACACTCTGAGCCAAAAGGTTTTCGCCGCCGGCGCGCTCTCAGTGAAGACAAAGCAGATCATTGCGGTCGCTGTCGCTCACGTAACCCAATGTCCGTACTGCATTAGGGGCCACACCAAGGCGGCACTTCGAGAGGGTGCTTCGGACGCCGAACTGATGGAAGCGATCTGGGTCGCGGCCGAATTGCGGGCCGGGGGCAGCTATGCCCATTCCCTCCTCGCCATCACAGAAATGGCACACGCGGAATCAGCTGCGAGCAACGAACAACGGGGGATCGATCCAACAGGAGAGCACAATGTCGCTTATGCAGCAGGGTCAGCCCGTTCATGAGGTTGTCGGCATTTTTCACGCGGCGGAGGACCTACAGGCGGCAATTGACGAGCTGCTCAGCTCGGGATTTGATCGTGCCGAACTTAGTCTGATCGCGGGCGAACACGCGGTCGAGAAGAAGCTCGGTCACGCATATCGAAGAGCAGCCTTCATGGCGGACGACCTGACCATACCGCGAACCGCGTACATATCGACCGAAGCCATCGGCGACGCGCAGGGTGGGTTGATTGGAGGATTGGTCTACGTGGGTGCAGTTGTCGCGGCCGGAGCCGTGGTCGTGTCGGGCGGAACAATTGCCGCAGCGATCGCCGCGGCAGCGATTGCTGGCGGTGCAGGCGGGATGATAGGCGCGGTGCTGGCGAAATGGGTTGGCCTTGATCACGCCCTCTATCTCCAGCAGCAAATACAGCAGGGCGGCCTGCTCTTGTGGGTGCGCAGCTGGGATGCCGCGGACGAAGCGCGAGCGGTTGCAATACTCAGTGAACACGCCGGCTCGAACGTTCACGTCCATGGAGCGCCATTGGCAGCGTAGGTCAGGAGATGACGGAACTTGAATTGATGCTCGAACGGGTGCGAGCTTGCCGTGCCTGCGCAAACGTTCTGCCCTTCGGAGCGCGACCAATCCTGCAGCTTTCCAAAACCGCGACAATTCTGATCGCGAGCCAGGCGCCGGGCTCGAAGGCGCATTTCTCAGGAATACCATTTTCCGACCGGTCGGGGGATCGGCTGCGCCAATGGACCAGTCTCTCCAAGGAGCAGTTCTACGATCCTGCCAATATCGCAATTCTGCCGTTGGGGCTGTGCTATCCAGGCCGCGCGAGCCGTGGGGGCGATGCACCGCCGCGGCCGGAATGCGCGCCGCTGTGGCGCGATCCGCTACTAGAGCAGCTTCCTGCTCTTCGATTGACGCTGCTGGTCGGAACCTATGCGCAGACTCATGTCCTTGGACTTGGCTCGATGACCGATCGCGTGCGCAATTTCCGCAGCTATTTGCCTGATTATTTTCCGTTGCCGCATCCTTCCTGGCGGTCGAGACACTGGGCTGACCGAAATCCGTGGTTTGAAGCCGATGTCTTGCCGGCGCTCCGCGCAGCGATTCTCCGGATCATTCCCTGCGGCAGCGACCGTGACATTCGCCTGCTGCTGAACTCCGAACCGATCCACCCGCCAAGCGGTGTATTGGTCACTTTGGTTCACACACTCGAGGATCGCTCTCTCGATGATCGGACCATGCCTCTTGTAAGCCGAACTCAAGACACTGGTCATTCGCGAAAACAGAGTGCCAGCGATGGGGTCCGGCCTGAACTCGACGCCAGCTAACAGATCAATCGTCGCGTCAACCTGAGGCTGTAAGACTTCGAGTATCGGCATAGGTGTCGAAGAGCTCCCGTTGGCCTACGCCAATGCTTTCACGGCTCGGGGGCATATCATAGTCCAACGGCTTTTCGAGCGCCTTCCGACAAGGAGGGATCCAGACCAACTGGGTGGAACTCACATCTTCATTAAGCCAAACGAACCACGCATACCCAGTGGCGGTTGACGCCTTCCTGTCCAAGCGTCCTTTCACCATCGGCACACGTTCCACAAATTGTGCGAATATTGCGAGCGGATCGGGATCAAACAGCCGCTCGAACCGGCCGACACTCTCAATGAAGACGGTCCGTGCGAGAATGGCCACTCCGCGTCGTGCTATCTTCCGCGCACGACCAATGAAGTCCTCCGCCAGAGTGAAGGGCGGGTTAGTGATAACCCAGTCAAACGAGGCGACGCCGTGAGGTGCAGTGCGGAAGTCCGCGACCTTGCCGTAACAGTAATCGAACGCGTCCGATGCGCATGTGCTCGCGAAGTATTCCCGCAAGACCTTATCCATGTGACCCGCCCCGCAGGCAGGCTCTAGGCAGGTCTGATCTCTCAGCCCCGGCGCGCGCGGCAGCAATACGTGTTCAAGCAACGCGCGCGTCGCCCACGGCGGCGTAGGAAAGTCGTCCGGACTATCCTTGGCCTCCGTCCTTTGGGCCATCACTGCGTGGGAACGGTTCTGCATTCGACTGCGCCTTTGGTCCGAGCGGATGCATGTACTATGGCACAAGATTTGCGAAGAACAAAGAGAGAACGCAAGGTTTTCTGTGGATGGCTGCGCGAACAGCAAACGGGGGAACAGCTCAGCCGAACCGGAAGAGCTTGGCGTCGGACATAGCTCACAACTTGTAGCTTTGGAACTGGCCCGTTTGGTTCTTCTATGCGTCGTGAATAGAGCTAGCTCAGAAGAAGCTCGGACTTTTGACCCACAGAGCGCTGAGATGAACCGGATTGCTTCAGCACCCCGGGCACTCATGACATTTTCACGCAAATGTCATGTGAGCCCAGTGGTGATTAGGGTTCGCTTACCTGGTCCGCCCACGCGAGCGGCGCAGCGTCTAGCAGATGATCAGGAACTCCCCTGGCCTTCCCTTGGAGGATGCACTTTTGCAGTGCGGGAGCGAGCAGACCCAACGCCATGACGCGTCGCTGACGTTGGTAGGGCGGAGCGGTCGCTCGCGAATGAATACTGTACTCCAAAGGCGACATAGAATGCCTCTCGAGGAGATCGTGCGCAGTCTTCAGAAGGGCCCTAAGGTCCTGGTCTTTGCCCGCAATTGGCGCCGTTGTTTCGAGGAAACTGGCTCTACCGCCGCGGAACACTGGACCGCGGTCTGCGATCACTCTGAGGTTCCTGCCATCGCTCGCGAGGCGGTGCGGTTGGACGCGCAATTGCAGCCGCTCGACAGCTGCTTCCGTTGGCTCGTGCGGCTCAAGCAGGGTGTCGGCGGACAGAACGAGCTGGATGCTGCGGCATTTCATCTCCAAACGAAGCAAGCTCGCACGCACTTCTTCCCACGATGGCTCGCACCCTGCGACACTGGCGAGCGCTTGGATGACGAGTTTCTCGAGCGGCGTCGCTGGCACTCGCATACGTTTCGTCGCGGTTGAGCGCGATAGAGCGGGTCCAGCTCCATCAGCCTCGCAACGCGCCGACTCCTTTCAGCTGCGACGAGCGTCGTACCGGAGCCGGCAAATGGATCGAGCACTATTGCTCCGCTGTCGGTCACGTCCTTGATTGCGTCAGCAATCATC
>JBKPMC010000053.1:0-5471 GCA_046731955.1 Pseudomonadota bacterium | reverse complement strand
GATCTGCTGGTCGCTGAGGATCATTTCGTTGACGCCGTCATAGTCCCACTCATCATGGGGCGTCATCTGATAGACCCATTTCGCCATGCCCGTATCCGGATTACGCGCGAAGACGGTCATCGACCACTTGTTGTCGCCCGGACGCTGCTTCGGGTTCCAGGTCGAGGGGTTGCCCGAACCGTAATAGACGAGATTCAGACTGGGATCGTAGGACAGCCAGCCCCATGTGCAGCCGCCGCCGATCTTCCACTGATCGCCCTGCCAGGTCTTGATGCTCGAGTCCTTGCCGACCGGCTTGCCCAGTTCGGTGGTGCTGGCAGGATCGACCATGATCTGGTCGTCCGGTCCTTCAGAGAAAGCGCGCCAAGCCTGCTTACCGGTCTTGAGGTCGTAGGCTGTGACGTGGCATTGCACGCCAAACTCACCACCGGAAATGCCGATCAGGACCTTGTCCTTGACGACGAGCGGCGCTGAGGTGCCCGTGGCGCCCTTGCCCGGATCGCCATTCTTGACGCTCCACGCCACCTGCCCGGTCTTGGCATCGAGCGCAACCAGGGTGGTGTCGGCCTGATGCAGGAAGATCTTGCCGTCGCCATAGGCCACGCCGCGATTGACCGTATCGCAGCACATCACGGGGATGACGTTCGGATCCTGCTTCGGCTCATACTTCCAAACGATCTTGTTCTCCTGCGAAAGGTCAAGAGCGTAGACCTTGTTCGGGAACGGCGTATGGACGTACATCATGTTACCGACGATGAGCGGCCCGCCTTCATGGCCGCGCAGCACGCCGGTGGAGAAGGTCCAGGCGACCTGGAGCTTGCCGACATTGGCTGCGGTGATCTGATTCAGTTTCGAGTAGCGTGTATTTGCGTAGTCACCGGCCGGCATCACCCAATCTTTCGGGTTCTGCGCCATCTTGCTCAGCTCTTCATTGGCGTACGCGGCGCCGACGGCGAATGTCGCCATGGCGCCGAGACAGGCAGCGGATAGCACCTTGCGCATAGTGGTTTCCTCCCAGATTAAGAGTTTTGGGTTTCCGCGGAGACGGCCCATTTTCCATTTTTGGTCCCCTATTCCTATCCCGTTCGGAAATGGGAAACTTGCCCAAGAGCGAACCGCGTTTGCTCAAAAGCGAAACACAATGAACTTTTTAATTTTGGGGCGTCGGGAGCCGCCTTCTCATGCTGCGAAGCATCAATCGTGGGCCCGTTCCCACAAGTACCAGCGTTTCCCGAGGCTGAGGTTCCCCTTGACGCAGCCGAAACTAAGTTGGAGGATTGTCAAAGGGATATTGGGAAGAATCTGCGCGACTTTCCTGGGACTGCCTTAAGTTGAGTCAAATGTAGCGTCCTGTGGCCAAAGCTTTTGCCGAGGTCCCGGCCTGTTCTCGAATCGGTGTTTGAACCATGTCCGATACAGTCCGCTCGCTCAGCACTTCCGGGTTGGCGCCGAAGAAGCAGATCCAAACTTGGTCAGATGCGCTGACGGATCTCTGCGGTCAGTTTGATATCGACCCGATGGAAGCTTCTTCGCTCGAGGCGCGGATAAACTACACGACCGTCTCGCAGCTAAAGCTGTGTCAAATCGAGGCGAGCCAGCATCGCATCGCCCACACGGTCTCCGGCACGAAACTGAGTGAACATCCCTACGTCAAGATTCTGTTCCAGACCTACGGCATCTCCCATTTCGAACAGGGCGGCCGGCGCATCGACATCATGCCTGGCGATTGCCTCGCCTATGACGTCTCCTGTCCGCACACGATCGTCAGCCCCTCATTGACCCGGCACGAGGTCGTGATCGTGCCAAAGGCACTGCTTCACGAACGCGGCTTCCGCACGGCGAAGATGTTGCCTTGCAAGCTTTCCGCACGTAACGGCACCGGCCGCATCGCTTATGACTTCGTCCACACCGCGTTTGACGAAGCCAACAGGCTGTCGCCGTACAACGCCATCGGCGTCGCTGATTCGCTGATCGATCTGCTGCTGTTGCCGCTGCGCGAAGCTGACACGATGTTCGATCGCGTCGGTCCCGAGGCGATGTACATTCGGGCTCAAGCCTTCATCCGCGAGCACTTGCGCGACCCGGAGCTTTCCATCGACCAGATCTCGGCGGCATTGGGCTGCACCAAGCGCTATCTGCACATGCTATTCAGCGACAAGGGCATGACTGTCAGCGATTACATCTGGCGGGCGCGACTGCTGCACTGCCGGCAGGAGTTGGAGACCCAGCACGGCAAGACCATCACGGATGTCGCATTCTCGTGGGGCTTTTCCAGTTCGTCGCACTTCAGCCGCGTGTTCCGGAAGCATTTCGGGTTCGTCCCCTCCGCGATCCACAAGGCGCATTGCGCCGATCCGGCGCGGGATGCTTCCTGACGAGAGCGTCAAAGCCGCGCGGCAAGCTGACGCGCTGCCGCGTATCTTGGTCGCGGCGAATCGCTTCGTGTCCTCCCGCCGTGTCTGCCGCCTCACGACTACCAGGTCGCCTTCAGCCCTGCATAGAAGGCGCGCGGCCGCGCCGGAGTGACCGTGCGAGGATCGGTGAACTCCGCGCCGCCATTGGCGAAGTTGGGCAAGTCCCCGGTATTGAAGAACGTCCCGTAGGTCGCATAGTGATTGTCCAAGAGGTTATCGATGCGGCCGTAGATCTGATACGTCTTGTTGATCTGATACGAGGCGTGCACGTTGAAAACCTGATAGCCCGGCAGCCTCGCCGCCTGGTTGGATTCGTCGCCAACAAAATACTGGCTGCCGACGAACAGCGCGTCGCCGCCGACCTTGAAGGCGTCGGTGACCGAATAATCCCAACCGAATTTGACCCGGTTGCGCGGGATGGCCGGAATCCGGTTGCCCGGCAGGACCTGGATAAGGCCGGTGTCGGGATCGGCGAAGGGGCTGTGCGAGTTGAGCTGCAAGGGGTCGAGAAAACGGGCGTCCACGAGGGCATAGCTCGCATAGAGCTGCAGCGTCTTCGATGTCAGGTTGACCTGCGCCTCGATGCCCTGGCGCCTCGTGCTACCCACGTTCTGGAAAAAGCCAAAGCCCGTCAACTGACTGGGAATCGCCAGAATGTCGTCAGCATTGGTCGCGCGGAACCCGCCGACCTTCCATCCGAGCGTTCCGATACCCAGCTCCTTGGTGCCGCGGAAGCCAGCTTCGACGGTACGGGAGACGACCTGCTTCAGCGGCGGATCCGCGATCAGGAAGGCCCCGACGATACAGGGGCGCTCCGGGTCGGCGCATGCGAGTTCCAGCGGGGTCGGCGCGCGATTGGCTTCGGAATATCCGGCGTAAGCCGTCACTTCAGACGTAATCTTGTAGGTGCCGCCAATCATCGGATTGAAGCGGCTGAACGTGTGACTGCCGTTGAGATCGGTGCCGATCAGATCCTGAAGGTTGATGCTTGCATAATTGAACCGGCCGCCGCCCGAGATTGAAAACCGGTCCGTGACGTCGAACGTGTCGAGCGCGTAAAGCCCAGTGTAGCGATTGGTGGCCCGAAGCGAGACCGGGCCGATCGAAATCGGGACGCCAGATGGGCCAAGGAATATGCCGCTGCCGGTGACGACGTAGTTCGGGCCGATCGTGCCCAGTTCCCCGGTAGCCCCGAAGCGGGTGACGCCGGAGTCGAAGCTGGTGCCAACCATGAATTGATTGTTGTGGCCGAACAACTGGTCGGTGTTGGTTGCCTGCAGCGTCGCTCCGGTCGTGGTCGAACGGGTTGTTGTCCGGTCGATCTCCCCCAGCACCGCAGTGTCGGGGAACGGATTTGCGAGCTGGACTCCGTTGAGACCATTTGCCGGCGCTCCCGGCGAGCTGTCTTCGTTGAAACAAAGCAGCGTCGGATCGGCGGCACATGGCGCCGCTTCGGTCGGGTTTCCGTCCACTGTCTTCTGCTGGAACCTGCGGACACGCACCGAGCCGTCGAGCGTCCAAGTCGGCGTCACCTCGACCTTTCCGGTCAGGTTGGCGTAGGCCACGCGGTTGTCGTGGGTTTGTGGCGTCGTATAGGTCGCGCCCCAATATCTCTGCAGCAACTCGACTGGAACGGCCGCTGACGCGCCGAAATTGTTCTTGGCGACTCCGAAGTTAAGGTGGAACTCGCTGCTGTCTGTCCGGTATCCGACATCTCCGTAAAAGCGGCGGATTTCCGACGGCGAGAAATTGCGAAAGCCGTTGTCCTTCAGGCCTTCGAGCGCGCCGTAGACAGACCAATTGTCGAACTGCTGGCCATACTGCGCCGAACTCTGGATGCGCCCGAACGAGCCGCCCATCGTGTTGATTTCGGCACCCTTATAGCTGAAGCCGTCCTTCATCAGTACGTTGACGGCGCCGCCGAGGGCATTGAGGCCGAATGCCGGGTTATTGGTCACGACGGTGACCGACCTGATCGCGGCTGTCGGAATCAGATCCCAGTTGACGGTGTCGCCGAACGCCTCGTTGATGCGCATACCGTTCTGGTAAACTGCCAGTCCCTGAGGTGTACCGGCGACCGGCGACGCGACAAAGCCGCGGAACTGGACGTCCGGCTGAAACGGGTTGCCGGTGGTATCACTGAGGATGACACCCGGCACGTGCTGCTGCAGCGCGACTCCGATGTCGAACGAGTCAGTCCGCGCGATCTGCCCGGCACCGACCGCGTTGATCGCGGCTGGCACCTTATCGACATCAATTCCCACGCGGGCCTGCGGCGTTGGCGCGGTCGGATAGACAAGAACCCTCTGCACATTACGCGTGACTCGAGGTGCGGTACTGCCGCGGGCTGGTCTGGCCGCTGGCCGGGCGGACGTTGTCGGGGGAGCGACGACCTCGATCGCCGGCAAGACCTCGCTATTACCAGACGCCGTTTGGCCCTGCGCACAGTCGATGCCGGAAACGAGACATAGCGGTAGTGTCCCAATAAACAGGAATCGAGCGCCCATTCTGTTTCATCCCCATGCCTACCGGCCACATTGGTCCCCGCCGGTTGGCTGCGAATGATCTTAAGATGTGAATCAGATTGCGCACCATTCAAAACGTCCCGGACAAAACGGGAAAAATTCCCGGCTCAGTAACGCGCGTCCCTCGGAATCACGGCCTCCACAGTTACGCCATTATCTGCAGAAGCAATCGTGAGCGAGCCACCCAGCGCCAGAATGCGCTCGCGCATTCCCGTGAGTCCGAGCCCGAGCTTGTGATCCGGTCTCAATCCGCCGCCATTGTCGCGCACCCGCACCAATGCGCCGCCGCGGCCGGTCAATCCCGAAGGCAGCTCGACAGGTTCAACGGTCACGTTGACGCAGGTGGCGCCCGCGTGGCGAAAGACATTGGTCAGTGCTTCCTGAATGGTGCGGTAGATCGTCAAATCAGCCGTTTCTCCGGTGTCGCCCAGCGACTGCGAGATTGCCGTTTCGACCGCGACGTCGGGATGTGACTCCCCCCATAGACGCAGGAGCGCGCCAAGCGCTTCGCGAAGACCGAGCTCCATCAGCC
>JBKPMC010000052.1:0-3600 GCA_046731955.1 Pseudomonadota bacterium | reverse complement strand
GAGAACAGCGTCGTGATCGCGATGATGTTGCGCATCATCGGCAGCGTCACATACCAGATCCGCTGCCACCAATTGGCGCCGTCGATTGCCGCCGCCTCATAAAGCTGCTCGGGCACCGATTTCAGTGCAGCCAGATACATGATCATGAAGAATGGCGCACCATACCAGACGTTGACCAGGATGACCGAAAAGCGCGCCCAAGCGGCATCGCCGGTCCAGGGAATCGGTCCGATGCCGAAGAATGAAAGCGTATAGTTGAAGGCGCTGTAGGAAGGGTCGAACAGCCAAAGCCAGGCGAGCGTGCTCATCGCCGGTGGAATAACCCACGGCACCAGCAGCATTCCACGCCACTTGCGTTGACCTTTGGTGGGAATGTTGTGAACGAAATGCGCGACGATAAAACCGATCAGCGCCTTGAAGGCGACGGCAGTGATGGCGAAGATGCATGATTGCTGCACCACCAGCCAAAAAGTTTGCCGTTTGAACAGGAATTCAAAATTGCCCAGGCCAACGAAGCGTTGCATTGACTTGTTCAGGGTCGCCAGATGCAGCGAATAGAAAGCTGGATAAAGCACCAGAATTGCGATCAGGAGGATCAGCGGCAGAGTCATGAGGAAAGCCGCCGTGGACTTTCGCTTCATGGCGGCTCGCAGGCTTGAGCGCCTTCGCGTGCCGGCACCAGCAATGCGGTTCGACTGAAGTGTGACATCGACCATGACGCATCGTCCTCGCGGGATGAATCACCGGGACGACGGCGCTTGCCGTTCCCTGGTGCTGACACAGTAATGAACCCGCGCCGCGGCGGCGCGCCCGGATGGCCGCCGCAGCGAAGTCCTTTGCCTCAACTCCGCATGAAGCCTTCGCACTCGCTTTCTGCCCAGGCGAGCGTGGCTTCCATCTTTTCCCCCTGACCGTGGCGCAGGCACATTTTGGTGAGCGTGGCCTGCACGTAGATCTGCTGAGCCACCTTCGGCGGAGCCGGGGAGGCTGCGATCGACAGGGTCTGATGGTTGAAGGGGTTGGGGTAGTGATAGAGCGTGCCCTTCGGCGGCCCTTCCTCGGCCCAGGTCTTCAGCGTCGTGAGTTTCTCGTATGCCGGCAGGTCGTATCCGCCGCTGGCTGCAACGAGTTTCTCAATCGAAGTCGGCTGCGAGAGGTGCGTAATGAGGCTCTTCGCGGCTGCCTTGTTCTTGGAGAAGCTCCACACTGCCAGGAAGTAGGGAAGGTGTGGCGCAAAGCGGCCTTTCGGTCCTTTTGGAAAACCATGCGTCCAGCACTGTTCGGCGACCTGGGGTGCATCGCGCTTGGCGACAGCCCACGCGCTCGGCGGGTTCATGATCAAGGCGCCCTTGCCGGACACCAGCCACCTGTTGTTCGAGGCATCATCCCATGCGCCGGCGTCGGGCGGCAGGAAAGCGATCAGCTTCTTGTAGTACTCGAGCGCTTGCCGCACCTCGTCGGTCTTGACCGTCAGGTTGCCCTTGGCGTCGACAAGCTGCGCTCCGAACGACTGGAAGATCGCGCCGGCCGTGTCGACGGAGTCGGAGGTTTCGCCCAGGCCGATTCCGAAGGGAACACCGCCCTTGTGGCAGGCTTCCGCAGCCTTCAGGAAGGTATCCATCGTCCAGTTGTCCGCCTTGGGCTGGGAGCCGGCGGGATACATTTCCTGCACATCGATATTGGCGAATTTCTTCATCAGATCGATACGGGTGCACGGTCCCTTGATCTGGCTGCCGATGCAGAAGGGAACAGCATGCCATTTGCCGTTGAGCTGGCCGAGATACTTCACCGTATCGTTGACCGCGCCGTTCTGCGCAATCAGCGGCGTCATGACGTCGTTCATCGGCTCGAGCAGTTCAGTTTGAGCGTGCGGCCACCAGGTCGGCATCGCCAGAATGTCATGGCCAGACTTCGCTTGAGCCTCGGCGGCGATGGTGATCTCGTTTTTCCTGCCGTTGCTGGTGATGTAGTCGATCTTGACTTCGACCTTCTCTTTCTCGGCCCATTCATTGACGAGATCGGTGCTCGCCTTGTTGGCGCCGGGCACCCAGTGATCCCAGAAACCCATCGAAAGGGTTCCTGCGGCGTAGGCGCCGCGGATATAAGGTGCAGTAATGAGTGCAGCGGATGATAGCGCGGTCGCAGCAACGAATTGTCGGCGAGAAAGCTTCTTGCGTAGCATGACGTCTCCCCTTTGCTGAGCCAGATTTTGTTTCTTGTTTTTTGTCTTCGTCTGACGTCAGACCGCATGAGGACGGCGGGCCAGCGAAGATTTTGTAATCAGATCAGACCAGAATTGTTTGCATCTGTCGAGAAAACACAGCGGCTGTCGTCATTGAACTAACGTTGCGTGGAAATTCCGGGCAGCGGGAGCGACGATGTCATCCCTTTGGGATCGTCAATAATGGGCGGGGCAATATTGCGCCGCACACTTTGCTTCGATCCTGCCGCAGGGGGTGTGCGATTGCGCCGCAGCCGACCGATGGCACGTGTAACTGCTTCGCCCGAAGATGTTTCCTGCCGTGGAACCATGCGGTGCAACGGTGGACGAGTTCGGTGCGGAAACGATAGTTTAGGCGGCGAAGGATTCTGGCGCGCCATTCGAATGGCGCGTGTGGCACGTTTCTCGATCGACTATGGAGACCAGATAATGACCCGTCCTCAGCAAATTGCGCCGATACTGTCGCGATTGCTTTTTGCGCTTGGCGCCTTCCTCACGCTGGCCGTTGGCGCATCTGCGACAGCGAACGCGCAGGGGCTGGTGCAGGGCGTGCAGCAGGGCGCGCGTGAGGGTAACAAGGCTGCCGGTCCTGTCGGTGGCGTGCTGGGCGGGGCGATCGGCGGTGTCGTCGGGGTGGTCAGCGGCGTTACCGGTGTCCTGACCGGGGGCAATAACAAGGGCGGGCAGGCGCCGGCGGCAAAGGAGGCCAAGCAGGGTGAGGCTTCCAAGCAGGGCGAGCCTTCCAAGCAAGGCGAGACCTCCAAGCAGGGTGACACGCCGAAGCCGGCAAAGGCGAGCAAGGCTGCGAAGGCCGCCAAGCAGCAACAACAGCAGCAGCAGGCCGCCGTCCTCACCCAGGCCGGCGCGCCGCAACTGACGGCAGAACAGATCGTCGCCAGCAGCGACGCCAATATCGAACGGATCAAGAAGGAGCTGAACCTCACGCCCGAACAGGAGAAGCATTGGACCGGCTTCAACAGCGCGATGCACTATCTCGGTCATAATGGCGCCGACCGGCTCAATCTGCGCGTTGCGCGTGCCAAGCGCGATCCACCCGACGACATCATTGAGCAGATGCGCAACGAGGCCCAGTTCCTTAACGATCGCGCCGTCGACCAGCGCAGCGTGGCCGATGCGGCCGAACCGCTATTTGCCAGCCTGAACGACAAGCAAAAGGCGGTTTTTATTCAGGAAATGGTCAATCTGAGCCACGAGCGCGGGCTCGATTAGATTCTTTGTGTTGACGCGTTTTCTTAACGCGAACCGGTGTCCACTTCGCTCGAAAACGCTATGGCCAGCTCCACCGGGACGAATAGCCGGGTACGCATGCCCTGGGGTAGGTTGAAAGGCGCGGGCACCCGGCTACTCTGCCGCAGCGG
>JBKPMC010000051.1:0-41660 GCA_046731955.1 Pseudomonadota bacterium | reverse complement strand
ACAAGGCGCTGTGCCACTGCAGCGACTGCCGGCGGCATTCGGGCGCGCCAGTGGTGGCGTGGGGCCTGGTCCCCCGCGCCGAATTCCGGGTCGAGGGCGGGACGAGGGAATATGCGTCGTCCGAGCATGCACGGTGGCACTTCTGCCCGTCCTGCGGGACGAGTCTCTTCTATACGAACGAGGAAATCTTCCCCGGCAAGATCGACATACAGCTCGCGACGCTCGACGATCCGAACGCTGTCGAGCCCGACATGCAGGTGCAGGCCGCGGAGCGCATTGGCTGGATGAAGAACCTGAACCAGATTCCGGCGTTCGAGCGCTATCCGGGATAGCTCGCCGAGTCGCGATTCGCGGATTGTGACACGGTTCCTACGGTTGTTCCCGATATCCCCGTTATCCACAGGCTTCTCACCTTATTTTTCGCTTTCGCGACTCGAATCAATGGCGCATGGTGCATGGGTGATCGGGACGGCGGTCCCGGCCTCCCCAAGAGCCGGCAACGGCAGGCGGGCGCGGCAGGTGACCAAAGGTCCGATCTCCGCCGGCAGGCAATGTCGAAGCTCTTTCGGGAGCGGAAGCGGGGCCAGCCGGGAAGAGGCGCCGGAAGAGGTGATCTTCCTGTTGCGCGACGCGGCTCCAGCACTTCCTCGTGGGGTGTTGTGAGCGAAGCGGGACGCGATAGAGATCATCCCAAGAAGGGCCGCAGAACATCGGGCGGTTTTGATGGAGAGCTCCGGTTCTCAGTCAGGCTCCGATAGTTGAAAGACCAGCGAGCTTCGGCGGCGCAGTCAAGTAGACGGTCGGACTCCTCCTCGGAGGAAGCTGTTGGATGGGAAGCGACGCCTGAGCTGGTGAGCCAGGATCGAGAGCGGGTTCTTGAGGCCTTCGGGTTACTGGAACCAGGTTACGAACACCGGCAGATCCTTCGCTCGGCGCAGTGGGGGCTGGCAGCGATGCCGGCCCCCATTTCTTTTGGGGAACCGCGCTTCGTTTAGTTTCCCTGAAGGTACTCGCCGCCGACGCGGCGTCGTTTCTTTATGCGGAACTCAGCTATCGTTCATTCCGCATTGAGGAACTCCGCTGCCATTGGCAGCTGCGTTTCTTTTGGGGAACTTCGCCGCGTTTCCTTCGGCATGCGCAGAACCCCATCGCGCTGACGCGTTCCTCCATTTCTTTTGGGCGCTTAATGCAGTGGCCCTCCTAGCCATTTCGTTTTAGGCGCCCTTGTCGGTGCCGTAGGGCCCTCGCGCCGCGCTGCACCGGCCGAGCGAGCTCGGCCCGAGATCCAACAACCCCGATGACGTTGCGCGCCGAGGCGAGTTGCGCCTGCGTGTAGCTGACCAAAGCTTCATTCGGCGGACGGACACCAAACAGGATTCGCGCGTTACGGGGATCAGGTGGTGGCGGCGATCATGCCGACGGAGCGGGCGCGAAGGAGTGACACGTGCTCAAGATTGCCGCCCTGGCCCTCGCCGCAGCGTCGGCCGCCTCTCCCCCCGCCTTGGTTTCGAACGCCCCATGGTGGGAAAAGGTGACGGTGACCGTCAATTCGGACGGGGAGCCGAAGGCGTGCAGCTATCAAACCAGCCTGACGCCGACCAAGGCGAAGAGTTGCGCTGTGTCCGGGACATCGGCGGCGCTCGCGTCGGAATCGGTCGGCGCCGCGAGTGAGATCACGCGAATCACGTTCGAGCGGCGGTTCACTCCGACAGCGGAGCCGGGTGGAGGCAGCATCCACCCGACCGAAACCTTACTCGGTGGGCAGGTGATGGCGCTGGCGATCGACTCGGCCGGAGCGGTCAAAGGCTGCAAGATCGTCGCGACGTCGGGCGAAATGACTCCCGATTATGGCTGCAAGGAAGCAGCGACCGAGCGGTTCGAAGCAAGCGCAGGCGCGAAGGCGGACCATGCGCGCGAGGGCTTCATGACGATCCTGGTCTACGGTCACGCCGAGCACATGGTTTGAGGCAGTCGTCGGCTCATCCGCGACGAGCGAAGAACCGAATAGGTAAAAATAGCTTGACAGCGTCACGCTGTTTCGGTACACGACAGGCACAGTGAAGAATTGCGGGCCAGGCGCAGAAGGAATTCTTCCACAACGAGAGTCTGCACGTGCTCGACGCGTTGGTGAGCGCGGCAGTCGAGGAGGCACCTCGTGCGTCGCCTCCTGAGGCTCCGGTCCCCGGCTGCTGCTATCTCGTGGCCACGGAACCGACTGGAGCCTGGTCGGGAAGGGCGCAATGCGTTGCAGCTTTCACGAGCGGCGGATGGCGGCTCGTCTCGCCGATCGAGGGGATGACGGTTCACGTGCGGACAACCGGCTCAACCGCGACATATCGCTCCGGCGCCTGGGAACTTGGAGTGCTCCGCGGCTCCACCCTGATACTGGATGGACAACAGGTCGTCGGATCGCGCGCCGCAGGGATCGCTTCGCCGGCCGGGGGCACCACGGTCGACGCACAGGCGCGCTCCGCAATCGATCAAATCCTCACCACAATGCGTCAGCACGGATTGATCGAAACTTAGAAAATCGAAGCGGCTCAAAAGCTTCCGCAAAATGCGGCTGTTTGACTGAGGCTTTTTGGCAACAGGCTTCGCGAAACCCTAGCTTGCGCGGCAACCGGTGCTTTCATAATGTGTTCCGGCGGTTCAATCTCAGAACGCAGTTGAAAGGGGACATATATGCGCAAGCTGGCCATCGCGATGGCGCTCGCATCGACAACCCTCGCGACTCCTGCCTTCGCTCGTGACCACTCGCCTTATGTGGGTCTCGAAGCCGGCGGGATGATCGTCGAGGACGTAAATCTCAACTACGATGATCCGACGATAAGCATCAACGACGGATACATCATCAATTACAAACTCGGTTTCGATGTGGACGTAATCGCCGGATATGATTTCGGGATGGTCCGGCTCGAGGCGGAACTCGGTTACAAGCACGCCGGTGTCGACGGCATCAACGTCGACCCGAGAATCGCACCCGTCGGCGACACGAGCGGCAACATCGATGGTGGAAAGGCCAACGTGCTTTCGGCCATGGCCAACGTGCTGCTTGACTTCGGTAACGAAGATGGCCTCAGCGGCTATATCGGCGGCGGCGCCGGCTTCGCCAACGTCAAGCTCAGCGGCGGCGGCGGTACACCCGGAGCGCGCGAATTCAGCGACACCGATTCCCGCCCGGCCTTCCAGGGAATTGCGGGCATCCGGTACGCGGTTAGCCCGAACATCGACGTTGGGCTGAAGTATCGCTACTTCAAGGTTACCAACCTGAAGTTCAACGACACGTTCGGAACGGTGCCGTTCCGGCTCGAGGGCAGCTATACGTCCAACAGCCTTCTGGCGAGCGTGATCTACAATTTCTACTCGCCGCCACCGCCACCGCCGCCTCCGCCGCCTCCGCCGCCGCCTCCACCGGCGACGCAGACCTGTCCGGATGGATCGGTGATCCCGGCGACCGACACCTGCCCGGCTCCGCCGCCTCCGCCTCCGCCGCCGCCACCGGCGCCAGAGCGCGGCTAAGCGGCCGCAGAGGGCAAAGAAACACCGGCTCGGGCACACCGCCCGGGCCGGTTTTCTTTTGTGTGTAGCGCCTGCAGGAAATGCGGCGCTATCCCTCGCGCGCAGACTTCCTAGAGACTGGGCTAGTTGCTCGTCGCGAGCTGTTGTGTGCGCGGCTTATCCCAACCGTAAATGTCGGTCAGATAAGTCAGTTTGCCGTCTTTCGCCTGGGCCGTGAGATAGGTCAGGATGATCGGCACGCCCTGCGGCATCTGGACCCGGATTTCGGGTTCCGTTCCAGGAGCGATCGGTTCCCGTCCAAGCAGCCAGCGGCCGAGCCTCGTGGCATCCTCCACACGAACACATCCGTTTGAAAGGTTGCGCGAGGCCTGGTTGAACAGGGCCTTGGCCGGTGTGTCGTGCAGATAAATATCCTGCGGGTTCGGGAATGGGAACTTCAGGACCCCCATGAAATTCTCCTTGCCCGGTTTCTGCCGGATCCGGAGGTGCACCTTCCCCGCCTTGACGTCTTTCCAGTCGATCGTGTCGAATGGCACGGTCGCCGAGTTTTCGCTCCAGTCGGCCATCACTTCGTAGCCTTTGGAATCGAAATACTTCACGCCACCGGCGAGTACCTTCGGGGCGATCTTCTCGCGCACCAGGTGATCGGGCGCGTTCCAATAAGGGTTGAAGGTGACATAATACATGACGCTGGCGATCAGCGGCGTGGGCAGGTCGTTGGTTCCTACGATCACCTTCATCGAATCCACGGGCTGCCCGTTCTCGTAGAGCGTAAGCCGTTGAGTGGCGGAATCCACGATCATGAAACGGCCGCTGGCGGGAATGGAGCGGGCACGGTCAAGGTTTGCGAGCAAGCGCGAGTCCGGCGTCATGTTCCCGGTCGCCTGAGCCTCAGCCCAAGCCGCGTCACGGATCTGCGCATAAATCGGGTTGAGGCTCGCCGTGTTGATCAGGTAGCGATCGAGCGCCGGCGCCGCCGACGCGGTAAGAAGGATCTGGTCCGCGCGCGTACCCTGCGGCGTGAGCACCGGATAAGCGTAGATCATGCCGGGCGTCTGCCGCTTCACCGCCTGCACATATTGAACCCAGGCAGTCGAGAGCGTGCGTTCGGCTGCAGCAATGTCGGCCGCATTTCCGCTACGCGCCTGCGTGGCCGCGGTTTGAACCTGAGCGGCAAGCTGCGGACCTTCGGCGAAGCCGTCGAACGGCGCGCGCTGAAGAATGGCGATCAGCTGCGTGATTGCGGGATTATCGGCGCCGCCCCGGAACCAGATCGGCTGAACTCGCCATTGATCATAAAAGGCCGCGACCGTGCTAGCCGCTGAGACCGATGCCGCGGGCGTTGCAGAAGAGGCATCTGGAGAAGTCTGGCCGAGCGCCGGCGATCCCGCCAGCAATGCTCCGGCGCCAGCCACCAGAAGTGCAACCTTCAACTTGCTCGCCTTCACCGCTCTTGCCCCCGACATCGTTGAACACCCAGAATGTAAGCCCGGCTTATCCGCGATCCAACCTGCATTTGCCATGAACCATGGTCCTGCGCCGGCTTGTGTGACCCATTTGCGACAGCCTCATTGTCCCACCAGCGTGCGGACGGTGCAAGGCGAGGACTAGTTGTCGCCGACGCCTTGTGTTCGTCATCATTCGGGGCATAGGCGAAGCCAAAGCTGGATCGCACAAAGGGACAGGCATGGACATCAAGGGAGTAGCCGCGGTCGTGACTGGGGCGGCATCAGGGCTCGGAGAAGCGACGGCTCGGGAACTCGCGCGACGAGGAGCGAAAGTCGCGGTGTTCGATCGCGACGTCGAGCGCGGCGAGAAGGTCGCAGGCGAGATCGGGGGCGTCTTTTGCGAGGTCGACGTGACGTCGGATGAGAAGGTCGCCGGCGCTTTCGCGAAGGCGCGGGAGGCGCACGGTCAGGAGCGGATCCTGGTCAATTGCGCCGGTGTCGCCAACGCCGCAAAGACCGTCGCGCGGGACAAGGAGACCAAGGCAGCCAAGCTCTACCCGATGAAGCAGTTCGAGCTAGCCATTCAGATCAACCTGATCGGCTCCTTTCGCTGCATCGCGAACTCGGCGTTTGGGATGGTCGACCTCGAGCCGCTCGAGGACGGTGAAAAGGGCGTGATCATCAATACGGCCTCTGTCGCCGCCGAAGATGGCCAGATCGGTCAGGCTGCTTATTCAGCATCGAAGGGCGGCGTGCTGGCGATGACTCTGCCGATTGCGCGGGACCTGATGAGCGAAGGGGTGCGCGTGAACACCATCCTTCCCGGCGTGTTCAAGACGCCGATGGTCGCGATGATGCCGCCGAACGTGCAGGAGGCGCTCGGCGCGCAGGTGCCGTTCCCGAAGCGGCTTGGAAAGCCCGAGGAATACGCCGAGCTTGCCTGCTCATTGATCGAGAACGACTACATGAACGCCGCGGCCGTGCGGCTCGACGGCGGCATCCGGATGGCGCCGCGTTGAGCATCGACTACGGCTGCCTCGTCGATGAGCTTGCCGAGGCGGCCCGCGAAGCGGGCGAGGCCATCCTCGAGGTCGTGCGGCGCGGGTTCGACGTCGAATCCAAGCACGACCTGTCGCCGGTCACCGAAGCCGACCGGGCGGCCGAGCTGGTCATCCTCGCTGCCCTCGCGCGCGCCGCGCCGGGCGTTCCGGTGATCGCCGAGGAAGAAGTGGCCGCGGGGCGCATCCCTGCGCACGACGATTTCTTTTTCCTGGTCGACCCGCTCGATGGGACCAAGGAATTCGTGCGTGGCGGTGACGATTATACCGTCAATATCGGCCTCGTCGAAAGGGGAGCGCCAAAGCTCGGCGTCGTATACGCGCCCGCTAACGACCGACTGCATGGCGGCTGCGTGGGGGAGGGGGCCTGGATCGACGAGGGCTCGGGTCGCCGGCCGATCCGGACCCGGGCGCGCGGACAGGCGATTACGGCGGTCGCGTCCAAGTCACACCTCAATCAGGCGACGATCGACTATCTCGAAGCGGCGGTTGGCACGTGCGGTTACATCTCCGTCGGCTCGTCGCTCAAATTCTGCATCGTCGCGGAGGGCAAGGCCGATATTTATCCGCGCGCAGCCCCGACCAGCGAGTGGGACACCGCGGCGGGCCATGCGGTGCTGCTCGCCGCGGGCGGCCTGGTCGACGGCCCGGATGGGTCGCCGCTGCGATACGGCAAGCCGACGTTCCTTAATCGCGCCTTCGTCGCGACGTCAGGGTGGAAGCCGCCTCGGCTGGAATCTTTCCTCGAGCCATTCTCGGGCGGCGGCGACATTCCCGAGGGGGTCTAGCGCCGGTCGTTGGCGGCGGCGCGGAATTTGCTGTCCTCGAGAAGGGCGTCGATCCAGGGGGCGTCGGCCTCCTTGCGGACCGCAACCCACCCGTTGAAGCGCAGCGCGTCCAGCTCCAGGCGCACGGCCTCAAGGCGCGCGTAGAGTTTGCGCGCTTCCTCCGAATCGCCGTCGACCACGCCAAGACGCCAGGCGAGCCTCTGCGCTTCAACAACTGCCCGGCCGAGCTCGGCCAGCCAGCGTGCCCGCTCCAACGCGACAACCTGATCGGGGGCACGATGCATTGCGGACTCCTCAGGCGCTCGCACTATGCACCCGCTCGTTTCGGACCCGTTGGCGTTTGCTCCGAAATGGACACGAAAATGGCCTGACTTTTCTCCACAATGCGCGTTATCACCGCGGTGCTCGGCTCGCTCGCATAGGGATTGCCCAATGGACGCGTATCTGAGCTTCAGCCAAAATCGTGAGAATTCCTTCGATCCGCCACCCGTCCTGATAGCCGCGGACAGCGACGCTGCACGCGCGCGAGCCCGCCGCACCGTGGCAATGGCCGGATGGCGCGTTGCGGACGTTGTTGGATTCGTCGAGGCACGTGATCGCATCAGGCGGCAAATATCCGCGTCGGCCCTGTGGATCGAGCTTGAGCGCGAACAGGACGCCGGAATCGATGCGTTGCTCGACACGGTCGCAACGGACATTCCTCATCGCCGCTATTCTGCAGTCGTTGCCGCACCAGCGGTTCTGCTCGATCAGATCGGCGAGTATGCGCTGGAGACGGGGATTGAGATTATTGTCGACGCGGGGGATGCGGAACGCATGGCGGCTCTGTCTGTCGCGGTTTCCCAGGCTGGCCGCGACGAGCGAGTGTTGGAGGTTTCGACCGACAAGAGTGCTGCGCGCCTGAGGCAACTCAGCGAAGAAGTGAACAGGATTGCCGCAACCCTCGCACGCCTCTCGGCCGGCCCTTCGGCGTCTCCCCTTCCACGCGAAAGCGCGCTCGCCGCCGATGCGCCGCCCGTGTCCGCGGAAACGGTGCGTTCGGTGATCCGGGCGCGACGCCTGCGCGCTCGCTATTTCCCGGAGGACCTGTTCGGCGATCCCGCGTGGGACATGCTGCTCGACCTGCTCCAGGCGGAGATTTCGCAGCTGCGCGTGCCGGTTTCCAGCCTGTGCATCGCCGCCGCCGTGCCGGCAACGACGGCGCTGCGCTGGATCAAGACAATGGTGGAAGAGAAGGTGTTCGTCCGTCGTGCCGACCCGCACGATGGCCGCCGAGTCTTTGTCGAACTGGCTCCGGAAACTAGCCAGGCGATGCGCCGATATTTCGCGGAACTCGGGCAAGTAGCGGTGATCTGACCGGAGAGTTGCGCCTCGCTTTGTCATGGAGATTGTGTTAGAATAGTCTAACATCGGCGTCAAGCATGATGTTTGATATATCTAACGTTGATGCATGGTCCCGCTGCCGGGATAGTCCGCGAATGGCGGCCACCGACGAAACGCAAATCTATCGCGATCTCATGCGCTTCAAGCCGGAAGGCCTCACGCCCAACGCGTGGGCCGTAAAGGCGGGAGTCAGTCGGGCAGTGTGGGCAGACATGCGCCGCCACGGCAATCCGTCGCGGCGAACGCTCCAGAAGCTTCTGGATGCCGCCGGATCATCCCTCGCAGAATTCGAGGCGCTTCGTATCGGGGACGAGCCCCCTGCTGGGCCCCTCGCTGGCGCGCGCGTCGGAGATGCGCGGTCATCGCTCTGGACACCTTCTCAGTTGCCACTGCTTCCGCTCATTGCGACCAGCCTTGTCGGCGAATGGGGGGAGCCCGGCAGCGGGGTCGACCTCATCGAAGTTCGGCTGGACGAGCTCGTGGAGCGCCTGCCGCGACCGATCAGCCTCGCAAGCGATTCCCAAAGCTACGCAATCACCGTTGTCGGCAGGTCGATGTGGCCTCGATTCCGCCCTGGGCGGAGGGTAGCTGTCTCGCCGCGATCGCCGGTCGCAGTCGGCGATGATGTGCTCCTGTTTCTTCGACCTTTCCAAGACGATCGGGCCGACGGCAGGCTCGCGCTTATTGCCGAACTCGTCAGACGCGCGAATGACTCCGTGGAACTCCGGCAATTCAATCCAGACAAGTCGTTGAAGGTTGAGGCAGGCGAGATCGAAACGGTCCACAAGATCGCCGGGGAGCTGCTTTAAACACGGGGCCGCTTGCCGCGCCCGCCCGCGCGTGGCACGGAAGCTCGCCACGGGCGGTTAGCTCAGTTGGTAGAGCATCTCGTTTACACCGAGAGGGTCGGCGGTTCGAGCCCGTCACCGCCCACCAACATTACGAGGGAAAGTGGACGGGCGACGAATGTCCGCTTTCAACCCATTGCGGACATTGCGAGCGCACCGCTCGCCGATGCACCGCCTCACCTTGGCGCAAGAAAAGGGCCGCCACCGGGAGGGAGGCGGCCCGGACAGTTCCTACTCAAAAGCCGAACAGGTGGCCGTCGATGAACAGGTGATCGTTTGCGGCCTCGAAACCCGTGACGTGCACGGTGGCCCCGGACAATCCGGAGATTGTCAAATTGCCGTTGCCGTTGTCGACGACCGTCAGATTGCCGTCGTCGTTGATGTTGATGGTGTCGGCCGCACCGTCGCCGGCTCGGTTGATACCGAGGTTGATGTCGATGTCGGTAACGCCGGTGCCCGTCGGATCGTTGATGTTGATCGTGTCGGCGCCGCCAGCTGCGTTGACGGTCACCTTCTCGACCTCGTGCAGATCCATCACAATGTTGCCCTGGACGCGGGTTAGCAATGCGTGGTCGCCGCTGGCCGACAGGGTGAACTGCTCCGCGGCCCCGAAGCCGTTGAACAGCAACTGATCGGAGCCGTCTCCGCCCTCGACCCTGTCGCTGCCGTCGCCCTGGTCCCAACGGAAAACGTCGTTCCCCGCTCCGAGAAAGCCGACGTCGGCGCCCTGGTCGCCGTCGAGGAAATCGTTGCCGCCTCCCCCGAAGAGCGTGTCGTTGCCCGCGCCGCCGGCAATGAAGTCATTGCCTCCGCCGCCGGAAAGCTCGTCGGCGCCGCTTCCACCGCCCAGCGTGTCGTTACCGCCTCCGCCGAACAGGTGCGCTGCCGGGAGCGGGCCATTTGTCTCGTCCAGCGTGATGACGTCGTTGCCGTCGCGTCCGTTCACGCGGATCAGGTTGGTGTTCGTCACGGTCGCGTCGTCGATCGCCTCGCCGTTGACGAACAGGTTTCCGCCCGCGTCGCGGCTGATGACGACGTTATTATCGCCGTCGTCGGCGGTGACGAACAGACGATGTTGGGTTTCTTGAAATCTGCTGATGATGCTCATTTGAGAAATCTCTTTCCCTGATCTTTTTGTTCAACGCGGTAGTAATGATGGAAGCTAAGACCAGGTGAGTTGTGTAGACTTGATGTTGGATCTGTCCACAATCTGCTCCTTATATAATGTTGTAGTAAACAGAGGGCCGTTCTTCGGAAGCTATGCTTCGCGAAGCTCGTTTCATCCTGGACGCGATGGCAGGCTTTTAGTTGGGACTCGAATGCCCGATATGGCCGATAAACCGGATAGCTTGATCAAAACGCCGGTGATGATCAATTTTCTCGATCACTGTTATCGATGGGGCTCGGGTGACGACATCGTCCTCGAGGGACCGGGTCAACAGGATCTCGGCGGCAGCGGCGACGATCGCTAGCCAGGCCTTAGCGGACGTCCGGCTTCGACTGGCTTATCGTTGAATGCGGAATACACGTTGAAATTCCCTGAGTTCTTGCGGCGATATGTCTGAAATGGCCGCGAACCTAAGACCGGCATCGCTCCATTCCTCGACAGCAAAACCGTCCTTCACCAGAGACCGGCTCGCCGAGTCCTTGGCCTGCCAGACATACAGATTCACGGTGTGAAGCCGCCGATGATAGACGATCGCCGCAACGGTCTTGCCGTCGATTGAGTCTAGCCGCCCACCCGCAAGCGGGAATCCCTGATCCGCGAGTTCAGGCACGGGCGGTGAGAAATCGATCCGTCCGTTGAACCACGGCTTCACGATATGCTGATTGGTCGTTTTCACATCGGTCAGATGACCTGGCTGAAGCGACCTCACGTGGCTCGATACCAGCTGCTCGTCGACGATCGACTGGGTCGAAAGCGGAACGAGCATCACCATCGCAAGCGACGCGGCGAGCGCTCCGGCAACGCCCGGCGCAAGCCAGCCCGGCAGTCGGCTTCGACTAGCGGGCTCGGGTGACAGCTCCGGTATCGCCGCGATCCGCTTCGCTAAGGCTGCCGGCGCGACGTGGCGCACACCATCGGCACGAAGCAGATTGCGAACCGCCTGCAACCGCTCCAGCTCCTCGCGGCAGCCCTCGCACCTTGTGACGTGCGCCTCGACCATCGCGACGTTTGCCGCGTCGAGCTCATTATCGACGAGCCCGCCGAGCAACAGCTCTTGATCGGCGCACACAGGCATTACTTCACACTCCTTGACTGTTCGCTGTCGGCTTGGCGACCGGGAAGCAACTCCTTGGCCAGGATCGATCGTCCGCGAGAGAGTCGCGACATCACGGTCCCGATCGGCACGCCAGTGACCTCGGCGATTTCGGCGTACGACAAATCTTCGAGGTCCCGCAGAACGACTGCCTCTCGGAACGGCTCAGGAATCACCTCGATCGCCGAGTGGACGCGCCCGATCTCGGCCTTGCGCAAGACTTCTTCCTCCGGTGTCGGTCCGGGATCTGGCTGCTCATTGAGTTGCGCTGCCGCATCTTCGCTGAGGCTGCTCTCGTGGATAACGAGCGCCAGCGCGCCGCCGGCGCCGGCCTGGGCGGTGCGGCAACAATTGCGGACAATGGCGAACAGCCATGCTCGTGGCGATCCGCCGCGAAACTGGCCAAATGCGCGGAAAGCGCGAAGGATCGCGTCCTGCACGACATCCTCGCTGAGGACGGGATCGCGCGTCAGGTAACGCGCCAGATTATATGCGCCGTCGAGGTGCGGCAGCACCAACCGCTTGAACTCATGCGCGTGGCCGGCGCCGGGCGAGGAAGGATCCCGCGCCGCGCCGTTGCTGGCCGCAAGGCGCGGCATGAAGAAGGGGGAGCCAAAAGTCTTCACGAGTTCACGGCCAGTGCCTCGCATCACGCCTTGACGACGATGGTGCCCGTCATATGCGGGTGCAGGGAACAAAAGTAGCCGAATTGGCCGGGCTTGGCGAAAGTGAACGAAAAGCGGTCTCCGGTGTCGAGGACCTTTGATTTGAACGAGCCGTCCTTGGCCACCACAGTATGCGGGATGTCGTCGCCGTTGGTCCAGGTTACGGTCGTTGCAGGCTTCACCGTCACGATCGGATCCTTGAACGTAAAATTGTCGATTCGGACCGCTGCTGCCGCAGGCGCGGGCGCCGCCCTGGTGATCGCCGAAGCCGTCGACATCAGCAGTGCGCTGGCGACAAGCGTGGCAGCTTGAAACGTCAGAACTTTGAATGCGCGAGTCATGAAATTCCCTTCAGGCGGAAAGCGTGGAATCGATCAGCGCGATCCGGTCGTGGCCGCGCACGAAAATTGCGTCGGTGATGCCGAGCATGGAGTGAAGCTGCTCGGGCGAGACCTTGAGCGGACCCGGCGACGGAGCCGTTCCCGGCGCGGGCTGCGGAAAGGCCGTCGACCGCGCTGTATGGAAGGCAATCCGTCCTTCGACCTTTTGCGTGATCTGGTGGATGTGCCCGTTGAGTACCGTCACCGATCCGAACCGCGCGAGCAGCTTCAGCACTTGAGCGGAATCGTCCGTGCCCCAACCCCACTCGGCGTAAACCGTCCACAAAGGGATGTGCGCGAAAACAACGATCGGCGTCGACGACGGTCGCCCCGCAAGATCGGCCTGCAACCATTTCAGTTGCTCCGGCCCGAGATTGCCCATGCCACCAGGCTTCAAGTCTGCGACGTTGACCAAGGCGACGAAATGCACGCCGCGGTGGTCGAAGCTGTACCAGCCCGCGCCTTGGGTCCCTTTGCCGAACCGGCTCAGGAACGCCTTGCCGCCGTCGGGATCGAGCATATCGTGCTCGCCCGGCACGAAGAATATCGGCAGGCCCGCTGCCCTCAGCATCTGGTCCGCGTCGTCGAACTCGTCGTCCCGCGAGAGCTGCGACACGTCCCCGGTGTGGATGATGAAATCGGGCTGGACCGGAAGCGCCTTTACTTTGGCGATGGCCTCACGAAATGTCGCGCGGGCGTCCGCATTGGGCGGCTTGTTGAAGCCGATGTGGCTGTCGCTCAGCTGGACGAACGTGAAGGGCTTGACGGGCAGCCGACGCAGCGGCGCCGCGAGCGCGCTTTCAAGGCCGATCGAGCCGGCGATGCCACCGTCGAAGGCGAACAGCGCGCCGGTCCCGGCCCAAGCCATGCACTTGAGAAAATCACGACGGTTCTCATGATAGCCATCGAACATCGATCGTCCTTTGAGAGAGTGATCGATGCCATGACCGGTGGTGCGTGTAGTTTATTCCCGACGACCGCCAGATTTTTTAGTTAAGCCGAATGTCCGCTTTCCACCCATTGCAGACATTAGCGTAGTGTCCGCCTTCGACCCATTGCAGACCTCGGCGATCCACTTCACTCTGCCCGGATGATCGTACGCTCTCAGGTCGCTTCATTCCTTCTCACAATCTCGGGTGTCGCGCTCGGCGGTGCGGCAGCAGCCCAAGGTGCCGCGCCATCCGCGCTTCCCTTCGTGCTCAAGCAAATCGGTCCGGGGGTTTATGCGGCCATCGACGGACCGGAGCACAAGTCGGGTTCCAACGCCGGCTTCGTCATCGGAGATGACGGGGTGCTGGTCATCGACAGCTTCTTCAACCCTGACGCCACCCACGCCCTGGTCACCGAAATCCGCCGGTTGACGTCCAGGCCGATCCGCTATGTCGTCAACACTCACTATCACGCTGACCACACGGCCGGGGACCAGGTGTTGCGTGATGCCGGCGCCATCATCATCGCGCACCGCAACGTCCGCGGGTGGGTGCGGACCTATAACATCAACCTGTTCGGCGACCGGATCACGCCGGAGCTGAAAGCGAGGATCGAGGCCCTGCCGTTGCCCGACCTCGTCACCGACAAGGACCTTACCGTGTGGCTCGGCTCGCGAAAGATCGTGGTGCAGACCGTGCTCGGGCATACCGGGGGCGACCTCACGGTCTCCGTGCCCGACGCGAAGGTCCTGTTCGCAGGCGACATGCTGTGGCGCAAGGTCGCGCCCAACCTGATCGACGGATCGGTCGAGGAGTGGCAAGCGACGGATGCCGACTTCGCCCGCATTCCCGATGCCGCGCAGACCCGTTACGTGCCGGGGCACGGAGACGTCGCCGACGTCAAGGATGTAGCGGAGTTCCGCGCTTACCTCCTCGACCTCAAACGGCTGGTAGCGGCGGGCCGTGAGGCTGGACTGAAGGATGAGGCCCTGATGCAGTCCGTGGCACCGAAGCTGAAGGCCGGTCGCTCCGACTGGACGATCAGCGATCGCGGGGCGGCGGCCGAGATCCGCTACATGGACCAGGAGCTGGCGGGAACCAAGCGTCGGCCGGTTCCCCAGCCGGATTGAGGCTCACCTACAGACTTCGGACGAGCTTCTTCGCGACGGCGAGCCACGGCGGGTTCGCGACCACCTGCTGACGGCCGCCGGCCTCGAGCGGAAGGATCTGTAGCTTTTCCTCGTCGCGGTTGATGAGGCGGCCGAACAGGAAACGTCCGGCGGGGCGTGGGATGAGCACGTCACGGTTGAGGGCCTGGGCGTAGGCTTCGGGCTGCAGCGTTTCGCACCAGATCTCGTCCCCAGAGCGGTAGTCGCCGATGCTCGCTGAAACGAGCACGGCAATCTGCCCTTCATCGGTACGTGGCGCGACCACGATTGCGGCACGCCTGGGCGCGATTGCGCCGCCCGGGCCGAGCAGCGCTGCGACTTTGAGCTCGGCCGCTTCCTCACTGCCCTGGACCAAGTCCTGCGCATCTACACCGAGCGCCTTGGCGATGCGGTTAAGCCAGCCGACGGAGACCGTGCGAGTGCCCGTTTCGAGGCGGCCAATCGTTTGAGGCGTGGTCTGCGGGTCGCAGCGGCGAGCGACATCGTCGAGCGTCATTCCGCGCGCGCGGCGCACTTCCCGGATGCGTGTGATCATCGCTGCGCCCCTCCCGACGCCTAACCAATCTGGTTTTTCTTCTGTCCTACAGATTTTCCTGTGTGGCAAGGCCCAAACGAATCGCAAAAGGAGGCATGATGGGAACCAGGCCGCAGGCGCGCTTGCTTGAAGAGCGTTCGATCGAAGGCGAAAAGCCGAACTCGCCGGGCTTACGTCCGGTGCGATCCGTCACCGTCAATGCCGCGGAATCGCCGCTAGGCTGGTTGTTCGCGCGCGGGCTCCTCAGCCGGCGCCAATATGACGCGGGTGAGCGGCTGCGCGCCGACTGGGAACGCGCCCAGCTGCCTCCGAGAATCACCATGGGGTGGGATTCGGCGCCGGTGGCGCGCGGCCGCGGCGGGGCCGCGCCGGAACCCGACCTCAGCGGAGCGCAGATCGATGCTCGCCGCCGCTTCCATGATGCAGTCGCAAGCGCCGGCCCGGGCCTAGCCGACATCCTGTGGCGCGTCGTCTGCGCCGGCGAGGGGATGAGGGAGGCCGAAAGCGCGCTTGGCTGGCCGGCGCGCGCAGGCAAGCTGGTCCTGACCCTCGCGCTCGACCGCATCGCGGGCTATTACCGGATCCGCTAGTCCTTTCGTCCACGGCGGTGTTTATGATTCTCTACGGCTCTTCATTATCGCCTTTTGTGCGCAAGGTGCTCGGTTATGCGGGCGAGAAGGCCATCGAGCTCGATCTCCAGCCCACCGGGTTCCCCAACGCCAGTCCGGAATATCTCGAAGCCAGCCCCTTCAAGAAGATGCCCGCGTTCCGCGACGGCGATTTCGTCCTCGCGGATTCGAGCGCGATCATCCACTATCTCGAAGCCAAGTTCCCCGAGCCCGCGCTGATCCCGAGCGAGCCAGAGCTACGCGGAAAGACAATCTGGTTCGAGGAGTTCGCCGACACCATCCTCGTGTCGTGCGGCGCGAAGATCTTCTTCAACCGCATCGTTGCTCCGCGCTTCCTCGGCAAGCCGTGCGACGAGGAAGCGGTTCAGTCGGCGGTACTCAACGATCTGCCTCCGATCCTGGAGTATCTGGAGAAGGTGGTGCCGGATGACGCCAGCTATTTGGTTGGTGATAAGCTGACACTGGCCGACATCGCGGTGGCTGGGCCGTTTGCGAACTTCCGGCATACCGACACCAAGGTCGACCCCGAGCGCTATCCGCGCACGGTTGCCTATGTCGACCGAATACTGGGGCGGCCGAGCCTCGCGGATTGGGTTGAGCGCGAGACGGCTTACCTAGCGAAGCAGGCGGCCTAGGGGCGCACTCGGTTGGACGACTAGCCGACGCCGCCTTCGATATTGCTGTCTTTCTCGTCGCGCCGGTCACGCTCGCGCTCGACGTCGCTCGCAGGGGTCGGTGGGGGCGTTTCGACCGCTCCCTGACCTTCGCGTGCGAAATCCGGGTCCTCGGCTTCCTGAAGATAATCGTCTGTGTCCGTGTCCGGCCGGGCGATGAAGCCTTCGCCCTGGATTTCGGCCTGACGCCCGCTCACTCCGCCGGCGAAGCTACCCGGCTGATCCACTTCGCCAATTTCACCATATTCGCTCTCGGCGCTGTCCTGGCCGACCGGTTGCTGCTGCTTCTGTCGATCTTCTGCCTTGCCGAACTTCTCCTCGTCCCGTTCGTCAGCCATCGTGAAATACTCCTCACATGGCCCCCGCGATGCTCCGGCGCCTAAACAATGTGCCCGGATGAACTGTTCCGGGTCCCGACTGACGATTGCGGCGAACCGCTTGTCGCACAAAGAAAAAAGGCCGCCAGTCGGACTGACCGGCGGCCTCGTTTCTTCCGTTCGCTCGAGCGAGGTGACTAAGCCTGCTCGGCTTCGCCTTCGCCCTCCGCCGGGGCCTCCGCGGTCTCTTCGGCTGGCGCTTCCTCGACTTCAACAGACTCGGCAAGCTCTTCGGCAGCTACCGGGGCCGCCTCGCGCTCGAACATCTGCTGGAGAACGTCGATGCCCTGCGCCTGGAGGTCGGCTTCCTCCGGAGAACGGGCGACATTGACCTTCACCGTCACCGCCACTTCCGGGTGAAGCGCGATCTTCACCTCGTGTACGCCGAGCGACTTCATCGGGCGATCGAGCACGACCTGGCTCTTGGCGACCTTCGCGCCGACGCCTTCCAGCGCCTCGGCAATGTCGCGCGCGCTGACCGAGCCGTAGAGCTGGCCGGTGTTCGACGCCTGGCGGATCAGCTGGACGCTCTTGCCGTCGACGCCCTTCGATGCCTTCTCGGCCTCGGAGCGCCTGGCGGCATTCTCTTCCTCGATCCGGGCGCGATTCGTCTCGAACAGCTTGCGGTTGGATTCGTTGGCGCGGAGCGCCTTCTTGTTCGGGAGAAGGTAATTGCGGGCGAACCCGTCCTTCACCTTCACCACGTCGCCGATGGCGCCGAGTTTCTCGACGCGCTCAAGCAGGATGACTTCCATGTCCCGCGCTCCTTATTTCACGAGGTAGGGAAGCAGGCCGATGTGGCGGGAGCGCTTGATGGCGCGCGCGAGCTCACGCTGCTTCTTGGAGGAGACGGCGGTGATGCGCGACGGGACGATCTTGCCGCGCTCGGAGATAAAGCCCTGGAGCAGCCGGACGTCCTTGTAATCGATCTTGGGCGCGTCCTTGCCGGAGAAGGGGCAGGACTTGCGGCGACGGAAGAATGCGCGGGCCATTACTCGACCTCCTCTTCACGGGCGCGGAAGCTCGGACGGTCGTCGCGGTCACCCCGCGACCGCTCGCGGTCCTTGTCGCCGCGGCGCATCATCGCAGACGGGCCCTTTTCGTGCTCGTCGACCTTGATGGTGAGAAAGCGGATCACGTCTTCATTGATGTTCGACTGGCGCTCGAGCTCGGCGATAGCCGGGGCCGGAGCGTCGAGGTCGAGCATCACGTAATGCGCCTTGCGGTTCTTGGCGATGCGATAGGCGAGGGAGCGGAGACCCCAGGTCTCGGTCTTCATGACCTTCCCGCCATTGTCTTCAACAATCTTGGTGGCGTTTTCCGCGAGCGCATCAACCTGGGCCTGGGCCAGGTCCTGGCGCGCGAGGAAAACATGCTCGTAGAGCGGCATGTTTCTAGTCTCACTTTTGGCCGATCGCTGACGGGCCCCAGTGGCACGCCCCTCCGGCTGTCTTCCAAACAATTGCGGCGCGAGGCTCAGCCTTCGCGCCAGCGGGCGCCTATGCCGAAAGGACGCTGAAAAGGCAAGCGATGGCCAGTCGAGCCGGCGGCCGTGACATTGCGAAGACGTAATCCGGGCGACGCGGCGCGTACAGGTGTGGGTGCGCAAAGGCGATCACGGAGCGGCTCGCAACGGAGTGAAACGATGACTGCAATCTCGATCAGAGCTGCGGCGGCCTCGCTTGCCGTCCTCGCCGCCACCGCTTGCACGACGACCGGCGTTGGCACAGGCCAATCGGCCTCGGGTAATTTGGACGCTGCGTTCAATTGGACGCAGACAGGCGGTACGAGCGGCACGATGACCGCGAATTTGAGCAACGGAAACGTCTACCAGGGGCAATTCTTCGAAGTTACGCGCGAAACCCAGGTGTCGAACATGGGCCCGTTGTGGGCCGGCTGGGGCGGACGCTGGGCCTGGCGCGGCTGGGGCTGGTGGGGACCGAGCGATTCGACGATCACCCACTATAGCGGACAGGTCCTGGCGAACCTCCAGGGTCCCGGCGGCTACATGCGTTGCCACTTCACTCTCGCGAGCCCCAGTAGTGGCATGGACGGCGGCGGCAGCGGCGAGTGCCAGCTCCCGACCGGCACGATCATCAACACGCAGTTCCCGCCATCGCACAGCGGCGCGTAGCGACGCATAGCGACCTATTTTGTGGAGTCGCTGAGGCGACCAAGCAGGTCGGACAAGCGTTCGGCCTGTGCGCAGCTCAGCTTTCCGCCGATCGCCTGTTGGATCGCTTCCGCATAAATCGGCCACATCCTCTTCCTGAGGGTCTTGCCCGAGGCGGTCGCGCGCACCCACTGGCAGCGCGCGTCCTCGGAGCAACGTTCCCGCTCGATCGCTCCGGCCGTTTCCATGCGCTCGAGCAGGCGCGAGAGATTATATTGCGCCAGCAGCAGCTTCTCCTGGAGGTCGCGGGGCCGGAGAGGCCCGCCGCGCTCCAGCTCGATGAGCACGTCGTACCATTCGAGCGGCGGCAGATCCGCTGCGCTCAGCGCGCGCTCGACCGAACAGAGCGCGCGGCGCTGGGCGCGAACCAGCTGAACCCAGGCGCGCACTGCCGACTCGGAACAGGGGATCGGGTCGTTCTCGATCGTTTCAACTCGGGTGCTCATTCGCGAAACCTATCAATTTCATGCAATTGCATCAATCTTGACGAATCAATGTACCTGCATCTAAATATACATGCATCTGCATTGAATGGAGTCGCCGAATGCCCAAGCACCTTCGCCTGATCAGCCACAAGCTTTGCCCCTATGTGCAGCGGGCGGTCATCGTCGCGACCGAAAAGGGCATCGATTTCGAGCGGATCGACATCGATCTGACGAACAAGCCCGACTGGTTCCTCGAAATCTCGCCAACAGGGAAGGTGCCGCTCCTGGAAGTCACCGAAGCCGACGGCAGCAAACACATCATCTTCGAAAGCGCTGTCATCGCCGAATATCTCGATGAGATAGGTGAGGGCCGGCTGCTCCCAGCCGACCCGCTGGCGCGAGCCCGCGAGCGCGCCTGGGTCGAATATGGCGCGCAGGCGCTCGCCGACCTTTACCGCCTCTACACGGCCGTGGACGAAGAGGGCTTTGCAGCCGAACGTCGGCAGGTCGAAGCCAAGCTCGATCGCCTTGAGCAAGAAATCGCAGGACCTTGGTTCAGCGGCGACCGCTTCGGCCTTGTCGACGCGGCGTTCGGGCCGGTCTTCCGCTACCTCGACGTGTTCGACCTGCGGCCTGGCCTTCCGCTGATCGAGCGTCCGGCAAAGGTTGCTGCCTGGTCCGATGCGCTCGCGAAGCGGCCATCGGTCCGAGGGGCCGTGGCCGACGATTATGCCGAGCGGCTGCTCGACTTCGTCGTGAGCAAAAATTCCTATCTGGGCTACCAGCTCGAGCGGCACGCACTCGAGCTCGCGTAAGGCCCAAGTGGCGCCCGGCAGTCCCCCCTCCCGCCGGGCGCCACGCATTTTCATTGCTTGAGTAGCTCTCGCCATGGCAAATGCACGCCATGGCGACGCAGCTGAAGTCGGTTCAGCCGACACCCGACCCACTCGACGACATGAGCCTGCCCGGCTGGCTCTATTTCGACTCGGAATTCTTCGAGGCTGAAAAGCGGGCTTTCCTGCGTGCCGCGCCCCAGATCGTCTGCCATGAGAGCGAGATCGCGCAGCCGGGTGAATGGCGGACGCTCGAATACCTCGGCGAGAGCGTGATCGTCATGCGCGGCGACGATGGGGAGGTGAGGGCTTTCTCAAACGTCTGTCGCCACCGCGGCTCGCGGTTGGTGGACGGCACGGGCGGATGCGCCAAGGTGCTGACCTGTCCTTATCACGCATGGAGCTATGCCCGCGACGGGCGGCTCGTCGGTGTTCCGCACCGGCAGGAATACCCGGGGCTACGGACCGAGGATCACGGGCTCTTCCCCATCGCTCTCGAGAATTGGCGCGGTTTCCTGTTCGTCACACTTGAGCCAGGCGCACCCTCGGTCTCTGAGATGATGGCGCCGTACGAGGAAGAAGTCGCGCCTTATCGCTTCGAAGAGCTGCGAGTGTTGGGACGGATCACGATTCGCCCGCGGCACCTCAACTGGAAGACGATCGCCGACAATTATTCCGACCACTTGCACATTCCCGTGGGTCACCCGGGCCTGACTCGGCTTTTCGGCCGCAACTATCGCATCGATGCGCAGCCGCACGTCGACCGGATGCAGGGTGACCTGATCGACAAGGAGTCGGCCAATCCGTGCGAGCGCGCCTACCAGCGCTATCTTCCGACGGTCGACCACCTGCCGCCGAGCCATCAGCGCAAGTGGCTCTATTACAAGCTCTTCCCCAACGTTGCGTTCGACATCTACCCGGACCAGGTCGATTTCATGCAGTTCCTTCCGGTGAGCGCGACGGAATCGCTCCTCCGCGAAATCAGCTATGCGCTTCCGGACGACCGGCGCGAGATGAAGGCGGTGCGCTACCTCAACTGGCGGATCAACCGCCGAGTCAACGCCGAGGACACCGAGCTGATCACGCGCGTGCAGCTTGGAATGCAGTCACCGACCTATGTGGCGGGGCCACTTGGGACGAGCGAAGTGTGTCTTAGGAGCTTCTCACGAAAGCTCCGCAAGCTCATTCCGGAAGCGCGGCTGGACTCACCGCCGCCGGCTGGCTGGAGCCGCCTCGCCAACGCATAAGGAAGTAAACCGGTATTCCGGTGGCGACCAGCACAGCTCCCCAACCCGTCGCTTCGCGGCCGGCGCCATAAAAGGCCCATAAGGCGAAAATCGTCCCGAGAACGGCAGCTGAAACGAGCAGCGCGCCGCTGGTCTGGCCACGCTTGATCATCGCGAGGATGGCGATCGTCGCGACCAGATAGAGGACCAGGTTTGCCACCGTCGCCAGCAGGATGGTGAAGGAGTAAATGCCGATCATGCCGCTGCTGAGGTTGGTGGCGACAAGTGCCACGCTGAGGCAGCATCCGACGGCGTGACCGTAGACCGGAGCGCCGTTCCTGTTCACCTGGGCGAAGATTTGCGGGAACACACGTCGCTCGGCGAGAACCAGCGGAACTTCGGCCTGGAGAAATACCCAGCCGTTAAGCGCCCCCAGGCCGCTGATTGCAGCAAACGCGGCGACGAGCTTGCCCGCGCCGCTCCCCCAGATGCGGCCGATCAGGTCAGCGAGCGGCGCGCTGGATTTTGCGGTGACGTCTGACGGAAGCAGGAGGAAAACGGCGAGCGTCACCAGTAGGTAGACGATCCCAACGAACAAGGTGCCGATGATTGTCGCGCGCGCGATCGTCCGGTGGGGGTTCATGACTCGTCCAGCCGGAACGGTGCCCGACTCGAAGCCGAGCATCGCGAACAGCGAAAGGGCCGCTGCGCCGGCGATCGCTGGCCCGGTCACGGGCATCGACGCAATGTTGGCCGTCGTGACAGCCGAGCTGTCGGAACTGCCGAGCACGATCAAGACTGCCAAGATCACCGCGAAAAGTGGCAAGACCTTCAGCGCCGTCGTCGTGATCTGTATGGTTCCCGAAGCCTTTACGCCGCGCAACGCGACCGCCGTCATCAGTACGACCAATCCGATTGCAACGAGCGGTCCGACGAACGGACGCGCGAAGAAATTGGGTGCGAACGGCGACAAATAGCTGACCACGCCGATTCCGATGGCTCCATTCGTCACCCACAGCGAAATCCAGTAGCTCCACATGACGAAGAAGCCGGCAAATGGCCCAAAAACGCCGGCGATATAGTCGTAGGGCCCGCCGGCCTGAGGCATCAGCCGGGCAAAAGCGGCGAAGACGTAGGCGATGCAGAGGCCGCCACCGATGGTGATCAACCACCCGTAGATCGCGTTCCAGCCGAATGGCGCGAGCGCCGCCGGGATCAGGAAAATGCCCGTTCCGATCGTGTTGCCGATGACCAGCGCGAGACAAGTCCAGAAGCCAATTTGCCTGGGTGGCGCAGTGATGGGGTGGGTCATACCGGCTGTATCGCCCTCCTGTCAGAGCCGCCAAGCCGACGCGACAGCGCGCGGATTGGAAGTCCGGCAAGCGCCAGCACGGCGCCCCACAACAAGACTTCCCGACCCGAGCCGACGAACATGGCGATCGAGTAAAGCACCCCGATCACGACAATGATGGTCCACCTGCCGCCCACGCGAAGCTTCAGGGCCGCGGCTGCGCAGACGATGTACAGGACCAGCGCGAGCACTGTCGAAACCAGCGTGATGAAGATGTAAACCTTGACGAAATTCTCCGAAGAGCTGGCGAGCACCAGCAGAGCCGCGGCCGACGCGCAGATCAGCACCGACCCGGTCGGCGCACCGACCTTGTTCGCCTTCGCAAATATCCGCGGCAGATCGCCGGCCTTCCCCATGGTGCGGGCTGTTTCGGCGGCGACCAGCAGCAGCGCGTTGGCGGTGCCGAAGGCGCTGACGACGGCAATCAGCGCGACCAGAATCCCGGCGGCCGCGCCGAGCAAGGGCGCGATGGCGTCAGCGAACGGAGAGCCGCTCTTCGCTGCGACTGCGCTAGGCAGCAGCAGCAAGGTGGCAACGGTTGCAAGGAGATAGATGGCCGCGGTGAAACCAGCGCCGAAAATCGTCGAGCGCGGAACGGTAGTCGTGGAATCACGCGTGACATTGGCCGTCATCACCGCCGCTTCGAAGCCGATTAGCGAGAACAGGATCAGCGCCGCCGCAGAGGTCACCGCGCCGATCGCCACCGGTGTGGGCTCGAGCGGCTCGAGGCGCTCTCCAGTGCCGAGGTGGAAAGCGACCAGGGCCATGACGGCGATCAGAGGCAAGAGCTTGATCAAGGTGGTGATGACCTGCAGTAACCCGGCCGAGCGCGCGCCGCGCATGTTGACCAGGGCCAGGAGGGCGATCGAGCCGAGAGCGACTGCGATCATACCCGGCCCTGAAACTAACCGCGGATACACATGGCCAAGCGCGCCGGCCACGGCCACCGAGACCGCTGCAACGCCGGTGACCTGCGCAAGAGTGTAGGACCACAAGGTCAGGAAGGCCGCCTTCTCGCCGAACGCGCGATCGACGTAGGCAAAGGGTCCTCCCGGAATTCGGGCTGCCATCCGCGCCATTGCGAAGGCGAGGCACATGGTGCCGAAGCCGGTCAGCAGGAACGCGATGACCAGATTAGGACCGAAAGGCGCGAGCGTCGCCGGCAGCAGGTAGATCCCAGAGCCAACCATTGTTCCGACCACCATCGCCGCGCTCATCCACTTGCCCAGCATCCGCGAGCGTGGTTCGGGATGGGTGTCGATGTGCACGGGCTCTTCGGTCATCGGGCCGGCTTCGCATCCCGTCGCGGACTTGGCAATTGCGCGCCCCCGACCTAACCGCCCCCGACAGGCTGGGGAGATCGATGCGCGCATTCCTATTTCCGGGGCAGGGCAGCCAGGCAGTCGGCATGGGTGCCGCGCTCGCTCAGGCGAGCCGCACCGCGCACGATGTGTTCGACGAGGTCGACGAGGCACTTGGCCAGAACCTGTTCCGGCTGATGCGCGAAGGCCCGGAGGACGAGCTTAAGCTCACCGAAAATGCCCAGCCCGCGATCATGGCGCATTCGCTGGCCGTTTTCCGCGCGCTGACGAAGGACGGCGGCGTGAATCTGAGCAAGGCGGCGAGTTTCGTCGCCGGCCACAGCCTCGGCGAATATTCGGCTTTGTGTGCCGCCGGTTCATTCGATCTTTCGACGACGGCCAAGCTTTTGAGGCTTCGCGGTCAGGCGATGCAGCAGGCGGTGCCGGTCGGGCAGGGGGCGATGGCAGCGCTGCTCGGCGCGGACTTGGCGCTGGCCCAGAAGATCGCCGACGCAGCAGCTCAAGGCGAGGTCTGCACCGTCGCCAACGACAACGACCCGACGCAGGTCGTCATCTCCGGCGCCAAAGGCGCCATCGATCGGGCGGTCGAAATCGCCAAGGACATGGGCGCCAAGCGCGCGGTGCTGCTGCCCGTGTCCGCGCCGTTCCACTGCCCGCTGATGCAGCCGGCCGCCGAAGCGATGGCGGATGCGCTAAGCTACGTCGCGTTGAACCCGCCCGCCGTTCCAGTCTTCGCGAATGTGAGCGCGGAGCCAGCGACCGATCCCGACACCATCCGCAACCAGCTCGTTGAGCAGGTGACCGGAATGGTCCGCTGGCGCGAGAGCGTTGCGAACATGGCGGATGCGGGCGTCGAGGAGTTTATCGAACTGGGGGGCAAGGTGCTCGGTTCGATGGTGAAGCGCATTGCTCCTGACGCGAGAGTCACCAGCATTGTGACCATCGAGGAGATCGAAGCGCTGGCGAAGGAGATCGCGTGAATGTTTGATCTGAGCGGCATGACCGCGCTCGTGACCGGTGCTTCGGGCGGCCTTGGAAGCGCCATAGCGAAAGCGCTCGCGGGGCAGGGCGCGCGCCTCGCGATATCCGGCAGCAACGTGGAGAAGCTGGAGCGCTTCCGCGCCGAACTCGGCGGCGATCATGTCGCGATCGGCTGCAACCTGGCGGACGGTGCTGCGGTCGACCGGCTCGTGCCGGAAGCGGTCGAAGCGCTCGGCGGGAAGCTCGACATCCTCGTCAACAATGCCGGGATCACCCGCGACAACCTCCTCATGCGGATGAAGGACGAGGAGTTCGAGGAGGTCATCAAGGTCAATCTCGAAGCCGCGTTCCGGCTGATGCGCGCGGCGGCCAGGCCGATGATGAAAGCGCGGTTCGGACGGATCATCTCCATCACATCCGTCGTCGGAGTAACCGGCAACCCGGGTCAGGCGAACTATGTCGCGTCCAAGGCCGCGCTGATCGGCATGACCAAGGCGGTGGCGCAGGAGCTCGCAAGCCGCGGCATTACCGTCAATGCGGTGGCGCCCGGCTTCATGACGTCAGCAATGACTGACGCGCTCAACGAACAGCAGCGCGAAAGCATCCTGTCGCGCATCCCGACGGGCGCGATGGGGACCGGCGAGGATATCGGCGCCGCCTGCGTCTATCTGGCCAGCCGCGAGGCCGGCTACGTCACTGGGCAAACGCTGCACGTGAACGGCGGGATGGCGATGCCCTAGTAACCTTTTCTGTCCCTCCGCCATGCCTTGTCGTGCCGCGACACGCACCTATATCGCCAGCGAAATCAACAATTCGGCTGCCTCAAGGGGGGCCGACAGAGGGGCTGAGAAGAGGAAGAACATATGGCCAAGGTCATTGGGATCGACTTGGGCACGACCAATAGCTGCGTCGCCGTCATGGAAGGCGGCAAACCAAAAGTAATCGAGAACAGCGAAGGCGCACGCACGACGCCTTCAGTCGTCGCTTTCACCAAGGACGGCGAGCGGCTCATCGGCCAGCCGGCCAAGCGCCAGGCGGTCACGAACCCGGACAACACGATTTTTGCGGTGAAGCGCCTGATCGGCCGACGCTTCGACGACCCGATCACCAAGAAGGACACCGAGCTGGTGCCCTACAAGATCGTGAAGGGTCCGAACGGCGACGCCTGGGTCCAGGCCGGCGGCAAGGACTACAGCCCGTCGCAAGTGTCGGCCTTCATTCTTCAGAAGATGAAGGAAACCGCCGAGGCCTATCTCGGTGAGACCGTCACCCAGGCGGTGATCACCGTTCCGGCTTATTTCAACGACGCCCAGCGCCAGGCGACCAAGGACGCCGGCCAGATCGCGGGCCTCGAAGTGCTGCGCATCATCAACGAGCCGACCGCGGCCGCGCTCGCCTACGGGCTCGAGAAAGAAGAGGGCAAGACGATCGCCGTCTATGACCTTGGCGGCGGAACGTTCGACATCTCGATCCTCGAGATCGGTGACGGCGTGTTCGAGGTTAAATCGACTAACGGCGACACTTTCCTCGGCGGCGAGGACTTCGACGCCAAGATCGTCAATTGGCTTGCCGACAAGTTCAAGGAGAAGGAGGGAATCGACCTCCGCACCGACCGCCTGGCGCTTCAGCGGCTCAAGGAAGCTGCCGAGAAGGCGAAGATCGAGCTCTCATCGGCGCAGACGACGGAGATCAATCAGCCGTTCATCACCGCTCGCATGGAAGGCGGGACGACTACCCCGCTGCACCTCGTGGTGACGCTGACCCGTGCCGAGCTCGAGAAGCTTGTCGGAGACCTCGTCGAGCGGACCATAGAGCCGTGCAAGAAAGCTCTGAAGGACGCGGGCATCGACGCGAAGGATATCGCGGACGTGGTGCTCGTCGGCGGCCAGACGCGTATGCCGCTGGTGCGTGAGAAGGTGAAAGAGTTTTTCGGTCGCGAGCCGCACACCGGCGTCAATCCGGACGAGGTCGTCGCGATGGGCGCCGCGATTCAGGCGGGTGTGCTTCAGGGCGACGTCAAGGACGTGCTCCTTCTCGACGTCACTCCTCTGTCGCTGGGTATCGAGACACTGGGCGGCGTGTTCACTCGGATGATCGACCGAAACACGACCATCCCGACCAAGAAGAGCCAGGTCTTCTCGACCGCCGAGGACAATCAGAATGCGGTGACAATCCGCGTTTTCCAGGGCGAGCGTGAGATGGCTTCGGACAATAAGATGCTCGGCCAGTTCGACCTGGTCGGGATCCCGCCGGCGCCGCGCGGCGTGCCCCAGATCGAGGTCACCTTCGACATCGACGCCAACGGCATCGTCAACGTATCGGCGAAGGACAAGGGAACCGGCAAGGAGCAGCAGATTCGCATCCAGGCGTCGGGCGGCCTTGCCGACTCCGACATCGAGAAGATGGTCAAGGAGGCCGAACAGTTCGCCGAGGAGGATAAGAAACGACGTGCTGCGGCCGAGGCGAGGAACAATGCCGAAAGCCTCGTCCACACAACGGAGAAACAGCTGCAGGAATTTGGCGACAAGGTCGCGCCGGATGTGAAGACGGAGATCGAGACCGCGCTTGCCGAAGCCAAGACAGCGATCGAGAGCGGCGACTCCGACCAGATGACCGAGAAGACGAATGCCCTGGCACAGGCGGCGATGAAGCTCGGTCAAGCCATGTATCAGCAGCAGCAGGCGGAGACAGAGGCTGCGGCCGGGCCCGATGCGGGCACGTCCGGTCCGGGCGAAGAGCAGCCGCAGGAAGACGTGGTCGATGCCGAGTTCTCGGAAGTCGACGACGAGAAGAAGGCGGGCTGAGGATGCGGCGCGGCGTCGCCACCTTCCGGGGGACGGCGCCGCTCCTTGTTTGGCGTAGCGGGGAGTAGTGATGGTCGAGCAGGACTATTATGATCTGCTGGGCGTGGGGCGCGCCGCGGACGATGCGTCAATCAAGGCCGCGTACCGCAAGCTCGCGAAAGAACATCATCCCGACCGCAAGAACGGGTGCAAGGAATCCGAGGCGCGATTCAAGGCCATCAATGAGGCCTATGACGTGCTCAAAGACCCGCAGAAGCGCGCAGCCTATGACCGCTTCGGCAGGGCGGCGTTCCAGAACGGCGGATCTGGAGATCCGTTCGCCGATGCCGGCTTCAACGGGTTCTCGGACATATTCTCGACCATCTTCGGCGAGTTCATGGACCCGCGCGGCGCGCGCCAGAATGCCGCGCGCGGCGCCGATCTCCGCTACGACCTTGAGCTCATGCTTGAAGAAGCCTTCACTGGCATCGAGAAGACAATTACGGTCGAAGCGCTCGCCACATGCGAAATTTGCCGCGGCCGCGGCTGCACCAACACGGATCGCTGTGCCAACAGCTGCCAGACCTGCGGCGGAATGGGCAAGGTGCGCGCGCAGCAGGGCTTCTTTGTTGTCGAGCGCAGCTGTCCGACCTGTCGCGGTTCAGGCGAAGTGATCACAGACCCCTGCGCCAATTGCCATGGCGAAGGACGTGCGCTCACGCAGCGCAAGCTGTCGGTCAAAATCCCGGCGGGTGTCGACGAAGGAACCCGAATCCGCGTGGCCGGCGAAGGCGAAGCGGGCGTGCGCGGCGCGTCGGGCGGCGACCTCTATTTGTTCGTCCACATGAAGCGGCATCCGATCTACGGGCGCGAGGGTACCACCTTGATTGCCGATTGCCCGATCAGCTTCACGACCGCGGCGCTGGGCGGCTCGATCAGCCTGCCTGGGATCGACGGCCAGAAGGTCGACATCAAGATACCCAATGGCATCCAGTCGGGTGAGCAGCTACGCCATCGCGGTTCCGGCATGAGCGTTCTCAACGGCCGAGGGCGCGGCGATCTCGTGGCGCGCATCCTGGTCGAAACCCCGACGCGCATGAGCGCAAAGCAGAAGAAACTGCTTGAGGAGTTTCGCGAGACTGAAACCGGCGACGAATGCCCCGCGACCAAAGGCTTCTTCAGCCGGGTCCGCGATATGTTCGGCGCGTAGGCCGGTAGATTAGGCGGCCACGCGCAACGCCTGCGGCGGTTCCGTTGCCACCATGCTCGGCCGGGTCAGCATTTGCCGCAGCCACTCCTCGAGTTTCGTCCCTTCGAGAAGTTGCTTTCCTTCCGGCGTTTCGCTCAGCAGGTCTAGCTGCGAGGCGAGCATGATGTCGGCCAGCGAGACGCTGTCGCCCGTGAAGTAGGGCTTGTCGCCAAGCAGCCGTTCCAGCTCCGCAAAGCAGGTCCGAGCCATCGGCATGGCGTCGGCGATCGGCGCCTCGTCGGTGGGCAATCCGAGAAGCACCGGTCCGATGATCCGCTGGAAGGCAATCAGTGCGGCGGCTTTCGGGAAGAAATACCATTCGATGATGCCGATGACCTGGTTCATGCGGGCAAAGGCTTGCGAATCTTCTGGCGTCAGCGGAGGCTCCGGAAAGATCCGGTCGAGATATCTGATGATCGCCTGGGTCTCGTACAGCTTGAACCCGTCATGCTCGAACGCCGGGATGCGGCCGAACGGATGGCGTTGCTCCACATATTCGGGACTCTTCGACTCGCCCGGCGAGATCACCTGCAGACGGTAATCGGCGCCTTTCTCCTTGAGCACGGACTCGACGGCCCGGAGGAACGGGCTTCCGGGGATTCCGTAGACGGTGATGCCGGTCATGCCTTGTCTCCCTTGCTTTGTTTCGCTGTTTCTTCGGCGAACAGTGCCAAAAGGCCGGGCCACCCGCCGGGGCCACCGACGGTCTCCCGCATGGCCTCCGCCTTGTCGCCCATCCGCTCGAGGTCGCGGTGTTCGAGATCGACGCGGGTGCCGTCGCCATCGGAGGTGAACAGGACTTCGACTTCGGTGATTAGGTCGGGATCGTATGTAAATTCGGGGGTGAGCTGCCAGATAAGCACGAGCCGTGCCGGCGGGTCCCACACCAGCACCTTGCCGATCTCGCATTCCGACCCGTTGACATCGAGCTCATACCAGCGTCCACCGGCGCGCGGTTCGATTACGGGCCGGTCGAGATCGGCCTGCCCGATCTTGTGCGACTTGGGCCACCAGCGCCCGATACCGCTTGTGAAGACGTCGAACGCGCGTTCCGGCGGCGCTTCGACACGGATGCTCTTGCGGACCGGCGCGGGGCGAATCTGCGTGCTCATTTGCGCTCCTTCTTTTCGCTGCGCTCGACTTCGGCGGCGAAGGCGGTGAGCGCCGCTTCCCAGAACTGGTCCAGCCAGGCGCGCATTGCTCCAAGCCCCTTCGGATCGATGTGGTAGATGCGCCGGGTGCCTTCGCTGCGCTCGGCGACGAGGCCGGCGTCCTTGAGTACCTTCAGGTGCTGGGAGACCGCTGGCCGAGTCACGGGCAAGTCTCGAGCGATCTCCCCGACCGGCCGGGGTCCGTCACGCAGCCTCTCGAACACCGCCCGACGGGTCGGATCATGGAGCGCCGCAAAGACTCGCTCAGCGTTAGCCATGACTTACGGTTAGTGTATACTTACCAATAAGGCAAGAAGTTTTCCGTGATGACGCTGATGCGCCTCTGTGCTTAGCCGTTCTTGAGGAGGTCGATCTGAAGCCGCATCGCAAACAACTGCACGAATAGTTCGGCAGCGGCATGAAGCTCCAGGCCCGGCGCTCGCGGCGTCCGGCTGTCGCAGCGGAATTCGCCGGACCCGCCCTCGGCATTGAACGGGACACGCAGGCATGCGCGTACCCCCGCGCTGCGAAGCTGCTGGAGCGTTTCCGGCTCGGGCGAACGTAGCAGCGCGTCGGCAACGGACGTATCCTCCGTCTTGCGCGGGAAGATGGGCACTGCCTCAGCTTCCGTATCCGCAATCAGGATCGGCAACTCGTCGGAGAGTTCGGGAGAACCTCCGAAGGAGCCGCGACTATTTTCGAACCGCTTGCCTTGGTGGGCCAGGGTCACGCGGTCATAACCTGTGAGGGCGCGCATGCGCCTGACGCCTCCGTCAAGAAGCGCCTGGCCACTGCTATGGGAAAGACCGCCGATCAGGCCGCCGACGCTGCCGAACGCCTCGCCGAATGTGCCGGTGGAGGGGACCGCCTCGAGAACGACGCGGCCGTCGCTCAGCTGAAAAGCGATGTCGAAATATTCGCGTTCGTCGGTCAGGCGAACATCATAGGCGCGTGCGATTCCGGTCGTCCCGCTGAGCCGCGAGAAGTGGTTCCTGAGGTCGTGCAGAGCTTGTGCCTGGACGAAGTTGCCGAACGGCTCGTCGATCAGCGTGACGTGCGATTCGCCCAGCAGGTGATGCACATTCTCGGACGCGCGGAGGACGATCCAGTCGAGCGAAAGCTCGAGCAGATATCCGCCCGGCTGAATGCGCACCTCTGTCTCCGCGCGCGGCACTACGGCGAAGCCCGAGTGCATTTCCTGAACGCTTTCGACATCCCCCGGCAAAACCCGTCTCCTGAAAAGCTCAGTCGGCCTTGCCGAATACCCGGCCGAAAATCGCGTCGACGTTCTTGAAATGGTAGCCGAGGTCGAACAGTGCGTCGAGCCGGTCGGCGGGCACGCGCTGAGAGACCTCTGGATCGGCCTTCAGCAGGTCGAGCAGCGAAAGCTCCCCGTCGGATTCCCACACCTTCATCGCGTTGCGCTGGACCAGCGCGTAGGCTTCCTCACGGCTGAGGCCCGCCTGGGTGAGCGCCAGAAGCACGCGCTGCGAGTGAATCAGCCCGCCCATGCGGTCGAGATTCCTTTGCATGCGCTCGGGATAGACGACGAGCTTGTCGATGACGCCCGTCAGCCGAGCAAGCGCGAAATCGAGGGTGATCGTCGCGTCCGGGCCGATGAATCGCTCGACCGACGAGTGGGAGATATCCCGCTCATGCCAGAGCGCGACATTCTCCAGTGCCGGCGTGACGTACCCGCGGATCACGCGCGCCAGGCCGGTGAGGTTCTCGGTCAGCACCGGGTTGCGCTTGTGCGGCATGGCCGAGCTGCCTTTCTGGCCCGGCGAGAAATATTCCTCGGCTTCGAGCACCTCGGTGCGCTGCAGATGGCGGATCTCGGTCGCGACGCCCTCGATCGACGAAGCGATCACGCCCAGCGTTGCGAAGAACATCGCGTGCCGGTCCCGCGGGATCACCTGGGTCGAGGCGGGCTCAATGCTGAGGCCAAGCTCAGAGGCGACATGCTCCTCGACCTCCGGCGGAATGTTGGCGAAGGTTCCGACCGCACCCGAGATCGCGCAGGTGGCGACATCGTCGCGTGCAGCGATCAGCCGTTCGCGGTTACGCACGAACTCGGCATAGGCCTGGGCGAGCTTCAGTCCGAAGGTCGTCGGCTCGGCATGGATTCCGTGGCTTCGGCCAATAGTCGGCGTCTGCTTGTGCTCCAGTGCGCGGCGCTTGAGCACCTGGAGCAGTTCATCGATGTCGCGAAGCAGCAATTCCGCCGACTGCTTCAATTGGACCGCGAGCGCGGTGTCGAGCACGTCGGAGCTGGTCATGCCCTGGTGCAGCCAGCGCCGTTCGGGCCCGAGCTTCTCGCCCGCCCAGGTGAGGAAGGCGATCACGTCATGCTTGGTGACTGCCTCGATGCGGTCGATCGCCTCGATGTCGATCTCGCCGAGCGCGTCGCGGTCGTAGGCCGCGCGGATCGTCTGCGCATCCTCGGCGGGGATCATACCGATCCTGCCCATCGCCTCGGCCGCGAACACCTCGATCTGCCACCAGATTCGGTAGCGGTTTTCCGGCGACCAGATCGCCGTCATTTCTGGACGCGAATAGCGGGGAACCATGATCGAGGCGGCTAGCAGAGGCACGGCGAGGCTTCAAATCGGCGGTGTTGTCCGAGTGGACCTTGGACCAGCGCCGAGCAATTGACCTCTTGGATAGGGCGTGCTCGTTATCTGCTTCTGAATTGCGGGGGCGCTACAGATGATCGCCTTTGCGCAGGGTGACTGGCATGAGGTGCCGACAGGTGCGCTTTGTGAGGCGCGCTATTCAGTAATTCAGCAGAAGGCCCTTCCCGAAGATTGGGCCAGAATGTCAGACGAAGCGAAAATGGCTTGGGGTGAGGCTAACCGAGCCACCGTCCTCGAGACCGTCGACATCTACTATAAAGGCTGGCGCTTGGGGCGACTGACCGATGACGAAGCATTCGACGAAGTTCGCAGCGCCATCCAACATAGTAGCCCGGTCTATTGTGAGGTCGTTGCACCTTGGTCGTATGATCCAGACGTGGGGGCAAAGGGACTCGTCGTAAAAGTCTAACCCGGTGAATGGGCGCGGGAATTCTTCAAGCGACGCAGACGCGAGCAGTTCCTTAACGATCTCAGAGGATGGTCATTCGCCTTCGGGATTGCCGCGATTGTGGCAGTCGGATGGTTGTGGTTGCGCTTACCAAATTGAAGCCGCTTTGCCGCATTGGCCGAATCTGACTGAGTCCAACGCGTTTGCCGCAGCGTCATAACCCTCAATGCGGCTGCCGTTCGAAGCGATCAACACAATGCCGGTCTCTCCGGCATCATGTAGTTCTTCGAGTAGTGCGCGCACTTCCGTGCGCTTGAGACCAGCACGGGCCTTTCGGTCGCTTCTTGTTCCCCACTCAAGTCTGAATTTTCTGAACATATTTTGATCCTGGTTTCCGCCAGCTGTCTCGAGCGTGCCGCTACGCGGTCGCCTAAATCAATCTCATGGCGCGCACGCTGATGCGGCTCTGCCAGTCTCAGGCGGCCTTCGTTGCGCGGCGTTTGGCGAGCGCGTCGCGCGCGGCGTCCGCGAGAAAGAAAGCGGACATCTGGGTGATCAAACCACACGGGCCTCAACGACATGAATCGAGTTATTGCCATATCCCAGGCGATTCCATTCGGCCTGGTCAGGCTGGGTCCTGCCGGCCGTGTCCGTGGCGCGCGCCCGCACGACGAGCGGCCCAACCTGTTCAAGTGACGCGAGTAATTCCCACCATTGCCACGCGCCGCGTCGCGGCTCGCCGATCATCCGGGCTTCTTGCCAGGGGCCGCCGTTCAGGCTCACGTCGACCTTGGCGATGTTCGCGGCCCCCGACCAGGCCACGCCCCGAATCGCCGTTTCACCGCGTGGGAGGCTCGCGCCCGTTTCGGGCGCCGTGATTAGCGCCCGCACATTCAGGAGAGTCACGGGCTCTCGCTCTTCGCGACCATCCCTGACCCATTCGTACCAGTATTTCTTGGCTTGATAGTAGCCATCGAAAGGCCTGTCGGCGACAATGACGTCGGTCAGCCATTTGACTGATGCGACCGCGTACCAATTCGGCATGATCAGCCGTAGGGGATAGCCGTGCGGCACAGATAGCGGTTCGCCGTTCATTGCATAGGCAAGCAGGGCCCCCGAATCTCGGATTTGATCCAATCCGAGGCTGCGCTCAAAACGAATAGGAGAGTCGACTTCGGGAACGGATCCGCTGTCGGCACCGCGAAATATGATTTCGGTGGCGCCTGGCTGCACGCGGACCCGGTCGAGCAACTCGACGAGCGGCACGCCCGTCCATTCCGCTGTGCTGGCGGCTCCCAGTCTCCAGGGCTCACCGGGCGGTACGGGTTTGAACAAGCTCCGGCCATTGCCGGCGCATTCGAGGGTCACAACACGGCTCTCGGACGGCAGGTTGTGAAGCTCCGTCAGGCTGAGATCGAGCGGGCGTTCCACCATGCCGCCCACCGACAAGCGGTAGCGCTCACCATCAAGAGTCGGAATGTTGAAATGGTTGCGAAGATAGAAGCGGTCGCTCGGCATAACCGCACCGCCAATGAGGTCAGAAATCCGGATCTCGCCGTTCAGCGGATCGGTCCGATGGATCAGAAGGCCGGAATCCACGGCATTCCGGTGATGCACGACGGACCTCCTCGGCACTGTGCATTCCCGGTCGCCCGATCGGCGCGCGGCGACCTGTGCAAGGATGGGCGCACTTCTAGCACGGGATGACGGACCTTCACAATTGCGAGTTCTGCCAGCCCAGCGCGGCGGACATGGACCTGATGGTCTGCGTGTCCTCGGTCGGGATCATCCCGATCCTGCCCATCGCCTCGGCCGCGAACACCTCGATCTGCCACCAGATTCGATAGCGGTTTTCCGGCGACCAGATCGCCGTCATTTCTGGACGCGAATAGCGGGGAACCATGTTCGAGGCGGCTAGCAGAGCCGTTCGGCAGCATCAAATCAGAGCCCCTCGACATGTGCCGTCGCGAGACTTGAGTTCAATTCACCCTCGACATGGGATAAGAGTTAATCGAAATTAACCTTGGCGATGTGTGTGAGTCGCAACGGGGGGTGGGCGCGTCGTGATTGTTCCTGAGAGAACGGCATCGGCTCGCCCGCGAGCAATGTTCGGCGCAAAGGTGACCGCTTGACCGGATTTGACATCTTTCTGTCCTACGCCCGTACGGATCGAGCCGCGGCGCGCATGTTTGCCACAGCCTTTGCTGACGAGGGTTTCAGCGTGTGGTGGGACGCTTCGCTCCATTCCGGCGAGACCTTTGATGAGGTCATCGAGCATCAGCTGAGGAACGCCGGGGCGGTCGTCGTTCTGTGGTCGCCTCGTTCGGTGGCGTCGCGATGGGTACGGGCCGAGGCGACGCAAGCGGACCGGAGAAGAAAACTTGCCCCCGCCATTATCGAACCGTGCGACCGGCCGATCATCTTCGAGCTTACGCACGCGGCGGATCTCTGCGAGTGGACCGGCGACATCACCGACGTCCACTGGCGGACGTTCGTGGATGACCTGCGGCGACTGATCGCTGCAGGCACCGGCCACGAGGCTTCCGCAACAGCCCGGCCAGCCATCAAGCCGACGCCATCGCCCGCCAAGGAAGCGGACGAAGCCTCAAGTCGCGCCTCGGAACCCAGCCGACGACCGTTGCGGCCCGGAAGCGACGATGTGATCTTCGCCGGCCGGAGAAATCACGAGCAGTCAGGTCACCCGTCGCCGCCTGCAGCCGAGTTACGTCCCCCGCATCCGGCCGAAGCCGATGCCCCGGCCGAAGTGCATTGTCTCGAGATCGAAGACGATGACCTCGGCGAGGAGCGGTTCGTCATCGGTTCATCCGGAGTGAAGATCGGTCGTACGGCTCCGGCGGACGTCGTCCTCTCGCATAAGAGCGTCTCGCGCGAGCATTGCATTATCGGTCTCGCCAACGATGAGTTGCTCGTCAGCGATTTGAACTCCACGAACGGGACCTACATCGACGGCCAGCGGATCCTTCGAGCGACTATCCTTCCCGTCGGGTCCGTCGTGCGGGTCGGTCAGATTTCATTGAGGCACTCAATTCACGCCCGCTCGGAAGCGGAGCAAGGCGGCAGCCTGCGCAATGCCAGGAGAGAAGGAGAGCCGCGAGCAGGGCGTCTTGCAACTTCGTCCTGATCTGGGCTTACGCGGACCCAAGGCATTGCCCGAACCTGGCACTCCTAAACCCATCGTCCTCAATGTCGGCATCACTGGCCATCGGGCGGCGGTGTTGACAGCGCCGCTCGTCCGCACGTTGCGGCCGGTCGTCTACACGGTCTTCCGCCAACTGCGGGAGGCGACATTGAAAATCCGGGACTCAGAGGACGAGTTCTGCAGCTCGACGGAAGCCCGCCTGCTTCTTCACACGCCGTTGGCGGCGGGCGCCGACCAGATTGCCGCAATGTGCGCTCGTTCGAGCGGCTATTTCGTGAGGGCCCTGTTGCCGTTCGAGCCGACCGAATACCGGAAAGACTTCGCTCTTGGCGAAGAGCTCGACAATTTCGAGCAGGCGCTCGCCGCCGCCGACGAGATTGTCGCGCTTCCTGGCCGGCGGTCCGACCTGGAAGGCGCATACGTGCTGGTCGGCGAATCTCTCGTGCAGATGGCCGACATCCTGATAGCGATTTGGGACGGTGAGCAGGGCAGGGGTCTTGGCGGAACCGCGCATGTTGTCGAGCTTGCGCTGCAAAGCTCAGTCCCGGTGATTCACATCGACATCGATCGCGGCTCCGACCAGGTCCGGATGCACGCGCTCATCGACCCCGCGGCGCCAGTTTCGATGGGGGACGTGGATGCATATGGCGAGCTGTTGCGGAGTGCCCTGAAGCTGCGTTCGGCTGCTGCGCTGCCGTAATTCACTCTCGCGCGCGTGAGCGCGGGTTACTGCTCCCGGGTCAGGAACTTGATATAGGCACGCGTCTGGCTTGCCTGTTTTATCAACTGGTCCGCTTCCCTGTCGGACTGGATTCCGCGCATCGAATCCTTGAGCGTCTTCAGATATTTGTCGTAATTCTTCGCGAGCTGCGCATTTTGCTTGTTGTCTGAGCGCATGACCTGCTTCGCCATCGAGCGCGCTTCATCGACAGTGGAGTTGAACTGCGCCAGCTTGGCAGGCGACACGCCGCCGGTTCCCCCACCCGACGAGTCTGCTTCAGCGGCAGTGGCGCCTTTCCGGTCGGCTTTGCGCGTCGACGCGGTTGGAGCCCCGGGAGCCGCCTGCACTGCCGCTGCCCTTGCCGCGGCCTTCTTCATTGCGGCGAGTTGCGCTTCGGCCGCGGCCGCTTTCGCCCTCTCGCTGCGGAGCGCGTCGGACGCAGACTGTTCGCCCGACGGTTCGCTCGCCTGGGGCCCCGCCGCGTTCTCGGTTCCGTTGGAGATTGCGTTCGCATCGGCAGCCGTTTCCGGTGATCCAAGAGCCGCAATGGTCGACGCGGAATTGTCGGTGACCGTCGAACCGATCTGCGATCCGGTCTCGGATTCCGAACCGCCGCCACGAAGCGTGAGCGCGCCCACTCCGACGACCGCAAGCACGGCGACGGCGGCGCCCGCAATCACTGCAGTGCTCGGTTTTTTGGCCCCTTCCTTCGGAGGAGTTTGGTCGTCGGTCTTGGCGGCCGCCTTGCTGGGTACCGGGGTCGCGGGTGTATCGTCGGGGCTGGTGCTGACAACGCGCCGCCTGCTCGTCTCCGACGACTCAAGCGCCTCCTTTTCGGACGCGGCTTTCCTGGAAGCGCCGGTTTCTTCCCCCGCGCGCTTGAATTTCGCCTGCTTGGGATCGGCAGGAACGCCCGTTTCCACCGGAGCCTTGCGATCGACATCGGGCGTCGGAGGAACGGGCACGATTTCCTCGGTCGCGACCTGCTGCGCGATGAAACGGGTCGCCTCGTCCGCTTCATCGGTCGCCTGACCCACCTTCTTTCCGAACATCGCCAGCCAATCGGGAATCGATTGCGGCCGTTCGTCTGGCTTCACCGTCATTGCAGCGTCAATCGCGGCGAGAAAGCGCTTGCTGTAGCCTGGCCATTTTCCCTCAGCGAGCGGCTTGCCGAGACCGGCGTGAAGCCGCTCGAGCACTTCGGCAGGCTTTTCGCCCGTCACGCACTCGTACATCACCACGCCGAGCGCGTAGATATCGGTCCAGGGCCCCTGCTCGTAGGTTTTTACGTACTGCTCGATCGCGGCATAGGGCGGTGTGTGGAAAGTGACTTTTGTACTTGTCGCTTCCGCTGCCTCGAACCTCGCGGAACCGAAGTCGATCAGGACTGGCCGGTTATCCTCGTTGATGAGGATGTTCGGCGGCTTGATATCGCGGTGGAGCACGCCGACGCGGTGCGCCCGGTCTAGCCCTTCGGCGATCGGCCGAAGGATGTTCCACAGGCTCCGCTCGTTGAAGCGCCTTCCCTGCTTCACCAATTTCGAGAGCGAAACGCCGTCCTCGAAATCCATCACCATGTAGGCGGTGCCGTGAATCTCGAACAGGCTGCGGACGCTCACAATGTTCGGGTGACGCGTCGGCGTCGACAGGTTCCAGAGGAGCTTCGCCTCCTCGACAAACTTCTTCAGTCCGAGGGCATGCACCTCTTCGGCGTTGGAATCGATTGGGACGACGGTATCGGATGAATCGCGCTCGCTGATGGAGCTGGGGAAATATTCTTTGATCGCGACGAGCTCATTGAAATAGACGCCCCTCGCCTTGTAGACGATCCCAAATCCCCCGACGCCGAGGACCTCTTCGAGCCGCCATTCGCGCAGCACCGCGCCTGACGGCAGCGCCTTGTTGCTATAAGCCACGTTCATCGTCGAGAGCCCCTTCTCGACATTTGTTAGAAAGTGCGAAATCGCACGAACGTTAAGCGATTGCTAGTCCAGAAGACGGGGAGTAGCCGGGACCGAATGCGCTTCGAATGCGTCAGCCGCACCCATGTTGGTCTTCGGCGCAAGATCAACGAGGACTCGATTTTGGTGGATTCGGGGCGCGGACTTTGGGCCGTGGCCGACGGGATGGGCGGTCATGAGGCCGGCGAAATCGCAAGCGCGATGGTCACCGATGCCCTCCGATGCCTGCCGGCGGTCCCTGACATCGATGAACTTACCACCAAGGCGGTCGAGGCGCTCCGCCAAGTCAATGGCGACCTGATTGACCTCGCGCGTTCAGCTGGACGGGAGCGCACGATCGGCACGACCGTTGTCGGCCTCGCCATCGCAAATGGGTTCTTCCGATGCTTTTGGATGGGCGACAGCCGTGCCTACCGCATGCGTGGCGGCCAGATAACGCGGGTGACACGGGACCACAGCCTCGTGCAGGACCTCATCGATGCCGGCATGTTGAAGCCTGAAGAAGCGGAAGCTCATGAGAGCGCAAACTTGATTACGCGCGCCGTCGGCGCGGCAGAGAATGCCGACGTCGAAATCGTCGGCGGTGAGGCCAACCCAGGCGACCAGTTTCTGTTGGCAAGCGACGGTCTGACCCGGATTGTCCCGGACGATGAACTGGCGGCGGAACTCAATCGTGGACCGCCGGAGCAGGTTGCGGACAATCTGGTCGAAACCGTGCTCGCGCGCGGAGCGCCGGACAATATCTCGCTAGTCATCGTAAAGCTTCTTTAGCGGCCTCTGCGCGCTCCACTTCCGACCATTCTGCTAACCACTCGACCCCGGTCTCTACCCGTTTGCCGCCGAGCTCCTCCGGTGTCATCTGCCGTTCACCGAAATGGACCAAGGCGCATGTCAAACGACAGGAAAGCCGCCGTGGACATTAATTACCTCTTTCACCGACAGCAGATCGAAAGAAGCCGCGCGAACGCTACCGCTTCGGAAGTGGCCCGCGAAATTCACGACCAACTCGCCAGAGAATATGAGCGCCAAATCGAACAGATCACAGACGGGCGCATCACGTTCGCTTCCCGCTCACCCGAGCGAATGGCGGGCTGACGTAGCGCCGGAGCGGCCGAGTCTGTCCGCTGCCGGTCGAAAGCGGACGTTTAGCCGGAGCCTAAATCAGCCCTATCGCGCGCATGCTGGTCCGCCCGTGCGCGCCGACGATCACATGGTCGTGGACAGTCACCTTCATGTGGCGCCCGGCTTCGACCAGGTCACGCGTCAGGCGGATGTCCTGTTGCGATGGCGTTGGGTCGCCGCTTGGACGATTGTGGACGATGATAATCGCCGTCGCCCCGAGGGCGATGGCTCGCGCGATCACTTCGCGCACATGGACCGACGCTTCGTCCACTGAGCCCTGCCACAACGCCTCGTTGGCGATCAGATGGTTCTTGGCGTTGAGGAAGAGGATTCGAACCTCCTCGACGCGCGAATGGGCCATCGCGGCGTGCAGATAATCGCCAAGCGCATCCCAGCTCGACAGCACGGGCCGGCCTTCCACGCGGGTCTCGAGCATCCGCAGCGCCGTCGCCTCTGCAATCTTCAACGCCGCGATGGTTGGATCGGTAATCCCTTCGCGGCGCAGAGTGTCGGTACTCGCCGATAAGAGCGGCCCGATGCCGCCGAAGTCATGAATCAGCCTCTTGGCGAGCGGCTTTGTGTCGACGCGCGGGATGGTCAAGGCGAGCAGATATTCGACGAGCTCGTAATCGTGAAAGCCGTCCGGACCCGCCTCGAGCAGGCGCTTGCGCAGCCGCGCGCGATGACCACTTCCGTCGCTTTCCTCGGTCTTGTTGACGCGCCCGTGCATGCCGCTCCCCGCTGCGACTGTCCGAGCGCGGACCACTAACCACAGTTGCGCGGAGCTTGGAAGCGGTCATGCCGCGTCTGGAACGGTGGCGGCTGGCATGGGTTAGTAAGGCCCATGGCAGACGGGCGGATCATGACGCGGTTTCTGGCGTGAACGAAGGCAGCCGAGTTCAATTGGCCGTGCGCCGCGTATCCTGGGGCCGGATTGTAATCCTCGTTACAGTCGGCCTCATCCTGCTGCTGGTTGCAGCCATCGCCGTGGTTTGGATTCAGCGACGGCCGATCGCCACCCACTTCCTCAAGCGCGAGTTCGAGCGGCGCGGAGTCGAGGCGAGCTATCATCTCGACCGCGTGGGGCTGAGGACTCAGCAGGTCAGCAATCTCGTGATCGGCGACCCCCGGCGGCCCGACATCGTCGCGCGTTTCGCACAAATCCAGCTGCCGCCGAAGCTGGACGGCGGCTTCGAAGTGTACCGGATCGTGGCGCGCGGCGTTCGTCTGCGGGGCAAGCTGGTCCGCGGCAAGATCAGCTGGGGTCAGATCGACAGGTTGATGCCGCCGCCGAGCCGCAAGCCCTTCGCTCTTCCCGAATTCGCCCTCGACATCGCCGACAGCAGCATCTCGCTCGCGACGCCGTTCGGGCCGGTCGGCCTCGCACTGCAGGGCAACGGCAGGCTGAGCGGCGGGTTCAAGGGGCGGGTGGCGATCGCCAGCCCGCGGTTGGTTCCCGGCCGGTGCGCGGCGACGAACTTGCGCGCCAATGTCGCGGTTGCCGTGGTTGCGCGG
>JBKPMC010000050.1:0-44315 GCA_046731955.1 Pseudomonadota bacterium | reverse complement strand
GGCGGGCCACGAGAATCGAATTCTCCGTGCCCTCAAGCTGCGCCTGAAGCGTCAGAAAATTCTGGTTGGACTTCAGATCCGGATAATTCTCGAACGTTGCGAGCAGTCGCCCCAGCGATCCGCCGAGCTGGCTTTGCGCATTGGCGAACGCCTGCACCTTGGCCGGATCGTCGAGATCGTCCGCATTCAGCTGGATGCTGGTCGCTCGAGCCCGGGCGTTTGTAACCTCGGTGAGCACCGTGCGCTCTTGCTGGGCATAGCCCTTCACCGTTGAGACGAGGTTGGGGACGAGGTCGGCGCGGCGCTGATATTCGCTCTGGAGGTTGCCCCAGGCGGCATTGACCTGCTCCTCGGCCGTCGGGACAGTGTTGAGGCCGCAGCCGGTGAGGCTCAGCGCAGCCAGCGGTGCAAGCAAACCGAAACGGCGAAGTGCAGTCATCCCATCCTCCCAAACGTCACGCCCGCGCATAACTAGAGACCCGGAGGTTTCGTTTCAATGCTGTCTTAAAGCAGCAACACAGCTGCCAATCAGCCGCATTTCCGCTACTCTGCTCAGCACAAAAAGGAAGGGGAACCCGATGTTCCAGGAATTCCGTGCCTTCATCGCCCGCGGCAACGTGCTCGATCTCGCTGTCGCGGTCATCATTGGCGCCGCGTTCGCGAAGATCGCCACGAGCCTTACCGAAGACATCATCATGCCGGTGATCGGAGCGATCTTCGGCGGGCTCGATTTCTCGAGCTACTTCACCCTGCTCGGCCCGATTCCTGAAGGCTATAAGGGCAGCCTCAAGGATTATGCGGCACTCAAGTCCGCCGGCGCACCGGTGCTCGGGTGGGGCGAGTTCGTGACCGTCGTCATCAACTTCCTGATCCTGGCCTTCATCATCTTCCTGCTGGTGCGCTGGGCGACCAAGCTGATGAGGAAGCGCGAGGAACCGGCGGGCGGCCCGAGCGAAGTCGAACTACTCACCGAGATCCGAGACGAATTGAGGAAGCGCTAATTCGCTATTTCGGCGGGCCGCTGAAGCCCGCCTCCTTGCGCAACGCATCTCCGTCGAGCAGCGCGCCGTCGAGAATGACCTTGTCGACATGGCGCAGGTCGCCGATATTCTTTTCGGGATCGCCGTCGACCAGCAACAGGTCGGCTTCCTTGCCTGACACAATAGAGCCGGTGCGCTTGTCGGCCTGGACATTGCGCGCCGGGACGATCGTCGCGGTCGCCAGGGCCTCGGCTGGCGACATGCCCGCCTGCACGTAAAGCTCGAGCTCGCGGACCAGCTCGAGTCCGAAACCGTCGGTCCCGGCGACGATCGGCACGCCGGCCTTGTGCAGGGCCTCGACGTAATCGACCATGTGCTTGAAGCTCGCCGTTACATCGCCGCGTGTCGTGCCTTCCGGCAGCGGGAGCGGGCCCGACTTGAACTGTCGTTCCATCGCTGAAGGCAGCGTGCCCCCGTACGCTGTGTAAGAGGGACCGATCTTGCCCGCGTCGGACGTCAGCACGGATTCGACCACCACGAGCGTGGGATCGACCACGATATGCTTGTCGGCGAGCGTCTTGATGACCGTCTTCGTGGGCTCCGCGTTAAAGTCCACGTCCTTGAAATATTTGCCCGGCCCAAACAGCCGCATCGTCGTGTTCGCCTTGGCAACCACCTCGTCAGGCATCGCCTGCATCGTCGCGAAATAGATGTGCGTGATCTCGTCATAGCCGGCGTTCACCGCATCGAGCGTGCGCATTCCTGCGGGAATGTGGCCGTGCACGTGGAGCCCGAGCTCGTGAGCGAGCTTCGCGGCCGGCGGAATCCACGCCGGATCCATCGACGTGTAGAATTTGACGCCCGTCATTCCGCCGTCCTTGATCTTGCGGACGGCCGCGAGAGTCTCGTCGAGGCTCGCGACGGCGATGCTGCCCTGCGCCGCGAGTGGGCCCTTGCCGTCGATGATCACCGACGTGAAGGCTTCCGGAGCGACGAGGGTTCCCGCCTTGCGGCGCTGGGCCTGGCTTTGCGCCAGCTCGATAGTCATGCCGCCGGGGTTGCGGATGGACGTGACTCCGAGCGCGACCTCGCCGAGCGCGTTGAAGTCGTCGGATAGGTGCATGTGGCTGTCCCACAAGCCGGGGACGAGGGTCTTGCCGGTCCCGTCGATCACTTGAGAGCCGTCAGGAAGCTTCGGCAGCATCGTCCCGACCATCTGGATCCGCCCGTCGGCGACGACGACATTCTGCCCCTCGACAAAGCGCTGCTTGTCGGCGTCGTAGATTTTGACGTTGCGGATCAGGATGGGCTTGCGTGCGTCCGCGGTCAGCAGCCGCTTGGCGATTGCCGGCGCGAGTTCTGCGATGGCCGCGTCCTGCGCCGACTGCAGCGCCTGAAGATTGCTCTCGTACCCGGCTGGCATGGTCGCCAGTGCGGTCACGATGGCGAACAACTTGTCCTTGTCGTCGAGCCATACCGGCGTTGGGCTCTGGTTGACCCCTTTCAGGAAATAGAGCCGCACCGTCTTCGACCCGCCAGGGCTCGTGACGGTCAGGGTGCGCGACGGCTCCAGCGAACCGTGGCCAGAAGGAAGCAGGTCAATCCCCTTCGCGCCAGCGTGCAGGAAGGAAGTGACCAGCGCATCGTTCGCCAGCAAGGCGCCGCCGTAGGGATAGTAGAGGTGGTCTCCAGCGTCACGGGCTTCGCCTTCGTCCACCGGCGTTTTCCAGCGCGCCATCGCCTGGTCGATCGCGAATGTCTCAGCCGCGTCACCCGAGGGCGTGACGCCGCGGATGACGATGCTGACGGGCTTGCCGGTCTTGTCGAATTTGACGACCTCGTCCTGCTCGAAGACGAGACCGCGCAGCAGGATGGACTCGCGGTACGCGACACTTCCGTCGGCCTGAGTCCAGCGCCACTCGTCGCCATGCTTCCCAGCCTCCGAGATGATCACATAATGGTCGGCATTCGCCGGCGGCTTAAGAAGCTGCTCCTTGGGCGTCTGGGCTGTGATCGCAGTTGAAGCGCACGCACCAAGAAGTGCGGCAAGAATGGCGCGTCGCATCAAAGAATCCCTCCCGGTGCTAGTCCCCGCCCTCTGGCAAGCCGAACCGAGAAGCGCAATCGCCGCTTCGACAAGCGGCTCCAGCTCACTGCAGCCGGATGAGAGTCTCCGGTATCTTGCTCGAGTTTGGGCCGACGTCCCACCGGACCTGCCGACCGATGGCATGCGTCGCCGCCCCGTCCTCGCTGTTGTTGGTCAGGATCTCGCCGTCGGTGATCACGGCGAAGCGGCCTTGGGCGCGTGAAACCGGGCCGTCTTTCATCCCGCTCACAGCCGCGGGGCCGGCACGTGCGGCGAGCGGACCAGCGCCGCCGGTCATGGCCGGCGCTGTCACGAGCACCGAGCCATCGGTGCGCCGCCGGATCGCGATGAACGGTATGATGAGATCGTTGTCGGGAAACGCCGGGAAGAGGAAGTCCTGCGTCGCCCGGCCCTCGAAATGATAGTCGACGTCGAACACGCCCTTGCCGCGATACGTGACGAAGCGCCAGCCGGCATATTTCATCAGCTTGGCGGCAAAGGCGCGGTTCGACGCATCGTCAAGTCCGGGAAGGCCGAAGACCTTCGCCATCTCCTCGGCTTCCTGCTTTTTAACTGCTGACTTCTCTGAGCTGTCCCGTTCATACTGGCTCTTCAACTTGGCGATCTCCGCCGGCGTACATGCCCGAATTGGATCGTCCGGGAAGTTGCTGCCCTGCCATCCCTTGGGCACGACCTCGGTCGCGCCGCTCTTCCGGCAGCGCGCCATGGTGTTCTTCCAGGGCTCCGCTTTGGTTTCGTCCGGTGGCGTTTGCAGGACGATCTCACCGCGATAGTCGAGCACGAAGGTGCCGTTCTTCCGAAGCGTGAGATCGGACGTGAACTTGCCCGGCCCCCACAGGCAGCTGCTGAGCAACAGCGGCGCCGTGAGAGCGAACAGGCGCTTGGTCCAGTGATGCATGATGAGAGCCCCCTTGGTCCGGACTTACCGGATCGCAACGGAGGCGAAAAGAGAAGGTGGGAGGCTTCTGTTGCCCGGCGCCTCCCGTGCCGCTGGAATCCCCTTCTGTTGCCCGGTGGGGTCCGACCGCGCTTTCGTTACCTAAAATCAGTCCGTGAGGACTTCAGTTAGGCAGCAATTGCGAGCGCCTCGTTATCGTTGGCACTTGTGTGAATGAGCCGTCACGGTGGTCTCATACCGATCGGCAATCGGGCCTTTATTGCACTCGTCGATCCTATTTCGCCCCCATCAGCAGCCGCCGAATCCTGGTTCGCGCTGGCGGCTGGTGGTGGAGGCGCCGGGGTACTGCCCCCCGGGTCCGAAGTGCCTATTCCACCCAACAATCTACCGACATAGCCGGTTGCCCGGCGCGGCCTAGATAGGGTTTTTCGGCCTGAATCTCAAGGAATCGTCCTTTCGCCGCCTGTCACGAATTGACGAAAGGCACTGGCAACGCGGGCCATTCTCCTGATATGGCGGCCAGCCACTCTAGTTCGCATTGGGGACGGAAACTCATGAAAAGACTGGCTTTTGTAGTGGGCGGAGCGGCCGCCCTGGCGCTCGCGTCATGCGGCGGCAGCAACCAGGACGCCGTTCAAAATGCCGAGCTCAACCAGGCGACTGCCGATGAGCTCAATCAGCTGTCGAACGAGGCGGCAATGAACGCCGCTGAAGACGCCGCGCTCGGGAATCAGCAGCAACAGCTCGAGGATCAGAACGCGGCCGCCGAGGACAATGCGGTCAATCCAACCGACGCCGACGAGCAGAACGTCAGCGGGATGTAGCGATCTCCAGGAGGGGAAGAGGCGTCCGGGTCTGCCCGGGCGGCTTTTTCTTTGTCGGTCGCGCGGCTAGGGGCCATGCATGACCGACGAGGCGATCCCCGCCGCCACGCTGATCGTCGTGCGCGAGCGACCGGGGCGCCCGCCGGAATTACTGATGGTGGAGCGCGGCCGGGCCATGGCGTTCGCCGCGGGAGCCTTGGTCTTTCCCGGCGGGCGGATCGACGACGCCGACCGCGGGCTGGCAGAACGGCTCGGCCTTGGCGAGGACGGGCCGGCGCGCATCGCTGCAATCCGCGAGACGATCGAGGAAACCGCTGTGCCAGTCGCGCTGGCCGCATCGCCGAGGCCCGAACATTCCCTGGACCTGCAAACTGCGCTCGCTGAGGGCGGGGACTTCGCACATGTCGTGGAACAATCCGGAGTGGAGCTGGACCCCGCCTCGCTGATCCCGTTCACGAGATGGGTCCCGAAGTTTCACGCCGTCCGACGGTTCGACACGATGTTCTTCGTCGCGCCCAGCCCGCCGGGCGACTGGCACCCGAACGTGATCGAAGGCGAATGCGCCGGCGCCTATTGGGTGAATGCTTCCGAAGTGCTGGAGCGCGAGCGTGACGGCGAAGCACGGCTGATCTTCCCCACCCGGCGCGTTCTCGAACGTCTCGCGCAGCGTTCGAGCTTCGAGGAAATCCGGGCCGATGCGCTCGCTCATCCGATCGAACCGATCACCCCCTGGGTCGAGGAACATGACGGTGAGAAATTCGTCACCATCCCGTCGCATCTCGGCTATCCGGTGACTCAGGAGAGGCTCGACGGGCTGTGGCGCGGCTAGCCGCCGAAGCCGAGTCGCATGTTTGTCACATAGAAAAGGGGACCCGCCGAAGCGGATCCCCTTTCGGTCAAACCGTCTGAAGCGCTTACTTCAGGTGGTTCGACAGATGCTTGTTCATCTCGAACATGCTGACCCGGTCCTTGCCCCCAAAGACCTTCTTCAGCTTGTCGTCAGCCAGAATTTCCCGTTTGTTTTGCGGGTTTTGCAGGTTGTTCTTACGAATGTGATCCCACACCTTCGAAACGACCTGGCTGCGCGGAAGCGGAGCGCTTCCGGTAATCGCAGCCAAATCTGCCGACGGGGTCACCGGGCGGGCCAGTCCGCCCCCTGCTTTACGACTGCCTTGTGCCATCACGGCCCTCCTGTTGTTCCTATGTCGATAGAGCGCAAAGCTCGCTCCATTGCAATGCCATTGCAGAGAGAAAGTCAGGAAATCCGCGAAGCAAACGGCACGACCCGGTTTTGGGCATCGTGTCCGACGTCCGCCCGGCCCCCGAATGCAATGCCGGAGCGGCGGCACCAATCTTCGACTATTGCGGTTTCATTGGCCGCAAATTCCGGGTCGTTGGGAAGGATGTCGGCGACCCGTCCGAGCCTCAGTCGAGACGCGCGGCGGATGTTCGGGCTCGCGGTCACATGGAACATTGTTCGGTCGGTCCGATAGAGCTGCTCGCCAAGGTCCTCGACGAGGAGGTCGACGCCCGTGAAGTCGGGCTCGAGGGGCGTTCCGAGCAGGTTGGACAGGACCGTCAGATTGAAGGCCATCGCGGGCGCCTGGATTTGCGGCTCGAGCGCGGAGCGATCCCGTAGCACCAGCCAGTTCAGCGCCCGGTGGATCGCCGTGTCGCCGCTCTCCCGCATGACGTCCTGCGGCATTGGACCCCAGGCAACGTCCATGCCGGTCTTGTGGAATCCGGCAAGCAGGAAGCCGGCGTCGCTATAGCCCATGTAGAGCTTGCCACGCGCTGGGTCGGGCAGGTCCGCGAGTATCGCCTCTGCAATCCGGTTCGAGCCGTAACCGCCGCGCGCGAACCAGACGGCATCGACGGCCGGATCGGCCATCACTTCGCGAAGCGCCGCAAGCCGCGCCTCGTCGGGACCTGCGAAGTGGCCGTCGGATAGGAAACATTGCGGATGGATGAGGAGCTCGCAGTCGCCGCGCTCGGCAACAATCGCCTCTACGGCCTCTGCCGCCTCTCGTTTCAATGTGCAACTTGGTGCGACGACGGCAATGCGCATGGGCGATGCTTAGACCTGCTCGGTAATCACTTCGCAAGCACTGTTCCCTAGGCTTGGACTCGAGGTCGGCAAGGTCCTCGGCAGAAAGTTGGAGCGCAATGCATGTCGGACGTGCTGGTATACGAGCGGGCACCGGCGACCTTCGCGGCCGGGCTGGCGCAGCGCGGGCACCACATCGTCTATCGGGCGAACGCCGACAATCACTGCCCCGGCTGTGGCCGCTCGCAATGGTATATCGGCAGGGTGAGTGCCGAGTGCGGCTTTTGCGGGACCGCCGTGCCGCTAGCCGAAGCGCGGTTCGATGACGGAGGCTCCGCGGGTGTCCGGCCGAGGTCGACCCGCTCGCCTGACCAGCGCCGCTTCCCGAGGACGCCCGCCAAGGGCCGAAAGCTGCAGCTGCTGATCGACGGCTCGCCGAAGAACTTCGCTCTGCACGACATCTCGGAGGGCGGAGTGATGGGCGACCAAGTTGCCAACCTTGAGCCCGGCGCCCATGTCTACGTCCGCTTCGAAGGCGGGATCCTGGTTCCGGCGGTCGTCAAATGGGCCGAGGACGGGCTGGTCGGACTAGCCTTCATCAACCCGGTCCTGCTCGACCGCTCGTCGCAATCGGCGAATTGACCGCTGCGCTTTAGCTGCGCAGTCTGCCCTCTCCCTGGGGAGAGGCGTCATGAAGAGTAAAATCGCGTTTGCGGTTGCGGTTGCCGGTCTGATTGCAAGCTCGGCGGCTCCGGCGCCGCGCCAAAGTGTTCCCGATTACAGCGTCATCATCCGCGGCGGCACAATTTACGACGGCTCGGGCGAAACGCCGTTCACGGGGGACGTCGCAGTCAAGGGCGACAAGATCGTCTATGTCGGCCCGCGTGCGCCCGGCCGCGCCGCGCGCGTCATCGATGCAAGCGGAAAAGCTGTCTCGCCCGGCTTCATCAACATGCTGAGCTGGGCGACGGAAAGCCTCATCCAGGATGGCCGAGGCCTGAGCGACACCGTCCAGGGCGTGACCCTGGAAGTGATGGGTGAGGGCGATTCCATGGGTCCGCTCAATCCCCAGATGAAACGCCTCCTCGTGCAGCGGCAGAGCGACATCAAATATCCGATCCGTTGGACCACGCTCGGCCAGTATCTCGAATATCTTCAGCGCAAGGGGATCACTCCGAACGTCGCCTCCTTCATCGGCGCGACGACGGTCCGGGTGCACGAGCTCGGCGAGAAGGACGTCGATCCGACGCCCGCGCAGCTGTTGCGAATGCGCGGGCTCGTCCGCCAGGCGATGAAGGAAGGCGCGGTCGGGGTCGGCTCTTCGCTGATCTATGCGCCCGCGACTTACGCCGAAACGCCCGAGCTCGTATCAATCACCAGCGAGGCGGCGAAATGCGGCGGCATGTACATCAGCCACATGCGATCGGAGGGCGACAAGCTGCTCGAAGCCGTGGACGAGCTGATCACGATCAGTCGCGAGTCTGGCGCTCCGGCCGAAATCTATCACCTCAAGGCGGCCGGCAAGCCGAACTGGGGCAAGATGGATCAGGTGATCGCGAAGGTGAATGCCGCGCGCGCCAACGGTCAGCGGATCACTGCGGACATGTACAGTTATACCGCCGGAGCCACTGGGCTCGATGCCGCCATGCCGACCTGGGTGCAGTCTGGCGGGCTCGAGACCTGGATCAAGCGCATGAAGGAGCCCGCGACTCGCGCTCGCCTGATGCAAGAGATGCGCACTCCGTCGAAGGACTGGGAGAATTTGCTTCTCCTCGCCGGAAGCCCGGACAAGGTTCTGCTGGTCAGCTTCAAGAACCCGAAGCTCAAGCCTCTTACGGGAAAGACTCTCGCGGAAGTCGCGAAAATGCGCGGCAAGAGCCCGGAAGAGACGGCGATGGACCTCGTCATCGAGGACGAGAGCCGCGTGGGCACCGTCTATTTCCTGATGGACGAGAATAATGTCCGCAAGCAGGTCGGCCTGCCCTGGCTCAGTTTCGGTTCGGATGCCGAGTCTCAGGCTCCCGAGGGCGTGTTCCTGAAGTCGAGCACGCACCCGCGCGCCTACGGCAATTTCGCTCGCGTGCTCGGCCATTATGTGCGCGATGAAAAAGCGGCGGCGCTGCCCGACGCCATCCGCCGCCTGACCTCGCTTCCGGCCACGAACCTTGGCATCAAGGGGCGTGGCATCCTCAAGCCCGGCTACTATGCCGACATCGTGGTATTCGACCCCGCGGCGATCCAGGACCACGCGACCTTCGAAAAGCCGCAGCAGCTTTCGACCGGAGTCCGCGACGTGTTCGTCAATGGCGTGCAGGTCTTGCGCAACGGCAAGCACACCGGCGCCAAGCCCGGCCGGTTCGTGCGCGGCCCCGGTTGGACCGGCTGGCCGGGTGGAGGGGCGTGCAAGTAAGCGCTTTCAGCCGTTGTTAGGGCTTATCGACAATATTCGGTGCATGAGGGCCCTCGCTCGCATCGCTGCAATTCCACTCGTGGCTCTGATTATCGGCGCCGCGCCTGAGCCTACTTACATCCCGCTTGGCAAATATGATGAAGGCCTTGTGATCCCGGCGAACAGCCCCGTGACGTTCCGACAATTCGATCAATACGACAGTGCACAATTCAGCGGCAGATTCGTCCTTGAAGGGGTCTTCATCCTCGACTGCGCCTATTGCGAGCCAGGGTATAAGGACAACGAGATCCGCTTGAGCATGGTCCCGGATCCGGCGATCGCGGCCCGCCTGCCGCATTGGAAGAAACACGATAACGATATCGCCATCATAATCACTAACGCCGGCTCGTTCATGCGTGCCGTCAGTACGCCCACCCAGCGCAGATTGCTGCTATCGGGCAAGCTCGACGAAGTCCGCGGCCATGCTGCGATCGTCGTCGATCAATATGAGGCGAGCCTGAACTGCGACAGCGCCGACTATTCAGCGCGCTTTGTCGCGATCGCGAAGCCTCCCAAAATTGCGAAGGTCGAACTCAAAGGCGACTTCGGCTGCGGCATGGTCTGATCGCCACTAGCTAATCGCGGCTACTGCCAATAGGGCCGCGTTCATGATTGATTCTCCGGTTTTCTTCAGTGGTATCGGCGGCAGCGGTATGCTGCCGCTTGCGTCGATCGTGCGCGCAGGCGGCGCGCGCGTGGCGGGGTCTGACCGCTCGCTCGACGCCGGCCGAACGCCGCATAAGTTCGACTATCTTCGCTCGCTTGGGATCCAACTCTACCCGCAGGACGGCTCGGGCCTTCAGGAAGGCATGACGCTGGTTACCTCGGCGGCGGTCGAGGACACGGTTCCAGACGTGGTCCGGGCGCGCGAGCTCGGCCTCACGCACCTGACCCGGCCCCAGTTCCTGGCGAAGCTGCTCAATTCCGCGCAGCGCAGCGTCGCGGTCGGCGGCACCAGCGGCAAATCGACCGTGACGGGGATGATCGGCTGGATCCTCCATGCCTGCCACCGCCAGCCGACGGTGATGAATGGCGCAGTGATGAAGAATTTCGTGACACCCTCGGCGCCCTTCGCGAGCGCGTTGGTCGGCGATCCCGAGCTGTTCGTCAGCGAGGTGGACGAGAGCGACGGCTCGATCGCTCTCTACCGGCCCGAGATCGCCGTGCTCACCAACATCAGCCTCGACCACAAGGAAATGGAGGAGCTTCGCGGCCTCTTCGCCGCCTTCGTCCTGCGGGCGCGCCAGGCGGTGCTGAACCTGGACGATCCGGAGACCCGCGCCATCGCCGACATCGTTCCAGCGGACAATTGCGTCGGCTACGGCTTCGATAGTCCGAGTGCCGATTTCATGGGCAAGGATCTGAAGCTCGAGGCCGACGGCGTGAGCTTCGCACTCGAAACCGCAGGCGAGCGCCACGACGTGCGCCTCGCAGTGCCGGGCCGCCACAATGCGTCGAACGCGCTGGCGGCGATTGCCGCGACGCGCGCGGTGGGCGTCAGGATCGAGGATTCTGTAACCGCCCTCGCCCGCTTCGAAGGGTTGAAGCGGCGGCTCGAGACGGTCGGCTCGGCCGCGGGCGTGACGGTCATCGACGATTTCGCGCATAACCCGGACAAGATTGAAGCGACACTGGCGACTCTACGTGCCCAGCCAGGACGCCTGCTGATCATCTTCCAGCCGCACGGGTTCGGGCCGCTCGCCCGGATGGGCGAGGAGCTGTCGGACAGCTTCGCCAATGGCATGGCGCCCGACGACCGGCTGTACCTGCCCGATCCCGTTTACCAGGGCGGCACGGTCGAACGGACCCGTGGGTCGGACTGGCTTGCCGGCCAAGTGAAGGCGCGCGATCGTCACGCCGAGCACATCCCCGAGCGGGCGAAGATCGGCGAAGCGCTGCTTTCTGAGGCCGTTGCCGGTGACCGCATCGTGATCATGGGCGCGCGCGACGACACGCTAAGCGAATTCGCGCGCCAACTGGTCAACAAGCTGGGCGAAACAACTTCCGCCTGACGGCGGTTGAGCCACTATGGCCAAGCCCGGGACCGTCACCGGCTGGAAGTTGCCGCGCGACGAGCGCGAGCGGCTGCTCCAGCTCTTTTCGCCAAGATACGAGAACGTTATCGCCGATCACGTGACCCTGCGCGCGGGCGCGACGACTGGGACCCCCCTCCCCCGGAAACCCGAGGCGCGCATCGTCGGCCGCGCGGACGATGGCAGAAGCCTCGAGTGCCTGGTCGTCGAGCTCGATGGCACGACCGACCGGCCTGACGGATCGACCTATCACATCACCTGGTCGCTCGGGCCTGGCCGCAGTGCGATCGAGAGCAACGACGTTCTGCGCGAGCAGGGCTGGGAGCTCATCCCAGCGCCAATCTCCGTCGAGCTGGAACCCGCGCGCTTCTGATGCCAAGGGAATTAGACCTGCCGCGCCTGTTTCTCGACGCGGACGGAGTGCTCGCCGATTTCAACCAGGGTGTGCGGCGGCTGCTCGGTCTGGACCCCGCTGCGTTCGTGGCAAAGCGTGGCAAGCGCGAGTTCTGGCGGCGGATAGCGAACGCCAAAGACTTTTATGGGTCACTGCCGGAGATGCCCGACGCCCGCCTGCTGTTCGACGCGGTCAAGCATCTGAAGCCGACTATCCTTACTGGCCTTCCGCTCGGCAACTGGGCGGCGCCGCAGAAGGTCCAATGGGCCGCCGAGCATTTCCCCGGCGTCCCGATCATCACCTGCATGGCCCGCGACAAGCACAAGCATATGAAAAGCGGCGACGTGCTGGTCGACGATCGCGAGAACCATCGCGCGGCTTACGAGGCCGCGGGCGTCGTCTTCGTGCGCCACAAGAATGCGGCTGACAGCCTCAGGGAGCTTGGCGAGATTTTCCCGTCGGTGAAGGCGCCCGCGAGCGCGTGAGCTCAAGCAGCCTGCTGGACGTCGACCTTCTCGACCCACTCCGGCCAGAAGACCGGCTCGCGGCTCGACCAGCCGGGCGCGGTCGCCGCGCTCTCGCTGATAGACTGCAACAAGGTCCTGCGGCGATCCGGGTGCAGATGCGGCAGGGCCGCTGCAGCGCAGAACGCCGACGGTAGCCACGGCCGGGCGGCGGCGCCGATCAGCCGCTCGTAAAGGAAGCGGTAAGCGGCGAAGTTCGGCAGACGATCCTGACCCAGGTCGAAGGCCGAAATCGTGATGAGCATGCCGATGAACGGCTCGATCATATCGAGACCGCTGTCGTCCGGCACCTGAAGGCGCAGGTGATCGAGCTGCTTGTAAAGACGGGCCTGGGCGCGGATCGACGCGGCTTCGCCCTCGTCGCGGGCCCAGCATTCGATCGCATCCCGGCGACCATAGGCAACATCGAGCGAGCGGCGGATGTAGCGCTGCGTAGCTTTGGGGAAGCCCGCAAACTCCTTCATCTCCGAGATCAGCATCGCCCCGCTGGCTGGCTGGCTCGTCCGCGTAATCATGAACCCGACTCCTTTCGCCCGGGCGGGATCATGCGGCGCAATTAGTTGCAATACGCTTAACCACAGTCCCACCCCCGGTTCAGCCCCATGCCATTGAATCAGAGGGGAGTCCTCGCTGCAAGGCCAGAATTTGACTGGTGGCGCTAAAACTGTGGATTGTTGATTTATTGCAACGGCGGTGCGTTTTTGTGACGGTAACGTAACCTTGGCTAATTTCCCGTCAGCACACCGCAAACAATGCCAATTGCGTCAATTCCCATCTCCAGGATCAACCGATCATTCTGGAGGGAATCTATGGTCCGCTCACGCGGTCCAAAACTGTACGTTGGTTTATGGGAGACTGTACGTTGGTTTAGTGCAGCGGGCAGTCTCGAGTTATCCGAAATCCGATCTACTCGGGAAATCCCGATGAGGGGACAGGCTCATCCTTGTGTCCCGGTTGAGTGGCGGCCGGCGGATCCGATGCGTCCATCGACTCATCGCTTCCGACGTCGATCTTGGCGTCGGGATCTTCGGGATCGCGATTGAGTTTGCGCTCGAGTTCGCGATCGGGGTCGGCGGAATGGACCGCCGGAGGTACTGTCGACTCCCGGTCTTTCTTCGCGTTCACAGCGGCGTCTCCATGCCGTAAAGTTGCACTCCTGTAACCAGCGGGGGCCTGCCAGCGTTCCTCTCGGCGTCGAGATTCGACCGGCTGCGCCGGAACTTCTGCTAACGGTCAGGGGGCGGTTTGCGACAAAGGGTTTTTGAGACATTACGGTGAACATGCTCATGATGCCCCCGCCCCAGGCGCGGACCCGGTTCAGCGATTGGCCGCTGGCCGTCAAATCGATCCTCGGCCTGTGGCTCGTTTATTATGCGACGGTCGTCGCGCGTGCCTTCCTAATGAAGGACGCGGGGACCATCCTGCTCAATCGCTCCGTCACGCTCGTAATCGGGATCGTCCTCACTGCGGGCATCTATGTCGTGTTCGCGCTTTTAGCGCGCAGAGCGAACCTCCGGCGGCGAATCGTGATTGGCATGATTGCTTCCTTCATCGCAGCGATGGCGCAAGCGGGCCTGCTGATTGCGGCTGATCGCTTCCTCGAAAAGCCGCAGGAGGAGATGCGCTTCACCTCGCGTGAGGGCTATTATGTCGTGGAAACCGGCAACACGATGCGGATTGAGCGCAACAATCAAGCGCCCCTGGTGTTGACCTGGCCGAGGATCGGCCAACTCCATCCCCGCGACCAGTTCCGGTACGCCGCCGATTCCACCGTCACCTGGTTCTTCTTCTTCGCTGCGTGGACTGCCTTCTACATGGCGATGCTCGCGCAAGCGGACGCGATGGTTGCCCAGCGCCGGCTGGCCGATGCGGAGAGCGCGGCGCAGGCGGCGCAGGTCCGGGCACTTCGATATCAGGTCAACCCGCACTTCCTGTTCAACACGCTCAACTCCCTTTCGTCATTGGTCATGACCGGCCGCCCCGACCGCGCCGAGGGCATGCTCCTCGCGCTGTCGACGTTCTTCCGGACAAGCCTTTCGCTCGACCCCAGCGCCGACGTCACTTTGGCCGAAGAGATCGACCTCCAGCGGCTCTACCTCGACATCGAGAAAGCGCGCTTCCCCGACCGGCTGCACGTCGAGATCGACGTGCCCGAGGAGCTCGAGCAAGCGCGACTGCCGGCGCTCCTGCTCCAGCCGATCGTGGAGAATGCGATCAAATATGGGGTCTCCAAGAGCCGCAAGGCGGTAGTAATCCGGATCGAAGCGAAAGCGACCCTCGACGGGCGTATGATGGTGGAAGTCAGCAATTGGCTGAAGCATGGCGGCAAGGAGGAGCTTCCGGCCGCCACACACGAGGGGACCGGCCTGGGCCTGACGAACGTGTGCCAGCGTCTCGAGGCGCGATTCAACAGCCGCGCGAGTTGCCGATTCGGACCCATGAGCGGCGGCGGGTATAAAGTGTCGCTGACAATGCCGGTGGAGACGAATGGTTGAAGGCAAGCCGCTGCGGGTGTTGATCGCAGACGATGAACCGCTCGCAGCCGAACGGTTGCAGCTGCTGCTCGCCAGGGCTGAGGGTGCACAGCTGGTCGGCACAGCCAGTGACGGCGATTCCGCGATCAATCTGACCGAGGCGCTCTCGCCCGACCTCCTGCTGCTCGATATCGCCATGCCAGGGCTCGACGGGATCGGAGTCGCGCGCGCGCTCGCTGCCCAGGACCCCTCGCCGGCGGTGGTATTCGTCACCGCCTTCGACCAGTTCGCCGTCGCCGCCTTCGAGGTCGAGGCGGTCGATTATTTGATGAAACCGGTCGACCCGGCCCGACTTCAGCGCGCGATCGATCGCGCCCGCACCTACCTTCAGAATCGGACGGGACAGCCGGCGGCCGGCAAGGCGTCACAGTGGCTGGAGGAATTTTGGGCCTCAGACTTGTCGGGGCTGGTTCGGATCGCGTCGAAGGACGTCGACCGGGTTTCGGCCGAGCGAGACTATATGCGGCTGCATGTCGGCCGGCGGAGCTGGCTCATCCATCATTCGATGGCAGCGCTCGAGGAAGGCCTCAACCCGGAGCTGTTCGTCCGCCTTCACCGCTCGGCGATCGTCCGAAAGGACTTCATTACCGGCTTCTCGCGCAACCCGTCCGGGCGGTGGATAGCGCGACTCTTCGATGGGACGGAGCAGCCCGTCGGCCGGCTTTATTCGGATCGCGTCCGGGCAATTGCCGGGCGCTAGACAAAACAAAACCGCCGCGCGCCCCTACAGGAGCACGCGGCGGTCTTAGATAGCGCTCACGGCGCCGTGACGATCAGCGCTGCTGCATCGAGAACGGTGACGCTGCCACGCTTGGCATTGTTGATGGCAGCCTCGAACGCGGGCTGGGCGCTCGCGATCGCATCGCTGCGGCAGGCATTGGTCTCGGTCGCGAGATCCTGATCGCGGCTATCGTCGAACACGCAGACAATCTTCGCCGCGCGGACAATCCGGTGCTCAAGCGTGCGCTGGTCGTCACCGGAGGTTAGATTGAGATCGGCGTATGATACGCGCACCGAGTTGGCCTCCATGGCCTGACTGACGGTCGGAACGACCAAAGTTGAAGCGACCAGCAGGGCCGCAAACGCGGTAACGGTCCTCAACATTGTAGATCTCCCTTTTTGCGACGCGGGGCTGGGGATTGCGTGAAGGGGATTCCCCGCGTCGCGAGGCAGTCAATGCGCCCTGGATGCTACAGAGTCGCGGGTTCCTCGATGACAGTCAGGAGATTGTCGGCGCGCCGACAAAGACCGTTGATGAGGCGTCGAATCGACGAACGGTGGTCAGCTGGCGTTCAGGTTCCGGGCTCGTCCCTGGTCGAGCGGTCAACTGCGGTTGTGACTGCAACGTCCAACGTGACGTTGCCAACCGTACGGAAGATGTCGGGGATCATTTCTACCGCGACGAGCAGCGCAAGCGGCGCGATGGGTACGCCAAGAGCCATGGCGATTGGCGCGATCGAGCTGATGAAACTGACCTCGCCTGGTAGGCTCACAGCGCCGTAGCTCATCACCGCGCCGACCGCCGTCGCCGCGATCATCTGGGCGAGACTGGGCTCGAGCCCCAGCCAGTGCGCGACATAGAAGGCGACCGCGACGTTCATCGCCGGCCCGGTCGCGCGGAACAATGCGACGCTGATCGGCAGGGTCACGTCCGCAACCTGTTCGCGGATGCCCATGCTGCGTGCTGCGGCCAGCATCGCCGGCAGCGAGGCGAGCGAGGAGCGGGTCGATATGGCGACCGCCTGCGGCGCGATCATATCCTTGGCAAATCGTGAGAACCTCACTCTGCCCGCGAGAACGGCGAGTGGGTAGCCGGCCAGAGTGACCAGAATTCCAACGACGGAGATGATCACGACATAGTGGCCCAGACCCGCGAAGGCGGATCCACCGGCGGCGGCTCCGACGGTGAATGCCAGCGCAAAGACGCCCAGCGGGGCGATCCACAGCACCCAGCCGATGATTACCAGTAGGGCGTCGCCAATGGCTTCGAACAGCACGACGATCGCTCGCCGCCTCCGGTCCGAAATGTACATCAGCGCCAACGCGAACAGTACGGAGAAGACGACCAGCGGCAGCACGTCGCCATTGGCCGCGGCAGCGATGACATTGTCGGGAATGATGCCCTTGAAGAATTCGGCGACGCCGGGAAGGGGGCCGGACGCTTTTTGCTCCACTCCGGCGACCGCGGACTGCAGGCCTTCGGCTGTGCCTCGGGGCAACGGAAGCAACCCGGTGAGCAACAGCGTGACTACCGCCCCGAACACTGCTGAAGCCGTGCAGATGATGACGATCCACAGCACCGACCGGCCAGCGATGCGGCCGGCCTGCGCCGCTTCGGCGCTCTTGGCGATGCCTGTCACGAGCAGTGCGACGACGAGCGGAATTACCGTCATCTTGAGCGCATTGAGCCATAATGTACCGACGAAGCTCGCAACGCCAAGCGCGGCCTCACGCACCTGCTGCTGCACCCCGCTGGTCATCGCGCCCAGGGCAATGCCGGCGATCAGTGCCGCCAACGCATAATAAGCGCGCAAGCCGCGCCCGCTTTTCTGCGCTGCTGGACTGGCCGGATCGTTCAAGCGGGCTTCTTGAACTTGAAGATAAAGCGGTCGGTCTTGCCCTTGATTTTCGGGTTGAACACCAGAAGGCTGTGATCGTCCGCCGGGTTCGCCAGGAGCTTGCTTTCGCTAACGAGCACGAAGCCTGCGCGCTTGAAATCAGCCTTCACGACATTGGGATCGATACGGTGAAGCTTGTCGACCGTCGCGCGCGTGTCGCTGTTCGGGTTGGCGACATGGTCGATGACACCGATCACCGCGCCCGGCTTCATCGCACCGTAGACGGCCTTCAGGAAGATTCTCGGATCCATCTGCGGAACTTTATATTTCTGACTTACCCAATAAGTGTCGTGATAGTTGAGGTTGAGCATCACGAAGTCAGCAGAGTTCTTCGGAAGCGAGATGGCCTCGAACGGCGTCGACACGATCCTGACGTTCGGATTCCTCGTCGTAAATTCGGAGAACGCCTTCTTGGTGTCGGCGTCATAGAATTGGGCGGGTTCCCACACGAGGACGCGGCCTTTCGGACCCACCGCGGGCGCCATGATCTCAGCCCAATATTTGTTGCCGCCGAACAGGTCGATGACGCTCATACCGGGCTTGAGGCCCAGAAATTTCAGCACTTCCGCCGGCTTGCGGGATTCGTCGAGTTTCACATTATCGGGTGAGCGGCCTGGCGCCGCGACGGCGGCGCGTGGGCTGGCCGCCGGCGGGGCCGCGGCCGCGGCCGTCAGCGGCAAGGAAAGCGCGATCAGGACGCAAGCAATCTTCAAGGAGCGCATGATCAACCCCCAATGTTTCGGTCCTTTATCACTCGCTTGTTCCAATGCCAGCGTCACGCGCAAATCACTTGCCTGTCGCCCTTTTTCGACTAGCGTTGGGTTTCGGGCACAGGACCTCGGGGGAGACCATGGCCACGATCATTCAGCCTGTAGCGGACCGAAAAGCCGCCGAGCGCAAATTCTATTCGCGCATGGCCTTGTTCCTGGTTGCGCTCGTCTTCATCGGGTTCGCGCCAAGCTTCTATCTGAAGGACGTGGTTCCGCCCTACCCGCGGCCGAACCCGACGCTCCCGCCCTCGGTTATCCTCCATGGCGGCGTGTTCACCTTGTGGATGCTGCTCGTCGTCGCTCAGACTCAGCTGATTTCCGCGCGCAAGCACGTAATACACATGCAACTTGGCAAGCTCACAGTGCTGCTCGCCGTGCTGATGATTCCAATCATGTACCTCGCCGGCGTTTGGCAAGTCGCGCGTGCCACCCAGCCGCCGATCACCGACCCGCTGACCTGGACCATTGTTCCACTGGCCGCGATCATTCCGTTCGCAGTGCTGGTGTGGAACGGCTGGTCGAAGCGTCGTGACGCCCAGTGGCACAAACGTTCCATGCTGAGCGCGGCCATCCTCGTGGTCGCCGGACCAACGATCGGGCGGCTGCCGATCGTTCCGCCGACGCTCGTTGGATTCACGATCCTGTTCCTGCTCGGCTTCCTTTTGTTCGTACCGCTGATCCTGTGGGACCGCCGCACGCTCGGGCACATTCATCCGGCCACAAAGCTCGGGATTGCGATGCTCGCCATCCCCATCTTCGTTCCGCTGTTCGTGTTCTGGACCGGTGCGGACTGGGCGGCGATCGCGCGCCATCTGCCGGGAGTCGGCGCCTAGGCCGCTTTCGACTTCGCCATCGCGGCAACCAGCTTCAGCGCTTCGTGCGCCGACATTGCCGCGCCTTCCTGCCAGGTTCCCTGGTAGCTCAAATGCTCGCCGGCGAAGACGATCGGGCCTTCGGGCTTGAGGAGCTCGGCGTATGGCGCACCGCGGTCGCGGGGATTGACCGGGCCGCCCGGCCACATCGCGCCCACGCCCTCGGAATAGGGCGTAAGCCCCCAGGCAACCGTGACGCCCTTGGTCAGCAGATGCGACTTGCCAGGATGCAGAGCCTCGATCGATTCCCGGGTGATCCGGAATCGCTCCTCATGGCTCAGGTTTGCGAACCGGTCGGGATTGCCCTGGTTGGTCCATCCCGCGGCATAGGACCCGACAAGCACGCCCTTGGGCGAACCGAACGCGTCTGACGGGTAGATTACATTCTCGTTGAGCCGGTCGGTCCAGGCGAGCCCGCCGAAGACGAAGTCGTCCTGCTCCCAGAAGCGCGGCGCCTCGTAGGCGAGCTTGACGCTGTGTAGGTAAGGTGCGGCGGTGAACGCCGCATTCTTCGCCGGCGAAAAATCGGTCTGCATTCGCGCGAGGACCGGCATCGGCAGGGTGCAGACGCAAAAGTCCGCTTCGGTCATCTGCCTTCCCGGCCCATGCTCGATGCGGACCCGGTTCCCGATCCGGCGGATTGCGGCGATTGGTGTCCCCAGCCGCACCGACGGCTTCACCTGCTCGTAGATGGCGAGCGGGATCCTATCCATTCCGCCGACCGGTTGCAGCATCGTCGCCTGCAGATCCCAGATATGCTCGAAAAAGTAGGGTAGAACGACCGCTTGCGAGGGCGCCAGCTCCTTGAAGCTGAGCGGTAGCAGCGGCACCGGGGCCTGCTTGTAGCCGCCGCCTTCGACCGAGTAACCGCCTGAGCCGAGCGACCTGTACTTTCCCTTGTCGTCGAGCTGGGCATAGGCCGCCAAAAATTGCCGGATCATGTCCAGCTCGCCTTTCGGCACCTCCTTGTCGAGGGCATGCTGGTCGATCGCCTTGGCGAGCAGCTCGCCCAGATGGCCGCGCATGTCATTGACCATGCGCCGTTCCTGATGGACCTTGCCGCCGAAGTCCCACCCGGCGCTTCGATTGACGTTGACGAAAGTCTCGAGAGGCACGCCGAAGCGGCGCGCATAGCCGAGGATGATCCGGTGGGTGGAAGGGATTCGCGCGGCGCCGGCATTGAAATAGAGGCCAGTGTCGAAGCTGGCGCGCTGGTCGGGCCGGCCGGTCTGGACGATCCTGTCGCCGCCGCGGATGGTCCATACCCGGCCGCCGACGCGGTCGCGCACCTCGAGCACCATTACGCGATAGCCGGCGCGACCCAGTTCGTAGGCGGAAACGAGCCCGGCGATCCCGGCGCCCAGGATAACAACCGAGCGGCCGTTGCCGCTTGACGGTGGAAGGCTGAAATTCTCGGCTCCGGGAGGCGTCGGTTTGGCGAGGCCCATGGCTTCCATGGCGAGATAGGCGGCCCCTGCTCCGCCGACCGCTCCGATCCTCTCAAGCACTGCCCGCCGAGTGAGTGCCAAATGCCCCTCCCCCAATGCGGCGACTCGGCCCGGGCCGCCGACGCGCGACAAACTGACAGCAATTCGCCGCTCAATCCCACAAAATTTCGACAAGCACGCCGCATCGCGCGAGGCGTTCAAGCGTTCATTGGCGCACTACCATCGGCACAAGTGGGAGCAACGACATGACCGATCGCCGGGACGAAATTTCGACCTTGAACACGCTGATCGCTACCACGATCGACAGCATCAACGGCTACGAGGAGTCGGCGAAGCACATTGACAACGAGCGCCTGAGGGAAATCTTCCGCAAACGCGCGGACGAGCGGCAGCGGACCGTCGAGGATCTGCGCGCCGAAGTGCGCCGGCTTGGCGGCGATCCGGAAGAAGGCGGCTCGTTCCTCGGCAAGGCGCACCAGCGCTTCGAGGATCTGAAGGCCGCGATCACCGGCCGCGACGAGAAAGCGATTATCAACGAGGTTGAGCGCGGCGAGGATTATATCAAAGGGAAGTTCGAGGCTGCGCTGGATAGCAAGGATCTCGCCGGCGAAAGCCGCACAGCCGTGGAACGCGCGTACCAATCCGTCCGTTCAGGCCACGACCAGATCAGCCAGCTCAAGCACGGGTTGGAAGCCAAACCGAACGTTTGAGCCTGGTGGCAGACTACCTCGGTTTCCGGGGTGGGGCGCGGGGCGGTTCTCAGGCCAGCGGAGCCGCCCCGCATGCATGTTCGAAGCTGCTCAGTAGCCCATCAGCGCCAGCACCTCGCGGCGGCTGCGCTCATCCTCCCGGAAGGTGCCCATCATCCGGCTCGTGGTCATCATCACGCCTGGCGTACTGACGCCGCGCGCGGTCATGCAGGCGTGACTCGCCTCTATCACCACCGCCACGCCCTTGGGTTGGAGATGCTCCCAGATCGCGTCCGCGACCTGGGCGGTCAGCCGCTCCTGCACTTGGAGCCGGCGAGCGAAGCCGTGAAGCACGCGCGCTAACTTGCTGATGCCGACCACCTTGTCCCTCGGCAAGTAAGCGATCGCCGCTTTGCCGATGATCGGCGCCAGATGATGCTCGCAATGCGACTGGAACGGAATGTCCTTCAACAGCACGATTTCGTCGTAGCCCCCGACTTCCTCGAAGGTGCGGCTGAGGTGGATCGCGGGGTCTTCCTGATAACCTTTGAAATATTCGCGCCAGGCCCGCGCGACGCGCCGCGGCGTGTCGAGGAGGCCTTCGCGGTCCGGGTCGTCGCCCGCCCAGCGGATGAGCGTGCGCACTGCCTCCGCGACTTCCTTTGGGGTTTCGCAGGCCGGTGCGGACTCGACGAGGTCGCCGTCTTCCGGTTCGCCATGCTCAAATGGAGGGCTCATCGGCCAAGCTCCCTTGCAATGTCATCCGCGACCGTGGCCGCTTGCTCCCGAATATCAGGGACTGCGATGATCTCCCAATAGCGGCCCTTGGTGAGCGGGCCGAGCGCCCACAATTGTTCACCGGCGCGCGAGCGCTCATCGACCTCGAGCCCGATGCCGAGATGATCGCCGCGGATCTGTCCGGCGTCGAACAGGCTCCGCAGCAGCGGATCCTTGGTCCGGCCGATCGCGTGGAGCGGGCCCGTGCAATTGAAGGCGTAAGCGACGCTTAGCGGCTGGGACCTGCTCGCCCCGCGCCGGCGGTATTCGACTTCGAGCGCGTCCTCGCTCTCGCGCGCGCTGATGACACGCCCGGCGACGATCTCGAGACGCCCCTCGGCGATCATATCATGCACTTTCCGCGCGACCTCCGGCGCGATGCGGTGGCGGTGAACGTCCCACCACGGCCGTGCGTGACGCAGGAATTGCCGCTGCTGCTCGCCGTCGAGCCCCTTCCACAGCGCTTGGCTGTGCGGGCGCAGGCTGTCGACCGCGGCGCGCCAGCCGACCTCGGCTCCGCGCTTGCGCAGCCAGCGCCACAGGCCGCGCAGGCTGCCATCGGGCAATTCATCGCGCTCGACCGGCGCCGGATCGAAATCGGCGTGCGAGCGGGGGATCAGCCCGCGCCGCGACAAGGCGATGATCCGGCCGCGGTGCGCGGCGGCGTCGAGCGACAGCACCAGGTCGACCATGGTCAGGCCGGTGCCGACGAGCAGCGCGGCCTCGCCGAGCGCGGCGAGCTCGGTGACCGCGGCGTGGGAGTCCGTGCCCCACGGGTTGCGGATGAAACGATCGCCGACGCCTGTGAACGCGCTCAACGCTTCAGGTTCCTGGTTGCCGACGGCGAGCGCCAGCGCATCGGCGTCTACATGCTCTCCACTATCGAGCGCGATCTGCCAACCGCCGTTTCCACGCACCGCGCGGCACGCGGTAGCGTCGACGACTTGAGTCTTTTTGCTCGCCACGGCCTCGTCGAGGATTTCGCCCAGATAGCGGCCGAACAGCCGGCGCTCGGCAAAACCCCGCGGTTCGCCGCCTTCCGCCTCGAACAGGCGCGCGAAATGGTCGGGTTCCCCTGCCCAGGCGCTCATCGACTCCGCCCGGACGTTGAGGAGGTGCGCGGGCTCGGCGGTCGAATAGGCAACGCCCTTGCCAGCCCGGCCGCTGCCGTCGATCAGGACGGATGCGATGCCGCGCCGTGCGAGCTGTGCTGCTAGAATGGTTCCCGAAAAGCCGCCACCGATGATCGCGACCGGAACCCGGTCAGATTTCATAATCCGGCCAGTTCTCCGGATTGGCTGCGCCCGCCTTACGCTGCTGGATATGGTCGTAGATACGGGTAACGGTCCGCCCCGCAGTTTCGGTAAACCAGCCAGGCACGACGGCATGGATGATTGCGGCGCAACCCGCACCGATCAATTCCGCACCGATCTTTACCGCCCCGATTCCATGGCTCGCCCAGTTCATTCCAAGCTTGCGCGGGTGCTCGATGAACAAGCGGTTGAAGACCCCGGAGCGGTCGGCGCGAATGTTCGGCTGGTTGGTCGCCATGGAATTATCCCGTGAATTGTCTGGCGACCCCGACAGGATTCGAACCTGTGGCCCTCAGATTAGGAATCTGATGCTCTATCCTGCTGAGCTACGGGGTCGCGCAAGACACGGAATAGGGGTTCACGCCGCCGCGATCAATTGACCTGGGTCGGCGGAACCACCGGCAACGGCAGCGGCGAGACGGGAACACCGTCCTCGATCAGCGATTTCGCCTGCTCTAGGGTCGCGCTGCCGTGGACCTGCTCCGCCTCGGCTTCGCCGCTGTGAATGGCCCGCGCGGTCTCGGCGAACTTGTCGCCCACCCAGCGCGAATCCTTGATCAGCTCCGCCTGGAACTCGGCGAGCCGCGCGAGCGGATTGCCGGTGCCCTTCCTGGGGAGGCTCGGCGCCATCGGTGCCTTGGTGATGTTGGACGATTGGCAGACGGGGCATTGCACCAGGCCGCCCAATCGCTGTTCGTCATAGTCGGCGTTCGAGCGGAACCAGGCTTCGAACGTCTCGCCGCCGTCGAGGCACTGAAGATCGAAGACGATCATATCGTGACCGCCTCGGGGATAGGTCGGCGATGGTTAAGCGCCGGTATGCGCGAGCGAACGTCGGAAATCCTGGAAAGGTCGATGTCTGCAAAACCGACGCCCTTGTCCTCGCCCATGTCGAGAAGGACCTCACCCCAGGGATCGACGACCAGCGAATGGCCGAAGGTCTGGCGTCCATCCTCGTGCAGGCCGACCTGCGCGGCGGCGACGACGAATAGCCCCGCCTCGATCGCCCGAGCGCGCAGCAGCACATGCCAGTGGGCGCGGCCGGTTGGAACGGTGAAGGCCGCCGGCACCGAGATGAGGTCGGCATCCGCTTCGGCGAGACGCGCGAACAGCCCCGGGAACCGGAGGTCGTAGCAGATGGTGAGGCCGAGCTTCCCGACCGGCGTCCCGTTGACCAGCACCACACCCCTGCCGGGCGCGTAGACGTTGGATTCGCGCCAGCTTTCGCCCGTCGGCAGGTCGACGTCGAACAGGTGGATCTTGTCGTAGCGCGCGCGAATCTGCCCTTCGCGGTCGACTACGAAGCTCCGGTTCGCGACCTTACCGTGGTCGACCAGCACTGCCAGCGATCCGAGGTGCAGCCAGATGTGATGGCGCCTCGCGGCCTCGCGGCAGGCAGCGAGCACCTGGTCCTCATCCTCGCCGCGCAAATTGCCGGCGGCTCGCTCGACATCGCGGTCGAGCAGCCCGGACATCTCGGGCGTGAACAGCATTTCCGCACCGCCCGCAGACGCTTCGTCGATGGCCCCGACCAGTGCCCCCGCATTGGTCGCCGGGTCGATGCCGGTGTTCGACTGGAAAATCGCGATTCGGGTCATGTGGCGATCAGCCCGTCGAGCTCGCCCGATCGCTCGAGCGCCAGAAGCTCGTCGCAACCGCCGATGTGGCGGTCGCCGATGAAGATTTGCGGCACAGTGGTGCGGCCGTTCGCGCGCTCGATCATTTGCTGGCGGGCCTCGCCGCCGAAATCGACCGAGATCTCGCGATAGGCGATGCCCTTGGACTCGAGCAGGTGTTTCGCCCGCCAGCAATAGCCACAGAAGGTCTTGGTGTAGATTTCCACGTTCGCCACTCTACGCTCTTCATCACGCAACTTGGGTTGTCATCCTAACGCATCAAGTGCGCCGGGCGCACCACGCGGGCCCAGCTGACCAGCTCGACCCTCGCCGCTCCGGCGCGCTTCAGCGTGCGCGCGCAGGCTTCTGCCGTGCTTCCCGTGGTCAGCACGTCGTCAACGAGAATGACAGTCTTGCCCGCGACCGCGTGCTTATCGGCGACGCGGAACGCGCCGGCTACGGTCTTGCGCCGCTGAAGCGAACTCATGCCCTTGAGCGGCGGCGTGCGCCTGGTCCGCTGAAGAAGCAGGGGATTGGTCCCGATCTTTAGGCGCCGCGAAAGCTCCCGCGCCATCAGCGCCGCCTGGTTGAAGCCGCGGCGCCAAAGACGCGTGCGATGCAAGGGCACAGGAACGAGGATCGCATTGTCGCACCGGGCGACGAGCGGCGCCATGTATCGCGCCATGGTCCGGGCAATCGCGACCTTCCTGCCATATTTGAGCCGGATTGCGAGACCCCGGGTCAGATCGTCATACGCCACGGCAGACCGCGTTCGAGCGACGCGCGGCGGGCGCGCGAGGCAGGCCGCACACTCCTCGATTTCGGTCGCCTGCAACGGCAGTCCGCAGGTCCCGCATCCACCATCGCCGAGGAACTGGATTTGCCGCCAGCATTCCGGACAAAAGCTGTGCACGTCTGCAACGATCGTCCCGCAGCCGGGGCAGCGCGCGGGCAGCGCGAAATCGAGCGTCCAGCGCGCGCATGTCCGGATGAGATGAGCGACCATCCGTCGCTTGTCGCGTGAGACGCACCATCGCACAAGCGCCCCGATGTCTCAGCTGTTCGACATGAAGTTGCGGGCAATGCGCCGCGACCGCGCGGCGCTTGTTGGCCCGGAATTGTTCCTGTTCGAGCGGGCCTTCGAGGACTGTCTCGACCGGATCGCGCTCATGCAGCGCAGTTTCGAGAGCGCATTGTTGATCGGCTGTCCTGACCCCGCGTGGCCTTCGCGCATGCGCGAGTTCGGTCGGGTGGACGTGCGTGATCCCGGCTTCCTATTTTCGAAAGCGGCCGGCGGCGAGCAGTTGATTGAAGATCAATGGAATCCGTCGGCCGAATCATATGACCTGGTGCTGGCGATCGGCACGCTCGACACGGTCAACGACCTGCCGCGTGCGCTTCAATCGATCCGCTCGGCCATGGTTTCAAACGGCCTGTTCATCGGAGCCATCTCCGGCGGCGATACGCTGCCGCTACTTCGCGCTGCTATGCGTGCTGCGGACCAAGTAACGGGCGCCGCTTCGCCACATGTCCACCCGCGCATCGAAGCCTCCGCACTCGCGCCCCTGCTGTCTGCGGCGGGGTTCGCCGAGCCGGTGGTCGACATCGACCGCGCGCCGGTCGCTTATCCCTCCTTCGGCAAACTGATCACCGATTTGCGAGCGATGGGCGCGACCAACATCATGAGCGCCCGCTCGCAGCGCCCGCTCTCTCGAGCGGCGGCTAATGCCGCAGAGCATGCGTTCGCGACGGCCGGCAATGGCGGGCGCACAATCGAGATATTCGAAATCCTTCATTTCGCCGCCTGGACAGCGGGAGGGATGCCGCCGCGTTAACGATGTCTCCGGTACGACTTGTTAACCCCGGGACCTGTACAGCTACCCGGTGGACGTGGACCAGAGGAGGGTGGCGTGGACGCTATCCGAAATACTTTGCGCAGGCTCTGTGCCGACAGGCGCGGCGCAACGGCTATCGAATACGGACTGATCGTTGCTCTCATCGCCATTGCGATGATGGGGGGCCTTTCCGCTCTTGGCGGCGGCGCGAATGGAATGTGGGGGAACCTCAGCACGAAAGTTAACACCCACATGTAAGGACGAGGTCGGGCTAAGTTCGCCTGGCGCCGTAGACGACGAGCTTGACCTTCTGCCCGGGCACCAGCCGGCTGCCCGGCGCGAGCCCGTTCAGCGACAGGAACCGGTCCAGCTTGTAATCTCGATAGGCCATGCGGCTTGCGAGCGTTTCGGCCGTCTCGCCCGGAGCAACCGTTACGACGTGGATGATCCGCGGACGGATTGCGGCGGCCTCCTGGGGCGTGATCCGGCGCAGTGAATTGATCATCGGCGCGAATGGCCCAACGCCATAACCCCCGCTCGTGATCATGGCGAAGTGGTACACTCGCTGCGCGTCCCACTGATACGCCACCACGCTCACATCGAGCACTCCTGATCCAGAGTTGAGGCGAGTGGTGGTCACCGCGGCAGGCATGCCGCCGATCATGATCCGTTGCGGCGGAGGGATGTTGAGCTGCATCTGCCCGCGCGTGAGCCCCTGGAACACTCGAAGGATGTAGTTTTCAAGCGTGCCGTCGTAGCGACCACCGCTGAACTGCGCCTTCCCAGCCGAGCCCGAGATGGTGACGGCATAAGTGCCGTTCTGCATCAAATATCCAGGCGGGACGCTGAACTGGATCCGCAGGTCAGGATGGGTAAAGGTGGCGCCATCGATGATGCCCTGAGCCGGATCGTCGTCGACATAGATGCCTTCGAGGCGATTGAGGAACACGTCCCGATTGCGGATTCCAGTGCCGAGCCGCCCCGTGGCTCGCGCTTCGGCCAACGCCCGCTGCATGCGGTTCTCGCTCACGGGATGCGTGCTCGCCCATTCCGGGGTCTGGCGGTTCGTCCGGCCCCGGACCCGAGCCTCGATGGCGCTCGCTCGGCTAAGCGCGGCAAGGATGCCGGGCGCGCCCGCCGGGTCATAGCCGGCTGCGATCATGTAGCGCATGCCAAGCGTGTCGGCCTGGTATTCCTGCTCGCGGGAGAAACTCAACGTATCGAGCTTCGCCCGGTTGGAGAGAACATTGCTGAAGATTGATGGACCCAGGATCGCGCCCATGATCGCCCCGAAGACGCCCATCGGGTTCCGCTGCGCATATTGCTCACGAATGTGCGCGTGATTGGCGGCGATGTGCCCGACCTCATGCCCAAGCGCGAAGGCGAGCTGGGACTCATCGTCCATGATCGTCAGCAGCTGCCGCGTGACGTAGACATAGCCGCCAGGCACCGAGAGTGCGTTCTCGACCGCGGAATTGAGCGTGGTGAAGTGTAGCGACTGGCCGGGGTTCACGACGCCCGAAAAGGCCCCGACCCGTCGCCCTATTGATTCGACATAAGCCGCTCTCGGGCCGGTTTCCGCGCCGCCGAGCTCCTGCACAAGGCCCGCATGCTCTCGCTGCGCCTCGGCCACGTCGCGGGGGTCGAGATAACGCTGCCTTTGCTGCGCGGAAGCCGGAGTCAGCGCGACTGCAGCTGCAGCAAGCAACAGGACGCCCTTACGCATGACCATCTCCCTCTCGCAGCGCGAAATAAGCGCGGCGATTTTGAACGGAGAATGACTGGGGCGGGTTCCGGTCAGCCGATGGCGAGGAACTTCGCCCGGCGCTGGGCGACCAGTTCCTTGGACCCTAGGGACGAGCAGCCGTCGAGTTCCTCGAGGATCGCGCCCTTGAGAGCGCCGATGGCCGCCTCCGGGTCGCGATGTGCCCCGCCGAGCGGCTCCGGCACGATCCGGTCGATGACTCCGAGCGCCTGTAGGTCGAACGCGGTGATCTTCATCGCTTCGGCAGCTTCGGCCGCCTTGTCGGCAGTGCGCCACAGGATTGACGCGCAGCCCTCGGGCGAGATCACCGAATAAATCGCATGCTCGAACATCAGCACGCGGTTGGCTGCGGCAATCGCAATGGCTCCGCCCGACCCGCCTTCGCCAACGATCGCCGCCACCATCGGCACACGAAGGACCAGGCATTGCTCGGTCGACCGAGCGATGGCTTCGGCCTGCCCACGCTCCTCGGCTTGCACCCCGGGAAAAGCACCGGGCGTATCGACCAGTGACACGACCGGAATGCCGAATTGGTCCGCCAGCTGCATCAGCCGGATCGCCTTGCGATAGCCCTCGGGCTTGGCCATTCCGAAATTGTGTTTGAGGCGCGAGGCCGTGTCGTCGCCCTTTTCGTGCCCAATCAGCATGACGCGACGACCGTCGATCCGAGCCAGTCCGCCGATAATTGCCGGATCGTCGGCGAACGAACGGTCGCCTGCGAGCGGCAGGAAATCGTCGGCGATTCCCGCGACATAGTCTTTGAAGTGCGGCCGCTCGGGATGGCGCGCGACCTGCGCTTTCTGCCACGGCGTCAGCTTCGCATAGGTATCACGCAGCAGCTTGTTCGCCTTGGATTCGAGGCGGCCGATCTCCGCGTCGATGTCGATCTCGCCGCTGCTCGCGGTTTCCCGAAGCTCGGCGACGCGCGTTTCGAGCTCGGCGATCGGCTTCTCAAAATCCAGATAGGTAAGCATTTGGGTCGCGCGGGTAGGACGAAGCCGAGCCGGCCGTCAACGAGAACGGGTGGCGAGCGGGTGGCGAGCATTCACCAGCTCGACGAGCCGGGCGCTGTCCACATGGGTGTAGATCTGGGTAGTCGCGATGTCCGCGTGGCCGAGAAGCGACTGCAGCACGCGCAGATCCGCGCCGCCCGAAAGCAGGTGCGTTGCAAAGGCGTGGCGCAGCACGTGCGGACTAACCCGCTCGGGCGAAATCCCCGCGTCCGCCGCCATCTGGCGGACGATCTGAAACAGACGTACGCGGCTAAGGTGCTTCTTTCCGCTCCGGAACAGCCAAAGGCTGTCGCCCGGCACATGGTCGCGCCAGCGGGCGACTGCGGCTTCGGCGCGGGAGGAGATGGGCACCAGCCGCTCCTTGCTGCCCTTGCCGAGCAGGATCAGGAACGGCTGCCCTGCGCGGACCGCACCGCGCGGAAGGCTGACCAACTCACTCGCTCGCAGCCCTGAACCGTAGAGCAGCTCGAGGATGGCGAGGTTGCGCACGGCGATGCCCTCGCCGCTCGACGCCCGATCCTCGGCCTGTTCGAACATCCGCGTGACTTCCGCTTCGTCGAGGATGCGCGGCAGCGGGCGCTCGAACCGCGGTCGCGGCAATGCGCCCGACGGATCGTCGCGGCGCAGCCCGTCGTCCACGAGAAAGCCGAAGAAGCGCCGAAGTGCAGCCGAGCGGCGCGCCACCGTTGACGGCGCCAGCTCGGCCCATTGCGCGCCGAGCTTCGACAAATCGCCCGCCGTCGCACCTGACAAGTCTCCGCCAACCGCTGCAGCGGCCTGGCCAAGATCGTTGCGATAGGCCGCGAGCGTATGTTTCGAAGCGCCCGCTTCGGCGGCCATCATGTCGAGAAATCGGTCGACGAGCGCCTGGTCGTCCGGGCTCACGTCCGCGACAGCGCTTCGGCGGCGATCATGCGCGCCGTAAAGTCCTGGTCGGTGCGCTCGAGCGCTGCGAGCGCGTGGTACAGGTGGCTTGCCGGGACATTGGCGAAGCCGGTGGTCTGGAAACCCGTGCCGGTCAGCACCAACACCGTACCGGACTGGCCTCGTCCCGCTGCAGCGTCGATGATGTTTGTCCAGCTCGACGTTCTGCCGAGTCCAAGCCCGTAGCGGCGGTTCAACGCATTGGCCGTGTTCGTGCTGATCCTCCCAACCCCCGCAAGCCCTGCGACCAGGAGCGCGCTGCGCACCCGGTTCGGGCTCTGATCACGGCCGATGAAACGGGTGATCCGGGAAAAACTCAGATCGGTTCCCCGGGCTTCTGGCGAAGCGAGCGCGAGCATCGCCCAGGCGCGATCGCCAGTTGCATCGTTCATTCCGCGTACTGGCCCGGCCCAGCGTGCTGCCGCCCGGTCATAACCCGCCGCGAGCATGGCGGAAATTAGTTCCGGAACATCCTCCTTAAGATCTGCATCAGGGTCGATCAGCGTCGCCGCCCGAGCCACCAGAGCCCGCCGTGCCTCCTTATTCAGCGGATCACTGCTGCTGCCGAGCAGCTTGCGGATCGCGGCGATCTTGGTGTCCTGATCCTTCCCGACGAATGCCTGCCGCAGCTGCCATGCATCCGTATCCGGAAGGTCGCCCGGGTCGGTGGCGTCGTAAATGGCCGAGTAAAGATCGACCATCGTCTGCGAAGAGAAAACGCCCAGGCCCGCCGCGATGAAAGCTGAGGGCAGGCGCTGCTGCGCCGAGAGCAGCGGCGACCTCGCCTGAAAGGCGCGCAGCTGCGGCGAGGCCGACCTCAAGAGCCGGTCGGGCACGGTCAAGCCCGTCGCGGTCGCGAGGCCGAAGCGCCAGGCGGTTAGCTGGTCGACCGGATCCCACTCGATCGTCACCGCGCGGCCGGTGTTCGCGCCCGCGCCGACCACCTTCTCGGCAAGGGTCAGGTCGATTCCACCGATTCTTCCGTGGCGGCGCGCGTCGTCGATCTGCGCACCGGCGCTCTCCGGCTCGCCGGCAAGCGATGCGCACACGGCGGAAACCAGAGCACGAATCCGCGGCTCATATTCGCGGATTCCCTCTTCGAGCGGGCAAAGCGCCGGCGGGTCGGCGTTCGCAAGAGCGCTCTGCACCCCGACCTGGACCATCTTGGGCGTGAAACGGTCGGCATCGACTCCGGCCACAAGCATCCGCGCCGCGTCGGCCTCGCCCATGCGGAGCAGCAGCCAGGCCCGCTCGGCGACCCAGTCGACCGGATTGACGTCGCGCGGGGCACGGATTTTGGCGAGCAGCGCGTCGCGAAGCGCGATGTGCGCCCAGCGCGAAGCAATCGGCGTGTCCATGCGCCGCATGAGCGTGGAAAGGAATGCGCCGCTGGCCGTCCGCCAGGGGCTTGGGCCAAGCCCAAGGTCGACCGGATCGAGTTGCCCCACCACCCACGGATCGCGCCGGGCCCAGCCCGGATACTCGACTGGCGGTGGCGGAAGCTCGAACTCGGGACCGGAAAGCTCCTCGACCGCAGTCTCGTCGGCTCCTCCGCCAGACGGCGCTGCCGAGCTCGGCGGCTGCGCGACCGGCTGCGCCGGGGCCGGCGTAGCGGTGTTGGTGGGGTATTGTGTCGGGTTTCGGGGCGCCGTCGGCTGAGCCTGCTGCTGGGCCAACGCCGGAAGGGCGAGAGCCAGCGCCGCCGATGCAATCAAGATGGGTTTAATGCGCATTCCCGCCAGTGGCCGCCCCTTGGGGCACGTCGACTTCGATCGTGCGCGTCGGCGCTTCCTTTGGAACGGTGGAGAGAAAGACGAGCGCTCCGATGATGAGCAGCACGAAAACAATCAGCACAACCAGTCGCGACATGATGATCCGCTTGAAATGACCTGGACGGGCGGCTTTTGCCGAGCGGGAAAGCCGCTGTATAGCCCATAATGTGACGGACTTGGGGAAGCGTCTCGATCGGCCGGTTGTTTTGGTCGGCCTAATGGGGGTTGGGAAGTCGACCGTCGGGCGGCGCCTGGCCCGGCGGCTTGGCCTGCCCTTCATCGACAGCGATGCGGCGATCGAGGACGCGTCCGGCCTTTCCGCCGCGGAGGTTTACGAGCGCTACGGCGAGCGCGACTTCCGCGACGGGGAGCGACGACTTGTCGCCCGACTCATCGAGGGCGAGGTCCGGGTCATCGCCACGGGGGGCGGCGCCTATGTGGACCCGCGCACGCGCCAGCTCCTCAACGAGCGGGCGATCACTGTTTGGCTCGACGCGCCCGTAGACATCCTCGCGGAGCGCACGTCACGCCGCGACACGCGAGCGCAGCTCCGCAATGGCGATGCCAAAGCGACGCTCGAGCGGCTCTCGCAGGAGCGGCGGCCATCCTATCAGGAAGCCCACATTCATGTGAAAAGCGGTGACGGCGCGCACAAGGATGTCGTCGATGCGATTATTCGGGCGCTCGAAGATTATGTCACGAGCGGAGGCCTGACTGGCATTTCTTCCGCCTCCGCTCCGTCGTCATCCTCTAGAGGCCCCTCGGTGAACGAACGCTCCTGACCGGCGTGCAGGTCTCCGGTCTTGCTTTGCAATTCGAGTCGCTCGGCGTCGCGCTTGCGATATTCACGCTCGACCCGGTCCACCTCGTGCGGGGCTATCCCGAGCTTCAATAGAGCCTCCATTCCCATTCCCACCGCGCTCTCGAAGACCTCGCGCTGAAGCAGGGCGACGTCGAGCCCGGCGAATTCGATCAGCTGTAGACGGTCGAAAACACGGACCATCACAGTCGCCTGCGGGAACGCCTCGAGGATCGCGACCAACGCGCTCCGCGTCGTGAACCGGCAATCGTGGCAGAAAAGGATGGCTTCGGCCGTTTCCGCACCGGCCGTGCGGAGCAAATCAACCCTCATGCCGTCTCCGTAGTAGACGGTCGTCCCAAATTCCTCGCTGCGCTCGATCGCCACCGGGTTGCTGTCGATCAGAGTAACCGGAATGCGCTTCGCCATCAGCATCTGGGCAACTGTCTGTCCAAAACGGCCGTACCCGACGACAATCGCATTGGTGTCCGGCGAAAGTTCGGGGCCGGCGAGATGAACGTCGGGCTCGGGCATTCGGCGCTTCACCCAGTCGTTCAGCTGCATCAGGAAGGGCGTCGAGACCATCGACAGGGTGACGACAGCGCTGAACAGCGACGCGGTATCGGGCTCGATCAGGCGCGCCGCGGCTGCCTGTCCGAAGAGGACAAAGCCGAATTCGCCAGCTTGGCTCAGCAGCAGACCGATCCAGATCGCGCGACCGATCGTCGCCCGGAACAGTAGCGCAAGCAGAGTAATCAGCACGGCCTTGATCGCGATCACCCCGGCCGCGATGCCGACGACGAGCAGAGGCCGCTGACCAATGAGTCCGAAGTCGAGCAGCATGCCCACCGAGAGGAAGAACAAGCCGAGAAGAATGGAGCGGAACGGTTCGACGTCGCTCTCCAGCTCATGCCGGTAGGGGGATTCAGCAAGAACCACGCCGGCGACGAAGGCGCCGAGCGCGACGGAAACGCCCAGAAGGTCCATGAGCGCCGCGCTAGCAATCACGGTGAACAGGCCGGCGACAACGAACAACTCGCGTTCGCCGAACCGGCCGATGAGGCGGAACAAGGGGTTGAGAACCAGGCGTCCCACCAGGATCAGCACGACGATCGCCCCGACCGTGTAGAGCGCAAGCAGCCAGCCCGGCGTCGCATCCGCCGGCGCCGGCGCGCGCGACATCGCCGCGATGATCGTGATCAGCGGAACGATCGAGAGATCCTGGAACAGCAGGATTGAAAACGCCCGTTCGCCGCCGGGCGTGTTCAGTTGACTGGTTGAACGCAGGAACGGCAACACCTGCGCGGTCGAGGAAAGGGCCAGGGGCAGGCCCAGCGCAAGCGACGCCGCGTAGCTAAATCCCAGCGTTAGATGGAGCAACGCAGCGAGCGCGAGCCCGCAGACGATCACCTGGAGAAGTCCGAATCCGAAGATGTCCTTGCGCAACCGCCACAGGCTGGCGGGATCGAGTTCGAGGCCGACAATGAACAGGAGCAGCGCGATCCCGATCTCGCTCACGTTCATGATTGCGTCGGCCTCGCCGACCAGGCCGAGGATCGGGCCGACCAAGGCCCCCGCAACGATATAACCGAGGGTCGCGCCGAGCCCGATCCGGCGGAACAGAGTCACGAAAACCAGCGAGAACCCGAGCAGGACCGCGCCCGTCATCAGGAGGTCCGGCGACTGGAGCGCCGCGAGGTTCACCGCGCTGACTCAATCGCGGCGAGCAAGGCGCGGAACGAGAGCAGGATCGCGCCGTGCCGCGACTTGCGCGATCGCGCCGGAGCGAGCGCCGCGAGGCCGGGCCAGCGGGGGGCTTCGGCGGACCCGCCGAGCCAGGAGTCGAGCTGCATAAGCCCGGCTTCGACTTCATTCCGCCCGCGGCCAGCTGCGCCCCGCTCCAGCAGCGCGGCCGACGCCTGTCCGAAGGCGCATGCGTGAACCTGCTGCGAGAGTGCGACTATGCGGCCTTCGTCGTCGAGCTGGACTGACGTCGCCACGCGGCTTCCGCACGTGGGGGACCGCAGCTCAGCTCGCCCACTTGTGCGTTCGAGCTCGCGCGGCTCCTTGAGCGACGCGGCCAGCCGCAGAATTTCGGTCGTGTAGAGCGGCGAGTTCATTCGCGCCGCCATGTAGTGCCGTTCGGCCCGTCCTCCAAAATGATGCCGTCTGACCTGAGCTCCTCGCGTATGCGGTCGGCGGTTCCGAAGTCGCGATTCTTCTTGGCTTCCCCGCGTTCGGCAATGCGCGCTTCAATTGCCGTAGCGTCGGCGTCGCCGCCCCGAAACCACTCGTCCGCCGAGCTCTCGAGCAGGCCCAGCAATGCAGCGCTGCCCTTGATCGCGCCCGGATCCTCGAGCGCCATCAGGCGCGCCAGCGCCAGCGGCGTGTTGAGGTCGTCGCGAAGCGCCTCAATGACTCCCTCGTCGGGCTCGCCTGGCTCGGCGTCGCCCGCCGCACGATAGAGCTTGTCGAGATTCGTCTTCGCCTGTGCGATGAGATTCTCGGTCCACGGCAACGGCTGGCGGTAATGCGCCGACAGCAACGCCAGCCGCAGCGTCTCGCCCTTGTGCCCGTCCCCGAGCAGCTCGGCTGGCGTGATGATATTGCCGAGTGACTTGGACATCTTCTCCGCGCCCATGTCGACAAAGCCATTGTGCACCCAGAATCGTGCGAGCGGCGCGCCCGCGTGCGCCGAGCGGCTCTGCGCGATCTCGTTCTCGTGGTGCGGGAAGATGAGGTCGAGCCCGCCGCCGTGGATGTCGATCGTCTCACCCAGGTGGGTCTCGATCATCGCCGAGCATTCGAGATGCCAGCCCGGGCGGCCGCGGCCCCACGGCGAGTCCCAGCCTATCACTCCTTCCGCGCTGGGCTTCCACAGCACGAAATCGGCGGGATCGCGCTTGTAGGGCGCGACCTCAACCCGCGCGCCGGCGATCATCGCATCCCGGTCGCGCTTGCTAAGCACGCCGTAATCGGGGTCACTCGGCACCGAGAAGAGCACATGGCCTTCAGCTTCGTAGGCGTGGCCGAGGCCGACCAAACGCTCGATCATCGCGATCATCTGCGCGATCTCGCGCGTGGCATGCGGCGCGATATCGGGATCCTGGACTCCGAGCGCCCGCATGTCCTGGAGGTAGAAATCCTCGTAGCGTTCGGCGATCACTGACGGATCGACACCCTCCGCTTCGGCCGACGCGATAATCTTGTCGTCAACGTCAGTGACGTTGCGCGCATAGATCAGGCTCTTCTCGCCGAACTCATGGCGGATCAGGCGGGAGAGCGTGTCGAACACCACCGCAGGCCGCGCATTGCCGATATGCGCTCGGCCATAAACGGTTGGCCCGCACACATACATGGTGATGCGCTGCTTGTTGAACGGGACGAACAGCCGCTTCTCGCGCGTCATCGTGTCGTGGAGCCGGATCATTCCGGCTGCTCCGATGGCCGCTTGCGTCGCGCTTCCACCCAATCGACGATCCCCCGGCCGCTGGCGTTAAGCAACGGATAGGTACGCGACTTGGTCATCCATTGGGGCCGCTCGGCCTGCGGCCCATAGACCATGTCGGTCGCGAGGTTGGCGAGCAGGAAGAACAGGGTCGCTCCGAGCAGACCCTTGAGCGCCCCGAACCCACCGCCGAGAACTCGGTCGAATGGCCCGAGCATCCGAGAACGTCGCGTTCTGCCGCCGATCGAGCGGGCGAGCAGCTTCACAGCCAGGAAGCTGGGGACGAACAAGATCGCGAAGGCGAGCACCGCGCCCGCCGCGGGACTGGTGTCGAACGAATTCTGAAGGCCGGTCCACAGCTGGCTATGAAACAATTTCAGCATCGCGATCGCGACGATCCAGGCGAGCAGCGAAATCACCTCGTGGACAAAGCCGCGCACGAACCCGATGGCTGCGCCGCCGATCAGCAGCAGGAAGACGAAGACATCGAGCGCGGTCACGGCTGTTCGGCTAGCGGAGGGCGCCGAGACGCGCCAGCCCTGAGCTATTCCAGAACAGGCGCGGAAGCTGCAACTCGGGTGGGCTGCCCGGCGCGTAGCCGGAGCAGACTGATCCCGGCGGCGATGGCCGCCGCAATTGACGCCGCAAGCAGCAGGTCCGGCCCCGCGTCCACACCCGCGAGATGAAAGGTAACGCCGACGCTGACCGCGCCTGTCGTCTGACCGAGCAGTCGCGCCGTCGCGAGCATTCCGCCGGCCGCGCCGGATCGGGTGCGCGGTGCCGCGCTGACGATCGTCCGGTTATTGGGCGACTGGAATAGGCCGAAGCCGAGGCCGCACACGGCCATTCGCCAGGCAATGTCCAGAGTGTCCGGCGATGATGGGAGCTGCGACAGCAAGAACAGTCCGACCCCGAAGATGCCGAGCCCAATCGCGCCGAGAAGCCCCGCCGAATAGCGGTCGGCGAGCCTTCCCGCGAACGGGGCGATGACCCCCACCGCGATCGGCCAGGGAGTCATCAGCAGCCCCGTTTCGAACACCGATCGGCCGAGCACCGACTGGAAGAGGAAGGGCAAAGCGACATAGGCGAGCATCTGCGCCGCGAAGGAAACAATGGAGGTCGCGATCGACAGACTGAAGATAGGGATCCGCAGAAGGTCGAGCGGCATGAGCGGCGCCGGGTCGCGCCATTCGCGCCTGACCAGCAACGCACCGGCCGCGAGGCCCGTTGCAATGAGTGGAATACCCGTTGCCGCGCCCTCTCGAGCAAAGGTCTCAGCACCGAACACGATGCATCCCATCATCGTCGCGCTGAGCAGCGCCGATGGCCAGTCCATCTGCCCCCCACGTCCTTGCACCCGAGGAAGCGAGCGAATGGCGACGATCAACGCGGCCACGCCGATCGGCAGATTGATCAGGAACAGCCAGCGCCAGGATGCAACGCTCAGGATAACCGCCGCCAGGGTCGGACCGGCGGCCGCGGACATCGAGAGCACGAGCGCGTTGTAGCCGATACCGCGCCCGAGCATGTTCGACGGGTAAGTCGCGCGCAGAAGCGCGGCGTTCATGCTCATGATCCCGGCGGCGCCAATCCCCTGGACCATGCGCGCCACGATCAGGCCGGCAAGGCTGTCGGCCGTCGCGCAGGTCACGGAGCCGATCGTGAACAGCGCGAGCGCCGGGAAATAGACCTTGTGATAGCCAATCCGGTCCCCGAGCGCCGCGAGCGGCAGCAGCAGCACCGTGATCGTCAGCTGATAGGCATTGACGATCCACACCGAGATGGAGGGCTCGATCCCGAGCTGCCCCGCGATGCTCGGCAACGCCACGTTTGCGATGCTTCCGTCGAGCACGGCCATCGCGATCGCGAGCCAGATCGTCGCCGCCGACCAGTACCGCCGCGGGATCGGCAGTCCGTCCTGAACAGGCGGAGCGTCGAGAGACGGTTTCACATTCACGGGTGGCGGCGAGATGCATTCCCGCGCGAAAATCCGCAACTTAATGATCGGTTAGGTAGTCTTCTCGCGAGCGAAGAGGTTCATCGCACCAGAATCTGGTCCACGAGTTCACGCAAATTGCCGAACTCGGCGACGCGGAGGCCCTCACCGCCTTTGACGCCCTTGGGCACCCACGCAGTCTCAAAGCCGAGCTTGGCGCTTTCCTTCAGCCGCAGCCCCGCATGCGCGACCGGGCGGATTTCGCCCGACAGCGCGATCTCGCCAAGCACGACGCATTCGCTCGGCACCGGCCGTTCGGAGAGCGCGGAGACCAATGCCGCCGCGACCGCGAGATCCGCCGCAGGGTCGCTCAACCGGTATCCGCCAGCGACGTTCAGATAGACCTCGGCGGTCGCGAAACTCATCCCGCAGCGCGCCTCGAGCACCGCGAGGATCATCGCCAGCCGCCCGCTGTCCCAGCCGACGGCGGCGCGCCTTGGCGTCGCGCCGGTGGCCAGCCGCACCGTCAAAGCCTGGATTTCGACCAGGACCGGCCGAGACCCCTCGATCGCCGGGAAGACACTGGTGCCGCTGACCGCCTCGCCGCGGTGGGTGAGGAACAGGGCCGACGGGTTCGGAACCTCGGTCAGCCCTTCCGTCTCCATCGCGAACACACCGATCTCATCGGTGCCGCCGAACCGGTTCTTCATCGCGCGCAGTATTCGGTACTGGTGGCTTCGCTCGCCCTCGAAGCTCAGGACTGTGTCGACCATATGCTCGAGCACGCGCGGGCCGGCGATCGTGCCGTCCTTGGTGACATGGCCGACCAGCACCAAAGCGGTGCCGCGCTCCTTGGCGAAGCGCACGAGCTCCTGCGCGGAGGCGCGGACCTGGCTGACGGTGCCCGGTGCGCCCTCCATCAGGTCCGAATGCATGGTCTGGATGGAATCGATGATCAGCAGCGCGGGCGGCTCTCCATCCCCAACAGTCGTGAGGATGTCACGGACAGAGGTCGCGGCCGCGAGGCGCACCGGAGCTCCGCCGAGGCCCAGCCGAACTGCGCGCAGCCGCACCTGTTCGGCCGATTCCTCGCCCGAGACATAGATGACGCTGCGCCCCTCTTTCGCGAGCCGCGCGGCGACCTGGAGCAGAAGCGTTGATTTGCCGATTCCCGGATCGCCGCCAACCAGCATCGCCGATCCCGGCACGATCCCGCCGCCGATCGCGCGGTCGAATTCGGCTAGCCCGCTCGGCAGCCGCTCCGGTAGCGCTGCCGGCGTCTCCAAACCCACAAGCGAGATGACCCGGCCACCCCCCTGCAGATTGTGCCGCGCGGCGAAGATGCTCGACACCTCCGCCGCTTCCTGGACGAGCGTGTTCCACTCCGCGCAGTCGGGGCACTGCCCCTGCCAGCGGTGGGAGACCGACCCGCAGGCCTGGCAAACATATCGGGTCTTGGGCTTCGCCATCAGCCTTGGTCTAACCTCGCCACCGCGTCCCGCAAGCAGTAGAAGCGAGGGCGAGGCGATCGGGGGCAAATGGCCGATATTTTTCTTTCCTATGCCCGGACGAGCGCCGAATTAGCGGGGCGCGCCGCAGCCGAGTTGCGCGGGCAAGGCTATTCGGTGTGGTTCGACGAGGAGCTCCCGGCGCACCGCGCCTATGCCGACGTGATCGCGGCCGAGCTCGACGCCGCACGTGCCGTGCTGGTCTTATGGTCCGAAGCCGCAGTGCAATCGCAATGGGTACGATCGGAGGCGAATCGCGCCCGCGAGAAGGGCAATCTCGTCCAGGCGCGTGTAGATAGTGCCCGCCTGCCCATGCCGTTCGACCAGATACAGTGCGCCGCTCTTCCCAGCGACACACTGGACGGAGCTGGTTGGAAATCCGTCCTGACCGCGATCCGTGCGCTCGTGAGTGGCGAACCGGTTCCAGCAGTCGAAGGCATAGCAGCCGCAAGATCCAGCGGCGAACCCTCAGTGGCGGTTTTCCCGCTCCGGGAGACCGCATCGGGCACAGGCGACTTCGGGGACGGCCTCGCGGAAGAGATCGTCACGGCTCTGGCGCGTCTTCCCGGCCTCAGGGTTGCCGCCGCGAACGCGAACACAGCGGCCGCAGCCCTTCGGACTGATACCTATTTGGAAGGGAGCGTCCGCAAATCGGGCGATCGCGCCCGTATTACCGTGCGGCTGGTCGAGACAGCGACCGGCTTCGCACGATGGAGCGAAACATTCGATCGAACTTTGTCCGACATTTTTGCTGTGCAGGAGGAGATTGCGAGAGCTGTCGCGGCCGCGCTGGGCGTTGCGCTGCTCGATCGCGACGCTCGATCGATCAGCAGCGCCGCGAGCAAGGACGCGAAGGCCAACACGCTCGCATTGAAGGCTCGACATCTCGCGCGGCAGGAGATGGAAGTGGAGCGCCGCACAGTTGCCGACCTGTTCCGCCAGGCGATTGCTCGCGATCCCGAATTTGCGTTGGCCCACGCGGGTCTCGCCGACGTGCTTATTCAGATCGCGCGCTGGCATTTGCCCGACTGGCGGGATGCCGCTGCCGAAGCGCTCGAAGCTGCCAGGAAGGCCGTCGCGCTCGCGCCCGAGCTTGCCGATGCGCAGCTGGCGCTCGGCGGAGCGCTCTCGTTGACCCACGATCCGGAAGCCGGGCGGGCCCATTTGAGAGCGGTGACGCTCAGTCCGCACGATGCCAACGTCCATTACCGCACTGCGCGGTTCCTGGTCCTTTCCGGCGACAAGGCCGGCGCAATCCGCCATTATGAGCGCGCATTCGAGCTCGCCCCGGACGATTATCGCTACATCGTCTTCGCGCTGCAGGAATATCAGGCCCTCGGGGACGAGGCCGGTGAGCGGAGTTGCCTACAACGGTCGGCCGCAGCAATCGAGCGGCACCTTGATCTAAATCCAAGCGACGTGCGCGCGCTCGGCCACGGCGCGGGCGTGATGGCCCTGCTCGGCCGGGGTGAACAGGCACAGCAGATGATCGACCGCGCGTCGGCGCTTCGGCCGGCGGATTATGGGAACCTGGTGACGCTGGCTTGCGCCGCGATGCTCGGTAAAGATGCGCAACAGGCGCTTGATCTATTGGAACGTGCCGCCGCCACCGGACAAGGTGACCGTGAGTGGCTGATGGAGGACAATGACCTGAAGCCGCTCCACGGTCATCCTCGGTTCGAGGCGATCGTCGCGCAGATGACCGCCTGAAGGGCAGTTCGCCGGGCATCGGCAGCAGCAGGGCAGACCTCAGGAGAATCGCTTGTTATTGCCTTCGCCATGACCGGCGATTCACTCGCACCGATCGGCATTCTGCTGCTCGTCGCCTGCCTCATCGCGATGCTCTCGCGGCGGCTCGGCTTGCCCTATATCGTCGGGTTGGTCGTCGCCGGCTTCCTGATCGCGCTCTTGCCGAGCGGTCCAGACGTCCCCCTGTCACGCGCGCTCATCTTCAACATCCTGCTCCCCCCCTTGGTGTTCGAAGCGGCGCTGCAGCTCGACTGGCGGCGCTTCCGCTATGAGCTTCCACTGACGCTGACCCTCGCCTTCCTTGGCGTCGGAATTGCGGCCGCGGTCGTTGCCGCGGGCATGCACTGGATCGTCGGCTGGAGCTGGATCGGCGCCGCTTTGTTCGGGGTGCTGATCGCCGCCACCGATCCAGTCTCGGTAATCGCGACCTTCCGCGAAATGGGGTGTCAGCCGCGGGTGTCGATGGTGGTCGAATCGGAAAGCCTGCTTAACGACGGTGTGGCAGCGGTCGGTTTTGCGGTCCTATCCACCATCGCCGCCGGAGCATCAGTCGACGCGGGTAGCCTCGTCCCGGCCTTTTTGTGGACACTCGGCGGAGGCGTGCTCATCGGGCTCGCGGTCAGCATAGCGATCCTGCTGATCGTTGGCCGAACCGACGACCCATTGGTCGAGATCACGCTGACGACGATCGCCGCGTATGGCTCATTCCTGCTCGCCGAGCAGTTTCATGCGTCGGGCATCATCAGCGCGCTCGCGGCCGGTCTGATGATCGGGAGCCTCAGTACGCGACTGCTCTCGACGCCCGGCCGCGATCGAGTGCGCTGGGCCTGGGAATATTTCGCGTTCCTCGCCAACAGCTTCGTCTTCATCCTGATCGGGATGAACCTCGCCAACCAGCCGCTCCGCGAGCTTGGCTCTGTCGCCGCCGCCGTCGCTATCCTCCTCGTGCTCGCCGGACGCGGCCTCTCGATCTACCCGCTCGCCCCTTTGTTCCGAAATTCACGCTGGCGTCTGCCTGCTTCCCATCAGCACACGCTCTTCTGGGGCGGGCTGCGCGGCGCTCTTGCCCTCGCCCTGGCGCTTACCGTTCCGCCAAACGTTCCCGAGCGCAATTCGATCATCGTGACCGCCTTCGTCGTCGTTGCCTTCTCAATCCTCGTCCAGGGCCTGACCATGCCCTGGCTGATCAAGCGCTTCGATCTCGCGCGTACGAAGCCGGAGACGGTTGCCGCACCCGTGACCCAAAGCTAGGGCGCGGCCGGTGAGCCTGCTCCCCGAGCCCCTGAAAATCGCCGCCTTCCGTTCTTACTGGCTCGCTCGTCTGACCACGACGATCGGCCAGATGGCGATGGTCATCGTCATCGGCTGGCAGGTCTATGACATCGCCCGCGAGACCATGAGCATCCGGGAGGCGGCGTTTCAGCTGGGGCTGATCGGCCTCGTCCAATTCGTTCCGTTGTTCGTCCTGACGCCAGTGAGCGGTTGGACTGCAGACCGGCTGGACCGGCGCTACATCGCAAGGGCGGTGATCTCGCTGGAATTGCTGTGCGCGTTCACGCTTTTCCTGGCGACGTGGGGCGGCTTCATCAGCTTACCGATCCTGTTCGGGGTCGCGGCTGTGCTCGGCGTCGCGCGGGCGTTCGCGGGACCGGCCCTCGGCGCGCTGGCTCCCAACCTCGTGCCACGCGAGATCTTGCCCAACGCCATCGCTTTGAGTTCCGCGGCGTGGCAAACGGGCGCGATTGTCGGGCCGGCGCTTGGCGGCATTCTCTACGACGTCACACCGCACCTGCCCTACGCTTTGAGTACGGGCCTGTTCGCTTTTTCCGTGGTTTGCATGTTCATGATCGGGCCGCTGCCGCGCACAGCATTGAAGCCCGGAAGTCCGCTGAGTCAGATGGTCGATGGGCTAGCGTACGTTCGGCGCAACCGACTGGTGCTAGGCGCGATTACGCTCGACCTGTTCGCGGTTCTTCTCGGCGGCGTGACGGCGATGCTACCCGTCTATGCACGCGACATCCTTCAGGTCGGCCCAAACGGCCTTGGACCATTGCGCGCCGCCCCCGCGGCCGGCGCGACGCTGACTGCGATCTTCTTCTCGGTCCGGCCGCTGAAGACGGATGTCGGGGTGAAGATGCTCAGCGCCGTCGTCGTCTTCGGGGCTGCAACCGCTGTTTTCGGGATATCAAGATCGTTCTTCCTTTCGCTGTCCATGCTCGCCCTCCTCGGCGCGGCCGACATGTTTTCGGTCTATATTCGCCAATCGCTCATCCAGCTTCATACGCCCGATCAGATGCGCGGCCGGGTCTCGGCCGTTTCGACCCTCGCGATCTCGGCCTCCAACGAGCTCGGGGAGACGCGCAGCGGCTTTACCGCGGCCCTGCTCGGTCCGGTGGCGGCCACGGTCGCAGGCGGGATCGCCGCCCTCGTCGTGACCCTGCTCTGGGCGGGTCTGTTCCCCGAACTACGTCGCGCCCGCACATTCGAGCTTCCTGAAGAGCCGCCGCCTGAAGAAGCCACCGTGGTCGCTGGCGGCGCCTGACGAATCTGTTCGCTTGCAAAACCTTTCCACGCGCCCGACTTGTGCGGCGCACAATAAGAGGAGAGCCAGGGAATGAAGGCCGACAATATCCTCGAGACGATCGGCAATACCCCGCACGTCCGCCTGAACCG
>JBKPMC010000049.1:0-14116 GCA_046731955.1 Pseudomonadota bacterium | reverse complement strand
CGTGACTCGCGACTGCACTGCCTGCAAGACGGCCTCCGGCGCGCTCCGCAGCCAGGCGACGGCCCTGCAGAGCCGCGAGAAGGCACTGGCAACTCCACTCGAGACCGAGCAGAAGGCCATTCAGGCGGCTGTCGACGCCCTGAAAGGCAAGGAGCCGGACGCCGCGCTTCAGGCCAGAGCCAAAGCGTGGGAAACCAAGCGTCAGCAGGCTGCGCAGGAGCTTTCGCGCGGGCAGCAACAGCTTCAGCGCAATCAGCAGTACATCCAGAAGCAGATCTCCGATAAGCTCGGCCCCATCTATCAGCAGGTCATGCAGCGCCGCGGCGCAAACATGCTGATGGAGGTCGGTTCGACGCTCGCCACGAGCAACTCGATCGACGTCACCAATGACGTGCTCACCGCTCTCAACACTGCAATGCCGTCACTCCAGACGACGGCGCCGGCCCAGGCCCAGCAGACCCCGCAGAGCCGTTAAGGTCTGAATGAACGACCAGCCCGGCAGCGCCTCCATCGGACCGCTCGACATCAAGCGGGTGATGGCGGCGCTGCCGCATCGTTATCCGATGCTGTTGGTTGACCGGGTCGAGACCCTCGACCCCGAGAAGGGCATTACCGCGATCAAGGCGGTGACCATCAACGAACCCTTCTTTCAAGGGCATTTTCCAGCGCGCCCGATCATGCCGGGCGTGCTGATCGTCGAAGCACTGGCGCAGGCGGCGGGCGTGCTCGCCGTCGAGGCACTTGGTCTCGCTGGCTCGGGCAAGCTCGTCTATTTCATGGCGATCGAAGGCGCGAAGTTCCGTACCCCCGTCGAGCCGGGAGTCCTGCTGAAGCTCGAGGTCGAGTTCGTCCAAAAGCGCGCGACAGTGTGCAAGTTCGCCGGCCGAGCGAGCGTCGACGGCAAGCTCGCGGCAGAGGCGAATTTCACGGCGATGATCGCCGACCCTCCAGCCGGCTGATCCTCACCGGCTTAGCCGCACGCCGGCATAAACCGCGCGACCTTCCGTGCGGTAACTGAAGACATCCTGATAGCTTTGATCGAGAAGGTTAGAGCTGCGAGCGAACAGCTCGATCCCTGGGCGAACCGCGTACGCAACCCGGGCGTCGGCCAGCCAGTAAGATCCGAGTACAACGCGATCGAAGGGGAAGGTGTCGCGATTGTCGAGATGCCTTCCGACGTAGGCGAGCGAAGCGCCGTAGATGAAACGCCCCACCATACCGTCGACCGCTATGGAGCCGCTGTGTTTCGGTCGCCGCGCTTCGGTCAGCCGCTCGCCGGTCGCCGCGTCGGGCTGGGTAGCCTTGAGATAGGCATAATTGGCCGAGAGCCGCAGCTCATCCCCGAGCTTCCAGTCGACCGTGGCCTCGAGGCCGGAACGCCGGCTGCTTCCCGACGCATTCAGCACGCTCGTGAACGTCGCATTATTGACGATCTCGTCGCGCAGGCGCTGGCGATAACCGGTCAGCGAGGCTCCAAAGAGCCCGCTGCGATAGCGCAGCGAGAGCTCGAATCCGCGCGAGCGCTCCGACTTTAGATCGGGATTGCCTACAAAACTGCCGGGGAAGAAACCATACAAGTCGAAGAAAGTCGGCTGCGCAATTCCTTCCGCATAGGAACCGGCGAGCGAAAATCCCCCGCGGATCCGTCCGAGCAGGGAAGCGCGGACGCTGGTCGCATCCCGGAAGCGATTGAACATGTCGCGTCGGATCGCGACGTCGCCGGTGAAGCGCGATGTCTCGCCGCGCCATTCAGCCGTTAAGGCGTTGTGCGAGCGGCTGCGGTCCTGCTTGGTGAGCCCTCCGAAAGCCGTGTCCCGGGCATGAAAGCGCTCACGCTCGGTTTCACCGGCAATGATCAGCCGATGAACCACCGCGCCGGTCGTGAAGCGGCGTTCGAGCTGGGCCGAGAGATTTCGGCGAGAGCCGCGCGTGCGGTTCTGCTGCACGCCTGCGAGATAATTGCTGTTCGATGAGCCGAGCAGCGTGCCGGCGATCTGCCCTCGCCACGGCGACTCATTGCTGCCGATGGTCGCCCAAATCCGCCCGGCCGCGAGTCGATTGCGGCTGCTGTCGCGCGTGTCGGTATGGGCGCCGGTAAAGAGGTCGAAGCCGTCGAACTCGGTCCGACCGGTCAGGCCGAGCGCGGAGGCTCCGATCTCCACATCGGCTCGCGGATGCCAGGTCCCGCGCAGACGGCCAGAGAAATTGCGATAGCCGTCCTTGTCTCCGGGCCCGGCAACGCTGTTGATCCCGGTCGCGCGCTGGAAACCCACGGCGCCTGCAATGCCGGCGCCGCTGGTAGCCATGGCGCCCGACGCATTCGCCCGGACAAAGCCGAATGAGCCGCCCTCGGCATTTGTGCTCACGCCCGGCACATCGTCGATGCCGTTGACGGCAATCACGCCGCCGATCGCTTCGGAGCCCCACAGTGCGGATTGCGGACCGCGGACGACTTCGATTCGGGATGCGAGATCTGCGTTCAGAATCTCGAAACGAGATGTATCGCCCGACGCGGGATCATCGATCTTGATGCCGTCGACGAACAGCAAGGTGTGATTGGCTTCGGCGCCGCGGATCCGGATTTCTGTCAGTGAGCCGGCCGGTCCGGATGTCGCCACCGCTGCCGACGGCGTCAGGCGGAGCAGGGCGCTTATCAACGGCTCGTCAAGCCGGACGATCCGCTGCTGATCGATGATGGTCACGCTGGCGGGCGTCCGCGCTTCGCTTTCGGGCGCGCGCGACGCCGTGATGACGATCTGGTCGGTATCGATGGGTAGAGCGGGCATGTGATCCTCCTGTTGACGAACCTGTCGTCACAGAGGGATGCGCCGCCTTGCGGCAGCGTCGGGCCCCACGCCCCGCGGCTGGTCCCGGCCGGGGAAACGGACGACGGACCAAGGCAGGTTCCTGACTTCGCCGGCGGAAACCGGCTCACAGTTGCGGGCACAGCGCCGGATTTTCGCCGGCTTCCCTTTGAACCGCCCCCGCCGAGACGAAGCTCGTGGGCGGCACCCTGATCGCAGGACTTCGCTAGGCGACCGAGCGATGGGGTGTCAAATTGCTCCAGCCGAGATTATGCAGGCGCCATGACCGCAAATCACGTCAGGCTCCTCGCATTGCTCTCGGCCATTGTCGCGGCTGCCGCTTTGCGCCTCGTTCCGCATCCGCCGAACTTCACGCCGATCGCGGCGATGGCTCTGTTCAGCGGCGCCTATTTCGGCAGGAACGCACTCGCCTTCATCGCGCCCTTGGCCGCAATGCTGCTCAGTGACACGCTGATCGGCTTCCACTCCGGAATGCCCTTCGTCTACGGGAGCGTCGCGATCATCGTGCTGCTCGGCTGGCTCGCATTGTCGAGGGTGTCTGTCCTCCGGATCGGACTCGCTGCCATCGCGAGCTCGGTGCTATTCTTTGCAATCACCAATTTCGGCGTCTGGCTGACCAGCGGGATGTATCCGCTGACGCCTGGCGGCTTGGCTGCCTGTTACGTGGCTGCCATTCCGTTCTTCCAGAACACCGTTGCCGGCGACCTGTTCTTCAGCGGGCTGCTATTCGGCGGTTTCGCGCTTCTCGAGCGGGCCTTACCGGCCCTGCGCCCGAGCCAGGAGCCGCGGCCCGCCTGAGGTTGCAAGTTAAGGTCTCAGCCTCTAAGTCGCGCGCTCAACCTTGCGCAGCTGGTCGGAAACCAGCTGCTAACCCAAGGAAATTGCACATGAAGTCCGGTATCCACCCCGAATATCACATGATCACCGTCGAAATGACCGACGGGACGAAGTTCCAGACCCGTTCGACCTGGGGCAAGGAAGGCGACACGCTGCACCTCGACATCGATCCGAAGGTGCATCCGGCATGGACCGGCGGGAACCAGAAGCTGCTCGATACTGGCGGCCAGGTCGCGCGCTTCAACAAGCGCTTCGGCGGGCTCACTCTCGGCAAAAAGTGACCGCATGAGCGGTCATCTCGGACTTGATCCGGGATCCAGTCAAACGAACTTCCGCGAAGCTCCGCGAATCGAGACCGAACGCCTGATCCTGCGCGCCTTCCGCGCGAACGACCTTGACGCACATGCCGCCACGCTGGGTGACGAGGAGGTGATGCGTCATATCGGTGGCAATCCCGTCAATCGCGAGGATTCGTGGCGCCGCCTGCTCATGGGGCTCGGCATGTGGTCTCTGATCGGCATGGGGCCCTGGGCCGTCGAGCAAAAATCGAACGGTCGGATGGTTGGCCATTGCGGTTTCTTTCAGTTCGAACGCGACATGGCGCCGTTGATCCTCGGCGAGCCAGAGATGGGCTGGATCTTCGACCGTTCGGTGCACGGGCAGGGGATTGCTTTCGAAGCGTGCAGCGCGGCGCTCAAATGGGCGGAGCAGGCGATCGGCGCCGCCTCTTATCCCGCAATCATCGATTTGGAGAACACGCCCTCGATGAAACTGGCCGAGCGGCTGGGATTCATGCGGCAGGCGGACGCCGTCTATCGTAACGCCCCGATTGCGTTCTACCGCCGACCGGGTCGCCTTATGTCACCAGCCGCCGCCGCCGCCGCCGCCCCCTCCGCCGCCTGACGACCCGCCGCCGCCCGAGCCGCTGCTCGACCCCGGAGCGGTCGAGGCAGAACTGATCGTGCTTGCGAGGGAATCACCCACGGTGCTGGCGAAACCGTCGGGGTCAGCCCAGGGGCTGTGGCTTCCCGAGTACCAGGCCATCCCCGAATGCCCCGCGGCAGCGGCGGCCGCGAGCACCCCAGCGAAACGCGCGGCCCAGCGATTCTCGACGCCCAGCGCGATCGCATAGGGCAAGTAGCGTTCAAACAGCTCGGGCGTGTCCTCGGGCGGGGTCATGCGATCGAGCCGCTCGCGCTCGGTGATCGAGAGATATTGCTTGAACCCCGCCACGCGGTCGAGGACTTGGCGGCCTTCCCTCGTCGGGGCGTCGATCCAGAAAAAGGCGGAAATCACCAGCGGTAGTGCGAGCAACGGGATCGCCATCGGCAGCCACCAGCCGCTGTTGAGCGCCTGGCCCAGGATTGGCATCCCGAACGCGACCGCCACTCCGCCAGCGGCGACAAGGATCAGCGAAAGCAGGCACTTGCCGACGGCGGATGAGCCGCGGCTCGCGGCGGACAGCAGGGCGGCGACGAGGATGGCGCCGAGCGTCACCCCGATTTGCCAGACCTGCGCGCCGTTGGTCGCCACCACCACGGCGGCGGCCGCCACCCACAGAGCGGCGAGCAACAAAAGCACGCCGGCAATTGCCCAGCCCCAGTTCTTGTTGAACAGCGTACCTTCGTACTGCTTCTTCAGTATCTCTTCCAAATTCTTCTTCGCAGACGAGAATTTCGCGTGGTTCTTCTGCTCCATCACGATCGACTCGCCGGTATTGGCGAGTTCGCGAAGAGCAGCTTCTTCCTCGGGCGGAAGCGGATTCAAGCCCGGCAATCGCTCGAGCCGCGTCTTGTCCCGTGAGAACCAGCCGCCTTCCTCCTCGACCAGGCGAATGTGGCCTTTGACGCCCATGTCGACGAGGGCCGCGGCGAAGGTGCGGTTGTCCGATCCCATCTTGGTGACGTAGCGCATGCCTGCCGGCGACAGTTCGTCGGGAGGCGAGAAAATGGGCACTACCGCTCCGGCACGCGGGTTCCGTCCGGCCCGTTTCCAGGCGACAAGATAGAATCCGGCCAGGCCAAGCAGCGAAAGCAGGCCGGCGAGGGGCGGGCCGTTGTCTGCGAGCCATGCCGCCAGCCGGCTGCCTCCGCTCGGTTCCGCGACTACACCCTTTGGGAAGGCGACGGCCACGGTCAGGCCTTCGTAGGAACCGAGCGGACTCGTTGTCTGAAACAGGATTTCGCCGGGCTTTTCCTCGATCACCTGCGCGTTCGAGGCCGTCGAGCCTTGCGGGCCCGTATAAGCCGAGCGCTGGCCGAACCTTGCCGGCTCGGGCAGGCGGATCCGGACCTCGGCGAGGTCGATCGGGAAGATCCAGCCGTTCCCCGTCGCATTCCAGTAGATCTCGTCGAAGTCCTTGAACCGCCCGATCTGCCGCGTGGTCCGGTAGTGGACAACGTAGCGGTGCTCGCCGACGTCGACGTATTTGTCCGGGTCGCCGATCTTGATGCGGACGCCGTTTGAAACGGACTGGGTGGTCGCCGGAACCGGCATTCCGTCCAGCGTTGCGCCTTCGAAGGCAAAGCCCACCCGGACCTGGCTGCCGTGCGGGCCGCGATAATGGGTCGGGAAGTCGCGGTAGATGCCGTGGTTGATCTGATTGCGCTCGGCGCGAATGTCGATCGTCTCGGTGACTGCGAGCGAGCTGTCCTTCTGGATCTGGACGTCGCTAAGGTAGCGGAGAATCCGCTCCTCGGCCGGCGCAGCGGCGGGGGACAGCAGAAGGAGTAGCGCGAGAAGCGCGCGCCAGGCGCTTGCCACAATCAGGCCGCCGGACGGGCGAACGACACTTTCGGCGCGCTTTGAATGGCTGGGTCCTCGTCCTCGTAGAAAGGCTCCTCAGTGAAGCCCATCGGCCGCGCGATCAGCACCGGCGGGAAGCTCTGGATGGTCGAATTCAAATCGCGAACCGTCGCATTGTAATAGCGCCGAGCTCCTTGCAGCTCGGTCTCGATGTTCGCCAGTTGATCCTGGAGCTGGAGGAAATTGGTGTTCGCCTTAAGCTCGGGATAGGCCTCGGCCACCGCGAAAAGACGTCCGAGCAAGCCGGTCATCTGGGCATCGGCCTGCGCCGTCGCCTCGACGCTTCCTGCAGTGAGGGCGTCGGCGCGCCGAGCTGTGACCTCTTCGAACACCTCGCGCTCATGGGTCGCATAACCTTTGACCGCCTCGACCAGATTGGGAATGAGGTCGGCGCGGCGGCGCAACTGGACGGTGATTCCGCTGAATCCCTCCTTCACCAGCGCGCGGAGGCGGACCAGCCGGTTGTAGATGGCGATGACCAACAGCAGCAGCAGAACGACTGCCGCGAGAATGACCCAGCCCACGATGCCCATGTGCATGCCCCGCGCGATTGCCCGCGGGCGAAGCATAAGGGTGTTTGCGGCCGTTCGCTAGAAGGCGGAGAGCCCGGTGATCGCCCGACCCATGATCAAGGCATGGACGTCGTGAGTCCCCTCATAGGTATTGACCGTCTCGAGGTTCGCCGCGTGGCGCATCACCTGGAACTCGGCCGAGATGCCGTTGCCGCCGTGCATGTCGCGGGAAATGCGTGCGATCTCCAGGGCCTTCCCGCAATTGTTACGCTTGATCAGGCTGATCGTCTCGGGGATCAGTTCGTGCGCTTCGAGGCGGCGGCCGACGCGAAGCGCCGCCTGCAGCCCGAGCGTGATCTCGGTCACCATGTTGGCGAGCTTGAGTTGAATCAGCTGGTTGGAGGCGAGGGGCCGTCCGAACTGCTTGCGGTCAAGCGTGTACTGCCGCGCAGCGGCGTAGCAAGCCTCGGCGGCGCCCATCGAGCCCCACGATATGCCGTAGCGTGCGCGATTGAGGCAGCCGAACGGACCCTTCAGTCCTTCGACATTGGGCAGAAGCGCGTCTTCGCCCACGTCGACGGCGTCCATCACGATCTCGCCCGTGATCGAGGCACGAAGTGAGAGCTTCTCCTTGATCTTCGGAGCGGAGAGGCCCTGCATGCCCTTTTCGAGCACGAAGCCGCGGATCTTGCCCCCGTGCGCATCCGACTTCGCCCAGACCACAAAAATGTCCGCGATCGGCGAATTCGTGATCCACATCTTGGTGCCGGTCAGGCGGTAGCCGTCCGCAGTCTTCACCGCGCGCGTCCGCATGCTGCCCGGATCGGAGCCCGCATCCGGCTCAGTTAGCCCGAAGCAGCCGACCCATTCGCCTGTCGCAAGCTTGGGCAGATACTTTTGCCGTTGCTCCTCCGACCCGTAGGAGTGGATCGGGTACATGACGAGGCTCGACTGGACCGACATGGCCGATCGATAACCGCTGTCGACGCGCTCCACGGCGCGAGCGATCAGGCCGTAGCTGACATAGCCGAGACCGGCGCCGCCATATTCATGCGGGATAGTCGCACCCAGAAGGCCGAGCGCGCCCATTTCGCTCATGATTTCTTGGTCGAATCGCTCTTCCAGATAGGCGCTGGTCACGCGCGGCTGCAGCTTCTCCTGCGCATAGGCTTCGGCCGTGTCGCGGACGAGGCGCTCCTCGTCCGTAAGCTGGTGATTGAGATCGAACGGATCCTGCCAGTCGAATGGCAGGATCGCCGGCTCATGGTGCTGAGCCGCGTCCACGATGCGTGAGGTCGCCAACTTGAGGGTCCTTGCGATGTTCGAAAAGTCGCCGGCTCCTTAGACTTGTTACTGCGACTTTGCCACCTTCGTCCCGCCGCCGCCGCCGAAGCTCTGCTTCAGCGTCAGTCCGACGCTGATGTGCCGATCGCGATGACGAAATTCGTCGAAGATTCCGTCGGTCGGCGTCAGGCGGTTGGGCCTGAACAGCAGCCGGTCGCGATTGCCGCTGGTCTCCAGTGCGTTGTCCAGGTCAAGCGTCAGCGACGTCCGGGGAGTGAACCGGTATTCGATGAATGCCGTGCCATATGGCCCGCCGTTGAAGTTGCTGTCGAACTCATCCGTCCGGAAAAAGGTGAACCGATCGCGGTCGTTGATGTTGAAACCGTAGGAGAACTTCCCGACGTCTCTCCGAACGTCGATCTCCCACTGCCAATCGGGAAAGAAGCCGCTGAAGTTGCGCATTCTGCCGTCGATCGGGTCCTTCACTCGCGTACGCTGGATCGTCCCGGTAAACTTGACCCGAAGTCCGTTCCACAGTCGCGTCAACGGAGCGTCGATCGTAAGCTCTGCGAAGTAGCGCTTGCCCGTACCGATGTTTCCCGGAGCGTCGAAACAGACGTCAACATCGTCCTCATCGCAGACGAGGATCCGGTCCTGGAGCTTGCTGACGAGATCGTAACCGAGGTCGAGCTTGAAGAGCCCTTCGCCGAAAAGCGGGTGTTCGGCCGTCATACGGAACTCCCAGGTGCGCTGGGGCTCCAGATTCTCGTTGCCGCCATTGACGCGCTGAGCCGACAGATCGGCGCTGCTGACGAAGTCGTAGAAATCGAGTTGTGCGACGGTGCGCTTGATCGAAGCTTGGGCATGCCAGCCGCCGCCCGGCTTCCAATCGACGGTCACGTTCGGTTTGAGGAACTTGAGCGCTCGTTGCGCGCTCGCGTCGCCGCTCACCCTGAGATCGGAGAATTCGTAATTGACGCCACCATCGAGACGCAGGGCAGGGGAGAGCGTCTTGCCGGCGCTTAAGTAAACCTCTCCGCGCTTCTCCTTGACCTCGGCGTCGTCGAGGGGAAGGTCGATCCTCACTCGCTCTCCATTCTCGTCGATCTCAAAGAATTCGAGGCCGTAATCGAGCGTATTGTATGAGGCCTCGGCGCCTACTTCGAAGGAGAAGCCGGCGAGGTTCGACCGGCTCCAGCTCAGCCGGCCGATCGTCTCGTTCCGGCGCGCCTTGACCGTCTGCTCGAACCCGCCGTCAACCTGCGCACCATCGTCGATAAGCCCGTCGCGCTGAATGTAATTGTCGAAATCGTTGCGCTTGCGCCGGGTCGCGAGGGCGACGAATTTGATCGCCCCGGCGGCAAGCGGGCGCGTCACATCACCGCCCAATTCCACCAGCGGATCCTTATAGTGCTGGAACAGATTGTCGTCGTGCTGCGGCCCGTCCGATGGCGTGACCCGGTTACGTTGGGTGAGATCGAATCGGCTCGGTTGCCACCGGGCATTCAGGTGGAAAGCTTTGTCGGAAGCGCGCTCGAGCGACCAGCCCCCCGCGATATACGGGTCCCGGTTGAAGTAGACGTTGTGCTTCCGGCGATGCTCAACCAACTCGCCGGTGGCAATGTCGACCAGGTCGTCGGTCCCTTCCTCATACTGTTTGTTCCGACCCGTGCCGGCTGAAAGGTTGATGCTCGAAGGGCCGCGGGTCATCACGGCGGAGCCGGAGATGTCCTGGTTGATGTATCCCGTGTACCAGCGCCTTCCCACCGCAGTGACATTGGCGTCGATCCCGCCCTCCTCGGACAAGATCACATTCAGAACCTGGCTTTTCCCGGCATAATCAGACCCGAACAAGTCGCCCGGCCCGACCTCAACGCGCAGAACGCGTTGAGCGGGAATTCGCGCAAGCGTGGTGTCGATCGTCTCGGCCTTGGAACTAGGACGCGCTCCGTTGATCACGACGTTGCCCGCCGTGCCGGCAAAGCCGCGCACGTCCACCGACCCGAGCGCATTCTGCGTGCTTCCGAGATCGAGCTGGAAGCCGGGCACCCTCCTCGCGATGTCGAGCGCGGTGCGCGGCGCATATTGAGCAAAGAAGGCCGCGTCGTAGGTGGTCGTACGGCTCGTCGGTGCTCGAGCCGCCGTACCCGGATCACTGCGGCTCGGCGTCTGAGCAGTCGAAGCTGCCGCGCAGGATAAGGCGCCAATGCAGGCTGAAGTCAGCCATAGCGTCCGATGCACAACACTTCCCCTTGTTCCTCGATGGTGCGCTAAGTGGTGGTCAGGTTCGTTGCGATGCCGCTTCGATCAATCGACCAACGGTTCTACCGATGTGGGATCGCGCCACCGACCAACGGTGGACGTCAGCGCCGGCGCCCGAACATCTTCAGCTCCACGAGTTCGCTGACGGGCGGCATGGCCCCGCCTTCGCCCACGGCGGAACGGACGAACTCGGGCGTGATGTCCAGCGCCTTGAGCTGAACCAGCGTGTCGACCGACAGGTGGCGATAGCCGATGCGATCGAAGGCGCTGATGAACCCGGGTGTGATGTCCAGCGCTTTGAGCTGCATGAGCTCGCCGGCGGGAAGGCTGGCATAGCCGATGCGGGCGAAGCCTCCGATCCAGTCCGGAGTGATTCCGAGTGCCTTGAATTCGACCAGCGACTGGACCGTGCGTGGCCGGTAGCCGGCGCGGGTGAGATCGGCGATGTAGCGCCCGTTTACGCCGACTGCGGTGAGAGCCGTCAGATCGTCGATCCTCGGCGTCGGGTAGCGCGCGGCCGCGATTGCATCGATGAGTTCGCGGCGCGCGTCCACCGCCATCAGGCCGATTGCCTGCTCGCGGGTCGGGCGCCCGATTCCGCGGCTCACTAGCAGGTTGGTGAAGGCCGGGTCGGCGGTGAATGCGCAGTTGCCCGCCGCGTGGCTGCCGCCGCCCTTCCCCGAGCAGTCGAGCCGGCCTGCTTCGCGAACTACGGCGAAGCGGAGCGGGCGTGAGCCGGCTGTGCGAAACCCGGCAACGTCGAGGCCCACCAGCTGCCCCGGTACGAATTCCGTTGACCATTGGTTCTCACGACCGCGACTTTGGTCATGGAAGCTCGCCCTGATCTCATTGCCGCCGCGCTGCGGCTCGAGCCTGAAGCTGATCCAGTCCCTGGGTGCCGCAACGCAGGCCGACGAAACGGTCACGGACGCAAACAGCAACGCAAGCAGGAAAGCTACTAAGCGGTTCATGGTCAGTTCCTTTCTTCAGGCAAGGCCCGCCCGTTCGCCTGGGCCAGGCGTTTCGGAATTCGTGAGTTGGGATCAGTGGTTAGTTGGCGCCGGTACGGTTACCCGCCGTCATCGTCGGGATCACTGAACGGATCCCACCCGGGCGGTGGAGGCTTGGGCGCTTTGGGTGGCGTAGGCGCCAGCCGGAGGTCTCCAGGTTTCGCTTGCACGGCCCATAGCTGAATGAGCCTGTCGGCATCGCGCACCTGATGTCCCGATCGGCGTATCGACATGAGATAGTGAACCGGGACGCCCGTGGTGCGGACCTGAATATAGTCGTCGAGGTCCGGCCGCACGCCGACTGAGGCAAGCGCGCGGGCGTAGTCGCCGGTGAGGCCAACTGCACGAGCGGCCGCGAGATCGTCGGCGTCGAGGTTGCGAAGGCCAGCGGTGGCCAAGTCACGTGCATAGTCCGGAGTCACCCCCACGGCTTTCATGCCAGCGAATTCCGCCGGTTCGAGGGTCCTCAGCCCGGGGGAGGCGGCGCGCATTGCGTTCACATAGTCGGCGGTGACGCCTGCGGCCTTCATCTCGATGACCTGGTCAATCTGTCCGTTGCTCAGCGCCTGGGCACGCTCACGCGCCTTGGCGGTGGCTCTGGTCGCTTCCGCCAGCGCGAGTTGGCGCGCTTTAGCGGCCGAGGCGAACGCGTCGGCGACCGCGCCTTCGGGAATTTCGCGTCGGCTCGGTGTCGGCTCGGGAACTACCGCGGCCATTGCTGTGGAGACCGACGTCGAGACGCCGTCCGCGATGATGCTCCCGAGGTCAGTCGGAAAGTCGGTGCCGGCATAATAGGGCCGGCCGTTGTCCGCGTTTGGCGCAGTGGCGCGCGCAGTTTGGGGGACGTTTTTCTTCGTTTCATTCGCCGGGGTCAGCGTCAGCGCTGCAAGGGGCGCCGCGATCAGCACCGCCCCGACAAACACGCCAAGCGCGAAGGGGCGGGCGGCAGGGCCGCGGACCAGGCTGCCGTCCAACACCCGCGCAACGCGGCGCGCGAGCGAGCTCTTCGAGGGGGCAACTCCGTGCGCTCCGAGCAGCAGGCCGGGGCATTCATGACGCGCGACTCCCACCAGCAGCTGGGCATAGTCCGTATCGACGATATCCGCGGCGAGCACCGCGTCGTCTGCCGCTTCCTCGCGCAGCTGGTGCGCTTCGCGAGCGAGGATCCATACGAGCGGATTGAACCAGAACAGCGCGGTCGCAATGCGGGCGAGCAGCAGCTTGGCCCAGTCCATGCGCGCGACATGAGCGAGCTCATGGGCGATGATCGCCTCAGCTTCGTCCGACGCCTCTACCGCGCGGTTGTTGAGCAGGATCACTGGCCGCATCAAACCCCAGCTGATCGGCGACGGGAGCTCGTTGCTGGTGAGCAAAGCGGTGCCGTGCTTGAAGCCCATACGGCGCTGCGCGCGGGCCAGGGCGCTCAGCCAATGCCCATCGACCAACACATCGGCACGGGCGCGAAGGGCGATCAGGCGACCAAGGGCCAGCAAGGTGATGAAGAGCAGGATTGCGGCAGGAACCGCATAAACGGCCGTGGCGACCGCCGCTGGACTAACAAGGGTCGGTGACGCCACTTTCACGTCCGGCAGGCTGTTCGCGGCGATCGGCACGGACACATTGGTCGGGGTGAGAGCGGGGGTTTGAACGCTCGCCTGGGCTGACGACTCCTGACCGAACATGGCGGGGGCCTCCACGCTCCAGCTGGGCAGGACCAGCGGCGCAAAGGCCATGATCACGAGGGCGAGCAGCCCGATATGCGCGACCCACGAGCGCTCGGCGGCCGAGCGCCGCTTCATCAGCGCGACGAGGCCGAGCGTGATCCCGGCGATGAGCAGGGACTTCAGCGCGATTCCGATGAGGACGTGCATCACTGGCCACCTTTGGCTTTGCGTGCGCGAGCGATCATTTGCTCCAGCTCGTCGAGCTCATTGTCTTTGAGGCGGTCGGACATGCCGAGAAGAGCCGACGCCGCGCTCGCCGGCGATCCGTTAAAGAAGACCCGGACGATTTCGCTCAGTGCCGATTTCTTGGCGACTGTGTCGGACAGGACCGGGCTGTAGAGATAGCCGCGCTCCGAATCGGTGCGCTGGACATAGCCTTTGTCTTCGAGCCGCTTGAGCATTGCCCGCACCGCCGAGCCGCTCAGCTGGTCGGGCAGCGCGTTGCATATATCTGCTACGAGCAGGGGCCCCCGCTCATATAGAATATCGACGATCTGTCGTTCGCGTGGCGGGAGCTTGCTCAGCATCTAAAAACCTCTGTGGCACACGGCCGAATCGCCGCGCTACATTTGTAGTGTGCTACATTTGTAGCGTGAACGCAAGATGAATGTGAAGCGCCTGTTTTCGACCCGTCGCTGATTTTGCTCGACGGTCGTGGTCGGTCCTCGAGCAGCTCGTAAGAACTCCGGAGCTGTTCTACCGCGGGCCGAATTGCTGCTGAGAATAATTTAACCCGCGTTACTCTAAACGCCCTCCGATGAAATGGAGCAGAGTCTCGACCTCCGAAAAGCATGCTTCAACGGCGGGCATTCGACACCGGTGGTTTCGTCAGCCGGTTACCAAGGGTCATCTTGCCC